>JBCDIT010000006.1:0-245123 GCA_038748775.1 Planctomycetota bacterium
ATCTGACCGAGTGTAATCGAACGGCCTCTCCCATCAGACCACGGCTCTTCGTCGAACTCGTGTCGCCTCCAGTCGAGTGTAATCGAACGGCCTCTCCCATCAGACCACGGCCCAGTTCGGCAAGGTCTCGCATCTGACCGAGTGTAATCGAACGGCCTCTCCCATCAGACCACGGCTCTTCGTCGAACTCGTGTCGCCTCCAGTCGAGTGTAATCGAACGGCCTCTCCCATCAGACCACGACATGGCGTGTGAACTCAGTTATGTTGTGGTCAGCATTATCGAGCGGCGCTCCCATTAGGTATCGTCGGGGGTGCTCACAATCGAAGCGTGCTCGTCGCCTTGGGTGATGGAACCCGGTGAGAATTCGACACGAGCGCCCATCGTCTCCGGCGTCAACGCCGCATAGTGCCGCCTGCAGATCTCCAGACTGTTGCCCATCAGCTTCGATGTTTGATACAGGCTCACACCGTTCTGGGCGAGTCGGCTGCCGAAGGCGTGCCGGTAGTCCAGGCGCGTCCACGGCAGGCCGGCGGCTCGGTTTGCTCTGGCAAGTGTCTGCGAGAAGTTTTCCAGGTCCCGTCTCTTCCCCCGCGGGCTCGGAACAGTGGTCGTTCCGACCAAAGAAAAAAGGGACTCGCGATGTCTCGCAAGTCCCTGTCACAAAGAAAATAGCGGGGGTAGGATTCGAACCTACGACCTTCGGGTTATGAGCCCGACGAGCTACCAGGCTGCTCCACCCCGCAACGAAGTGGAGAGGATGCTAGGCAACCACCCGATGCAAAGGCAAGCGGCTCGTGACACTCTGCATCGGGGTCCTGGGTGAATACCCTCGCCCATGCCCAGCCCGTCCACGCCCTCGGGGCCCATCAACGTTCTTCTCATCGGTGGTGGGGGTCGTGAACACGCCCTCGCCCAGGCCATCGCCCGATCGCCCCGCCTCGGGACGCTCTACGCGACCGACACGCAAAACCCGGGCATCGCGGCTCTCGCCCAGCCGGTCGACGTGCCCGTCTCCAAACGCGAGATCTACAGGCTCCAGCGGTTCTGCGACAAGGCCGACATCGGTCTCATCGTCATCGGGCCCGAAGACCCGCTCGCGCAGGGCTGGGCGGACGACCTCACCAAGCGGCTCGATTCCGACGAGCGCCGCCCGGTCTTCGGGCCCAACGCCAAAGCGGCCAAGCTCGAGGCCGACAAGGCGTACGCCAAGCACGTGATGCGTCAGGCCTCGGTCGCGACCGCAGAGGGGCGTTCCTTTACCAACTACGACGCGGCTCGGGCCTATCTCGAGTCGCGCGACGAGCCGCAGGTGATCAAGGCCGCCGGGCTTGCCAAGGGCAAAGGCGTCATCGTTTCGTCTGGCGAGGCGGAAGGTCTCGCTGCTCTCGACCGGATCATGCAGGAACGGGTCTTCGGAGATGCCGGCAACGCGGTCATCATCGAAGAACGCCTCGAAGGCCGCGAGGCGTCGGTGCTCGCGCTATTCGATGGGCGCACGATGATGGTGCTCCCGCCCTGCCAAGACCACAAGCGTTTGCTCGACAACGACGCCGGCCCCAACACAGGCGGCATGGGCGCCTACTGCCCGTCGCCGGCGATCACCGACGAACTGCTCGACGAGATCCAGGCCGACATCCTCGTGCCCACCGTCGACGCGATGCGGCGCGACGGTGTCGAGTTCACCGGGGTGCTTTACGCCGGCCTTATGCTCACGCCCGCCGGGCCTCGCGTGCTCGAGTTCAACGTTCGATTCGGCGACCCTGAGTGCCAGCCTTTGCTCGCTCGCCTCGAGTCCGATGCGCTCGAGTTGCTCTACGCGACCGCAACCGGCGGGCTCGACCGTGTCGATGTCGCGTGGCGCGATGAGCAAGCCGTCTCGCTCGTTTTCGCGGCCGACGGGTACCCCGAGTCGCCCAGATCGGGCCACGTCATCACCGGGGTCGAAGCCGCGGAGGCCAAGGAGGGCGTATCGGTGCAACTCGCCGGCGTGAAGCGCAAGGACGACGATCTTGTGACCGCCGGCGGACGCGTGCTCGCCGTCACGGCTCTGGGTGACACGCTCAGCGCCGCTCGTGACCGGGCGTACGAGGCCGCGAAGCTCATCGACTTCCCAGGCAAGCACCTGCGAAGCGATATCGCCCGCTGACGGCTACTCCAAACCCCACACGGCCTCTGCCGGGTACGCCCGGGCCGTCGCCCCATCCCACACCGTTATTCGCCCGGGCCCCGCGAACAGCGTGAGCTCGCGTGGGCGGTCGTCGCCGATGACGAAGACGAGGGTCTTTGAGCCGATCTCCGCCGGGCGATCGACGATGTCTCCGGCGCGTGTTGTCAGTACGTCGAGGAGTGTCGTGAGCCGCGAGACCGCGGTCGGGGCGAGCAGCACGCCTTCAGCGTCGCGCCACGACGACCCGTCTCGCACCGCGATGCGTTGGCCGACCTCGACGCGTCGAACGTCGCTGGGAAGGGCCGAGAGGCTCGTCCGCTCGAGCAGGGGCCCGGGAACCGTCGGGATGCCCTCGATGCCTGTACCCAGGATGGCGGCCCCGGCGCTCGTGGTCGCCCCGGCGTGCTCGCGGGTCGCCCGGACGCTCACCAACTCCCCGGAGAGATCGGCCTGGCCCACGATCTCAAGCCGTTGGACCCACGACTCTCCATCGGGGCGTGTCGTCTCCAGGGTTACATCCGCGACGCTCTCGCCTTCGACCTCCTCAAGCCATCCCGACGCGTTGAGTGATTGCAGCTTGGCGACGAGAGCGTCGACCGCGTTTGAGTTGACCCGGGCCGTCGATCCCGCGAGTCGCCACCGTCCGCGGACCCGCTGGAGCTCGAGCTGTTGCTCGCCCGAGACGACACGAAGTGTCGAAGGACCTGGTTCGATTCGAGGCAAGAGGGCCGTCGACCGCCACCCACCCCGGGAAGCCGACTCAAGCGTCTCGATCAGCGCCGCTGGCGCAAGCACACCGACCGAGCCGCCCCGGGTGGTCAGAACGCCCCCGACGTACCCGCCGGCGACGCGGTCAGAAAGAGCGAGATCGAAAACGTTGCCGGCAGCCGTCTCCATCTCGACGCGGAATGCAGGGGTTTCGGGTTCGGGGGCTTCGCGGTAGACCGCACCGGTTAGATCGCGGATCGTCGAGCGAATCGCGGCGCTATCGCCCGCCCAGGTACCCCGTGCGTCGTCATCGACGGTCCAGCGGTCACCAACCCGCTCAGCCTCCAAGGCGACCGCCCCGACCCGGGCGACGATCTTCCGAACCGCCGCGACGTCGACCTCGATCGGAACCCCGTCCAGGGCCTCTGGGGCGGCGTAGGCGCTCCGCGACTCGTTAGGCCACGTGACCACGGCGAGCAGCCACGCCACCACGCACGCTATCAGGGCTCCGATGACCGCCTTGGTCGGCATGCCAGACTCTATGGAGCCGGCCCCCGACGGGCCGATGAACACCCAATGGCTTCTACTCGCCCCGTCGTGGGGATCACGTGCGACATTATCACCCACAACGGGATCGATCGGGCTGCCGCGGCTATCGCCTACGCCCAGTGCGTTGCCGACGCCGGCGGGCTCCCGGTGTTGATTTCCCCGGTAGGTGTCCACGCCGGCGACGCGTTCCGTACGCTGGACGCGCTCGTGCTGACGGGGGGCGACGATCCTCGAACCGAGCCCTTCGGTGAGCCCACGCACCCAGCAGCGACGCTGGTTCGGCCGGAACGCCAGGCATTCGAGACCGAACTCTTGGAAGCAGCGCCGCACTCGCTGCCGGTCTTGGGTGTGTGCCTCGGGATGCAGATGATGGCGCTGGTTTCAGGCGGCCGGCTCGATCAGCACCTGCCAGAGTCGTGCCAGACGCACGCTGACCACGATCGTGCGGTTCATCCTGTGATCCCGGAATCCGGAGCCTGGCTCCCAGAAGGCCAGGTCCATTCCAAACACCACCAGGCGGTATCCGACCCCGGTTCGCTTCGCGTCCTCGCCCGTGCCCACGACGGTGTGATCGAGGCGATCGGTGATCCGATGAGCCCATTCCGTCTGGGCGTGCAGTGGCATCCAGAGCGCACCGCAGACAGCGGACTCGGTGCGGACCTCTTCCGACGCCTGATCGCGGCCGCACGCCCTTGATTCTGTGGGTTGGCGGCTTGAACGCGAGGCGATAACCGGGTATATCTAGGTCAAGCCCGGACAGGTGAGGTGCGCGTGTCCAGAGGCGGAGAATGAAGGGAATCCCCATGAAGGCCACTTTTTGCCTCAGTGCGGTCGTTGCGCTCGCCGGAACCGCCAACGCCCAGGTCAGTGCGCTCGCGGTCCTCCTCGAAGGTCAACTCATCGACGGATCAGAGGTCACCGGCGTCGGCGGCCCGAAGGTCAACGGCAACAACGAGGTTGGCTCTCTCGCCACCCTCGCCGACGGCACCCGCGCGATCACGCTCGATGGTGTTTCGATCTTCAACTCCGGCAACGTTCTCTCGAATGCGCTCACCGGCGGTGAGACGACGATCGGCATCGGCAACTTCGGTCAGTTCATCTACAGCCCCAGCGTCGATGGCTCGGACGCCGTCTGGGGCCAGGACGGGTTGATCCTGATCGAGAACACGCCCGCCCCCGACTTCGATCCAAGCATCAACTCGACGTTCCACTCACGACCCCGCATGACCGACGACGGGACCGCGTACTGGGTCAGCGGGTTCAACGACGGCGCCGGCGGGACCAGCAGCGTGGGACGGATGCTTTACAAGCGGGACGGATTCAGCGGCGCGATCACGACCGTCATCCGTGCCGGAGACATCGTGGACGGTGTCGAAGTCGATGACTTTGGGGGGATCGACTTCGACTACGAGTTCAGTTCCAACAACCTGAACTCGATCCTCGGGTTCAACGACGCCAACACCGGGAGCACAGCGAACGATACCGTCCTGGCCGTAAATGGGACCATCGTCGCCCGCGAGGCCAGCGCCAACGGAGACGGCGACAACTGGGACAACTTCAACGACGTGTCCATCAACAACGCCGGCAACTATGTCTTCACCGGTGACACCGACGGCGCGACAACCAGCGACAACTTCCTCGCCTACAACGGCTCGATCGTGCTCCGCGAAGGCGACACCGTCGACGGACTGGCGCTCGGCGTGTTCGATAACGTCACGATCAACAACAACAACGAGGTCGCGTTCATTACCGACGGTGATGACGGGGTCACCGATGTCGAGACGCTTTTCTACGCCGCGGACGGCGCCGATCTCGGCTCCTCCGTCGCTCTGCTCCGCGTCGGCGATGTCGTCGATCTGGGAGTCGATGGCCAGTGGATTCTCGACGACTTCAACGCCGTCAACACCGGGGAGATCGCGCTGGGCACCGACGGGTTCGTCTCGATCGAGGTCGATCTCGAGTCGTTCGACGGCCTGACCAACATCGAGGGCATCATCTCGGTCGCGGTCCCCGCGCCGGGGGCCGCCGGCGCTCTCGCGCTCGCCGGCCTCGCGGCCGCTCGCCGACGCCGAGCCTAATCCAACTCCGCGCCCCGGGACGACAGGCCCGGGGCTCGATTCGTCCGCTCGATATCCTGCCCGTATGGACCTTGCCCTCGCGGCGATCGATCTCGAAGACACCGGGCTCATCCGTTGGGCGGCGCGTGTCGCCGCGACCGCGAACGAGCGGCTCGCGATCCTCGTGGTGCTCGAAGACCGCTCGTCCTCGATCAAGCGGGTAAGGGGAGCGGCCGACGACGATCTTCTCGACGCCGTCACCGAAGTCGTCGAGGGTCTCGATAATCGCGACGTCATCGTCTACGCCTGCAGAGGTCCCAAAGCCGATCGCGCGATCCTGGCGGGAATGACGCACGCCGGTGTCCACCGGCTCGTGTTCCGGGCGAACCCTGCAGGGGACGAAGGCAAGCGTGCGGCGCTCGTGCGCAAGCTCATGGGGTCACTCCCGCACCATCTCATGCTCCGCGACGTCCCACGCGCCGATACCTATCCGAGGATCGTCATCCCACAACTCCGTGGCGGAGGTGAGCACGCCCTGCAGTCGATTACGAGCCGCATCCTCTCTGACGACACCGAGCTGCTCGCCGTCCCAGACCCCTCGGCCCTCGCCCGCTCGCGGCGGGTCTTCGAGCGCGTTCGGTCCAAGTGCTCGCCCGGGCTGCGGGCCCGGATGACCCTTGATGCCGAAACGAACGCGACCATCGAAGACGCCCTCGCGACCGTGCTGAACCCCGAGGATCTGCTCGTCATCGATCTCGAACATCCAAAGCAACTCAGCACCGCCCACGCGATGGTGAAGAAGCTCTTCGAGATCATCCCAGAGCACGAACACCCATCGGTCGCAATGACGCGCAACGCCGACGCGGCCGGCGACAGCTATATCGAGAGGCAGTTCCAACGGATCCGAGCCCACCTCCCCATCCTCCCCAGAGAGGACCGGAAGAAGCTCAGCGAAACGCTCGAGCCAGGCGGACGACTCTCGACCGATTTCGCAGCGATGCTCGCCCTCAGCGCGGCCATCGCGTCCTTCGGGTTGATCCAGGGGTCTGCTGCGGTGGTCGTCGGCGCCATGCTGGTCGCCCCCCTCATGACGCCCCTCGTCGCTGCCGGGATGGCGCTCGTTCAGGGCAACGCGATGGTTTTCCGACAGGCTCTTATCGCGATGGGCGGAGGCATCTTGGGAGGACTTGCCGTCGCGCTCGCTGTCGGGTTTATCTCTCCGTGGGACGATCTCTCCGCAGAGGTCATCGCGCGAACAGCGCCGAACCTCTTCGACCTCGCTATCGCCGGTCTCTCTGGGTTCGCGGGCGCCTACGCGCTCGCCCGTCCAGGTCTCGCCGGCACGCTGGCGGGGGTCTCCATTGCGGTCGCGCTCGTCCCTCCGCTCGGGGCCGTGGGGATCGCAACCGCTAAGGGTGAGTTCGCACTCGCCTTTGGCGCCAGCATGCTTTTCGCAACCAACCTGGTCGCCATCATCCTCGGAGCCGCATCGGCCTTCCGCTTCTTCGGCTTGCACATCGCCAGTGCCGACGATGCCCCGCCCGTCTGGGTAAGGGCCGCCACCGTTTTGCTTGCCGCGGCCGGCTTGGCGATCTCCGTCCCTCTGATCTCAAATCAACTCTCGCAAGCGAGGGATGGCGTAAACCGCCCGCTCTTTCTCCCTCTGCCTCGCGATCTCCGGGACGACATCACGGCACGCGTCGCCCTCGAACCAGGCGTCGAATTGCTCCACCTCTCCCGACCGGGCATCGAAGCGGCCGACGCCTTCAAGGTGATTCTCATCGCCCAAGACGCCGTCCCGAGAACCCTCATCGAAGACCTCGCAACTCTGGTCACGGACCACTACGGAGACCAGACGCGAGTTCAAGTGGTGCCGGTCGTCGCGGCTGGGGTCTCGGCCAACTAGAACGTCTTCGCTGATCCTATCGCGCCACGAAGTCAGCTTTCTCGACCGGAAGCCCGCCGGATTGACTCCGGCGCGGGTTCCGCAAGCGAGTGTGCGGCCGGAGGGCTACGGAGCGATCAAACCCGCTTTCGCACGGCCGAGCTACCATCTCCATTATGCCGACTGTAAGCGTTTTCGACATGTTCAAGATCGGGATCGGCCCCTCGTCGTCCCACACCCTCGGCCCCTGGCGCATCGTCCAAAGGTTCAGCCGGCACGTCGCGAGGGAATCCGCCGGATCCCGACCCACGCGGGTGCGGTTCAAGCTCATGGGTTCACTTTCGCTCACAGGGCGGGGGCATGCCACAGACAAAGCAATCGCCCTCGCGATGCTCGGGCACGAGCCCGAAACAGTCCCAATCGACGAGATCGACCCGATGCTCGTGGCGCTCGATCAAACCAACGAAGCGGTCTTCGCGGGCGTCCCGGTCGAGTTCAGTCCGACCAATGACGTCAAATTCATCAACGAGCGTCACCCGGGACACGCCAACGCGATTCGGTGTTTCGCTCTCCTGGAGGACGGGCGCGAACTCACGCGGACGTACTTTAGCGTCGGCGGCGGATTCGTCGCTTCGACAGACGAGCTCGACGACACGCTGGGAGAACGCCCGCCCTCGGTTCGCCCGGTCTCCTTCGGCGCCGATCTGCTCAAGCACTGCTACGACACCGGTCTCCCGATTTCCCGCGTGGTCTACGAGAACGAACTGACCTGGTGGACCGAAGAACAGGTCCGCGAGCAAGCCCGGTCAATCTGGGGCGCGATGCGAGAGAGCGTCGAGCGAGGCTGCACAACGCAGGGTGTACTCCCGGGCGGGCTCAACGTGCGCCGCCGCGCACCCGACCTCCTCGCCGAACTCGGCCCCGGAGTGCTCTTCCGTCGAGGCCAGTCTCTGGCCGAACTCCTCCGCGCCGACCCACCCAACTTCGAAACCAAGCTCCGCCTGATCAGTTGCTTCGCGCTGGCGGTCAACGAGCAAAACGCCGCGATGGGACGCATCGTGACCGCGCCGACCAACGGCGCCGCCGGCGTGATCCCCGCGGTCCTCATGTACCGCGACGCGTTCGCCGAACGCCCACTCTCAGAAGACGAGGCGCTGCGATTCCTGCTCGTTGCCGGACAGGTCGGGGCCCTGTTCAAACAGAACGCCACAATCTCCGCGGCGATGGGGGGGTGCCAGGCCGAGATCGGCGTGTCCTCCGCCATGGCCGCGGCCGGCCTGACCGAACTCATGGGCGGAACGCCCGAACGCGCCCTCATGGCCGCCGAGATCGCGATGGAGCACCACCTGGGCATGACCTGCGATCCGGTCGGGGGCCTCGTCCAAATCCCCTGCATCGACCGCAACGCGATGGGCGCTCTGAAGGCGATCAGCTCATCGGTGATCGCGATGAACAGCGACCCGAGGCACGCCCGGGTCAGTTTCGATGATGTCGTCGCGACGATGTGGGAGACCGCTCAGCAAATGAACGAGCGGTACAAGGAGACCTCGCTGGGCGGCCTCGCGGTCAGCATCTCGGTGCGAACCGTGGAGTGCTGATAGCTAGAAAACGACCTGCATCTGCGCGATCACCGCAAACTGGTGCTCATCCGAGTCCGCGAGCACGCCGTTCGACAACGCCGCTCCCAGAAGCGAACTCGATGCCGCCTGATCTTCCGGAAAGTACGAGACTTCGCAACTGAACTTCACGGCGTGGCTCTCCGGAATCATGAACACGTTGACCCCGACCGACGTCTGACTGAACGCGTCCCCGCCGTCCAGCCGATCGTCATCCGGGAAGATCACAGATGTTCGAGCCGCGAGTTCAACCGTGTCGGTGACGAATACCGCACCCTGAAGGCTGAAGGCCAGGTCAGTCAGCGACGTCTCTCCGTCGTCGAACGTTTGTCCGAAGAAAGAACCGGCGACGCTCCACCCGCTGCCCTCGATGCTCGCGTCGGCTGTGTACCCAAGCAGATCGACGGTGCCATCGTCGAGCCCCGAGAGCGTCGTCGCGATCCCGTCGCGTTGCCAGTGGGCCGCCGCACCGAGAAGCGTGCCGACCGGGCGTCCACGGAACGACGACATGTTTGTGTATTCAGACCAAGGTGCATCGCCGAGCCTCAGGTCAAACCGTGCGGTCAGTGCCGTCGAGTCGGCTTCCCGGACATCACCGGCCTGTGTGTTCCTAGAAAGGCGCCCGTCGCCGATCGTCCCCCTCACCCGGATCCGATCACCTCGGAAGCCGAGGCTGATACCCTGCGTGCGCCCGCCGCGGAACAACGCGTCGCTGAGCGACCGATCGACGAGCACGAGTTTCGTCGGAGAGACGTCGAACTCGCGAGTGAATGGGAGCTTGAACTGCCCGAGGCGGAGGCTCCATCCTTCGGCGAGTCCAAGGTCCACGTAGCCGTCGTTCACACGAAAGTCACCCTCGCGAGCGCCGAACTGCCCCGAGATCCGATACGAGATCCTCGAATCAGCGACCTCGCCCTTCACCCCGATGCGCGCGCGGGCCACCGAGAACCCGCCGACGTAGTCGTCGTTCCCGGAGTCCGCTTCCTCCGCGTCGAAGACCCCGGTGTACCGAAACTGGAGCAAACCATCCACACGAACAGGATTCGGCTCGGCCGCTTCGCCCAGCGATCGAGGCGATTGAGCCCGGGCGTTTGACATCACCACAATGAGAAGACACGCGCCGCAGAAGCGGAGCCAACGCGGCTTGGCAGGAAGTCGGAGCGAACCCATACGCCCCGAGGGTATCCGCGCGCGTCTCGCACACTCGAATGGGTCAGGCAGGATTCGAACCTGCGGTGTTCACCCAGAGGGTCCCGGGTTTACAGCCCGGTTGCTTCAACTACTTGCATACCAACCCCAATGGTCCCGGAGGGATTCGAACCCACACTGGGCGGCCGCTCATGCCGCTGCCTCTTCCGATTGGGCTACGGGACCTGCGCACAATGACCCCGGCAGGATTCGAACCTGCAACATTCGGTGTCTGAGACCGCCGCCTCTTCCAATTGGGCTACGGGGCCAACATCACAAAGACATAAGATGACCCTGGCGGGATTTGAACCCGCACCGAGCGGCTTTTAAGGCCGCCGCCTCTACCAGTTGGGCTACAGGGTCTACCCCGTGACACGCGCCGGCCGCGTCGATAGCACGGGGGCGCCGCGGCAGGGGCTTGAATCACCGGGGATTTACGGATCTGGGAGCGAATCAATATCGCGGGGCCGTGCCGGATAGTCGCCGGACGGCCATCGGAAGTCGGGCCGAGGCCCGTGACCCGGAGCGGAACGAGATGATCGCTGCACGGTTAGACATGATGAACGTATCTTCGTCATCGAAGGACGCTGCGTCAATACACAGAAGCAAAAACGATGAAGGAATCACGCGAGTGCGAGCGAATCTTTCACCCCAAGCGATTTGTAGATCTCGCGTGTCGCCGTGCTCTTGTTGAGCGTGTAGAGGTGGATGCCCTTCACCTTGTGCTCGAGCAAGTCGAAGCACTGCTGCGTCGCCCAGTGCACACCGACACGCCGGACCGCGTCCTTGTCGCCGCCGGTGCGTCGAATCGCACGCAGAAGCGGCGCCGGGTAGCGGGCGCCGGCCGCGAGTTCGGCCATCCGCTTCATCCCGCCTTCGCTCGTGATGGGCATGATCCCGGCAACGATAGGGATCTTGATGCCCGCCAACTCGCAACGCTCGCGGAAGTCGTAGAAGTCGCGATTCTCGAAGAAGAGCTGGGTCACGATGTAGTCGGCGCCCGCGTCGACCTTCGCCTTGAGGTAGTCCATCTCCAAGAGCCGGTTTGGACACGCCGGGTGGCCCTCGGGAAAGCCGGCAACACCGATGCCGAAGCCACGCCGGTCCGAGTGGCCCCGCTCATCGTTGAACCGCCGGATATACGCAACCAACTCGCTGGCATATCTGAACGCATCGGTCGAGCGGTCGTAATCCTCGAGGTCTCTCGGGGGATCGCCCCGTAGCGCGAGGATGTTGCCGATACCGCTCTTCGCGTAGGTCTCCAAGATCGTCCGGATCTCGCTCTCGGAATGGCACACGCTCGTCAGATGGGGGACGGGGTCGAGCTGTGTTTCGGTTTTCAGCCGTACGACGAGCCGATTGGTGACCTCACGCGTAGACCCGCCGGCGCCGTACGTCACCGAGACGAAACTCGGTCGCAGCTCTTCGAGTTCCGCCATGTGCCCGTAAAGCGACTCGGCCGCCTCGGAAGACTTCGGCGGAAAGAACTCGAACGAGACCGTGGTCTCGCGCTGGGCGAAGATGTCATCAATGTGCATGGGCTTCCCTGCCGATCATGAAGGCATTCTACCGTCTATCCGGATGAACGGATGAAGCGTGCCCCAAACGCTCACAAATGACCGCCTGGACGCCACTGGAACCCATTCGAACGACGAACACCGTAAGAGGCCGATCCCCCGATCCTCGCAATGCAGCTGATTCGGCATCCGCGTCAACGACCCGCCCGCGCGTCTTCACCTCGACGATGCCTCCGCTCAGAGCCCGGATCGCAGAGCGGACGCGTCTGCGATTCCAAGGCAGGCACTCGAGCGTCCTGAAGGACGTCAGCCAATCACTTGAAACAAGCGTCGAAGCCGTGAGCATCCCACACGCCGGATGGGGCATCGCAACGTCGAGTTGGCCGCAAAGCGCTCCGAGCAATCCGGCTCGCTCAACGGCTGGGTCGCAAACGAACACGAACGCGTCGATCTCGCGTTCCGGCGGCTGAACCGATGGGTCACCGGTGATCGTGAGCGTCCTCCGATCCCCGATGGCGGTTGCGCGTACTCCGGGCTCTTTACAAAGGGCGCCAGTCCAAAGCAACGCCTGCGTGAGGCCACCTCGTTCGCTGACGTATTCGACTTCACCGTCAGGGAGCAGCTCGCTATCGATCCCGGGCATCAGCTTGACACAGGCGCCTCTCGCACGCGCCGCGACGGCTTCAACGAACTCAGGACCCGGCACCAGTTCGTCGTACCGCACCGTCCTCCGTCCGCCTTCGTTCCGGCGGGCCGGGTCGAGGTGAATCAGTCGGCCAGCAAGATCGATCGACGTCGCGTCGGTGACGAGCACGCGACGCCCGCTGTTCGCTTCCGCCATCCACGCGCGGACCGCGTGCGTGTCAACGCCCTCAACATCACAGACGCGAGCGAGCGACATGAGATCGCCGCCGATTCCGCAGCACAGGTCCAAGACGCTGCCACCGGACCGCTCGAATCGCTTTGCTTTGTGCGATGCGATCCGTTCCGAGGAGGCCATCTCGATGCCCGGAACATCGCCTATCACGCGTCGACCAGGCCACTTCAACGCGACCTTTGTGCGTGCCCTCGCCCAGTCTAGGGCGACCGCGACAACCTTCGGGGGAAAGCGCCGCCTGAGCGTGCTGATCCCCGCGACCGTGAGATCGGCACCGACGTTCGTAAGCGTCTCGTCATCCAGAACAGTCTTCCACGCCCGGATGATCGAGTCCGCGTCGTCAGCGGACATAGGCCCGGAGCGCGTACTCGCTCACCATGCGTTCGGTCGTGAAGTACGAACCGTTCAGCGCGATACACGCACGCATGATCTCCGCCCAAGCTTCATCGCCCGCCTGCCACGCCGGCAGGATCGCGTGTTCGAGCTTCGAGTACAAGCTATCGGCGTGGGCTTCGTCCATTCCCGGTATGTTGTCCGCGAACGTCGCGTCGTCGTTCGTCTCCCCGATGGCCCAACCCGTCCGGCCTTCGACCCAACCTTCGAGCCACCAGCCGTCAAGCGTGCTCAGGCTGGGCACACCGTTGAGGGCGGCCTTCATGCCGCTCGTGCCGCTCGCTTCGAGCGGTGGGCGAGGGTTGTTGAGCCAGACATCAGCGCCAGACACGAGCTTCTTGCTGACCTCGATGTCATAGTCGCTCAGGAAGACGACCGGGCAGTCCTGGCCGAGGTCGCGGGCCTTCTCATGGATCTCACGGATGATCTCTTTGCCGCGTCCATCGTTCGGGTGGCTCTTACCGGCGTAGATCACCTGGACCTTACCGACGTTCTTCGAGATATTCCGCAAACGCTCGACATCACGCAGGAGCAGCGAAGGCCGCTTGTAGTCGGTCATCCGGCGGCTGAACACCATCGTGAGCGCTTCGCGATCAAGGCGAACGCCGCTCTGGGCTTCAACCAACTCAAGCAAATCATTTTTCGCTCGCTTGTGCGCGTCGACCAGCGAATCAGTCGGGAGCGCCGAGCACATGCGCAGGTCCGTGTTCACGCGCTTCCACTCGGGGACATGCCCATCGAAGAGAGCACGAACCGGGTCGCTCACCCAGCTCGCCGCGTGGACCCCGTTTGTGATTGCATGGATCGGATACCCCGGGAACATCGCACGGCTCACTTCGCCGTGCTTCCGAGCGACCGCGTTCGAGAAACTCGAGAAGTTCATCGCGAGCTTCGTCGTGTTCAGCGTGCTGCCCTCGCCATAGAGGTCCGGCCGATCGAACACCGGGTGGTGCCCGATGATCGCCTTGACCCGCTCGATCTGAAAGCGATCGTGACCCGCTGCAACAGGTGTGTGAGTTGTGAAGACACACCGGCTGCGGACCGAGGCGATCGAATCATCGGTCAAAGAGTGGGGAGCCGGCGTGTCATGCACGCCAAGGTGGTGCCCGCCCTGACCGTCGCGACGCTCGGCCGCCCGAGAGAGATGCTCGCTCAGCAGTTCCACACACACGAAGCACGCATGCCCCTCGTTCATGTGGAACGTGCCCAGGTCGTGCCCGATCGCGCGGAGCATGCGACGCCCGCCGATTCCGAGGATCGCCTCCTGGCGAATCCGGTGATCGGTGTCGCCGGCGTACAGCCTGGCGGTCAACTCACGAGCCGCCGGGTCGTTCTCTGGGAGGTCGGTGTCGAGGTAGTAGACCGGGACGAGATATCCGCCAACGCCGAAGACGTCGAGACGCCACGCCCGGACGACCACGTCGCGCCCATCAACCGGCACGACAACCCTCGGTGTCATGGGGCGTAGCACTTCCTCAGGGGCCCAGGCGGTCGCCTCTTCAACCTGCTCGCCTTCGGTCCCCAGGCGCTGCTTGAAGTACCCGCCGCGGTAGAGCAGCGTGACCCCTACGTACGGCAACTCGAGGTCGGCGGCCGCTCGAAGCGTGTCGCCGGCGAGAATGCCGAGTCCGCCGGAGTACGTGGGGATGTGGGCGTCGAACCCGATCTCAAGACTGAAGTACGCGATGTCGTGGTCGAACGTCGGCATGGGGTGTGCTCCTCGTGTCCGAGAACCCTATCGGCTCGACGCCCGGTCTGCCCCGAACGATCGGGGCCAGTCTCTGAGATCCGCCGACTCGGAGGACTCCGGAGCCCATGTCCGGCGACACTCCCATGACCGTTTCGTGAAGATCTGAGAACCCCGCACACGCGTTTGTTCGCTCAGCGCGGTCAGCGAATGGGCTGGCATCCACCCCGCCAAGCGGATCTGAGGCGGCGGACGACCTCCCCAGCAATGAACCAAAAGTCGAAACAAAAAAAGGAGCCGGGTCTCCCCGGCTCCTGCAGATCTGGCCTGTTGCCCTCAGGTTTAGTACCGGTAGTGCTCGGGCTTGTAGGGCCCGTTCACCGGAATTCCAAGGTAATCCGCCTGCTCATCGCTCAGCTTGGTGAGCTTCACCCCAAGCTTGTCGAGGTGCAGACGCGCGACCTCTTCGTCGAGGTGCTTGGGCAGCATGTACACCTTGTTCTCGTAGGCGTCCTGGTTCGTGTGCAGCTCGATCTGGGCGATCACTTGGTTCGTAAAGCTCGCCGACATCACGAAGCTCGGGTGACCGGTGGCGCAGCCGAGGTTCAGCAGGCGGCCCTCGGCGAGCACGAGGATCGACTTGTCGAGGCTCTTGAACACGAACTCGTCGAACTGCGGCTTGATCGTGATCCGCTCGACGTCCGCGTCCTTCATCAGACGCTCCATCTGGATCTCGTTGTCGAAGTGGCCAATGTTGCCGACGATCGCCTTGTCCTTCATCCGCTTCATGTGCTCAAGCGTGATGATGTCCTTGTTGCCGGTCGTCGTGATGAAGATATCGGCCGTCTCGATGACGTCCTCGAGGGTCTTGACTTCCAGGCCCTCCATCGCAGCCTGCAGGGCGCAGATCGGGTCGATCTCGGTGACCACCACGCGGCAGCCCTGGCCGATCAGCGACTGCACCGAGCCCTTGCCGACATCGCCGTAGCCGCAGACCACCGCGACCTTGCCGCTGAGCATCACGTCCGAGGCCCGGTTTAGCCCGTCGATCAGCGAGTGGCGGCAGCCGTACACGTTGTCGAACTTGCTCTTGGTCACGCTGTCGTTGACGTTAATGGCCGGGAAGGGAAGCTTGCCTTGCTCAGCGAACTGGTAGAGGCGATGCACACCGGTGGTGGTCTCTTCCGAGACGCCCTTGATCGCCTTGGCCATTTCGGTCCAGAAGGTGGCCGGGGTGTCTTCCTTGACCTGCTCGCGGAGCTGGCCGAGGAACGCGCCGAACTCTTCGGGCATCGTGCTGCCGTCGAACTCGGGGATGGTGCCCGACGTTTCGAATTCGGCGCCCTTCAGCACCATCATGGTCGCGTCGCCGCCGTCGTCGAGGATCAGGTTCGGACCTTCGCCGCCGGGCCAGTTGAGCATCTGGCGGGTGCACCACCAGTACTCGTCCAAGGTCTCGCCCTTCCAGGCGAAGACCGGGACGCCCGCCGGGCTTTCCGGGGTGCCGGTCCGGCCGACGACGATCGCCGCGGCGGCGGAGTCTTGCGTGCTGAAGATGTTGCAACTCACCCAGCGGATATCGGCGCCGAGGTCGGCAAGCGTCTCGATGAGGACCGCGGTCTGAACAGTCATGTGCAGCGAACCGGCGATCCGGGCGCCCTTCAGCGGCTGCGAATCGGCGTACCGCTCACGCAGTGCCATGAGCCCGGGCATTTCATGCTCGGCAAGGCGGATCTCGTTCCGGCCCTCCGGAGCCAGCGACAGGTCGCGAACCTTGTAGTCGAGCGGTTTCGCGCCGCCCTCGTAGATGTCCGGCTTCATCATCGTGTCCATCGTCGTCATGCCTGGGCTCCAATCAGCTCAAGGGGTGAGTCGTCTCATCGTTCCGATGCCACGTTCGACGCCCGTAGACGGGCAGACGCGGCAAACAACCCGGGACCACGCGCATTCGGGTCGCCCGGGAGATACACCAATCGGGGGGAGTCAAATCCAGCTTCGGCCATCAGCTCGCGCACGCGGTCCGGGCCAAAGCCGAGATGGCGATGGCCCATCGTGTGCTTGTACTCCGCGCGGGCATGCTCAACCATGTCGATCACGAGCGCCACGCCGCCACCGCGATCGGAGCGGAGCACGCGAGCCATCTCTGCGACAGCCGCCGCCGGGTCATCGACGTGGTGGAGCACCAGCGAGCAGCACACCGCGTCGACTTCGCCATCCGCGATCGGAAGCGTCTCGAGCGAGCCTTCCCGCAAATCAACGCGGCTAGCGTGACGTGATCCTTCAAGCCGACGCCCCGCCGCGTCGAGCATCGGTTGACTCTGGTCGACCGCGATGACGGTCGACACCACCGGCGCGAGCAACTCCGCCACGTTCCCTGTGCCACACCCGAGGTCGGCAACGGTCCATCGAGCATCGATCAAATTGAGCAACGCCAGTTCGGTAAACCGGCCCCCGAAGAGCTCGTGCCGGTACGCGTCCCACTCGCCAGCAACGCGACCGAAGAACGACATGCTGTCGGTCATCCGAGCCGCGAGCACGTCGCGAAGCCGTCGATCGTCCTCGTCGAGTTCCGGCGAAGGCGCCATCTGGTCACGCACCGCAAGCCAGAGCACCCGTTCCTCGCTCCGAAGCTCGTCGAGCAGCAACCGGTACAGCGTCGCCGTACCCGCCGAGCGCTTCACAACCCAATTGCCATCGGAGAGCACCTTGAGATGACGACTCACCGTCGACTGTGGCGCTTGAAGCACGCGAGCCACCTCACCCACGGCAAGCTCTTCACGCTCGAGAAGACGAAGCAGACGGAGGCGCACCCCGTCCGTCAACGCGCTCAAACGCTGCATCACCGAGTTGGCAGTCGACGCGGAAGCCATGCATTCACCCAGCCAAACAGAGCCAGTATCGACTCTATCCGTTCATCCGGATAAATGGTAGAAGCACTTCTGGCCCAGTCAACCGCTGGTCAGTCCACTTGGTCGGGACGCAACGCCAGGCTGGGTCCGGGAACCTCGCCGAGATCCGAGATGCGATTGCGGATCTCTTCATCCTGTGGCGTGAGGTACAAGAGAACCCGCAGCCGCATCAGTTCCTGGGCGCTGTCGCCGGCCCGGGCGTAGAGATTGGCGAGCGCGGCCTGACCCTTGGCGCTCTCCCGGGGCTGGAGAGCGACCGCCTTTCGATACGCCTGCTCGGCCTCGTCGACGAGCCCCAGACGCTCGGCCACCCTGCCCACACGCAGATACCCGGAGTAGCCATCACCCTCCTCGGCACGGCGTTCGAGCAGACCAAAGAGCTCATCGAGTTCTCCGGTCGCGAGCATCGCATCCGCTAAAGCGTCGAGGTAGACGCTGTTCTCGGGATCAAGGTCGAGCGCCACCGTGAGATGTTCCCGAGCCGAGACCGATTCTCCGAGTTCGAGCTGGGTCCGTCCGACGTCGAAATGCGCCTGAGCGCTCCCGGGGCGGCGTTCGAGCACCTTGAGGTATCCCTCGAGCGCGAGCGGGAAATCGCCCTCGTTGTACGCGCGGCCCGAGTCGACTTGGAGCCGCCCCGACGACCTCGGCTCCCCATCCCCGGCGCACCCTGCGAGGAGGGCAACGCTCAGGGCCGCGATCCCGGTCAGTCGCCAGATATCCGTCATCGACGCGTCCTTTCGATCTCGCCCCGGCGCACAGAAATCACGCCCGTTGACGAACATGCGATGCTATCGGACACACGATGCCGACGCCTCGAATCAACCCCACGCCGCGCCGGGCGGTCCTCCTGGTCCACACGCTCCCGGGCGGCGCTTCGCATGTCGACTGGATGATCGAACGGGCCGCGGCCATTCCCTCGGCGCCGTCCGCGGAGCACACACTGTGCACGTACCGCGTCGTCGTTCGGGTCGACGCCCCGCCATACGTTCCGTTCATCGCCGTGCCCATCGCCGAGCATCGGCGGCGGTACCTCACGTTCGAGGGTCGTATCACCGGCGATGGGGGCACAGTCCGCCGCCTCGCACGCGGACAAGTCGTCAACGACAGCCCGGCCGCGACCATCAGGTGGCACGAAGGCACGATCGTCCGATACGAGTTTGAGATCACCCCAGACGGGCACGCACTGGTACACCCGACCCGAATACCGGAGAACGTTGGCGGTTAGAGCGTGGCTTTGGTATCCTTATAAAGCTGGTGGTATCGCTTTCGTGATCGCCGGTGTCTCTCGCTGGCGGTCATCCTGACGCCGCTCTCGCTCCGCCGTTCTGGCGGGAACCGGACTGGTCCGGTGTGTTCCGGGAGGTGTCAATGAAGGAGGCCGACGCATGAACCCGTCTCGCTTTGGTCCGTCGGGCCACAACCCCCTAGACGACGATCCGGAATTGGCCAACATCGGTCCGATCGAAGAGCCTCCGCTCAACGTGTCGCGGAGCGACGATCCTCTCCCGGTGACCAAACCCAACTACGGCCCGTCGAAGATCTCCCACGTCCCTCCGCTCGGCCCGCTCGCCGATCCCGAGCCTGTCGAAGAAGAAGGTGTCCCCCTGTCGGCCGGTCCGGACGACGTTTCCCCCCAGCCCGGCCGCAAGATCCGTGCGTTCGAGCAGAAACTGACCCAGGGGCACGGCGAAGAGCACTGGAAACGAACGCCCACGCCAACCGGCACCAACCGCGGCGCGTGCCACGTCCGAAGCTTCCACTGCAAGCTCACCGGGGACTCACTCGAGTTTCTCGACAACCAGATCAACGACTGGCTCGACGAGCACCCGGAGTACGAAGTCAAAATGGTGACCACCTCGATCGGTGAGTGGACCGGGAAGCTCAAAGAGCCGGCCCTTATCGTCAACGTGTGGGTCTGACCGAGATCGAAATCATCTCTCCTGACGGGTGGCGCCTCGGCGAGCGAAGCGAAATAGCATCGCCACGTGACCCTGCTCCTCGCCTATCTCGCCCTCGCCGTGGGCGTGTCGTTCGTCTGCTCGCTCTGCGAGGCGGCCTTGCTTTCGCTGGGCCCCGCCGAAGCGGAAGCGATGCGCCGACGAGGAAGCAAGGCGGGTGAGACGCTTCAGGAGCTCAAAGCCCAAATCGACCGGCCACTCGCCGCGATATTGACTCTGAACACGATTTCCCACACTATCGGCGCTGCAGGGGTGGGGGCCCAGGCGATCGTCGTGTTCGGGGAGACTTGGATCGGCGCCACGTCGGCCGTGCTCACGCTGCTCATCCTCGTGCTGTCGGAGATCATCCCGAAGACCATGGGAGCGTCGTACGCGCGTCCCCTCGCGGCACCGACGGTCTACCTCATCGTTGGCATGATCTGGCTCACGTGGCCCGTCGTCGTGGCGCTCAACGCGATCTCCGGGCTCCTGCAGCCAAGCGAGCGAGACCCAGCCCACTCAAGAGAGCACGTTGCGATCATCGCAGAGTTGGCCCGAGAGGGCGGTGCACTGCGTGACAACGAGTCCGGGTTTGTCACCAACGCCTTGCGGCTCGAACAGCTCAGGATCGCGGACATTCTCACGCCGCGCACCGTGACGTTCACGCTCCCAGCGGCGCGCACCGTGGCCGAGGTGCTCGCCGAACATCCGCGTCTGGGTTTCTCCCGAATCCCGATTCACGGCACGAATCCGGACGATCTGACCGGGGTCGTTCTCAAGCACGAGATCTACGAGGCCGCCCTGGAAGGCAAGGGCGACGCGCCGCTTTCCGATCTCAAACGCGAACTCCGATTCGTCCCGGATACCGCCGACGCGCTCAGGATCGCCGACGAGTTCGGGAGGGTCGGGCACCACCTCTTCGGTGTCGTGAACGAGCACGGCACCTTCGTCGGTGTTGTGGCTCTAGAGGATGTCATTGAGTCGTTGCTCGGCACCGAGATCGTTGACGAAACCGATGTCGTCGCCGACTTGCGAGATCTGGCCTCGAAACGTCCGTTCCCGCTCGACGCTGACGCCCAGCCCGACGCCTGATCTTCACAAGACCATCGGGCCGATAGCGACTGCATGTGCGGTATCGCCGGCGTGATCAGTCTGTCGTCACCTCCCGACCCTCGTAACGCCGAACGGATGGCCGAGGTCCTGGCGCACCGGGGGCCCGATGACCAGGGGGTTTGGTGCGACGATCGCGTGGCGCTCGCGCACCGGCGGCTGGCGGTCATCGATCCGACTCCGGCCGGACGCCAGCCGTTCACAACACCCGACGGGCGATTCGTGCTCGTCTACAACGGCGAGCTCTACAACGAGCGTGAAATCAGGGCCGAACTCGAGGCCGAAGGGATCCGGTTTCATACCCAGTGTGACACCGAAACGGTGCTGCTCTCTCTCGCTCGCTGGGGTTTGCAGGCTCGGGCCAAGCTCCGAGGCATGTACGCGCTGGCCCTTTGGGACACGCAAGACCATCGCCTCTTGCTCGGGCGGGATGAACTCGGGGTAAAGCCTCTCTACTTCGCACCGATCTCTGAGCGCGAGTTCGCCTTTGCCTCGGAACCCCCGGCGCTGTTCCAGCATCCGAGCGTTGCTCCCCGTCCAGACCCGATCGCGATCGCGGCGTATCTGTCAACGATTCAGATCGCGGTGGGCAGAAGGACGCTCTTCGAAGGCGTCGGGACGCTGGAACCCGGTGAGTGGCTTTCGATCGAAACGACAACCGGCACGCTCAGCGCTGAGGTCCACCCGCCCGAGTGGAACTCGTGTCCGTCTCCTGAGGGGACAACCGGCGACGTGATACGAGCATCGGCTCACCTTCAGCTCCGCGCCGACGTTCCAACGTGCTGCCTTCTTTCGGGCGGACTTGACAGTTCGGTCCTTTCATCGCTCGCACTCGAAGTGCTTCCCCGACTCGACACGTACTGCGCCGGCGCTCGATCAGGAGACAGCATCGGTCCGACGAGCGAGGACTTCCGATACGCCCGCGAGGTGTCCGATCACATCGGCGCTCGCCACACCGAAGCCCCCGTGTCGAGAGAGTTGTTCCTCGAGCGGTGGCCCCAGCTCATCCAGCGTGCCGGACTCCCGCTCTGCACGCCGAACGAGGTCGCGATAAATGAAGTCGCTCGGACGCTCCGGGCGGATGGAAAGGTCGTCACGCTCTCGGGCGAAGGCGCTGACGAGCTGTTTGCCGGCTACACGCTTCCACTCATGCTCGCCCACGAACACGTCGCATCAAACGATGATCAGTCGTCGGACGCCTTGCATTTCTTGACCACGATCCGGTGGGCTCATCCAACGCAGCTCGGGGCGCTGCTCGCCGACACGAACGTCGAAGAAGAGGTCGGCCCCTGGATCGCCGGCCTGCATGCCGACTCGATCGAGCAGACGGACCGTGACTTTCCGACGCTGTCAGACAGCGACCGCCGACTCTGCAGCATTGTCGGAATGCAACGGCGAGTGAACCTCCCGAATCTGCTGCGCCGACTCGATCAAGCCACGATGCTCGAGTCGGTTGAAGGTCGCACGCCCTACGCCGACCGTGTGGTCGCAAGGCACGCAGAGACCCTTCCTCTCAACACTCGCTTCCGTCCCGACCCCGCGGCGCCGGGCACAAAGCTCGCGCTCAGAAGCGCATTCGCGAACTGCCTTCCCGCGTCAGTAGTGTCAAGACCAAAGGCCAGCTTCCCTCTCCCGTTCGAGTCCTGGCTCGACGGGGCGACGCACGCTCTCGATGGATCGTTTGCCCGCGCGTGGTTTACGCCTGATGCTCGGGAGCAGTTACGAACCGACCCGAAAGGGTTGTTCACCGTCGCGTGGCCCGTCCTCAACATCGCAATGTGGGGCGAACGCTGGTGGGGGTAACGCCCGCGCGCCGTCGGCGGCTGAATCGGCTCAAGCCTCAGGGAGCGACGGCCCGCCGAGCATCGACCTCGTCGATATGAAGGCGGATGATCCGTCGCATCTCTTGGATCGCGAGTGGGTGGTTGTGGGCGTTGTGACCCGATTTGACGATGAGTTCAGACTGAGCCGAAGGCACGCTTGCGCTCCAGTACGCGACCACACCGTCGGATCCCTCTTCAGGAGGTCCACCGTCCTTGATCCCGATGATCGTGTGGTGAGGCACGTCGATCGGTTTCGCGTTGTACACCGCGAGGGCAGGAGCGTCAGGACGAAGCGTCTGGATACTCGTCGGGATCGATCCCTTTCCACCCTCATGCCACCACCCCTCCTCGGGCCGGTATTTCGAGAGCTCCTTCGACGCACGAACCAGCGCCTCAGGCAACTCGACAAGAGACGACCCGAGCCGGCCCAGCCAGTTCGTTGCCAGCTCGGCGCCCTTCAGAGGTGAGGCAACGAAAACGACGCGTTTCACGTCCGGGTGCGCGTCGTAGTAGAAGACCTGCTCGAGCAGCTCGGACGTTTCGTCGCTCAGCTCCATCTCGTCCAGCGTTCGGTCATAGACAGCACTGATTAGATCATCACCCATGTCTTGAACCAGACCGCGCGCGATCAGGCCGCCCATGCTGTGACCGATCACGATGATCTCGCGCGGCCCGGGATCGTCACCCTCGGGATCCCAGTGCTCGAGCACCTCGTTGAGAGACGCGCGGAGCCGTGCAGCCACTGTGGGAAACGGAAGCCCTGTGGGGTAGAGGAACGCCCAGATCTGGCAACGCTTTTGAATGACCGGGTCCGCACGAAGGTCGTTCTGAACATCGCGCCAGGTGATCGGGCTCGAGCGCAGGCCGTGCACGAGTAGCACCGGGATCCGGTCCGGGTCGTAAGGCTGTTTCATGTACACGCCGAGCTTGTCGAGCTCGTCTTCGACTTCGGTCAGCCCACGTGTACCGACCTTGCCCAGCTCCGATAGGCCGTAGACGTACGCGAGCGGGATCGTGTGGTCCGTCGAGAGCGGCACAGCGTGCCGTTCGAGGACGGTTCGCGATGCGGTCATTGTGTTGAACAGCTCAAGCTGGACATCGGACACACCGCCGCCGGTCGGATCGTCGCCATCAAACCGAAGCACCGCGGTTGCCGGATAGCTGATGCCCTCCGGCGGCTTGTAAGGGTCCGAAGCGCTCCGCTCCTCGTCGTTTTCAGCGTACGCGAGCAGCGTTGCACCAAACCCATCGAAGCGATGATGGTTCCGCATACCCTCGACTTGGAACTCTTCGGTCGGCTTGAACCAATCGAAGAAATTCGGATCCCAGAGCGTGTCGTCTTCGAGCGCGCCCTCTCCCTGGATCGCGGTGACCCGATAGGTACCCCCGTCGCCCTCGTACATGACCGGCTCTTCGCGATCGGTCCAATCCTCGTTGGTGAGGCTCACAAAGCGAGCGACGGCCCGGTTGTAAAGGTCGGCAGCAAACTCCGTCCGTCCATCAAGAGCCACGTCACGGACGGACAGGTCGTATCGGAGTTGCTCCCACGCGAAGTAGGCTGACGCCAGGAACAAACTCGCATCGTCGCGAACAGTACCGGCGTACGACTCGGCGGTTCCGAGCATCATCTCCGACGCGGCGATCCGCCAAAGCCCGCCGGGGTCAGACCGGGACCTCCAGAAAATCGCCCTCGCGGTCGGGACAGGCTCGTTGGTGTACGACTTCTCAAGGTCCAGCAGTCTCAGGCAGATTTGGCTCCGTTCACTCAACCCATGCCCGGTGAGCACACTCTTGCGGTCTTGTAGAAGCGTCGACTCGGCCCGGACGCGTTCAACATTGACGTTCGGTGCGCAGCCACAAACGACCGCCGCCAACAACAGCACCATCAAGACGCGAGCCATCCGCCCTCCTCGAGCACGCGTGCCGCGTCAAGCAGCAACACAGAACTGAACACATCGGGAACCCCGCCGCCCGCAACCGTCGCGTTGTGCAGCAACGTCCCGGCGTAACCCTCGGCCTCCGCCTCGCCCGCGAGCCCGAGTTCCACAAAGACGTGCAATGCCCAGGCATGATTCGTCGCATTGTCGGGTTGAAGCTCGCTCACGCTCCAGCGTCCAGCATCGCGCACACGTTCGACCCCGACGCCATGGCTCGCCCAGACGCCAAGGGCATGCAACGCGCCAAGCTCGGTCTGGGTCCACCGCTCAATGCCGATCTCGGGATCGAATGGCACCAGCGACCCCGACCCGGACAAGCATTGATCGACGGCAGATCGATCCCCGGTGACCAGGCCGGCGCAGATCCCCACATCAAGTGCCCCCCCTTTCGTCGCGGCCGGCAAGGCAGCATCGATCCCGATTCCGAGAAGCCGATTCAGCAACCAAGCGTCGATCGCCCGGCGATGCCCACGCTCGTCGGTGAAGCTGTCGCGAAATGCGACACGTGATGCCTCGTCAACCCGTTGTCCAGAAGACGATTCGAGGAGGATCGAGGCGCCCGGGTGCCGCTCCAGGCCCCGTTCGGCGAATCGTCTCAGCCGACGGGCCCAGGACGTGCGTGGATCTCTCTCAGACATCGAGACCATCGTACGACAGCCACACGGTCGCTTTCACTCGGGCAAGAGCGCTTGGTGCCGGCGAGTTCCGTTGGTACGCTCGTGTCCCATGAAGAGCGCAGAGATCACGCACCCGTGGCGGGACCGTCGCATGTGCCTCCGGTGTGGTTATGCCGGTCGACGGCTTCAAGGAGAGAACGGGCTACGGGAGCACCGTTGCCCGGGATGTGGCGAGGACCTCTACTCCCGTCCGCCCAAGAGCTACAACGAAATGGAAGGGCTCCCGCAGTCTGAGGCGTTGCTCGGTGCGGGTTCGGTCACCCGGGGCGGCGCGTGGTTGCGGCGCTGGGTCCGAATCAGCGCTTCCGCACTCGCGATACTGGTCACGCGTCCCACACGGTCCGGTATCGCCGCGTCGCCTCGCCGGGTCGTCGAACCGAGTTGCGCCTAGTTCCGTCCGGTCCTCCCTGTTCCGAGAACCGTGCTAACGTGTGAACCTGCGTACAAGACGAGGTTTACCACCTCGAACGCACCGGGGCTTCCCTCTCGTCCAACGGCGTTTCCGTGCCCTGAAGGGGGCTGAATCACACCCTGTGGTCGCCACAGACCGAGCCCGCTCGGAAAGGAGGCGCCCTTGACCGCGTGGAACGACCTTGATCATGCCCTGGAACTCAAAGCGGCCGATGCGTCGCTTGAGCCGGACTGGTCACAGACCGACACACAAGGCGAGGAGTTTGATGACTTGGCCTCCAAGGCTCATGCCATCTTGATCCCGCCCCCGCCGGCGGGTGTCGACGCGGTCCGCGAGGAGCTGATCGCTCGCGGCGAACCGGACATGCCAGTTCTCGGAACCTCATCCGGAAAGTCTGGCCGCGATAAGACCTCCACCTTTGATGCGGAACTCGACACGGCAGAGATCGACGAGCGGGAACGCCCAGGGCCCACCTGGACCGCTCGCGCAAGAGCATTGTCTCGATCGAGTCTGGTCTTCGTTTCGCGACGCATGTGCTATCCCGAACGCCGCATCCTCGTCGCCGTCCACCTGATCGACGAGCGTCCCACGCCGCTGTTCGGCGTCGTAAAGACCTGTGAGTACGAGTCCGAGGGGCTTTACCGCACTGAGATCGCGCTCGAGCCGGTCCCCGACCGTCAGTCGGTTCAGACCTGGGTCGCGAACCACCACCGCAACTGACACACTGTTGATGCTGGGTAAACTCCGGGTCCATGCACCTCGGAGATCCAGCCATGCAAGCCGCTCTCGCCATCGCCGTCGTGATTGCAACGATCGCCTTGACCGCCCCGTTCGCGTCCGCCGGTTCTGACGCAACGTCGCACCCGCTGCGCCCCGAACTCGTGAGCTACCTCGCGAAACGCGCTACCGAGTTCGACCAGATTCCCGAAGAGCGCAAGGTCAGGCTCGAACGCCTCGCCGGTTACGTCAAGGAGAAGACGCTCTCCTCGGACGATCTCCGCATGATCTTTGTGTGCACGCACAACTCCCGCCGGTCGCACATGTCCCAGCTCTGGGCCGCCGCCAGCGCCAAGCTCCACGGCATCGATATCGAGTCGTACTCGGGCGGCACCGAGGACACGGCCTTCAACCCTCGCGCCGTCGCATCGCTCCGTCGCGCCGGGTTCGAGATCATCAAGACCACCGAAGCCCGCAACCCGCTCTACCACGTTTCGATGAGCGACGACCCCGCCGACACGCTGACGTGCTGGTCGAAGTCGTACGACAACCCGCCGAACCCGAAGGACAAGTTCGCCGCGGTCATGGTCTGCTCAGACGCCGATGAGTCCTGCCCCGCCGTGTTCGGCGAAGACTTCCACCTCGCGCTGCCCTTCGTTGACCCAAAGGTCTCGGACAACACGCCGGCCGAAGCCGCGACTTACGACGAAAGGTGTGCGCAGATCGCCCGTGAGTTCCTCTACGTCTTCACTAAGGCCGCGAGCTAATCTCGGATCAGCGTTGCTGTTCCATCGCCCACCATGCGAAATCCATCGCGGGCGCAGCACCTCCGAGCCGCTTGATCATGTTCGCCGCCTGAGCCGCGGTGTACATCTGATGCGTGCAGACATGCACGAGCGCATCCCTCGCGAGCAGAACGTAGGTGCGCTGAAGTGCGCCGCTGAAGCGCTCGATCTTTGCACTGAGCCGCTCCTCGGTAAGCGAATCGAGATAGGTCGTCCAGCGTGCGTCTGTGGCGGTCCAAGCCTGTTCGACCGCGTCCAGTGAACCGTACCGGGCGTCGTCGACGGCCCGCCCGGATTGCCCTTCGAGGGCTTCGATCCACACGGTCTCGGCTTCGAGGAGGTGGGCGATAGTGAACAACAGCGATCCACGACCCATGTTCATGTCCTCGGTCACCCGGGCCTGATCGAGCCCGCGGGCCGCGGCGAGGAGCTTCTGGCGCGCCCAGATCCGGTGCGCATGCATGTCGCGGATGACATCCACCGATGTGTTCACTTCAATCTCCAATCGGAATCATGAGTAGCGCGGCGCCCTCGCACCGTCCCGTCCTTTCTCCTCAGCCTAATCGGGGCGGGTGGCACCGCGATTGCGTCGTATCTAAACGGCCGGTCTCGTGGTCCACGGATGGTCCGTTGACGCGTTGTCAAACTCCGGCCGAAAGGATGTTTCGATGAGTGCTATCTCAGCTTCAGGGGGGCCGATGCTGGCGGCACTCCAGCAACGTTTCCAGGGCAGTGGAGGAGGCGGCTTGTCCTCGCTCCAGCAGCAGTTTGCGCCTCAAGCGCAAGCAAAGCTCCAGTCGTTCGCAGAATCGGCCGGTATCGATCCGTCTCAGTTCACGGACATCCGTGATCAGATCCAGACGACGGTGTCGGACGTCCAAGCGAACGGGGGAGACGAGGCCGCGGTCAAGGACGCTGTTCGCGGCGTCCTCGAGGACAACGGCGTCGATACCGAGAAGCTCAAGTCCCAGATGCAGAGCTTCATGTCCGAGTCCGGATTCTCACCGCCGAGCGGTGGGATCTTCGGTGGAGCCAACTTCGGCGGCGGCTTCCAGTTCAACGGTGTTGGATCTCAGTCCGACGCCCTGAGCTCGCTGTTCGGAAAAAGTGACTCATCCGAATCGGACGAACTGTCACTGCTCCAGATGCTCTCGCAAATGCCCAAGGGCAGCGTGATCAACAGCTTCGCGTAAGCTGACATCCTGAGCCAACGCCCGGCGGAGCCGGGCTTTCTCTCGCTTTTCCTGCTCCCCGTCGGGCGCTATCTTCCAAACGATGACCGCACGACGCCTCTACCTCGACAACGCCGCGACGACTTTCCCGAAGCCACGGAGCGTCCACGATGCGATGGCCAAATACGCGACCGACTTAGGGGCATCCCCAGGCCGCGGCTCGTATGCCGAATCGCTCGAGGGCGCCAGGATCATCCGGCGTTGTCGCGAACGGCTCAACACGCTGATCAACGGCGAGTCGCCCGACCACGTCGTCTTCACGCTCAACACGTCCGATGCGCTCAATCTCGCCATCAAAGGGCTGGTGACGCACCGCCGGCGTCGTCTCGCGGAGAAGAACGAAGACCGCCCTGTCCATGTCGTGGCGACCGACATGGACCACAACTCTGTGCTCCGCCCGCTCAACGCCCTGGCGGCTGATCCGCTCGGCCCTCGCGTGACCTTCACCCGCGTGAAGGCAGACGCCCAGACGGGGCTTGTCGATCCAGGCGCCATCCGCGACGCCATCACCCGCGACACGGTCCTCGTCGCGATCGTCCATGCTTCCAATGTCACCGGGAGCCTGCAGCCGGCAGACAAGATCGGTCAGGTCTGCCGTGAAATGGGCGTGCCGCTCTTACTCGATGCGGCCCAGACCGCCGGCAGGCTGCCGATCGACGTGCAGCGCGACGCGATCGACCTGCTCGCGATTCCGGGGCACAAAGCGCTCCTCGGGCCGCTGGGCACCGCGGCGCTGTACATCCGGCCGGGACTTGAAGATCAAATCGTGACCCAGCGCGAGGGTGGCACCGGCACCGTCTCGGAGGAAGACGTCCATCCGAGCACCATGCCCGACAAGTACGAGCCGGGTTCGCACAACACCGTCGGCATCGCGGGTCTTAGCGAGGGCCTCGCGTGGCTTCTCGAGCGCACCGTCGACGTGGTGCGGAACGACGAGGTTGCGTTGAGCACGAGGATCCTCAGTTCGCTCAAGAATACCCAAGCATTCCCAGGACTCCGGCTCCTCGGACCGACCGATCCGGACCGCCCGGAGCAGAGGGTGGGGGTCTTTACGTTCTCCCACCAGTCGCTCGACCCGCACGAGATGGCCACCCTGTTGGAGACCGAGTTCAACATCTTGTCGCGAGCCGGTATTCACTGTGCGCCCCACGCCCACAATACGATGGGAACGATCGATCGCGGCGGGTCGCTTCGTATTTCACTCGGCCCGTTCGTCACGCCTCAGGACATCGAGTACACGCTGAACGCGTTGAGCACGCTTTGCACGCAGACCGCGAGTGTGTGAGTCGGTTGCGGGTGCTGGGTGCCGTGATTGGAGCGAAGCTCCAGCCACGAACGCTACTGCCCCGCTGGGCTGACATCATCGTTGGACTGGCACCATCCGTTCGTGGGCTTCGCTTCGCTCAGACCACGGCACCTGAACCGAGTGCTCGCAGCACGCGGAGCATCTAGACCGCTCGCGCCTCAGTTGATGGCTGCGGCGGCTTCGTTACGCTCGTGGCTATGGAACTCTCCGCCTTCGACGCGTTCACTGCCGGCATGATCACGCTCTTGCTGGGCAAGAGCCTGACGAAGCACTTCAAACTACTTCAAGAGTTCAACATCCCCGAACCTGTGGTGGGGGGGCTCGCGGTCTCGGGCGTCTTCGCGCTCGTTTACTTCTTGGGTGGCGTCGAGATCACGATGGACCTCGCCGTCCGCGATGCACTGATCCTCTACTTCTTCACGTCGATCGGGCTCAACGCCAAGCTCTCCACGCTGCTCAATGGCGGAAAGGGGCTGGTGATCGTGCTCGGGCTCACCATCGGGTACATGCTCCTTCAGAACGTGCTCGGGACGCTTGCGGTCACCATCGCCGGTAAACCAGCCGCGGCCGGCGTGTTGGGTGGAACCGCTTCGTTCATCGGTGGCCACGGCACGGCTATCGCCTGGTCGCCCCGCATCGCAGAGGACTTCGGCGTCGAGGGGGCGGGCGAATTCGGGATCGCGTGCGCCACACTGGGCCTCATCGCGGCCAGCCTCAGCGGTGGACCCATCGCCAAGATCCTCATCCAGCGTTTCAACCTCAAGCCCAAGGTGGAAGAAACGCCCATCATGAGTGAGACGTTCGAGAAACAGCCCGAGACACAGATCGACTATGTCGAAGTCGTCCGGGCGCTGCTCGCTCTGCACGTCGCGATGGGGATGGGGATCGCGTTGAGCCAGGTGATCGGGCGGCTCGGACTGACGCTTCCGACTTTCGTCCCCTGCCTGATCTGCGGGATCGTGCTGACGAACATCGTCCCGGCTGCGCTTCCCAAAGTCCCCTGGCCGGCGGGACGGCCGGCGATGGGCCTGATCGGCGACGTGGCGCTAGGCGTGTTCCTCTCGATGTCGCTCATGGATCTCAAGCTCTGGACACTCTTCGCGATGCTCGGGCCGATTCTGATCGTTCTTGCGGTTCAACTGGTCGGCATCCTGACCTACATCTTCTTCGTGGTCTTCCCGCTGACGGGCAAGGACTACGACGCCGCGGTGACCAGCGCCGGGTTCGCCGGGTTTGGTCTCGGCGCGACCCCCACGGCACTGGCCAACATGAACGCCGTGGTGCAAAAACACGGGGCGGCGCCTCAGGCGTTCTTGGTGATACCTCTGGTCGGCGCGTTCTTCGTCGACCTGGCCAACGCGATCATCATCCCGCTCGTGCTCAACGTGGTTGGGTAGTGCATTCAGGATTTTGCCCAGTATTGGCAATTTTGGAACACTCGCGGGATCTCTGGGCACTCCGAAGAACGGATGGCCAATGGCGTCTGGGGTTGGGGAATCGCAGAAGCCACCGGAGATCTCGGAGAACACGGAACAGTTCGCGACCAACCCGGGTTATCGATCCGACCGCACCCGGAGGATCGACGAATGCGACGTGTGAACCGAGGCCTTACGGCCTTCGCTGCTCTTTTTGCGACCGTCACGACCGGGTCCTTGGCCCAGGTCATCGATGCGTTCGACCCCCGGGGCATCTACCACAACGTCTTCGATGGCGGGTTCTCGGGCACCGAGTGGTTCCAGGTCATCGAGATCCCGGGTACCGACCGCTTCCGAGTCGCCGACATCTTCGGTGGCGGGTTCAACGCGAACATCTCGGACTCTGGAACCGTGACGCTCGACGGCGGTGTCGGAGCCGGTGCGTTCATCGACGACGACTCATGGGTGATCGAGCCAACGCTCGGCGGGACACCCTTCATCTTCGACAACGTTCGGGCGCCCGACACCGGACCGGAGTTCGGGTTGCAACTCGACTCACCGGTCGCGGCCAACCCGCTCCTTGCCGGCACCTGGCAGAGCCTGACTCAGAGGCTCGACCCTCGGACAGGTGACATCACCAGCGGCGCAACCGAAACCATCGCCATCGACGTTGACGGAACGACCTTCCGCATCACCGACCCCGGAGGCGCGTTCTTTCAGGGCGTGGCCGAGTCCCCGAACGACATCCGGTTCCGATTCCTCACACCCGAACCATCCGACCCACGATTCCAGTCGTTCGAAGGGTCGGACATCAACTTTCCACAGAACATGATCGGTCAGGTCGAGATCGAGACCATCAACGACTTCAGCGCGATCTTCTTGCTGCAAAGCCGCGATCCGCTCGGGAGCCAGGACCAACTGGCCTTTCGCTTCACCGCGTCGAGGGTCGACCCGCTGCCGTTCGGCGACGTCACAGGCAACAGGATTCTGAATACTGCCGACCTCACCGCTCTCAACGCTCAGATCGGATTGGTGGCGACGGATGACGAGTTCAACATCGCGGCCGACCTTGACGGCGACGACGACGTCGATGCCGACGACGCGGCGATCCTCGACGACCTGCTCGATTTCCCTTGCACCGTCGCCGACCTCGAAGAGCCGTTCGGGGTTATCGATCTCACCGATCTCGACGCGTTCATCCGGGCGTTCCTCGCGTCGGACCCTGCGGCAGACTTCGCGTTCCCCTTCGGCGTGATCGACCTGACGGACATCGACACTTTTATGGTTGTGTTCCTCGCGGGCTGTCCGTAGAAGCCGGGGGCGTAGTTCGCTTGACCTCAGGCGACAACCAACGAGCGCGCGCTGCGAGCAAGGGATCTCCTCCGCCTCCATTCCTCTGGTCGCTTGGCTTCTCGTGCGCCATCGAGCAACGAAGGGCCGCGAGGCCAAGAAGAACGCTCTGCTTGGGAGGGCCCTTGCTCGCGCTGCGGGCTCGTTGACATCGCAACGCTCTCAAACACGGCACGTCACCCGCTACGAGTTCACTTCGGGGCTTTAGAGGGACGTCAGGTTGCCCACCCATGCGGCGGTCAGGATGTAGAGCGACATCGATAGAAGCACGATGAACACCGCAACGCGGAACTTCGACCGGAGGTTGATCGCGGCGAGAGCGGTGGCGACGAACGTCGCGCCGACGACCGGAAAGATGGGTATCCAGGTTCCGATCCAAGCGGGGTTATGTCTGGTTTGGATCCCGTTGACGATGTGGACAGACACTATTCCTGCGAGCATGCCGATCAACACGAGCACGTCGAGAACCACGCGGCGGTTGCTCACCCGGCGCCCCGCTCTTCGATCTTCTTCTCTACCCACTTCCCGTCGGCGTGACGCACGATGAAGCCGGTCGCCTCCCAGATCACCTGCTCCGCGACGTTGGTCGCGTGATCTGCGATCAGGATGCACTGGCTCGTGACCTCGTGCAGGTCGAACGCGAGGTCAACGCCCATGTCCCCGGCCGCTACCGAGGCTTCGGCCTGACGCAGAATCTCAGCCTTGAACAGCCCGATGGTGTCCTGTTGTTTCAAGACGAGCCGCGCGAGGGTCGCGTCGCTTTCATCGAACGCCTTGGCCATATCGCGGACGATGCCGATCACCGAGTTGGTCATCACGCGCGTGGTCGCCGGGAGCTGGACGGGCGAGCCGCTGATGTTGAGCACCCGCTCGGCGATCGTCACCGCGGCGTCAGCGATGCGCTCGTACTCGTTGTTGACCTTGACGCAGGTCAGGATCCGGCGGAGTTGCATCGCCTCGAGGGGCAACGCCTGAGCCGCGACGGTGGTCAGGAGTTCGACCGCCCTCCGCTCGACCTCGACATCGGTGTCATCGATCTCATCGTCGACGTCGATGACCTCCTGGGCCCGGTCGCGATCGTGGGTGAAGAACGCGTCGAAAGCCGCGTTGACCGCTTTCCGCATTCTCTGGCCCTGCTCTCGGAGCAGGCCCTCGCGGATTCCCGCCAACTCGGTCTCAAACGCTTGTTCGGTCAACGACATGGAACACTCCGCTTCTGGGCCATCTCAGCATCGTAACCGAGCACGGCCCCCCGTCGGGAATATCCCTTGCCGGGGGGTGATTGAACTTCGGCCATGCCACGATTTCCGGGACAATCCGAGGCTTCGACCGGTCCGAGCAAGGACCGCAAGGACCCGAAGCAGGCCAATCTCGTCGGCATGGGGCTCGCCCTGTTCTAGGGCTCGGAGCCGTGCCGGCGTCGAGAGCGACGCCGCGCGTGTCACTCCCGTTTTTCCAGCTGCATTGAACCGACTCCTCTGCCGGTGATCCCTCGCGACCGCTGAGGCCCCGGCGATGGCTATCGCCGCGCGTCCACGCGTCGGCGTCCGATCAAGGACTGCATTTTTATGGACATTCGATTCGTCACCCGCAACGTGCACGCGTTTCTCGACTACCCCGTCGCCCTGGCCCTGATGGGGCTCCCGTTCGCCCTCGGGCTCGGGGAATCGGGCCCGCTCGCCCTCTGGCTCTCGGTGGCCACCGGCGTCGCGGCGCTGCTCCTCACCGTGCTCACCGACCACCGAACCGGGCTGTTCCGCGTGATTCCCTACAAGGCCCACGTCGGTGTAGACGCCCTCGTCGGGGCCACGTTCCTCGTCGCCCCGTTTGCCCTGGGATTTGGCGGGATCGACGCGTGGTACTACTGGCTGAACGGCGCCGCGGTCGCGGTCGTCGTCGCCCTCCACAAGACCACGCCGGCCGACGGGGCCGAGAGCCAGCCCGTCTGACCAACATCCGTGGGCCGGGAGGCCGGCCTACGGCGTTTGACCTCGGTATCCTCCCGTCGCCCCATCGGATAGGGGCCAGACTGAGATACCACACCGGGAGGCAGACCATGAGCTTCGGCATCGAAATCGTTCACGCCCGCCAGATCCTCGATTCGCGTGGGAACCCGACTGTCGAGGTCGAGGTTGGCCTCGAGTCGGGCGTCATCGGCCGGGCCGCGGTGCCCTCGGGGGCGTCGACGGGCGAGAACGAGGCGGTTGAGCTCCGCGACGGCGACAAGGCCTACTACATGGGCAAGTCGGTCAACCAGGCCGTCGAGAACGTCATCACCCGGATCTACCCCGCGATCGAGTCGATGGACGCCCGCGATCAGGCGGGCATCGACCAGGAGATGATCGAGCTCGACGGAACCGAGAACAAGGGCGAATTGGGCGCGAACGCGGTCCTGGGCGTCTCGATGGCGGTCGCCAAAGCCGCGGCTGAGGGCTCGGGGCTGCCCCTGTACCGCTACCTGGGCGGCACCAACGCCAAGACCCTGCCCGTCCCGATGCTCAACATCCTCAACGGGGGCAAGCACGCCGACAACACCGTCGACTTCCAGGAGTTCATGATCCAGCCCTGGGGCTTCGACGACTTCCACGAGGCGCTTCGCGCCGGCGTTGAGATATATCACACGCTCAAGAAGGTCCTCAAGGAGCGGGGCCTCTCGACCGCGGTCGGTGACGAGGGCGGCTTCGCCCCCAACCTCGAGAACAACGAGGATGCCCTGAAGGTCTGTGAAGAGGCCACCGACAAGGCCGGCTACAAGTGGGGCGAGCAGATTTTCGTTGCTCTCGACCCCGCCACCTCGGAGCTCTGGAACGAAGCGGAGAAAGACGGCAAGACCGGCTACAAGTTCTTCAGCTCGACGCAGGAGGTCATCTCGACCGACGACCTGATCAGCATCTGGGCCGACTGGGCCAGCAAGTACCCGATCCGCTCGATCGAAGACGGGCTGGCTGAGAACGACTGGGAAGGCTGGTCGAAGCTGGTCGCCAAGCTGGGCGACAAGGTCCAGCTCGTGGGCGACGACCTGCTCGTGACCAACAAGAAGTTTGTCGAGCGGGCGATCACGGAGAAGGCCGCGAATGCGGTGCTGGTGAAGGTGAACCAGATCGGCTCGTTGACCGAAACGTTCGAAACGGTCGACACGGCGATGCGGAACGGGATGAGCGCCGTGCTGAGCCACCGCTCGGGCGAGACCGAGGACTCGACGATCGCTGACCTTGCTGTTGCGACGAACTGCGGTCAGATCAAGACGGGGGCGCCGGCTCGGAGTGACCGGAACGCGAAGTACAACCAGTTGCTGAGGATTGCGGAGGAGCTGGGGGATACGGCGGAGTATGGGGCGGGGACTTGGATGAGGTGAGGTCGCTCAGCACCCAGATCGTGTCTGTTGACTCCAGTCGTGGTAGGTGTCTGCTGACGACGGCGAGCTTGAGCATGGCCATGTAATGTACGGGCAGCTTCTTGCGTGCCCAGGCGTCGGTTGTGCTTGAGCCGGCCGACGCATCCGCGTGAAGTGACGCCTCTCTAGCTTGTCGATGGAAGGTAGAGGCAACGCCGTGATTGTGGAGCCACCGAACGGTTGGCTGATCGGGTCGGTCAAGGGCATCGAGTCCTCCGTGCACACGGAGACCGGATCAGAGGCTAGCGATCTGACGACCCGGCGATGCTCCGGCTGACACGACACAGGTTGCCTTTCGGGCCAACCTGTGGCAACCGCAATCCGGAGCCCCCGGTGACGCCGAAGGAATGGCACACGGCTGAACCCGATGCACCGACGGATCGTGGGGTCGATCTTGCCTGAGGGATGGATGTCGGCGGTGGAGGGGTTGAGCACCACCCAGCACACGCGGCGGAGGTCCGGGGTCCAGACACGGCGGAGCGCGAAGCGGTAGTTCGCAGCTTTGGCTACGGCGCCGGCCGCGTCACGGATGGCGGCCGGATCGTGGTGTAGTGGGATTGGATCGGAACCTGCGTTTCATCGGGGCGGGTCACGCGACGCGCGGTGAAGTGCATCGCACACTCAGGCTCGAGTTTGAACCGCCCGAGCCCGGGGTGGGTCGCGAGCGCGGTGTCGTCGAGGTTCATCAGCGGGCTGATCTCGTACTCGATGTCAACGAACCCGTTCGCGTGATAAAATTCGATGTACAGCACCGGGTTGACGTTGTAGAACCCGTGGTTGCCCATCGAGACCGGCGTCAGATGAATCACCGACCCGCCGACGCGGATGAAGCGTTCGATGACCGTCAGCGCATTGCCGATGTGGAAGATGTGTTCGCACGTCCCCGGGTCGACGATGATGTCGAACGTGTTCTCGTTTGCCGGGTCCGGTGCGTCGTTCAGATCAAGGATGACTTCGCTGCCCTCGTGCCGCGCGAAGTCCGAGCACCTCACCTCGAAACCCAGGATCGCCGCGAGGCTCTCGATACTCGGGATGAACTTCGCGCCGCGGCGTTCGGCGCGGGTCTTGGTGACCGTCGCGTCCGCGTTCGGGCGCGGCTCGAGCCGGCTCGCACGCTCGGGACCCAGTGCCCGGTCGAAGTTTTCTGGTGTCCCGAGGATGTCGGGGTAGCCAAGGAACAGGACGACCGGACGTTCGGTGCCCTGCGACCGGGCTCGGTCGACGGCACGCTCGATGAGTTGGATCGTTCGCGGCGTGATGCCCATCTGAAGTTATCCCAGGGTTTCAGGCGTCGGCGAAGGTCCCTTCGGGGATCTCGGCGTTGTGGTGCACCTTCTACACGTCGTCGTTGTCCTCTGGCCTGCCCCCGCGGTTGGTACCAGAGTCTATCTACAGTATCCGATCTGTTCGCACCCCACCCCGCGCCGTGTGAGGCGGTCATCACCGTCCGGGTTTCAATGTGCCAAGCTCTGACCCGAAGGGCGAAGCGTGCTCACCACGCCTTCGCTGTAGGACTTCGACGCACGCTCCTGGAGAAAACCCATGCCACCGGCTGCTCGCCTGCCAGTTCCTCCACAGCCCCGTTCTACCAGCCCCCAGACAACCCACCCTCCGATCCCCCCGCACCGCCTTGATAACCTCAAACGACTTGAGTCCTCGGGAGAAGACCAGATGAACACCCCCACGCGACGCACCACCGCGGCCCTTGCCGCCACCGCCGTCATCATCGCCGCCGCAATCGGGATCACAACGCGGCCCACCGGTGCGGCCGGCTACCACGCCGTCCTTTCCGCGGCGATTCTCACCCAGCAAGGCCAAGACCCGACGTTCACACTTCAGGGCCGGCTCGTTGAAGACGATCAGCCCGTCAATCGCACGTTTCGTGGCATCATCGTCACCCTCACCGACGCCTCAACCGCCCAAACCATCGACGCCTTCAATTTCGACTTTCTCGAGGTTGTCGACGGCCTCTTCACCATTGAAATCCCGCTTCCGGACACTGAGGTACTTCTCGCGTCGGGACCGGTGACCGCGCAGATCAGCGTCGGTAACACGGCCGACATCGGTGGCCCGATCTCTCTCAACTACGCCCCGCGTGCGTGGACCGCCGTCCGCGCCTCGTCCGCTCAACACGCCGACACCGCGACGACCGCCGTTGCCCTCTCTGATGCCGAGAAATTACTGATCACTCCGGACGCACCGTTCAATGGCATCATCATCGCCAACCGCATCGGCGATCTCGTCTTTCTCACCGGGACCATCTCCTTCACGATATCGAGCACTGTGACCACCGAAACGATCGCCGTGCTTCCCGAACACTTGCGTCCGCAGTTTCCGCAGGGCTTCATCGGTGCACCAACCTTCGGCCTCGGGACCAGCGCCGTCAGCACAAGCTTCACCGTCACTCCCGACGGAGACATCGTCCTGAGCTTCATCAACACCTCCGGCTCCGGGGGGGCTTCAGCCAGCGTCAATGGGTTCTTCAATCTCACGCCGTGATCGGCTATCAGCTTTCGTCGCGGAGTCGTCGGAGCGAGGCGAGGTTGGCTCGCGCAGCCTCGCCCCGAACGGGATGGCCAACCAGAGTTTCGAATAGCTCGATTGCGTCGTCGAGTTTGCCGAGATGCGCATAGCAGACCGCGAGGTTGAGCGCCGCGTCGGCATAGATGATCGCGGGGTTAAAGCTGCACGCTTTGTTGTAGCTCCCTTCGCGTGCGAGAGTGCCGATCCTCTCAAGTAGGCGAGCCGCTTCGGCGTGTTGGCTGGCGAGGAACCGACGCCTCGCTCGTTGCCATACGAGCGGGATGGAATCGGCGAACTCCTCCGACGCGAGTCGCTCAATCCGATCAAAGGTCCACGGAAAGCCCTCGGGAAGATGGTCTGCCGCGAGGAGTTGCTCGAGCAGGAGTTGGAGCATGGACGACGCGCTCGTCGCGGCTTCCTTGCCTGACTCTACAAGAAGGGCGGCTTTTGTCAGCGGTTCGAGGCCGCTCCGGTCGCCGAGCGCGAGCTTCGATCCCCCGAGTTCGACGAGGTAGTAGAACTGGTCGGGCCGATCCTCCGGTTCGAGTTCGAGCAAGCGGATCGAACGGGCGAATTTGTCGCACAGCACCTACGGTTGTTCCATGACACCCCGAGTTGTGCTTTCGATGGTCGTATTTTTGACAATTCTCGCTGGTTGTTCGTCCTCGCAGACAACCGCCACCGCCGATGCACCTCCACCGGTAATCCAAGCCTGGATGGACAGGCTCACAGTCGTCCACCAGTACGACCCTGAGACGGGGTTTATCGTTGCTCAGGAGACGGTCGGTTTGCCACCCGTCATCGCCGACGCGCCCCGGCTTGATGACGCGATCGAATCGGCCGGGGACGCGACCGTCGTGATCGCGTTCGCGACCGCCGACCGTTGTGCGCCGTGCCAGCAGTACAAAAGAGACGCGCTCAACCACCCGGACGTCGTCGCGGAACTCAGCAGCGAGCATTTCCTCGCGACGCATGTTGAGGTCGATCGCGATCCCGATATTGCCGATACGTTTCTTGGGAATCGAGCGATCCCGATGACCTATGCGCTGCGGGACGGGGAAGTGGTGGCGACACTCCGAGGTCAGCGGTCAGCCGCGGAGCTGATGGCCTGGCTCGGATCTGTTCACTAGTTGACACTATTGGCCGATTCGTACATTCACAGAGCGCCGGCGAATCGACACAACACTGCTGCGGTGATCACTCCCATCGCGGCTCAACGCCCCACAAGCTCTCAACAAAGAAATCGGCCATGCGGCGCCTCACGTAGGGCAGCCCACCGGCGCCGTGACCGGCGCCGGGGACCACGATCAGGTCGAAGTCCTTGTCCGCCCGGATCAACGCATCGACGACTTGCATCGTGCTCGCTGGGTCGACGTTTGTATCGAGTTCGCCGACGCTGAGCATCAGATCGCCTTCCATCCGATGGGCCTGCTCGACGTTCGACTGTTCGGCGTAGTGGGGGCCGATCGGCCAGCTCATCCAGGCTTCGTTCCACCAGATCTTGTCCATCCGATTGTCGTGGCACCCGCAGTCGGCGAAGGCCGTGTCGTAGAAATCGTTGTGGGCGATCAGCGCCCGCATCGCGTTCTGACCGCCAGCCGACCCGCCGTAGATGCCGACACGATCGAGGTCCATCCAAGGACGTGTCGTGGCGGCAGACTTCATCCATGCGATTCTGTCTGGGAATCCCGCATCTCCGATGTTCTTCCAGGCGACATCATGGAACGCCTTGTGTCTCCAGTTGGTGCCCATCCCGTCGATCTGCACGACGATGAAGCCGAGTTCCGACAGGTTCCGGGAACTGTGGACCGCAGCGAAGCTCTTCGGAACGTGATGGCCGTGGGGACCGGCGTAGATATTCTCGATAACCGGGTAGCGTTGGCCGGGGTCAAGGCGGGTCGGGTGGAAGATGATGCCGTGTATGTCGGTTTCGTTGTCGCGCCCTTTGGCAACGAACCGCTCGGGCGGCTTCCAGCCGGCATCGAGCAAAGCCGACCAATCGGCACGCGTGAGTTCAGCGACCAACGCCCCGTTGTCAACTCGGCGAAGCTCGTGCACAGGCGGGTGATCAACCCTCGACCAGATCGCGACAACATGGTCGCCCGACGGGGACATGTCGACGACGTGGTTCCCGTCCGACTCGGTGAACCATGTCACCGGCCCGCCATCGAGAGAGGCGACGCCAAAGTGCTCGTAGTAGGGATTCTGCCCTTCATAGACGCCCATGCCTCGAAACTGCGCCGTGCGAGACTCGGGGTCCAGACTCACGATCTGGCGAACAACCCAATCACCTTCCGTCACAGGGTTGAGCAACGTGCCGGAATCGAGATCGAATCGATAGAGATGGTTCCAGCCCGAGCGTTCGGACATCCACAAGAACTCGCGCGTCTCGGGCATGATCTCGAGGTACGTCTTGAAGGCGTAGTCGACAAACGTCTCCGGTTCTTCGTTCAGCACCGCTCTCGTGTCTCCGCTGTCCGCGTCGACACGAATCAGACGGAGCACTCGGTGGCCCCGTTCGTTGTAAACGAACCAAAACCCGGAGGAATCGTCGTCCCACTCGAAGCGCGTTAGCGACCAGGGAATCGGGAACAACGCATTGTCGATGAGAGTCGTGCTCCCCGATTCCAGATCGATCAGCACCGGACGCGGCTGCTCGATGTCGTCACCGGGCTTGAGGTACTGACGGGTGACGAGCTTCGGCTGGAGTTGGTTGCCCGGTGCTGAATCGACCATCGTGATGACGTGTTCTTGCTCAGGCTTTACACGGATCGCGACAACGTACCGCCCATCGGGCGAGAGGTGGTTCCGGGTGGTGTAGCGGTCTGCCTCGACCCCGTCGCTCGTGAGCCGCCTCTCCTGATCTTGTCCAGGGAGGCGTTCCCAAAGGTCAAAGTCGCGAACAAAGAAGCGAGACGGCTCCGCAGCGCCGTCGTTCTCGATCTCTGCGGGGCGGGTCGCGTCGGAGATGCGGACGATCCTGGGGATACGAAGGCCCTCGAAGAAACCGAGTGCTTCGCCCGCTTCGTTCTCTACACGCCAGACATGTCCCGAGCCGGTCCCTTGAGCGCGGCGGTCGCCCGGCTGGATTGCGCCGTAGCTGTGTGGGTCGCCTGACCAGTCGAGCCAGATCAAGTTGATGACGCCTTTGGTGTCGTTGACAAAGGTGACCTCGGTGCCCTCTCCGCCACCCGAAGACCGCCTGCGTTCGGTCTGTTCTGGCTCGAGGGCGCCGGCATCGAGGTCGGCGGTCGTCACGTCGCCAGAGTGTCCATCGACTCGGAGCGTGACGTCTTTGAGGACCACGAGAAACGTATCGGAGCCATCTTCCGGGACGAGGACAACCGGCAGACTCTCAGGCATCGCCGAGTGTCCGCGTTCACGCAAGAGCTTCGCGACGTGCGTGTGATCGAACGCCGGGCGTCGTTCACCGGTTTCGATATCGACAAGCTCGAAGCGCCATCGATCGGGTGTTGTCTGCTGGCGAAAGACGATGCCGTGGTCGCCGAGCCAGAAGTAAGTGAGGGATTCGTTGAGAACCAGGCCGCGGGCGTTGTCTGGAAAGTTCGCGGCCCGCCGGTAGTCCTCGGCGCTTCCACCGGCCCGAGACGCTTGCTCGCCTGAAGCAAAGGCCATGGGCATGACGGAGAGCGTGAGAAACGCCAGAACTCGCAAAGTCTGCATGCTTGAGTATGACGGAAATCGACTTGCCACCAATACCCAAACGGTGTATTGACATGCTACGAGTCTGTTTGTAGTCTGGGTGGGTATGGATGCCTCGGACTACCGCGACGCTCTCCCAACGGGCCCCGCTCACCGACGAGGGGCCGCGGTCAATCCGGGCAACCGATTCGAAGACGTTCGTCTCCACGTCCTGGGCGACGAGCTCGACCGGCAGATCGTCGAACATGAGCGTGAGCCGGGGGTCCCGGTTCGGGTCGAGCGCACCGTCTTCCGAGACCTGAGCAAGTCGATGATCAATCGCGTCGCACGAACGTCGGACGTTCCGTTCGATTGGACGCTCAGTCCTTACCGCGGCTGCGAGCACGGCTGCTCGTACTGCTTCGCGCGTCCGTACCACGAGTACCTCGGTTTTTCCTGCGGGCTCGATTTCGAGACCAAGCTCATCGCCAAGCCCGATGCTCCTTCGCTGCTCCGGGCGGAGTTGGCGAAGCGCTCATGGAAGGCCGAACCGATCGTGATGTCCGCAAGCACCGACGTGTATCAGCCCATCGAGCACGAACTGAAACTGGCAAGGTCGTGCCTTGAAGTGATGGCCGAATGCCGACAACCGGTGTCGACTATGACCAAGGGCGCTCTCGTGCTCCGAGACATCGATCTTTGGTCACAGCTCGCGAGTCACAACGCCGGCAGGGTCATCGTCACGATTGTCACCCTCGATACGGATCTCGCGACGGCCCTTGAGCCACGCGCGGCAACGCCGGCGGGCCGGCTTCGCATCGTTCGCGAGCTCGTCGCGGCGGGGGTTCCTGTGAGCGTGAACGTAGCTCCGATTATCCCGGGGCTCACCGACGATGAAACGCCGCGGATCCTCGAAGCTGCGGCGAAGGCCGGTGCTCGGCGCGCATCATGGACCATGCTTCGGTTGCCGTACCAGGTCAAAGACGTGTTTCTCGATTGGCTCGAACGAAACCTCCATCCTGCGCGAGCGAGGAAGGTTGAGGCACAGATCCGTGGGGCGCAAGGCGGAAAGCTGTACGACGCCGGACGTCGAAGTGAACATGGTCGGGGAGCGATGGCAGCACATATCAAGACTCAGTTTGATGTGTTCGGTCGCAAGTACGGACTCAACCGAACCCTGCAGCCGCTCTCGAGCGCAGCGTTTCGCCGGCCTCGGGATCTGAGTCAGTTCGAGTTGTTTTCGTAACGAAGTTGGTGAGCCAGACTGTCGAAGGCTGTATCCTGGGAGAGAACAACCGTACCGGAGACGCACGATGCGCACCACGCTGATTTCGCTTTGCCTCGCAGCGACGCCCGCCCTTGCGACAGACACCGACCGATTCGCGTGGGGAGAAAATATCGGCTGGCTGAACTGGCAAGGCCAGCGTGATGATTCGGGCGTTCCATTCGGCGGCGGACGTGCCCGATTCTTCCCCGATCACCTCCGTGGCTGGGTGTGGGGAGAGAACGTCGGCTGGTTCAACCTGGGTCAGAGTGGTCCGTACCCTGACGCGGCGCTGCAAACCGTTCTCCCAAATGCGTTCGGCGTCAATATCGGCCCGGGCGGTGAACTCTCCGGGTACGCTTGGGGCGAGAACGTCGGTTGGGTCAACTTCGGCCCGTTCGATTCGAGCGTCACCGACTCGGTGGGCAACTCGATCCAGCCTCGGATCGAGAATGGTCGTTTGCGAGGCCTCGCCTGGGGCGAGAACATCGGGTGGATCAACCTCGGGGATGAGATCACCGAGAACAACGGGGCGATCACGGTGACCGGGGCGTCGACAAACTTTGCCGTGGAGGTGTTCTGCGCGAGTGACCTCGCGGCCCCTTTCGGGATCGTTGATCTCAACGATATCGACGCGTTTATCTTGGGATTCCTGGAGAGCACCGGTCTCGCCGACATCGTCGCTCCGTACGGGATCATCGATCTCGCCGATGTCGACGAGTTCATCCTGGGTTTCCTCGCTGGATGCCCCTGAGCGACCGACCTTCTCAACGCCGATGACACCAGCACAGTCTCAGGTTGCTCCATGCCGCCCAAGTGGTTAGCTTGCGCGCGTATGGGGGGTCTCCCCGGGTATGACGCGAAAGGTGGCTATCGATGAAATGTCTAGTCAGCGTGCTGGCGGCCGTTCTGCTCGCTTCGAGCGGCTTCGGGCAAGATAAACCCAACATCCTCGTGATTTGGGGCGACGATATCGGGTACTGGAACATCAGCCACAACTCGCGAGGCATGATGGGCTATTCGACACCGAACATCGATCGGGTCGCTCGTGAAGGAATGAGCTTTACCGACTACTACGCCGAGCAGTCGTGCACCGCCGGGCGTTCAAGCTTCATCATGGGGCAGAGCGTCTTTCGCACCGGGCTCTCGAAGGTCGGACTCCCGGGCGCCAAGGAGGGCATGAACGAGGCCGACCCGACGATCGCGACCATCCTGAAGGACCAGGGCTACGCGACGGGGCAGTTCGGGAAGAACCACCTGGGCGACCGGGACGAGCACCTCCCGACGAACCATGGCTTCGACGTCTTCTTCGGAAACCTTTATCACCTCAACGCTGAAGAAGAACCCGAGCACGAGGACTACCCGGGTGACATGGTCCTGCGCGACGGGCGGACGTTCCGCGAAACGTACGGCCCGCGCGGCGTGATCCGCTCGGAAGCGACGGGTCGAGGCCGGCAGCGCGTCGAGGACACCGGGCCCTTGACCAAGAAGCGAATGGAGACGGTTGACGACGAAACCGCAGAGGCGGCTATCGAGTGGATCCGCGAGCAGCACGCGGCGGGCAATACCTGGTTCTGTTGGTGGAACGGAACGCGGATGCACTTCCGCACTCATGTCAAGGACGAGCACCGGGGCATCTCAGGCCAAGACGAGTATTCGGACGGCATGGTCGAGCACGACATGCACGTCGGGATGTTCCTCGACTTGCTCGATGAACTGGACATCGTCGATGACACGATCGTCATGTATTCGACGGACAATGGTCCGCACATGAACACGTGGCCCGACGCCGCGATGACCCCGTTCCGAGGCGAGAAGAACACGAACTGGGAGGGCGGCTGGCGCGTCCCGGCCTTCGTTCGTTGGCCCGGCAAAATCGAGCCCGGGTCGGTGACGAACGAACTCGTGCACCACATGGACTGGTTGCCGACCTTCGCCGCCGCCGCCGGAGCCCCGAACATCACCGAGGATCTGCTCGACGGGTACCGTTCATCGGCGAGTGGGCGCCGCTACCGAGTGCATCTCGACGGGTACAACATCATGCCCCTCCTGCTCGGGGTTGCCGATGAATCCCCGCGCAAGGAGATCTTCTACTTCTCTGATGACGGAGATCTCACCGCGTTGCGGTATGACGACTGGAAACTGATTTTCCTTGAGCAGAAGGTCGAAACGACTCTTGAGGCCTGGGCGAATCCCTTCACCCCGCTCCGTGTCCCCCTCATCTTCCACCTGCGCCGCGACCCCTTCGAGCGCGCGCAGCTCACCTCGAACACGTACTACGATTGGGTCATCGACCGCGTGTATCTGCTCGTTCCGGCGCAGCAGTACGTTGCGAGATTCCTGGCGACGTTCCAGGAGTACCCGCCGCGGCAGAAGGCGGCGAGTTTCTCGCTCGACCAGGTCATGGAAACCCTCGAGAACGCGGGGGGCAGCAAGTAAGGACCAGCAGTGGCGAAAGCCGCAATCATCATCGCAATCGTGACCGCCGCGGGGGCCGGTGCCCTCGCGGCGGTGTTTTTCGGCGCGAACCAGACGCAAGCTCACATCGATCCGCCCGACGCTGAACGCCCATCTTCGGGGGCGCCTTCTGATGCGGTGGCCCTCGCTGAAGAGACGCCCGCTTCTGATGCCCCTGGGGCACCGACGCCTGACGACATGGCCTGGATCCCGTCCGGCGAGTTCACGATGGGTTGGAACGGGACCGACGGGCGTCCAGACGAGCGCCCGGCTCACCGGGTCCGCGTCAGTGGTTTCTGGATCGATGCGACCGAAGTGACCAACGCCCAGTTCAAGGCGTTTGTCGAGGCTACAGGGTACGTCACGCTCGCCGAGAAGCCCGTCGACTGGGAACTCCTCAAGACCCAGGTTCCTCCCGGAACGCCCAAGCCACCAAAGGAGGCATTAGCACCTGGGAGCCTGGTGTTCACGCCTCCCTCGTACCACGCCTCGCATCACACCGAATGGTGGACCTGGGTGCGAGGGGCGAACTGGCGTGCCCCAGAGGGTCCCGGGAGCTCGATCGATGATCGGATGGATCACCCGGTCGTGCACGTCGCGTGGGACGACGCGAACGCATATGCCGCGTGGGCGGGCAAGAGGCTCCCGACCGAGGCGGAATGGGAACGAGCGGCGCGATTCGGAAACGACCAAGGGCGGTTTATCTGGAGCGGGACGGAACTCGAACCCGGGGGCGAGCATCGGGCCAACGTTTGGCAGGGCTCGTTCCCGGAAACGAATTCGAAAGCCGACGGCTTTGCTCGAACGGCTCCGGTCCGAAGCTACCCGCCAACACCTTCGGGGCTGTACGACATGGCTGGAAATGTCTGGGAATGGACCTCCGACCGATACCGCGAGGACCACTACCGCACCCGCGTTGCGGAAGCGGGGGATGCGCCGATCGAGAATCCGACGGGGCCACCCGACACGCTGGATTACCGAAACCCCTACGCCGCGGATTCGCGCGTTCAAAAGGGCGGCTCGTTTCTTTGCCACGCGAGCTACTGCTCGAGCTATCGCCCGTCGGCACGAATGGCAACAACGCCCGACAGCGCGCTGTGCCACCTGGGCTTTCGGTGCGTGAAAGACGCCCCAGGGCCTTAAGGCTTTTTGTAGAACTGCAGGCTGGTGACCTCGGCCGACGCTTCGGTCTTGCCGAGGTTGATCGAGAGCTGCGTGCCACCGCTCGCGAATGACGAGTCAACCATCGCCATCGCGATCGAGCACTCAAGCGTGGGGCCAACGCATCCCGAAGTGACTTCGCCAACCGCGCGACCATCCGCGACAACCGGCATGCCTTGTCGCGCGGTCCGTCGCCCTTCGAGCTTCAGGCCGACGAGCTTCCGGGCCGGGCCGCCGCCGTCGCGTTCCCGGAGCAGGGCTTCCTGCCCGATGAACATCTCCCCGTCTTCACCTTCTGACTTGTCGAGGTTCATCGCAAAGTCGAGCCCTGACGACAACGCCGACCAATCGTCTCTGAGCTCGTGGCCATAGAGGGGCATTCCCGCTTCGAGGCGGAGCGTGTCGCGGGCGCCCAAGCCGATGGGCTTGACCACCGCGTTCGGGTCATCGGGGTCGACTTCCTTCATGAGGAGCTTCATGACCATCGGGACAGCCGAGTTCGGCAAAATGACCTCGACCCCGTCTTCCCCGGTGTATCCGGTCCGCGAGACCACGAGCTTTGCGACCAGTAGATTCTTGACCGTGAACCGGTAGCGCTTGAGCGTGGGAACTTCCGAGGAAACCCTGGAGATCAAATCCATGACCTTGGGTCCTTGAACCGCCACCATCGCGGTTTTCATCGTCCGGTCGTCGAGCTTGGCCTTGAAAGCGCGGTCGTCGATGATGCCCTGGAGATGGGCGACCACGCGCTCGCGGTTGGCCGCGTTGCACACAACGGTGAACTCGTCGTCGTCGTGCTTCATCACGATGACGTCGTCGATGACACCCCCGTTCTCGTTGGTGACGAGCGTGTACCGGCACTGACCTTCTTGCATCGGCCTGATCCGGCGTGTGCACGCCCGCTCGAGAGTTCGACGAGCGTGCAGACCCTTGAGATGCAGGCGGCCCATGTGCGAGACGTCGAAGATACCGCCCGAAGCTCGCACCTGTCGGTGCTCCTCAGCGATGCCGGCGAACTTGATCGGCATTGACCAGCCGGCGTACTCGACCATCTGGCCGCTTTGCTGCGTATGGAATCCGTTGAGAGCGGTGGTCTTGAGATCAGTCGTCTTTGAATCGGTCATGGTCGGAGGGTAGCGGCGGGCCAGGCCGCGTTGTCGAGCAGACGGGTCTTCCCTGCCCGGACCGCGACCAGCGCTCGGGAAGGCTGGCTCGGGCGGGGCGTGAGCAGAGTCGACGCATCCCGGACAGCGGCGTACTCCACTTCAAGTCCGGCCGACGCCAGCGCGTCTTGCAGGGCGCGCTCCGCGTCCGATGGGTCAGAGAGCCCGCCCGCCCGCACCAGGGCGTCAGGAATCGCCGACGCAGCCCGACGCTCGTCCGCGGACAAAAAGACGTTCCTCGACGCCATCGCGAGTCCGTCTGAGGCCCGAACAGTTGGGGCTGAGAGGATCTCGACTGGATTGGACTCCGCCGCCACCATCGCCCGGACGACCTGGAGCTGCTGCCAGTCCTTTTCCCCAAAGACGGCGACCTTCGGGTTCGTCAACTGGAACAGACGCCGCACTACCTGTACCACGCCCGCGAAGTGACCCGGGCGGAAGCGATCCTCAAGTCCCGGCTCGGTTGCGACAGGTGGGAGTTCACCCACGCCGACGGCCGCATCAGGTGGGTACACGGATTCGACCGTCGGCGTCCAGACCCAGGTCGCACCGGCGTCGAGGGCGAGTTGTGCGTCGCGGCGCGTGTCCCGGGGGTACCGCTCGAAATCCGAGGGGTCGTTGAACTGCGTTGGGTTCACAAAAATGGAAACCACCACGCCGCCGAGCCCTACGTCTTGAGCGTGCCGCACGGCCCCACGGACCAATTCGAGGTGCCCTTCATGGAGGGCGCCCATCGTGGGAACCAGGGCATGGGCGGTCTTCGAGAACAGAGAGGCATCGCCTGTCAGCACGTGCGCATCGTAGGATCGCTCGCGGTTACGCTACCTGCATGGACGGAAAGCGGACCGAACTGCGAGACTCGATCGTCGGCGAACGCACGCTCTACGAGGGGCGCGCGTATGACTTTGTCGAGTTGATGCTCCGCCAGCCGGACGGTGTCGAGCGCCCCCGACCAATCGTGAGGCATCGGGGAGCGGTCGTCATCGTTCCTTTGCTTGAGACGCCTGGTCGGAGTTCGAAAGTCGTCTTCGTGGTCAACGACCGTCACGCGATCAACGGCCGGCTCGAAGAACTTCCTGCCGGCGGGATCGATCCCGGCGAGACGGCCGATGAAGCTGCGGCGCGGGAATTGGGGGAAGAAACCGGATTCGTCGCGTCGGCACTCCATCCGCTTGGAACGTTTTACACCACCCCCGGTATGACCGATGAGGTGATGCACGCCTACGTCGGACTCGGGCTGACGCCGCGGCCAGAGGGGCAGGATTTGCAGCCGGATGAGAGCTTGTCCGTGAAACAGCGGTCATCTGGCGACGCATTGGAAGCGGTCGCGAACGGGACGCTCCGTGACGGAAAGACGATGCTGGCTCTGCTTTTAGCGCAGTCTCGCGGTTACCTTTGAGGACCCCTCGTGCTCGGATCCGAACGCGAACCTAGATGGTCTGACGCCGGAGGCGGCGGGGGGCGCGGATTCTGGAGTCGTGTCTTCGGTGGCGGTGAAAACCCGCTGACCTGGGCGATTCCCGTCTATCGCTGGCTCGGCATCTCCGTCCGTGTGCACGTGTTCTTCATCGTTTTCGTCCTCTTCCGACTCCTCTGGACGCTGAACGCAAGCTCGCTCGGTATCGGATTTATGGCCGCGATCATGTCGGCCCTCTTTTTGCTTGTTCTGCTCCACGAGTACGGCCACTGCTTTGCGTGCCGCTGGGTTGGCGGAGAGGCCGACGAGGTCATCCTCTGGCCGCTCGGTGGGCTCGCGATGGTGGTCCCGCCTCACGACTGGCGCAGCCACTTGATCACCACGCTCGGGGGCCCGGCGGTAAATGCCGCTTTGCTCGTCCCGCTCGCGGGGGTGACCTGGCTGGCGACGGGTGAACTCGGCGCCGTCGTATTCAACCCGTTTGACCCACGAGCGGCGCTCGGGCTCACGTCATCGGAATCAGGCGGGATCGCGTATTGGGCGACGGTCTTTGTGTGGTCGCTTCACTACGCGAACATCATCCTCCTCGCGATCAACATGCTGATCCCGATGTACCCCATGGATGCCGGAAGGGTTGTTCACTCGTTTCTATGGCGCTCGCTCGGGTACGCGAAAGCGATGAACATCTCGGTCATCGTCGGGTTCACGACCGCCGGGTTGCTCGCGGTCGGGGCGTTGGTGGTGAACCAGACCCCGCTGCTTGCGCTGGGGGCCTTCGGCGGGATCGTTTGCTGGCAGGAACGAGCGAAGCTTCGCATGGAGGGGTCAACGGAGCCTTGGCAGGCCGAATCGGACGGGGACCACGACGCGGCGGCGGAACGAGCGGCGAAGGCTGAAGCCAAGCGCGAGGCGAAGGAACGGGCCGAGCGGGAGGAAATCGACCGCATCCTGGCCAAGATCAGCGCTGACGGGATGGAGAGCCTGACCTCCAAGGAACGCAAAGCACTCAAGCGGGCCAGTTCGAGAGAGGACGGGTCCGCCGGCCCTCAGTGAGAGCCAGAGTTGAGCGGTGTACCATCGGCGGTCGGCGGTCTGAGCAAGGAAACGTTCGAGCTATGGGTATATACGACCGGGATTACGCGAGGGCCGACCGTCAGGGGTCGTCGAGCCCGTTCGGGGCGTATGGCCCCCGTCCGACCTCCTGGGGCACACCCGGAGGCACAGTCGGGCGGCTCCGATTTCTGAGTGTGAACACGTGGATCATCGTGATCAACGTGGTCGTGTTCTTGCTCGCGGGGACGACCGGCCGTGTCGGCGTCCCGGTCCTTATGGATCGGGAATTCACGGTTCCCGCCGACCAGATCGGGTCGAACCCGATCGTGGTAAGGCCAGAGGACGAGCGTGTCCCGCCGGCTGGGAACGTGCTTTCGAGACCGATGATCGATCCGTCGACCTCGCGTGAGGTCGGTGTCGCGTACTACCGAACGATGGACCCGTTCAACGCGTGGGGCCATTTCTCGACCGCGACCGGGTTCTTCAAGCTCGAGGTCTGGCGTCTCGTCACGTTCCAGTTTCTTCACGCCGGGGTCTTGCACCTGGGGTTCAACATGCTGGGGCTGTACTTCTTCGGTCCGCTTGTTGAGCAGTACCTCGGTCGGAAGCGGTTCGCCGCGTTCTATCTGATGTGCGGGATCGGCGGGGGACTTGCCTACTTGGTGCTCAATCTCGTCGGTGTCTTGGGCATCCAACTCCCCGGCGCTCTCGCGGTGAGCACGCTCACCCCGCTGGTTGGTGCCAGCGCCGGGGTGTTCGGCGTGATCATGGCGTGCGCGTTTATCGCGCCAAAGATCGTTGTGCAGTTGCTCTTTCCGCCGATCCCGATGCAGATGCGCACCATGGCGTACATCTTCGTCGGGCTCGCTGCTCTCAACCTTTTCTTCTTCCAAGGGGCCAACCAAGGGGGTGACGCGGCTCACCTCGGTGGAGCCGTTGCCGGGTACTTCTTCATCCGGAGGCCTCACCTGCTGAGAGACTTCTTCGACGTGCTCGGACCGAAGAAAGGCGGCAAAGGCAAGGCCAAGCCGCCCCGAGGGATGACCGCCAAGCAAGAGGCTGAGGTTGATGCCGTGCTCGACAAGGTTCGCGCCGAGGGCATCAACTCGCTGGACGAAAGCGAGAAACGGCTGCTTCAGCAGGCGACGGAGGAGCGAGGGGGGTGAGCCTCGCCTTCGCGGTCACAGCCCAGAGTTCGGTGTGCGGGGCCCGTTGCGGCGTCGTCGAAACCGCGCACGGCTCCTTCGAGACGCCGGCGTTCATGCCCGTCGGGACCAAGGGGACGGTAAAGGGCATCGTGCCCCAACTCGTCGCCCAAACCGGCGCCCAGATCGTCTTGAACAACACGTACCACCTGCTTCTCCGCCCTGGCCCTGAAAGGGTCGCGGCTTTGGGCGGCGTGCACAAGTTCATGGGTTGGGGGGGCCCGATCCTCACGGACTCAGGCGGCTACCAGGCGTACTCGATGGCGGACATCAACGCCATCGACGACGAGGGTGTGACGTTCAAGAGCATCGTGACCGGGAGTAACATCCGCCTGACGCCAGAGTTCGTGATCGAGGTACAGCAGCAACTCGGCGCCGACATCATCATGGCATTCGACGACTGCCCGCCGAGCGTCGACCCGGACGCGGCGCCGGTCAACCAGACCCGCATCCGGCAGGCCGCGATGCGCGACTCGCTGAAGAGAAAGGGCTACGACCACGAGGCGAGACTCGACCTCGCCCTCGCGCGGACAACGGCTTGGCTTCAGAGGTGCATCAAGGCCCACGGTCCACGCGGGATCGGCGTCGGTTCGGCGGGCCCTCAGTCACTCTTTGGGATCGTTCAAGGCGGAACGGACCTCGATCGTCGGTCCCGGTCCGTTGAGCAGGTGTGCAACATCGAGTGCCCCGGATACGCGATCGGGGGCGTCGCCGTCGGTGAGCAGGCCGACGACATCGCGCGGGTTGTCCGTCACACGGCTCCGCTCATGCCGGCGGACAAGCCGAGGTATCTCATGGGCGTGGGGTACGAGCATGATCTCGTCGCGGCGGTCTGCGCAGGCATTGATATGTTCGATTGCGTCCTGCCAACGCGGAACGGGCGGAACGCGAACGCGTTCGTCCGACTCGATGAAGGCCCCGATCGGGAGCGAGGCCGCGGCCAGATCCGTCTGAGGAACAGCCGGTACACAGACGACCCCCGCCCGATCGAGGAGGACTGCGACTGCCCGGCATGTTCGGGGTCTGGGGCGGCCTGGCTCGTTCCGGAGGGGGGAGGGGGGTTCAGCCGGGCCTACTTGAGACATCTTTTCCTTGCCGATGAGATGCTGGGTCCGATCTTGGTCAGCCTCCACAACCTCAGGTACTTCCAGAGATTGATGTTGGACCTTCGGACGACGATCGCCAACGATGACTGGCTTGGGTTCGCCCGGAGGTGGCCGCGCGCGGCGCGGGGGCTCCCCTCGGGTGTAGCGGCGTTGACAAGGACGCCGTGAAGACGCTGGAAGGTCTTTGCATGACTTCGGTTGCGGCGACGTGGGTTGATTCGGGCGTTGGGGCGTGGCTCACACTGGGCCAGGACGAGGTGCTCGGTGCTCCGGCTGGTTCGGGTGACGGGGCCGCTCCGGCGGGGGGCGGAACACCCATCGAGGGCGCCGATGGAGCCGGCCAAACCCCTGGTGCGACCAATTCTCAGGGATCGGGCGGCATGGACCTGATCTTCCCGCTCCTGATCGGCATGATGCTCATCATGATCATCTCGACCATGATGAGCGGTCGGAAAGAAAAGAAGCGCCGCGCCGAGATGCTGTCGTCAGTTCAACGCCAGGCCAAGGTTCAGACCATCGGCGGTGTGATCGGGACCGTCGCGGAAGTTCGCGACACCGAGATCGTGGTCATCGTCGACCGCGCAACCAACACCCGCCTCACGTTCGCCAAGACGGCGATCCAGCAAGTGCTGTCGGAAGGCCGCGGCGGGGCTGACACCGTTTCGGACGAAGTTGCCGAGCCTGATCTGCAGCGCGTCGGGGCCTGACCGATACACCGCTTGATTTCTTGAGCCTCTCAGCGAGAACCGGATGCGTCATATTCTTCGAAACTCGATCTTCGCCGTGGGGCTCCTCGTCCTCGCGGTTGCCTCGTTTGTTCCGCCTGAGGACAAACTTCGGCGCGGCAAGGACCTCAGCGGCGGCACGACGCTGGTCTATTCGGTCCAGATGGACCCGGGCCAAAACGCACAGGAGGTGCTCGGGAAGACGATCGAGGTCCTCAAGGATCGCGTCGACCCTTCGGGCTTGCTCGAGATCCAGATGATCGCCCAGGGTCAGGACCGCATCGAAGTCACGATGCCCCTTCCCAACAGCGACGTGCTTGCCCTGTCCGACGCGTTCCAGAAGGAACTCGAAGAGCTCGATCGAGCGACGATCGACGCGGATCAGTGGGAACGAGCGATGCGTGCCGGCGACGCGGATCGTGCTGCCCAGCTCGAGTCGCTGAGCAGGGGCGACGCGGCTCTGCTGGAAGACATGAGGGAGACGGCGAGTCTTTTCGACGACGCCAGCTACCTTCGGCAAACCTTCGACGCGGCGGCCGAGAGCGGGGCGGCGCAGCCGGTGGTGCTCGATGAACTCGCTGGCGAGGTCGCGACGGCGGAGATCAAGTACGAACTCGCCCGAGAAGAAGTTCTCGCCGCGGGCCTGAGTTCGGAAGAGATGCGGCGTGTGCTCCAATTGAGCGACGTCCGCCGCCCGTTGAAAAACGAGGCTGGAGAATTCGCTCCGTACGACAGCGAGAGTGAGCGGGCGCTGACGCGGATCCAAGCCGATTACCCGGCGCAGTGGCCCCAGGTCGAGCGTGTTCGCAAGACGTACGAGGCGTACATCGAGCAACGGACCAGTCTCGACGACCCGGACGAGCTCAAGCGGTTGATCGCCGCGGCGGGTGTTCCGAGCTTTCGGATCACCATCGATCCGCAAGGGAGCGGCACTGAAAACTCCCACCCCGAGGAGGCCCGGCTCCGCGCCGAACTGCTCGAAAAGGGCCCCCTCAACGTCCAAGCCCGGGACGCTCGATGGTGCAAGGTCAACAAGCTTTCAACGTGGTACGACTCGATCGAAGGTCTTAACTTTCTTGAGTCCGACCCGGCCGGCTTCTGGCGATCGAGAGGTCTCGTCGGCGAGCGGTACCAGGGTGAGCACTGGTTGCTCTGCTGGGACAACCGCGTCAACCGACTCACGCAGAACGACAACGACTGGCGTGTCGCCCGCGCGTTCCAGACGCAAGACGAGTTCGGCCGCCCCGCGATTGGCTTCGCGATGGACGAACGCGGCGCGATCCAGCTCGGGCGCCTCACTTCGCCCAACGTGGGCAACAAGCTCGCGGTTCTGCTCGACGAAGAGGTGTACACCGCTCCTGTGCTCAACGCGGCCTTGAGCCGGAACGGCATCATCCAGGGTGACTTCAGCACCGAAGAGCTCAACTACATCATCCGCGTGATGACCGCTGGCTCGCTGCAGGCTGCGCTGAGCCCCGAGCCCCTGAGCGTCAACGAGATCGCTCCGACCTTTGGGCAAGACAACCTTGAAGCGGGCACGTACGCCGGCATGATCGCGATCGGCGCCGTCTCCGGGTTCATGCTCTTCTACTACTTCAGTTTCGGGCTGGTGGCGGTTATCAGCCTCGTGTTCAACGCGGCCTTGATCCTCGGCGCTATGAGCCTCGCCCGGGCCGCGTTCACACTCCCCGGTATCGCCGGCGTCATTCTCACGTTCGGTATGGCGGTCGACGCCAACGTGCTGATCTACGAGCGCATCCGCGAAGAACGCCGAAACGGCGCCGACCTGCGCACCGCGGTGCGTCTGGGCTTCCGCAAGGCGCTGAGCTCGATCGTCGACGGTAACGTGACGAACCTGATCGTTTGCTTCGTTCTGGCCAACCTGGGCACGCAGGAGATCAAGGGCTTCGCGATCACGCTCGGGATCGGCGTCGTCGGCACGATGATCTCGTCGCTCTTCATCAGCCGCCTGATCCTGTCGCTCGCGGTCGACGTGCTCAAGCTGAAGAATCTCGGGATGCTTCCCTCGGCGGTCCCGGCTATCGAGCGGCTCCTTGAGCCCAAGTTTGACTGGATGGCGGCCCGCTGGGGCTTCGTCGTGGTTTCGCTGACGGGCATCGGGCTGGGCATCGGGATGATCGTCTACCAGGGCGACAAGATGCTCGACACCGAGTTCCGAGGTGGCACCCAGGTCACCGTCCGGTTCGAGAAAGAGAACGAGGACGGCACGCGGAATCCGGTTCAACTGCTCCGCGCGGACGTCCTCGACCGGGTCCAGGGCCTCGCCGAGGGCCTCGACGAGACCGACCCGCTCGAACCGCTCAAGAACGCGGAGGTCATCCCGCAAAACGCGGACGACACTGGCGTCCGAAGCAGCGAATTCCAGATCAAGACCTACGCGACCGATCAGTCGGCGGTGATCGAGGCCATCTCAGCAGAGTTCGCCGAGAGCCTAGCGAGCCGGCCGCCCCTGAACTTCATCGGTCGCGACGAGCCGACCCCGCCGCGAGACCGCGTGGGTCCGATCCTTGGGAGCCGCCTCGGGGAGGCGATCAACCAGCCGGGCGTCCGCAACGACGTGTCGGAGTACATCGGTGGCGTCGCGATCCTTCTCGAAGACCTCCAACCCAGGCCCGACCGAGACGGACTGCTCGAACGCCTGGCGAACGCGCGCGAGAAGGCAGAGTTTAGCGGAACCGTCGGTCGTAGCTACGACCTGGTCGTTCTTGCCGGCACCGACGAGGCGATCGAGTCGGCCGCGTTCATCGTCGTTGACGAGGGCCTGAGCGCTCTGGGCAACGAGGAACTCTGGGAAGACGAAGTCGCGCAGATCGAATGGGAGCTGGTGCAGGTTGCGCTCCGCAACACCACCCGGCTCGCCAGCGTGCAGAGCTTTAGCCCGGTTATCGCGGAGACCTTCCAGCAAACAGCCATCGTGTCCGTCGTGCTGAGCCTCCTGCTCATCCTGATTTACATCTGGGTGCGGTTCGGCTCGGTCCGGTACTCGACCGCCGCGATCATCACGCTGCTCCACGACGTGCTGATCATGATCGGCCTCATCGCCCTGGCGGAGATCTTGTACGAGAACGACATGACCGCCGGCATCGCGCAGTCTGTCGGTGTGCAGCCGTTCAAGATCGACCTCAACCTCGTCGCGGCGATCCTGACGATCATCGGCTACTCGCTGAACGACACGATCATCATCATGGACCGCATCCGCGAGAACCGCGGCAAGCTGCCCTACGCGAGCCGCGAGGTGATCAACCAGTCGATCAACCAGACGATCAGCCGCACCGTCATCACGTCGGGCACGACGTTCATCGCGACGCTCATCTTGTACGTCTTCGGCGGTGAGGGTGTCCGCGCGTTCAGCTACGCCCTGCTCGCGGGTGTCGCCGTTGGAACGTACTCGTCGATCGCCGTTGCGGCGCCGCTGGTGTGGAGCAGGAAGACTTCAGGACCGTCCGACCGTGTCGTCGGCAGCGAGGATGGGGCACATCGGTTGCCCTAGAGGGCCTCGACTGGCCGATAGCACGCGGGGAGCGTCATGGACGACCGGGCAGGACGATGGCTGGTTGGCGTTGCGGCCCTCGTGGGGCTTTGGATCGTGGTCTATTGGCTCTGGGAGCCCGGCGGTCCGAGTCGCGATGAGCAACCGTCACCGGTCGCCCCGTTCGTCCAAAGTGTCGTGCCCGACGATGCAGACGGCTCCCTAGATATTGTGGATCCGCTTGCCGGAGGAGCAGTGAGGGGAGGCATCGCCGAAAGCGGACCCTCGACACCACCTCAGCCGGACCCAGCGTCTCCAGAGCCGACGGACCCTGTCGCGACGCGCGTCGAGCCTCCCGAGTTCCGCGACTACACCGTGCGCCGAAACGAGACTATGGAGACGATCGCTCGTCGCGAGTACGGGAGCGTTCGATTCTGGACGGCTATCGCAAACGCCAACCCGTTGCTGGACCCCAATCGGCTCCGGGTCGGTCGGGTAATCCGTCTCCCGGTCGATCCGGGGAACATCCAGGGCCGTGTTGTCGAGGCGGAACCCTCGGGCGGCGCATCTCCGACCGAGCCTGAAACAACACCGCCGGCCGTTATTGAGTACCGCGTCGAGCGGGGCGACACGCTCGGCGCCATAGCGAGCCGTTTTTACGGATCCTCGGCGTGGACGGAGTTTCTGTTCCAGGCCAACCGTGATCGCCTGTCGACGCCGAACGCGATCCGCATCGGGCAGACGCTTGTCATCCCGCCGAAGCCGGCCGGGGAAGCGCCCTGATGAGCGTCCGCGTCGGGGTACTCGTGGTCGGTGGGGGTGTTTGCGGGCTCTGGACGCTCTGGAGCCTGCTTGAGCGGGGGCACGACGCCTGGCTCATCGAGTCCGCATCACTCGGCGCCGGGCAAACGCTCGCGAGCCAGGGCATTCTCCACGCCGGTGTGAAGTACCGGCTGCCCGGTAATACGGCCGACAGTTCGAGAAGCGTTGCCGACGTCCAGCCCGTTTGGGAGGCGGCCCTTCGGGGTGAGGCCGGGCCAAACCTCGCCTCGGTCCCGACGATCAGCGCCGTGACACACCTCTGGAGCCTCCCGACGCTCGGGGCCCGAATGGCCGCGGAGATCGCATCGAGGGTGATGCGGAGCGGCACCAAGAAACTGAACGCAGAAGCACGTCCGGGCGTGCTCAACGACGCTCCTGACGGTGTAAGCGTGTTTGAGGCGCCGGAACGGGTCCTGGAACCCCTCGGCCTCGTCGTGGCCTTGCGAGCGGCAACCAACGGGCGTGCGAGAGCCGCGCGATGCTCCGGTGTCAGACAAGACACCGACGGTTTCGTCTGTGAGACCGAGGGCGGGCAGGAAGTCCTCGCCGACGCGATCGTCTTCGCGGCCGGCGAGGGCAACGAGGCGTTGATCCGGTCGCTCGGTGTCGATGCGGCAAAGGTCTCGCAGCGTCGCCCGCTTCACCAGGTGGTGGGCCGCGGCGTTCCGGGCTCGCTAAACGGCCATTGCCTCCAGGCGTCGGACAAGCCGGTGCTGACCGTGACGACCGGGAGCATCAGTGGCGAAGCCACGTGGTACCTCGGTGGCGATCTTGCAGAAACCGGTGTGGGGCTGAGTTCGGAAGACCAGTGCCAGCGGGCTCGAGACGCGATCGAGCGGTGTCTTGGGTGGGTGGACACCGGCGCGATCCGCTGGTCATCCTTCAAAATCGACCGAGCCGAGGGCAAGACCGAAGACGGCCGCCGCCCCGACGGTCCGGTCATCCGCGAGATCGGTCACACCGATCGGGGTGTCGCGTTGGCTGTCTGGCCGACCAAACTCGTGCTCGCCCCGGTCGCGGCTCAACGGGTCGCCGATACCCTCGGGCCGACGCGCAAGGGGAATGGCTTGGTCGCCTTTCCCGACGCTGAAGTTGCGAAGGCGGTGTGGTGATGTGGGAGCGGGAGATCGGTTCAACAGGGATCATGGTGCCCCGGATCGGGTTCGGCACCATCAAGATCGGACGGAACGCCGGTGTTCGATACGCCGAGCCGTACGACCTGCCCGACGACGACACGATCGATGGCCTTCTCGACGTCTGCGCCGATGGCGGCGTGAACTTCATCGACACGGCCGCGGCGTACGGGAGTTCCGAAGAACGCCTTGGTGCCGCTCTGGCCCGGCGAGGCGATCGAGACCAGTGGGTTCTGTCGACGAAAGCCGGTGAAACCTTCGACGGCGAAAGCTCGTTCTTCGATTTCTCTCCAGAAGCGATCATGTCGAGCGTTCGGGCGAGCCTTGAGAATCTCCGCACCGATCGGCTCGAACTCGTTCTCATCCATTCCAATGGCATCGACGAAGGCAAGTTCGTGCGCGAGGGCACGCTCGATGCGCTCGATCAGCTCAAGGCCGAGGGGGTGACTCGGGCGATCGGCGCGAGCGTGAAGACCGACGAAGGCACCGACGTTTGCCTAGGCCGCGTCGACGCCCTCATGATCGAGTACAGCGAGGCGGTACCGGCGATGGGGGGAGCCATCGATCGGTGTGAAGGTGAAGGCACCGCGGTCCTTCTCAAGAAGGCGTTCGCGAGCGGGCGGCTCACCACAAGCCAAGGTCCTGAGCATGCCCTGCGGTTCGCTTTCGACCGGCCGGGCGTGACGAGCGTGGTCATCGGAAGCATGAAACCCGAGAACATGCGGGCCAACATCGAGGCCGCCAAACGGGTGCTCGGAGTCGAAGCGTGAATCCACGGCTCGTCTTCCTCCCCGGGCTCGGGGCCGACGCCTCACTGTTCGCTCCACAACTCGACGTGCTGGGTGGCGAGACACCAGCGTGGATCGAGCCGAGAGAACAAGAACGGCTCGGTGATTACGCGTTGCGGTTCGCTGAGCCTCACGCGACGGCCGAGCCCTGGATCGCGATCGGCTTCAGCTTTGGTGGCATGGTGGCCCTGGAGGCCGCGAGCCGGCTGTCCGAAGATCGCCGCCCTCAGGGCGTCATCTTGATCAGCGGACTCCGGAGCCACGCGGCCGTCTCACTGGGCTTCAAAGTTCAGCGGGCGGTGGGGGGGCTGGTGCCCCGAGGCTTGATCAGGAAGGCCCTCGAGGGCCCCGTTCCGAAGGCCTTCGCGAAAGCGGATGGTCTCGACGATCGCTGCACCGAGGCCCTGGCCTCGATGGCCCGCCGGGCGGACGTTGATTTCCTGATGTGGGCGTCGAAAGCCTGCTGCAGTTGGGACTTCGGGGGCGATTGCCCTGTTCCCGTTCGCCACATCCACGGCAAACACGATCGGATCATCCCGTACGTTCCCCACCCTGCCTTCGAGGGGGGCCTTGCAGAACTCGCCGATGCGGGCCATCTGCTGACCTGGACCGCCCCTGACCAGGTGACAGGCTTCATCCAGCGGGCCTTGCGGTCGATGATGCCCCCGGCGGCGCTGGACCGGTAGGATGCGGCCCAGCGCCGGCGGTCCGTCTGTAGGGCCTGGGCGCCCGATTCCCCGAGTGAGGACGAGCACGTGAGCGTCAAGCGCATTCTGGTCACCGGCGGCGCCGGCTTCTTGGGCAGCCACCTCTGCGACCGTCTGGTCGAGCAGGGGCACGACGTCATCTGCCTCGACAACTTCTTCACCAGCCAAAAGAGCAACGTCTCGCACTTGCTGGATCACGATAACTTCGAGTTGATCCGTCACGACGTGACCCACCCGCTCTGGCTCGAGGTCGACGAGATCTACAACCTCGCCTGCCCGGCGGCTCCCGGTCATTACCAGTTCAACCCCGTCAAGACCATGAAGACCAGCGTGCTCGGGGCGATCAACGTCCTGGGCATGGCCAAGCGGTGCCGCGCGAAGGTCTTCCAGGCCAGCACCAGCGAGGTCTACGGAGACCCCGAGGTCCACCCCCAGCCCGAGAGCTACAAGGGCTCGGTCAACCCGATCGGCCCCCGCGCGTGCTACGACGAGGGCAAGCGAGCCGCTGAGACGTTGTTCTTCGACTACAACCGCATGCACGGCCTCCCGATCAAGGTCGTGCGGATCTTCAACACCTACGGGCCGCGCATGCACCCGTTCGACGGTCGCGTGGTGAGCAACTTCATCCGTCAGGCGATCGACGGCGAGGACATCACGATCTTCGGCGACGGTCAGCAGACCCGGAGCTTCTGCTACGTCGACGACCTGATCAACGCGTTCCTGGCCCACATGAACGGACCGGATGACTTCATCGGTCCGGTCAATACCGGCAACCCGGGCGAGTTCACGATCAAGGAGCTCGCCGAACTCGTCGTCGAGCTGACCGGCACGAAGAGCCAGATCGTGTATCGAGAAGCGCCGGCCGACGACCCCAAGCAACGCCAGCCCGATATCACGCTCGCGAAAGAAAAGCTCGGCTGGGAACCTTCGGTGCCTCTGCGAGATGGACTGGCGAAGACGATCGAGTACTTCCGGAGCGTGAAGTTCAGCGACTTCCGGGCGCCCACGCCGAATTACTGACATGCCCTTTCCGATCGATCGTGCCGAGATCGCGAAGACCGAGGACACGCTCGGCATTCGCTTCCCGGCATCGCACATCGGCGTGATGCGAAGATCGAATGGCGGGGCCGTCGAAGCAGCCGACGACGTCTGGCAACTCGTCCCGTTTCGCAACTCGACTTCTGCGAAGATGATCTCTCGGACGGCGTCGGACATCGTCAGCGAGACACGGTCGCATCGAGAGCGGCCCGGGTTTCCAAGCATGGCCGTCGTTGTCGCACTCAATGGCACGCTGGAGTGCCTGTGCTTCCTACCCCGCGAAGATGATCCAGAGCGGCTGTCTGAAGCGGTGTACTTGTGGAGCCCGGATTCACCAGATCTTGCGAGCGTCGCGGACGACTTCGCGGACCTTGTATTCCTGTGAGGTCTCGCTTCGCAGGGGCGGCGGCGACGACGATCGGTAACTTCCGAGGCCGAAAGTTCAATGGTTTGCCGGCGCTGACGCCGGATTACTGACATGCCCATCGGCGTCGAGATCCGCGAGGTCGACGCTTCGTCGCGCGACGCGTGACGGCGGATGTGGTGCGAACTTGGCCTGGCGTGCGTCGCCGACGCCGACGCGATGGTCGAGAGCTACTTCGCGTCGAAGACGATCGACGGCCTCCGACACGTCGTGCTTATCGCCTATGACCCGGAGACCGACGCCCCGATCGGGATGGCGGAGGTAAGCCTGCGCGACTTCGCGGACGGCTGCTCGTCCAACCCGGTCGGGTACTTCAAGGGCTGGTTCGTCGAAGAACACGCCCGAGGGCACGGCGTCGGACGAGCGATTCTTGAGGCCGCGAAGAACTGGGCGAGGGCGCGCCGAGTTGCCACGAGTTCGCTTCAGACGTTGAACTGGACAACGCTTGGAGCCTCGCGGCCCATGACCAGCTGGTGTTCAACCCGGTGTACGACATCCAGTGTTTTCGCAAGTCGCTTTGAGTTCGCCGGCGCTGTCGGTCGGTGGCTCTGCTCCACACCTGGGGCCACGTTCGATATTCTTAGGTATGAGGTTCTCGCGGAAGCGACAGGCACGATCAAAGTCGGTGGAGAAGCGCGTGGGGAACGGTGGTTTCGACCCGGATCTCCTTCGGGCCATCTACAAGTGGGACGGTCAATATGACATCAAAGCGATGGGTACGCCCGGGTTCGTCGTTGACCCCTCGCGTCAGCATCGCGTGTTCGACTTTGAGCATTGGTCGACGCGGTTCCCGCCCGAGTCCACGACGACGTTCTCGACCAATGTCGACAAGCCGAAAGATCTGATCACCGTCGAGCACCTTCGCAAGGCGGCCGCCGCCGTGGGGGATCTTGGTCCGTCGGTCCCGGTGGATGCCTTTGTGTGGGCGTTGTCGCCGCCGGAGGACAAGCCTTGGCTCACGAAGATCGGCGGGTTGCCTTGGCGACCGGCCGGGAGCCCTTGGCCGATGGATGAAAACGGCCGTCCGCTGGCTTTTTTGGGACAGATCTGCTTCATCGACTCTCTCGACGTCCTCGGTCGTCGACCGCCGAGTGATGTCGCCTTGATCTTCGCACAAGATGATCGTTGGGAGGGCATGGCAAACTTCAGTGTGTCCGAAGACATCGGTTTCGAATCAAGGATCGAATGGCATCCGATCGAGATCGAACGCCCGATGCGAGCAGCTGACGCGCCGGCGACCGGACTTCTTGAGTTCGAGTATCACGGCATCATTCACCGCACGGTCCAGTACACCGACTGGGAACACTATGAGCCGGTCTTTGAGCGTGCCGCAATTGGGGGCGATTCCGCGTTCTACGTTGCTAACTTTGAAGGTACGTCAATTGGGCGATACGCCGGGATACCGCAGGGTTGGCCCTTCGAAGAGGGTGACGGCTGCGAGCTGCTCGCGACCCTCGGGTCGGTGCGGTTCCAGGGGCTCGGTCCGCTCTGCGATGCGCGTGCGCGATGGGCCGGAAGCGAAGACTCGAGTGAGCGGAGCTCGCTTGCACTGTCGTCCGACAATGGCTGCATCTACCTCTTCCGCGATGATCAGGGAGAGCACCACGTCAGAGACGCAGGGTCGTAACTGCGTCGGTGATCGAGGTGTGCGACTCAATCCGACGACGGTACTCCATGTTGTTCAGGGTGCGGGAGTGACGACTCATCGAGCCAATATGATCTCACGCACCCAAGCCTCGATGGTGTCGCCGGTCGCCCGCTGGACGCCCTCCCGGACCGGACCGGCGAGCGCCTCCGGGAAGACCCGCTCGCCCCACATCGCTCCAACGAACGCCCCAACGACTTGGGCGGTCGAGTCCGTGTCCCACCCAAGCTCGACGGCCAACCGCATCGCCGCGACAGGATGGGCATCGGTCATTTCCACCGAGGCGATCGCCATCACGAGGACAACGTCGGCTTCCCACCAGGTGGTCGGTCGCATCTCGTCCGTGAGGAGGGTCATCAGTTGCTTTGGCCGGCCATCGGCACTCGACGCGAGTTCTTCGGCGAGTTTGATGCAGCGGGCGAGCGGGCGCTCGACCCAAGGTACATCGGCGTACCGGAACGGATCGGTCTCGAGCATGCTCGCTTTGATGGCGTCCCACGCCCGGACGCGCGCCGACCGGTCCTCCGGGGCGCCGGCGTCCAAGGCCATCGCCGCGGCGAGCCCCGCGATGAATCCGGCATTGATGTCGAGCGCGACCCCGTTGTCGGCAAAGGCGATGTCGTGGGCCAGAACATACGCGTCTTTGGGGCGACCGGGGAACAGACCGGCGAGGGGCGGCAGCATCATCTGACCAACGCACGTTGGTAGCCCGCCCCAGATGCGTTGGGGCGGAAGGGCCAACGTGGGGTCGCGTTCGCCCAGCACGTACCTCGCCGCCAGCACGTACTCCCGGAGCCACTCTTCGGAGAGCCGGTGCGTCTCGCCCCCGGGCAAGGGGTCGTTGGCGATGTCGAGCAACGCCCTGGCGAGATGGGTTTGGCTCGGAGGGCCATCGGCGCGACCAACCCGCCAATCGCGGAGCATGCGGATCACGATGGCCTTCTGACGCGTATCGTCGGTCAGTGTGCCGGCGGGGGCGTCGTGCTCCCAATGGGCGTAGGGCTCGGGTTCGGGGCGAAAGATCGTGTAGTCGAGCAGCCGCGTCGCGTCGGCGTACGCATCGATGTCGTGAGGCAAGCGGTCGCTTGGGCCCCAAACACGGAACACGGATTGACCTTCGCTCACACGGTCAGGCTCAACGAATTCGACCGGGCCGCCCAGCGCGTCGCCGATCATCGAGCCGAGGAGCATGCCCGCGATTCGATCTCGGATCAATGCGTTATCATCAGCCGCGAAGAGTGGGGCGGTACATACGAGAACGCACGTGAGCGCGGCCCATCGAACACGATCGCGCGTCGTTGGTCTCTTGGTCAATCGATAGCCTCATCCTCGAGGATGGCGTTGAGCGCATGTCCGAGTCGCACACCCGCCTGCTTGAGCCGCAGATTGATCACCGGCTCGCAATGGGTCGCGTAGCGCTGCCCGAGCTCGGTCCCGTCTTCGAATGCTCTTCCGTCGTTGAACCCCTCGGCCGCGTAGGCGAAGTCGTTTGCATATCGGCGCGACTCGAGCACCCACCGCCCGACCGCTTTGGTGAGCAACGCGGTATCGTCCTCGTTGGAGCGATCGACCGTATCCGGATCGGTGATCGTCCAGGCCATGCGATCTTCGTCGGAGATCTCTTTGTAGAGCCGATCGGCCATCAGAGGCCAGGGTTCTTGGGTTGTCGCGTCGATGATGCCCGAGTCCCAGATCGAATGCAGCCGTCTCTCGCCGCCGAACCAATTGATATCGATATCGTTCCCGCCTCGATCGTCGGCGTTGCCGGCGTGCAGAGGCTGGTGGAGATCGCCCGCGAAGTGGACCATGAACATCATCGCGTGCTGGCGGAGTTCATCTGAGAGGTCAGGGTCTTCGAGTTGTAACGCGTAGTCGACGACACCGTCGACCACGTTTCCGGCCTCGGGCCTTTCCGCCGCGTGGTCATAGCGGGGGGCGTAGGGGGCAAGGTTGGCGTAGTGCAGGGGACCGGTCTCCGGGTACAAACGCCCCCTCCCCCGGACACCGTCGGCCCAACTCGCGGTCTCTTGGATCGTTTGGTTGCCCATGATCGCATCAACCCTCGCCTTGGCCTCGGGCGTGAGTTCGAGGTACGCGATATGCGCGATCACGGAATGGCCCTTACGACCCCAACCGCCGGCGAACGGGATCAGGCAAGCGAGCGTCAACACGAGTATGGGACGGAAGTTCGACATCGGTAGTCTCCAGAGCGTCCGGTTTCCTAGGGCAAATCTGGGTGTTGTACCACCGTCGAAGCCCCGTCGCGATTCAGCCGTGCAGTAGGGGGGGACTCAACCTTCCGTTGCCGCCGCGGCCTTCACCGCTTCGGCCACCTTCGGAGCCACCGTCTTATCCAGCGGGTCAGGAATGACCTTGTCCACCGACGGCTCTGGCACACACTCCGCCAGCGCCTGAGCCGCGGCCAGCTTCATCTTGGGTGTGATCCGCGGCGCCCTCGCGTCGATCGCACCCCGGAAAATGCCCGGGAACGCCAGAACGTTGTTCACCTGGTTCGGGAAGTCAGAGCGGCCGGTGCCAACCACGGCCGCGCCAGCCTCGCGTGCGACGTCCGGCATAATCTCCGGGTCCGGGTTGGCCATCGCGAAGATGATCGGATCGGTGTTCATCCGCTTGACGTCGTCGGCCGAGAGCAGCCCACCCTTGCTGACGCCGACAAAGACGTCCGCCCCTTCGAGCACGTCGTGCACCGACCCCTCACGGTTGGTGCGGTTCGTGTACGCGAGGAGCTGTTGCTTCTGTGGGTTCAGGTCGGTCCGCCTCGCGTGGATAGCGCCCTTCGAGTCGCACACGATGATGTCGGCGACCGGCACACACACGTAGGGGTCGAAGTTGACACAGCGGAGCAGCTTCGAGATCGCGGTCCCGGCGGCACCGGCACCGACGATGACAACCTTCAGGTCTTCCATCTTCTTGCCGACAACTTTGGCCGCGTTGAGCAAACCGGCGAGCGTGACAATGGCGGTCCCGTGCTGATCGTCGTGGAAGACCGGGATCCCGAGGTCTTGGAGCTCGTCTTCGATCTGGAAACAGTGGGGGGCCGCGATATCTTCGAGGTTCACGCCGCCGAAAACCGGGGCGATGCGCCGGACCGTCTCGATGATCTCGCCCGGGTCCTGGGTCGTCAGGCAGATCGGCCACGCGTCGAGCCCGGCAAACGCCTTGAAGAGGAGCGCCTTGCCCTCCATCACCGGGATCGACGCGGCCCCTCCGATGTTGCCCAGGCCCAGGACCGCGGATCCATCGGAGACGATCGCAACCGTGTTGCCCTTGGGTGTCAGCTCGTACGCGGCGCCGGGGTCATCGGCGATCCGTTTGCAAGGCTCGGCGACCCCCGGGGTGTACGCGAGCGACAGGTCGTCGCGTGTCTGGAGCGGGACCTTTGCTGCGATCTCGAGCTTCCCGGCGTGGGCCTTGTGGAGTTCGAGTGAACGGGACGCGTAATCGGACATCGTCGGCTCGCTTTCGTCTCGTGGACCTGCCACAGTAGAGGCATGTCGAGAGGCCGGAAGTCTGAGGCGGTCGCCAGGCTCTTCGCAGCCGTGTACCCCCCTGCCCAGTGGACAAAAACTGCTCTTGAGACGCTTCGAGGGCTCGATCTGCCGCCGCACCGCGAGACGCCACCCGCGCAGGTGCATCTGACCCTCCGGTTCATCGGTCAACGGCGCGAACCCGAAATTCCATCCGTGGTGACGTCGATCGAGCGGTCATGCGCCGGGATCGGGAGGTTCGAACTGAGTCCTTTCCAATGCATCGGGCTCCCCGCCCGATCGCCCCGAGTGATCGCTGTCGAGACGGACACACCGGCGCCTCTGCTCGAACTCCACCGTCGGATGGTCACACGACTGGCAAGGTCACCCCGCAGCAACGCCGCGGACCGCTACGTCCCACACCTTACGCTTGGCCGGACGTCGGGCGCACGCGACATCGAGAGCGTCTGCGTCGATCTTCCGGGCTTCGAGGTACGCGAGGTCGTGCTCTGCAGGAGCGTTCTGAAGCCGTCCGGCGCGGAACACTGCGTCATGGCTCGGGTTGGGCTCTGAAACGGTGATCTCCCCTGGCTGAGGTCGGGTACGCACAAGGTCCGATAATGCATGTTCTGTAAAACAGCAAGGCCCTCCACGCGAACCGTGCCCGCCCGCGTCTCTCGGCACGACCGCCAGAAAGGGCATCTTCTTCCAGCCCTTGTGCTTCAGGCACCAGTCGTCGAGCATGCCGTGCGGGGTCGCGAGGTAGGGCTGCCCCCGCTCCATCGCGTCCGACGCGAGTTGGAAGTTCGGCAGGGTCCACGCTCCGTGGAGATGGACGACATCGTGATCGGCCGCGAGTTCTGCGAATCGGCGTCGTTGCGCCCCCGACAGAAGCACCCCACCGAGAGCCGGTTTCCCGATCGTCTCAATCGCAAGCCCCCCGCCCGGATCGAGGTTCTTGGGTCTGGGCGTCTCCGAGGGAGCCACGATCGTCACCCGGGCACCGGCGTCGCGGCAGAGCAGCGCGAGATCGGACACGTGGGCGACCACGCCGCCCTGGGCGGGGTCGAGGGTGGACCGGTAGTGGATGATCGAGGGAAGAAACATGGGCCGCACGTGATAGCGGATGTGCGGCTGGAGGGCAAGCCTGAGTATGACAACGCCGCCCCGAAGGTCGACGTCATCGGTTGAACTGGTCGATCCGTATCTCGGTGATGCGTCTGGCGCGATTCAACGTGGGTTACGTTCGATGAGCGCGATCAGGTCGTGGCCTGGATCGATGATGCCGTCGCCATCGAAGTCGTCGCACCGCTCCGCTCGAGCCCCAGACAACTTCAATGATCGTGTCTCCGTCGCAGTAGATCTACGTCCCCGGCTTCAGAAGATCATTCGAGATGTTCTTCAGCAGCGCAGCCTTCAACTTCTCGAGACGGGCTTTTTCGTCGCCTGACGCGTTGAGAATTTGGGGGTCAAGACTGTCAGCACGCCGACGGAACGCGAGGTCATTTGCCAGTTTGAGCCCATCGATGATGGTATCGCCGACAGACTTGCTGTCCTCCTTGTTCCCGAGGAAGCGATTGACACGATCTCCCGCCGCGCGAGTAGCCTGAAACTCTTTTAGATCGGGTCGTACATGGCCATCGACAGCGAGTGTGACATATGGGACGTCGCCGGTATAAGGCTGATCGGTCCCGCGAAGCACAGCTCTTCCGGACAGATCCAAAGTGCATTCATGGGTAAACTCGGCTTCATCACGATCGCTGACGAGAAGCAGATAGCCAGCCTGAGTCGGAGGCACGCCGGGCTTAAGAAAATTAATCTCTTCAGCCGACGGGGCAAACAATGCGTCGCCATCAAAGATGGCCTCGCCAAGTTCGGCTGCGAGATCAAGGGCGATGCCGGCCGCTGACAGAACGGCATTTGCGCCCGCGAACAACGGGATGCCTGCTGCGGCTTGTACGAGTGACGAAAGGCTTTTAACGAGGTCTTTCGGGAAGTTGTCGAAGAAGGCCTCGAAACTCACCACGACAGATTGCTCCACCATTGCCGGCGAGTGATAGATGATCGGTGTTCCCGCTTCTGTAGCAGATATTGTCGAGACGGGAGAACGCCTCGGCACGTTGTTTCGAATCAGGTTAATCGCCCGGGCGGCCGGCTCAAACTCCGTCGTCGCCTTGCTTGCACTTGTAAGCAGCATGTCCTTGTCGCCCCAGCCGAGCCAGTCAGTTCTCGGTTCGCGCCCGGTGTAAAAGTGACGCATCGAAATCGTCAGCGGAAGCCCAATCCCAATGGGCTTAAACGCCGTGGGATCAACCGTTGCTCGGGTGATTCCGCGTGCAATAAATTCATCTCTGCCTATAAGCCCACCGTCAACTTCGTGAAGCAGCGCCATTGTTCGTTCCTTTTCAAAGACTGTCCGACACGCCACACGTTAGGACATCGCTGCCGGCCGTGCGTCAAAAAGATGGAAAAGCGCAATGATATCGCAATAAAATGCTTTACGAACTATGATTACAGCGATCGGAGGCAGTAGGAGCAAGCTTCGTCAGTTGCAATCAAGGTCCCAAACCCGTCCTCGGTCCGGGCCTTCACCTCCGCCCCACTCCGCTCCAACGTCTTCGGCCCAATCGTCACTCGCACCGGGATCCCGATCAGATCCGCGTCCTTGAACTTCACGCCCGGACGGTCGTTGCGGTCGTCGATCAGCACGTCAACGCCTTTCGCGCTCAGCTCGCCGGCGATCTGGTGGCAGGCCTCAAGGCTCGCTTCGTCCTCGGGCTTGATCAGCGTGATCAGCACGTGGTACGGAGCGACCGGGGCGGGCCAGACGATCCCGTTGTCGTCGTAGCTCATCTCGACGCACGACGCGAGCGTGCGGCTCACGCCGATGCCGTAGCAGCCCATGATGACGGTGGTCTTCTTCTGCTCCTTGTTCAGCACGCTGAAGTCCATCGCGGCCGAGTACTTGTCGCCCAGCTTGAAGATGTGGCCAACCTCGACGCCTCGGCGGGCTTCGAGCGTGGCGCCGTCCGCCCGGGGGCTCGGGTCACCCGCCACGGCGTTTCGGATATCGGCGAGCTTTACAGAACCTGTCGCCAACGTCCGTTCGGTGTTCTCGCCCTCGGGCATCGCCTCTGCCAGATCGCGCTGCCAGTTGAACCCGGTGTCGTGGTGGTCCTTCTCGTCCGAGCCGGTCGCCCACGTTGCGCCGTTCACCGCGTCGTAGTCAATGACCATGACGACACCCTCGACCTTGGTGACCATCCTCGGGCTGACGTAGCCGATCGCAAAGCCGGCCTGCTTGGCCGCCTTCTCATCACCGAGCTTGACGCCGAACCCGACAGCGTCGCGGACCTTGCCCTCGTTCACCTCGTGATCGCCCCGCACCACAGCAAGGACCCATTTCGCGTCGACGCCCTCGTCGGTGGGCTGCATGACGATCGTCTTAAGCATGCCCGAGGGCGTGGTCTTGAGATGCTCTGCAACGCCATCGATCCCGGGCATCCCGGGCGTGTGGTGCTTGGTCAGCTCGTGGGTCGCACCGTGATCGGCCGACCACGCGCGCGTACCGATCTCGCACTTCTCGACGTTGGCCGCGTAGCCGGTCTCGGGACAAACGAGGATCGTGTCCTCCCCGTTCTCGCAGTTGACCATGAACTCATGGCTGGCCGACCCTCCGATAGGCCCCGCCTCGGCTTCGACGACGGTGAAGTCGAGCCCGCACCTCGTGAAGATGTTGACGTACGCCTGGTAGAGCCGGTCGTAGGTCTCGTTGAGCCCCCCCGCTCCTTCGACTTCGAGGTGGAACGAGTACGCGTCCTTCATGATGAACTCGCGCCCCCGGAGCAGGCCGGCGCGGGGGCGGAACTCGTCGCGGAACTTGGTCTGAATCTGGTAGAGCGTCACCGGGAGCTGCTTGTAGCTCGTGATGCTGCCCTTCATCATCTCCGTGATGACTTCTTCGTGCGTCGGGCCCAGGGCCGCGACGCGCCCGTGCCGGTCGGTCAGCTTGAAGAGCAGGTCCCCATAGTCGACGTCGCGTTTCGAGCCTGCAAACAGCTCGATCGGCTCAAGAGCCGGAAGCAGCAGCTCGGAGCAGCCAGCCGCGTCGAGCTCTTCGCGGATGATGCTCTCGATCTTGGTCAGCACACGCTTTGCGAGGGGCAGGTAGTCGTAGATGCCCGCCCCGACCCTGCGGATGTACCCGGCGCGACTCAGCAAGACGTGGCTGGGCAGTTCCGCGTCCGCCGGCGCCTCGCGGGCCGTCGGGATCACGGTGTTGGTCCAGCGGTGGATCGCGCCCTTTCGGGCGGTCTCAGGCGAGAACGTCGGCGTCGCGGTTTCGGTCATGCGCGGAGTGTAGAGCCCCGCCGATGACAGCCGCTTGCGTCCAACGGTCGCGCTCGCGCCGGGCCAGTTCTCCGGGCTTGCTGTCCAGGTTCACGGCCCACCAGACAGCGTCCATCGGCGCTCCCAGGTCGGCCGCGAGGTCCGCGACTTGGTCGTCTTCGAGATCGACCAAAGGCGTCTCGATCGTCACCCCCGGGCCGTCGGCGTCGAGTTCGGTCAGCCGCGTGACGAGCAGCGCCCGGTCAACGATCCGGGCCGCGTCATGAACCTCAACGCCTCCCGTCGCCCGGTCGACGCCCGCCCGAGCCGGCCAAATCACGCGCCGCAGACCCAGTTCACCAGCGATCGCCCCAGCGCGGAGCAAGAGCGCCGAATCAAACTCGCCCGTCGACGCGGCTGATGCCGGAACCCTCGCCGATACGGCCCCGAGCTTGAGCAGCGTCCGCTGGCGTTCGGCGGCCGCCGCGGCGGTCTCGCGGACCATGTCGGCCCCCTCGAAACGCCCCGGAACCACCCACAGGTAGGCATGCCGGTCGGTCGGCAGCCCCGCCCGCTCCACGGCCATCGCGGCCGCGACCAGGCCTTCGAGGCTGCCATCACTCAGGACCAACGCCGGCGGGGTGGTGTCGTGCATGTTCTGGATATCGTCCCGAACCGCCGGTTTCCCCCACTCTGATCCCCCACTCCGGCGCCCACTTCGGCCCGCAACTTGTTCCCTCGGCTTGTTTACGCCAAGGGGCTCAATCGAAAGGCAGACATGGACCCGAGCCCGCTCGAACCCGCCCTCGCCAAGCTCCGAACCGCCCTGAACGATGCCCAGCACGTCGTGGTCCTCACCGGCTCGGGCGTCTCCGCCGAGAGCAAGATCCCGACCTTCCGCGACGCGATGGAAGGGCTCTGGAAGGACTTCGACCCACAAACCCTCGCTACCCCCGAGGCGTTCGAGGCCGATCCCGGTCGCGTCACCCGGTGGTACGACTGGCGCCGCCTGAAATGCGCCGAAGCGCAGCCCAACCCGGGCCATCTCGCGCTCGCCGAGATCCAGACACAGACCCTCGCCCGGGGGGCCAGCTTCACCCTGCTCACCCAGAACGTCGACGGGCTCCACCAAAGGGCCGGCTCGACCGACGTCGTCGAACTCCACGGCTCGATCATGGCTTGGCGAGGCGTCGATTCGGGCGAGCCTGCGGAGTTGCCCGAGGGCCCCTTCGAGTCGTTCCCGCCGACATCGGCTTCGGGCGAGATCATTCGGCCGTCGGTTGTGTGGTTCGGGGAGATGCTGCCCGAGGAAGCCCTGAGGCGGAGCTTTGACGCGCTCGAACGGTGCGACCTTTTCATGACCATCGGGACGTCAAGCGTGGTGCACCCAGCCGCGGGATTCGTCCACAACGCCAGGGCCAACGACGCGTTCATCGCCGAGGTCAACCCGGACGACACGCCGATCTCGCCGCTCGTCAACACAACGATCCGGGCCAAGTCGGGCGAGGCATTGCCTTTATTACTTCGAGCGTGAGATCAAGGTCGATTCCGGCCGCGATTGGACTCGGAAGAGTTCTCGGTACACTCCGAATGTGAGTTCCGCAAACGCCAAACACGATTCCGCCGGTCTTGGCAACGAACCTCTCAGGCGTCAACCACGCCGCCGCAAGCCGCACCCGCTCGACCTCACGGCGTTCTTTGCGGCGCTGGCCGCGTTTGTTCTGTCCTCGGCGACGCTTCCGCGTAATCCGGGGCTGTCCGGCGAGGCCGTCGCCGTCGATTCCCATGACAACGGGTCGGCCGATGACCAACGCAGAGCTAGTGAAGCCGTCGGCGAGTTCCTGGGAGAAGTCGCGATCGAGTTCGCGAGTACCGTCAAGGACAGGGTCAAAGAGAAGATCACCGAGAAGATACAGAGCGAGGGCGAAGCGGATCTGGAGGCAGGGTCCGAGTCAGACCTGGGTTCGGATGTGGAGGCTGAGCCCGACACGATCGTCACGGACGCCCACGCGTCGAGCGAGCCCAATGCGGACGCCTCGACGGAACAGACCGCCCGGGCTCAAGCGGAGCCCCCCACAGAACCTCGGTCGGTGTCCACGGAGTTGATCGCCGGCGCGGTGGCCATCGGGCTCGCCGGCATGGCCTTCGCCTACGGGCGGAACCGTGCTCTGGCGCTGTCGGCCGCGGGACTTGGTGTGGCCGCCATTCTCATGCAGATGCTTTGGATTGTCGCGACGATGCTCGCGATCATCGCGTTCTGCGTGCTGCTGGCTCCGGTGCACGCTCTGACCACCACGACGCCGGGACGTGCGTAGGCGTCTCGTCCTTCGCGTTCACCCGCCGAGTTCAACGCTCGCCATCGACGACTGCTCGGCGCCCGACGGCTTGAGCACGCTCCGACAGAGCACAACTTCGCGAACTTCCACGGGCGCGAGTTCGACGGTCGTCGGAGCGATGTTCCCTGGCCCGGTCGCCCGCGCGAGCGTGAGGTGAAGGACGAACCGATCGGCGGTCTCCGTCCTCGGCGAGCGGGCGAGGCGGGCGAGCTTCGATGCGTTGTCGCGTTGCGACCCGTTCATGAGCGTCGGCACCTCCAGCGAGGTGGACCGGCCGCCGGCTTCGTGAACAACGCGCGAGAGGACAACGCCATCATCGCAGAGGTGAATCCCGATGCGACGACGATCTCGTCGGTGGTCAACATCGCGGTCCGGGCCAAGTCGGGCGAGGCGCTGCCAAAGCTGCTCTGAGCGTCTTAAGGCCAACGACGCAGCCCGGTCACCTCTCGGTACGCTCTCAAGGACTCCGGGGGGCCACGGGAAGTCACCGGAGGGATTCGGAGATACACCATGGCGAAACTCATACTTGACGGTGGCCCCCTCAGCCGTGAGCACGTGATCGCCGTCGCCAAGGGCACCTCAAACGTTGGCGTTGGCCCGACGGCGGGCCAGCGGCTCGCAGAAAGCCGTGCCGCGCTTGAGTTTGCGGCCGGCGACGGCCGGACCGTCTATGGCGTGAACACCGGCTTCGGGAGCTTCGCCCGCCAGCGGATCAGTACCGACCAACTCCATGAACTCCAGCGCAACCTCATCCGCTCGCACGCCGCCGGTGTGGGTGAGCCGCTCTCTGAAGACGTGGTCCGGGGGATGCTGGTCGTGCTCGCCGCGTCGCTTTGCCGTGGGGCGTCGGGCGTCCGGCCTGTGCTCGTCGAGGCGATCTGCGGCCTGCTCAATCGGGGCGTCACCCCGGTCGTGCCGGAGTCGGGTTCGGTCGGCGCGTCGGGAGACCTGGCTCCGCTCGCCCACAGCGCGCTCGTGCTCATGGGTGAGGGTGAGGCGTTCTTCGAGGGCAAACGGATCGCTGGTGGTGACGCCCTTCGGGCCGCTGGGCTCGACTCGACCGAGCTCGAAGCCAAGGAAGGGCTGGCGCTGATCAACGGGACGCACCTGATGTCGGCAAGGCTCGCACTCATCGTCGAGGGCATCGAGCGGCTCTGGCCGGCGACGCTCGCGGCCGCCGCGATGAGTCTCGATGCGTGTCGTTCGACGGACTCGTTCTTGCACCCCGAGGTGTACGAGCTCCGCGGACACCCGGAGTGCGCTGAGGTCGCCGAGCGGTTCCGGGGCTTGCTCGAAGGCAGCGAGATCATCCCAAGCCACGCAAACGCCGACGACCCGAGGGTCCAGGACCCCTATTCGATCAGGTGCGCCCCGATCGTTCTCGGCTCGGCGCTGTCATCGATCCGCTACGCGCAACTCGCCTTGGAACGCGAACTCGGGGCGGTGACCGACAATCCCTTGCTGGTCCACGAGGACGAGGGCGAGCCGGCCCGTGTGGTTTCGGCGGGCAATTTCCACGGCATGCCCATGGCCATCCCGCTCGACGTGTGCGCCATCGCGCTCGCGCACGTCGCCGGCATCGCGGAGCGACGGGTCGATCACATGCTCAGCGCGATCGATGAACAGACCAACCTGCGTCCGTTCCTCAGTCCCGTTCCGGGATTGCACTCGGGCTACATGATTGCCCAATACACGGCGGCGGCGCTGTGCAACGAACTCATCGGGCTCTCGATGCCGGCGAGCGTGAGCAACCTGACCACGAGCGCCGCGATGGAAGACTACAACTCGTTCGGTCCACGCGCGGCCGCGAAGGCAGCGCGGGGCGTCCATCTCACCACAAGAGTGGTGGCGATCGAACTGCTGTGCGCCGCGCAGGCCCTGGAGGCCCACCGGCCATTGAAGAGTGGTAAGGGCGTTGAGAGAGCGCACGCATTGGTGCGCGCGTCGGTCGCCCCGCTCACCGAAGATCGACCGCCTTCACCTGATATCGAGGCGCTCGCGGGTTTGATCGAGGACGGATCGTTCGCGAACTAGACCAGGTTTCATCGCTCCGCAGAGGCCTCCAGCCGCACATTCGCTCACAAAGGCCGCGTCGGAGAGAATCCGCCGGGCCTCCCGTTGCGCCCGACGCGACACCCTTAGCGAAAGCGGTCTGATCTCATTCTTCAAGCAGCGGAACGAGGGCGGCTCCGACGCCTGCGGCGATCAAGCCAACGCCATCGTGACCCGCGAGCATGGCCGCGTTCACAAGGACTGATCGGTCGGTCGTGACATGGGTGACGAAGTCTTCGCCCTCCCATGTCGCGAACGAGAGCGACGGCTGGATGCCGTCCATGAACTCTCGAAACGAAGGCATGAGCACACCCGGCTCCCGACCGGTGGGATCGGTAGGGTTCCGTAACGCGTTCGCGAACCCCGACAGAGCGAGGCCCACGAAGGCATAGCCCTTGGACGCGAAGCGCGCGTTGTCGATGAAAGACAGGCTCTGGATGCCCTCGCGAGGCATGCGGGTCGCGGCGGCGTTGATGAACGTCGGGTTGCTACCCAAATAGGAGAGGGGGTTCTTGAGTTGGTCGAGAGCTGCGACCAATGCGACCGGGGTTGCGGCGACGACGAGGCGATCGCCCTCTACGGTCCACGAGACCTCGGCAGGGATGGGGAGCCCGGGGAACACGAGTGTCTTGAAGGTGTGCCGGTCAATCGTTCGCTCGATCACGCGAACGTACCCGTTCGCTTCTTCGGCGGCGAGGCGGTTTCCGAATCTTAACAGCGTGTCGACGTTATCGTCGAACAGGTCGGGATCTCTCAGTTCGGTGATGAACACGCTCGAGAGGACCCCGCCGCCACCCGTCGAATCAGACTGATAGAACATGAACCGTGGACCGAAGTTCTCGAGGAAGGCCTCGTTGAGATCGACGCCCAACTGCGCTTCAAACTCTCGAATCGGGTCCTCGCCTTCGAATTCGGCGAGGGCCTTTCGGGCTTCGAGAAGCTGAACAAGTGAGATCGGGCCGGCGACCGCGACGGTGGCATCCCTCGGGATCGCGCGGAAATCACGCTGCGAGAAAACCACGTCGGGCGAGAACCCCTGGATCGCTGCGAAGCCTCGGAAGTCACGCCCACGGGTCGTGACATGGAGGTTGTCCCGGTCGACTCCGACCGCGAAATCAAATATTGGAGCGTTCGCGCCGATCGCGCCGGAAGCGATCAGTTGCTGCCTGATCTCTGGTGCCTGGGCCTGAAGAAGCGGTGCCAGGGGAGCCAAGATCTCCCGAACATTTGTATGGAGCGAGAAGATCGGCTCCACGTCATCGGGCAGATCGAATCGCTGCACGTCACCTGGCACGGCGTTCTCGAAGCCAATGCTGAGCACTGCGGAATCATCGGATACCGTGACCGGGGCCGGTCCGAACGGTGTCTGTAATGCGAGGGTGTCGTTGACCATCGAAGTCGCGAGCCCAAACGGCTCCAGCATGCCGAGGGTTCGGTCGATGAAGCGACCGGCGTCGCGCTCGCCCGTCGGATCGGTCCACGTCATCGCACCGTACCCGAGCGGTCCGTTCCCGGGCGCGACGATCAGACCAAAGCCGCCTGTGAGGGCTTGCCAAGCAAGGTCGACGCCTTGGGCGACCCGGGCCGCTTCGAGCGGATCATCTCCGCTCACGAGCGCTACCTCAACAGGCACTTCGACCAGGCGTTCGGCGAGCCAGGGCAGGGCGTCGTAAAGAGCCCGGTCTTTCTCGGCCGGCGTCACGTGCTCGATGCCCTTGAATCGAAGATCAAAGATCGCCCCCTCCTGTGCGGTTGCCGGTGTGCCGAGCCCCGCGATGGCGACTATTGAGAGGACGAGAGCCTTGGCGGGTCGGCGGACGTCGCCGTTTCGGCGGGAGCGGATGGGTCGCATTGGCTTTTCTCCGGTCGTGAGACTCAAACCACGAGCTTGTGTTGGCCGATGTTACGAGTATAAGGCGAACCCGAGCCTCGGCCGATGACACGTCACTTCGGGATTTGGGGCAATGTCTTGCAGCGGACGCGTCGAGACGTAGACTCAAACAGATTCGACGGTCCATTCTGAGGAGGCCTTCACGCCCATGACCGCGACCATCACCGACGCCCTGACCCGCACGGTTCGAGCTCCTCGCGGAATCGAAAGGACCTGCTCGACGTGGCAGGCTGAAGCGGCGATGCGCATGTTGATGAACAACCTCGATCCCGAGGTGGCAGAGGCCCCCGAGCGTCTCGTGGTGTACGGCGGCCGGGGACAGGCGGCTCGCGACTGGGCCAGCTTCGACGCGATCGTCGACACGCTGAAACGCCTCGCGGCCGACGAAACCCTGCTCGTCCAATCAGGCAAGCCCGTCGGCGTTGTGCGCACTCACGCGGACGCTCCGCGTGTGCTGATCGCCAACTCGAACTTGGTCCCCCACTGGGCCACACAGGAACACTTCGACGAACTCGCGGCGAAGGGCCTGATGATGTACGGCCAGATGACCGCCGGATCGTGGATCTACATCGGGACGCAAGGGATCCTCCAGGGCACCTACGAGACCTTTGCGGAGTGTGCCAAGGAGCACTTCGGCGGGACGCTCGCGGGTCGTCTTTGCGTTACGGCGGGGTGCGGCGGCATGGGCGGCGCGCAGCCGCTCGCGGTCACTCTGAACGGGGGAACTTGCCTCATCGCGGACGTCGATCACCTGCGACTCGAACGGCGCAAGCACGATCGGTATCTCGATGAAGTTGTGTTCGACACCGATGAAGCCATCGACCGTGCGCTTGAGTTGGCGCACTCGAAGCGTGCGGTTTCGGTTGGCGTTCATTGCAACGCCGTCGAGTTGCTTGAGCGGATGCTGGCGAGGGGCGTGACGCCCGATGCGTTGACCGATCAAACGTCTGCCCACGATCCACTCGAGGGATACGTTCCCCAGGAGCTTTGCATTCGTGAGGCGGCTGAGCTGCGCAAGCTGGACCCGGCGAAGTACCAGCAGTTGAGTCTGGCGACGATGGAGCGACACGTGCGGGCGATGGTCGAGTTGCAGCGCCGAGGGGCGGTGACGTTCGACTACGGGAACAACATCAGGCAGCGTGCAAAGGACCAGGGGTTCGAAGACGCGTTTCAGTTCCCGGGTTTCGTTCCTGCCTATATCCGCCCTCAGTTTTGTGAAGGCCGCGGCCCGTTCCGATGGGTCGCCCTGTCCGGCGACCAGCGTGATATTTTCGCGACCGACAAGGCGTTACTCGATCTCTTTCCGGATCACGAGCGGCTCCGGGCCTGGATCCTTGGGTGTCATGCCAATCCAGACGCGTTGCTCGCCGGCGACCTGGATGCCTGCGCACCCAGCTTCGACTTCCAGGGGCTGCCCTCCCGGATTTGCTGGCTGGGCTACCGCGAACGCGACAAGGCCGGGGCGGTGTTCAACTCAATGGTTTCCGACGGACGGGTGAGCGCTCCGATCGTCATCGGCCGCGACCATCTCGATTGCGGCTCGGTCGCGAGCCCGAACCGCGAAACCGAGGCGATGAAAGACGGCACCGACGCGGTCTCCGACTGGGCGATCCTGAACGCGATGGTCAACATCGCCGGCGGGGCCAGTTGGGTGAGTTTCCATCACGGCGGCGGCGTCGGTATCGGGTTCAGCCAGCACGCCGGCCAGGTGATCGTCGCGGACGGCACTCCGGAGGCGGCGGCTCGGTTGGAACGGGTGCTGACCAACGACCCGGCGATGGGCGTGTTCCGCCACGTCGATGCGGGGTACGAAGAAGCCCGTTCGTGCGCACTCGAGCGTGGGGCCGACATCCCGATGATGTGACGGCTGTCGCACCACAGATACGAACCGCGTGCGGGTCGGCGTGTTCGGTAAACTCGGGTGATGACCGTTCCACACGTGACCCCGCCGTCCTACCCCGTCCGCAAGCCCGGTCGGTTTTCCGCCACGATCCGCACCGATGATCCGTCGGGGTGTCGCGTCGGCTTACTCGGTTTGCCGGACGACACCGGTATCAAGATGAACGGTGGTCGGCCCGGCGCCGCCGAGGGCCCGGCGGCGTTCCGCGAGGCGCTCGCGACGCTCGGCGTGGCGCACCCTGCGGGGTTCGAGTGGCCGTTGGTCTATGACGCTGGCGATGTCGTCGCCGCTGCGACGTTGGAAGAGACGCACGAGCGTGTGACCTCCGCATCCAAAGCCTTGGTCGATCTCGGGTTGATTCCGATCGGTGTCGGCGGCGGGCACGATCTGACCTATGCGTTCACCCGCGGCATCATCCCGTCGCTTGAGAACCCCGTCGTCGTGTATTGCGATGCGCACCTCGACGTGCGCGAGACACCGGGGAGCGGGATGCCCTTCCGCTGGCTCGCCGATCACTGCGGCGTCAAGGAGTTCCACGTTCACGGCCTCGATCCGTACGCCAATGCGTCGGAGCATCTGAATTGGTTCCAGTCACATGGTGGTCGGGTCGACCCCTTCGGTCCCCACGATGACTGGCCGGCGGGAGACGTGTGCTTTAGCTTTGATTTGGACGTGCTCGACCAACAGACAGCCCCGGGGGTGAGCGCTCCGAACCCGACCGGGTGGAGTTCGGCTCAGGCCGAGCGATGGTGCCATGCGGCGGGGCGGTGCGAGCGGGTTCACTGCCTCGACATTATGGAACTCAGCCCGCCGCACGATCGTGACGATCGGACGGCAAGGCTCGCGGCTCGCTTGTTCCAGGCGATGCTCCGCGGCGTGGCCGAGCGGCGTTCGTGAGTCCACCCCTGTTGATCCGGGGGGCTCGTCTCCTGACGCTCGGAGATGAAACCGGCCCGCTGCGGGGTTCGGACGCTGGTGATCTGGTCGCCATTGACGGGGGTGATGTCCTCGTCATCAACGGCGCTGTTGATACTGTTGGGACGGCTATCGAAACGCCGCCTGCGTGCGAGGTCATCGAGGCCAATGGACGCGTGGTGATGCCGGCGTTCGTCGATGCGCATACCCACGCCTGCTGGGCAGGGGAACGCTACGCCGAATGGGAAGCCAAGCTCGAAGGAGCGTCGTACCTTGAACTGCTCGCACGCGGCGGCGGGATCATGTCGACGGTGCGATCCGTACGGTCCGCGACGGTCGAACAGCTCACGGAGCAACTGCTCCACCGCCTCGAACTCGTCATCGAGACGGGTACAACGGCCATCGAAGTGAAGTCCGGCTACGGCTTGGATGCCGCGACCGAGTTGAAGATGCTGCGGTCGATCGCCTCGGCCGCCGAGGCCTGGGCAGGGCGGGTATCGATGACAGCGTGCATTGGGCACGCGATCGATCCCGACCAGGCTGATCCGGTGCGGCAAACCACCGATGAGACGCTCGGCGTCATCTCTGCGGCGTTTCCCGGGATCACGATCGACGCGTATTGCGAATCCGGAGCGTGGTCGCTCGAGGCGTGCCTACAACTCTTCGACGCGGCTCGGGCCGCCGGCCACCCTGTACGCGTGCATGCCGATCAGTTCAACGATCTGGGGATGATCCCTGAGGCGATCTCGCGCGGCTACCGGAGCGTTGATCATCTTGAGGCGACCACGCCGGAACACCTCTCGGCTCTTGCCGGCTCCGGGCTCTTCGGCGTGATGCTCCCGGCCTCGGGTTTCCACCTCGACGGCCGATACGCCGACGGCCGGGCGTTTATTGATGCCGGCGGCGCACCAGTCATCGCGAGCAACCTCAACCCCGGATCTGCGCCGTGTTTCGATATGGCAACGGTGATTGCCTTGAGCGTTCGCCATAACCGGCTTTCCCCGGCGGAGGCGATCGTGGCGTGCACTCGGAACGCCGCGGCGTTGCTCGGCTTCCAGGATCTCGGACGCATCGCGCCCGGGGCCTCGGCGGATCTCATACTCCTGCGGCACACCGACGAACGCGCGCTTGCCCACGATCTCGGTGGGCGTCATATCGACGCTGTCTTTATCAACGGCGTTCGGGCGTACTCGGCTACGGGCGAATGACAGGCAGGGCCCTGGGCTGGACACCGAGCCGGATCTCGCGGGCCCCGTTCATCGGCAGGGCCTCGCCATCGGCTTGCCAGACACTTTTTTTGCCATGAACGGTCACCGCGATCGATGTCCCAGACCGATAGACGAGCCGTTTGTCGCGGAGGTGCCACCCCACTCTGGCGCGGAGAATCCACGACGTGGCTTGCGCCGACGTCGTACAAGGCATGAAAAGAACGTCGAGCTTTGCGCTGACGCTGCTCGCATGGCGAGCGAAATCAACGCCCGTTCCGTACGGCCTTGCGTTCGCTACAACCACCCACCCAGTCACGTCGCTCACGATCCGTTGCCCGTCGACGTCGATCGTCAGGCGAGGGATCGACGGGCGGACAAGCTCATCGACGACCGGCTGGGCGTACGCGGCGTGACCTATGGCCTTCGTTCGCTGGTCTGCGAGCCGATGGACCACGCCGGCATCGGGACCGGCGCTGGCCATGATCAGGAATCGAAACTCGGCTTCGCCTTGGGTAGCGCCGGCGAGGTCGGTCAACGCGACGTCGCGTCGTCTGAGCGCGACGGCGAGCGCCCCGGGGTCTCTCGACATCCCGAACTGCCTCGCGAAGAGGTTCTCGTTGCCGACGGGGACGTGGTAAACAGGCGTCTCCGTCTGTGACGCCAGGCCGGCGACACGGCTGAGGGTGCCGTCGCCCCCGAAAACCACCAACGCATCGGCCCCGGCGAACCGCGCGGGGTCGAACGGTTCGCCTGCTTCCGCGTCGACGCCGCGGATCGCCGCGAGGCGCTTGACCCCGAATCCTTCGGATGCCAGAACCGCCTCGAATCGATCTGCGAGGCGGACAGCGCGTCCGCGGCCAGATTTCGGGTTCACGAGCATGACAACACCCACGGAACGAACGATAGCGACCGGCTGCGCTCGGTGAGGATCCGCGCTAGCATGGGCCGATGCCGCCAATCCCCAAGCTGTCTCCTGCCGAAGCCGACGCGGCCTACGCCGCGGCCCAAAAAGTCGTGGATGTCCATCGTGCGTTGGCTTCGTTCCTCGCACCGGGCCAAACCACAGCTCAGATCGACACGTTCGTCGGGCGCACGCTGGATGAACTCAGCTGCAAAAGCTGCTTCCAGGGCTATAAGCCCGGCGGCATGCCCCCCTTCCCGAGCCACGCGTGTTTGTCGGTGAACGACTGCATCGTCCACGGCACCGCGGTCACCCACGAGGGCCCGCTGTCGGAGGGCGACGTCCTCAAGATCGACATCGGGGTGAGCTTTCGGGGCTGGATCGGTGATGCGGCGTGGACGTACGTCTTCGGCGAGCCGACGCCCGAAGTTCGCAAGCTCTGCGACGCCGGCAAGGATTCGCTCCGTCTCGGCGTCGAGGAACTCCGTCCGGGCAACACGTATCGGGCGTGGGCTGAGCGTGTTCAGGGCATCGTCGAGCACGACCGAGGTCTCCACCTCGTGCGAGGCCTCGGCGGGCACGGGTACGGACGCAAGCTTCACGCGCCCCCGTTCGTCGCAAACGTCGTTGAGAGCTACCGGGGCGAATGGCCCGACGGCGCTCGGGAATGCGAGCCGGGCGTGCTGATAGCGGTCGAACCCATGATCGCCATCGGTACCCCGAAGACGAGCCAGGGCAACCGCTCGTGGCCGATCTTCACGGCGGACGGATCGCTCGCGGTGCATTATGAGCACGACGTGCTCATCACCGAGAACGGACCGAGGGTGCTGACCGAGGGGTTGGAGGACGTGACCGATGTCATCGCCTGCTGATCCCGCGCCTCGTGAACCCGATCGTCGCCACCCCGGCCCTCGCGGCCAGGCCTCTGCGGTGGGGCGTGTCGCCGACGTCTTCGCGGCGATGCGCGATCGGGATGAGACGACGGTGATCCCGTTTGTCTGCGGCGGTCACCCCAGCGCCGCGTCGACTGGCGAGTTGGTTGAACAACTCGACGGTGCGGGCGCGAAGATCATCGAGGTTGGCGTTCCATTCAGTGACCCGATCGCTGACGGACCGGTGATCGCCGCGGCGATGCACAAGGTTCTCACCTCTGGCGTTCGGTTCAGCGACGTGTTCGATCAGATCGCGGGCATCCGTGATCGCGTCGACGCGGCGCTCGTCGCGATGGTCAGCGTTTCGATCGTTCATGGATCCGGGGGCCCGGACGCGTTCTGCGAACGAGCCAAAGCGGCGGGTTTCGACGGGTTCATTTTCCCCGACGCGCCGCTCGAGGAGACGGCAGCACTCGCCGACGCGGCGGGTTCGAGAGATCTCTCGGTGACACTGCTGATCTCCCCCACGACCCCTACGGACCGCGCCGAGGCGATCGCCTCAGCGTGCACCGGGTTTGTGTATCTGCTGGCGAGGAGCGGGATCACCGGTGAACGCTCCGACACGCCGGACGTCGGCCCGAGGGTGGCGGAGTTGAGGCGATCGACGCGGTTGCCGATCGCGTGCGGGTTCGGTATTTCAACCGCTGAGCATGTCGCCGCGGTCGTCGAACACGCCGATGCAGCCATCGTGGGCAGCGCTCTTGTTCGGGCGATCCAGGCGGCTAAAGACTCGGGCGCAAACCCGGTCTCGGCGGCGGTCGATCTTTACACCGAGTTGACGACCGGGACGGTGTCGCTTTGAGTCGGCGCATCGCGCTGATCGGTGGCGGAGGACACGCCAAGGTCATCATCGACGCGGTCCGGATGATGGGCCGATTCGCAACCGCCCTCGACCACGTCGTCGCTATTGTCGACGATGATTCGTCAAAGCACGGCTCAGAGATCATGGGCATCCCCGTCATCGGCCCTACCGTCATGGTGTCACAGGCCGACGCGGACTCCATCTTCGTTGCTGTTGGTAGCGCAGGCGATGCGCGGCCTCGTCGGCGGCTCTTCGATATCGCTACCGCTTCCGGGCTTGCGCTTCCGACGATTGCTCACCCGGCTTCAATCGTCTCGCCGGATGCCTCGATCGGAGACGGAACTTGTCTGCTCGCGGCGAGCGTGGTGCAAGTTGCCGCGACGGTCGGCGCGAACGTGATTGTGAACACCGGTGCTATCGTCGAGCACGACGCCACGATCGGGGATCACTCGCACGTTTGCCCAGGTGCGGTCGTTCTCGGAAACGCTCGGGTTGGACAGGCCTGCCATATCGGAGCCGGTTCGGTCGTGGTGCAGGGCGTACGGGTCGGCGATGGCGCGGTCGTCGCTGCCGGCGCGGTTGTGAGGGCGGATGTCGAACCGAACCAGGTGGTGGGCGGTGTCCCCGCTCGGGTGATGAGTGTGCTGTCGTAATCAAGGTGCACCGGTCAGTTCGCCAAGGCGGATCTCGGCGGCGCTCTTTGCAGCGGCGATTTCTTCGGTGACCTCGTCGAGTTGTTCGATGACCTGGGTCAAGCGTGTGAGGCGATCGGCCTCCGCTTCGGCGTTGCCGGTGACCTCGAACGCTCGGGCCTCATCACGCAAGGTGCTCCAGTAGGTCGATGGGCGTCGTTCCTGAGCCCTGGCGAACAGTTCAACGGCCGGTTCGCCTTGACCGTCGAGCAAGTGCACCCTCGCACGACCGCGGAGGCATTCGCCGGTGAAAGGCATCACGCCCGGCTCGCTCCAGGCCCGCTCGACGAGCAGTTCACCGGCGGCGATGCCTCTCTCGAAGAGCCGAGCCGCGGCGGCGCTTTCGCCTTCCCCCTCGAGCGCCCGCGCCAGGTAGTACGCGATCCAGAGTTCGTCGTACCGATAGTGAAGGTTCTCAGGATCGACCTCGAGGAGCGGGATGTACGTAGCGAGTGCCTCTCGGTAGGCATCGATTGCGGACGCGCTGCCCTGACGGCGCCGCTGGACGTCCGCCGATTTTTTATGTGCCAGCGCCACCATCCGGCGTTTCTGTGTGTTTGCTGGGTCGAGCGTGGACGCTTGAGTCGATCTCGCGAGGAACTCTCGATAGGCGGTGAGGGCCTGGTCGCTGTCCCCGGCGCCGAACCACGTATCTCCGAGGTTCTCGTAGCTTCGGGCCGCGTCTTCAAAGGCGCGCCCGCTGAACGGATCCTGCTCGATGCGACGATCCGCGAGCGACTTCGCCCGCTCGGCGTCCGCGACGGCGGCATCGAAGTCGGACGTCGCTCGATGGATCCGGCTGCGTACTTCCAGCAAGAGCATCAGCCTCCGGAGATTGTCTCCGTTGTTTGGCTGGGCCTCGAACAAACCGTCGCGGGCGTTGATCGCCTTGGTGTAGGCGGAGACCGCTGTCTCGAATTGCCCTTGTCGTTCCGCGACGCGGCCCGCGGACTTGTACGCGAGGGCTACGGCACCCGACGCGCGTTCGTCGTTCGGGGTTCTCTCGCGGATACCGAGCGCCAGATCGATCGCTTCGCTCGAGGCTTCTTCCGCGATCGTGAAGTCTCCCCGGCTCGCACGGGCGAGCGCGAGCCGCCCCAACGCTTCGACCGCCATGACACGCATCGTGATCGGATCGGACTGGGACGATGCCGTGCCGATCGCCCCGTCGGCCGCGGCCCGGAAACGCGAGATCGACTCGGTGTGATCGCCCTTGAGCTCGAACGTCTGAGCGAGTTCGAAATCGAGGCGTGCCGATTCGGCGGCGCGGCCTCCTTGGGTCTCCGGGATGCTTCCCAGAATCTCTTCGGCGCGTTTCAGGCTCTCGTCGGCGTTGCCGATCAGGCCCTCTTCACCGACCGCGATCGCGCCCGCCCTGCGGTATCCCGAGGCGAGGTCGAGCAACAGTTGGGTATCGCCTTCGGCGGCGGGTCGGATCGCGTCGAGGGTTTGGATGAGCGAGTCGGCGATGACACGCCGGGCGGCGGTCGCGCCCTCGAGTTGAGCGATGTCGGCTTCGATGTCGTCGAATGCGAGGGTCAGCTCGCGGAGGTGCTCGTAGCGGGCCTCAGCGTCTGCTCGCTCGGCGTCGGCGCGGAGCCACTGGGACGTGGTGGCGGCCGTGCCCGCGAGGATCGACATCACGATCGCGATTCCGGCAACGACCGCGCCCTTGTGCCTCTTGATGAACTTCGAGGCACGATAGTCCCACGTTGGGGGACGGGCGTTGACGGTCTGGCCGCCGAGGTGGCGTTCGATGTCGGCCGCGAGGTCTTCCGCGGAGACGTAGCGATGACTCGGAGTCTTCCGCATCGCCTTGAGGACGATGTTGTCGAGGTCGCCCGAGAGGCGCTTCTTGAGTCTCGCGAGTTGCATCTCGCGGCGGCGGGCGATCTCCTCGCCCGAGACGGTCCGCACCGAATCGCCCGGGCCTCGGGTCGTGACCGCCTGTGAGACCGCTGTACTGGGGCGCTGAGGTTCGGTGGAGCAGATGACCCGGACCGCTTCTTCGTACACCCTTTTGGTGAGCTGGTAGGGCCGGTGTCCGGTGAGCAATTCGTACAACAGCACGCCGAGCGCGTAGACGTCGGAGGCCGTGGTGATCCGTTCGCCGGTGACCTGTTCCGGGCTCGCATACTCGTAGGTCAGCAGCCTTTGGTCGGCCCTGGTCATCGGGTCGATCGCGGCCATCTCGGGGTTGAGGAGCTTGGCGATGCCGAAGTCGAGCAGCTTGGGCTCGCCCTCGGTGTTTACGAGGATGTTCGCTGGCTTGATGTCGCGGTGCACGACGAGGTTCTGGTGAGCAACGTGGACGGCGCCGCAAACCTTTCGGAATAGCTCGAGCCTGCCCGGAACCGAGAGGTTCTCGTCATCGCAGTAGCGATCGATCGGTTTCCCCTCGACGAGCTCCATGACAAAGTAGGGCCGGCCGTCGGGCGTCGACCCTGCGTCGAAGACGCGTGCGATATTCGGATGGTTGATCGCGCCGAGCACCTGACGCTCGAGTTCGAAGCGAGCGAGCATGTCTTCGGTGTCGAGGCCGAGCCGCATGACCTTGACGGCGACGCGTTTCTTAAAGGCATCGTCGTCGCGGACCGCGGCGTAGACCGAGCCCATGCCGCCGCGACCTATCTCGCCCAAGATTCGATACTTGTCGAGCACCTCGGGCAGGGGCGGCGGCACCGCGACTTTCGAACTCGGCGCTGGTGTCGACCCCATGGAGGAACCGCTCGGGCGCGACGACGGAGCGTCTCGGACAGTCTCGTCGTCGGCACCTCCGGGCATCCCGGGATGCGGGTCGGTGTTCTCGGGCGTGTTGGGCTGTGTGTCGTCGCTCATCTTTGGACCGATCGAGAGGCCTCATTGTGCCTGAAACTTACCTGTCTTGCCTCGGGTGTGGTATCCGTGGCGTGTGTTCGGGTAGAAAGGGCGTGAATCGGCGGGCGGGGCATCGCTCCGAGTGTGATGCCCTCTTTATGAGCGTCGAGTCGGGGTTTGTGTCACTGCTTGTTTGCGATAGGCTTGTGCGGGGCATGCCAGAGGAACCGTGATGCGTTGTTCAAGTGGTATCTCGACCCGCGCCGCCTTGCTGGTACTCTGCGCTGGAACAGCGCAGGGTGTCGCGCAGGACTGCAATCTCGACCTCATCCCCGACCAGCAGCAGACGCTGCTGTGGGTCGGTCCCGACATGTTCTTTAACGATTTCGGCGATGCCGACTCGTGGGCGAACGTCTTCGGACTCCCGTCGGTGCCGGCCTTGGACACGGTCTGCCTCTTCGATCCAAACCAGAGCGGGCTAGGGTCGGCAGTCGTCGGTGTCATCGACCCATTCAGGCAGGTCGAGGGGTTTGAAGTCGCCTTCGGCCAGGTCGACCTCCAATTGACCAACTCGGCGACGCTCCGCATCAACGGCGACATCCCGGGTTGCCGCGAGACGGCCATCGGTACCCAACGCTTTGAGACGACGGATGTTGATGTCTTCGGGACCGGTTTGTTCTCCGCAGAACGCCTCGTCGTCGGCGTCGGGGAAGACAACCAGGCCACGCTGACGTTCGATGACATCGGGACGAATCAACTGGGCATCGATGTCGGCCGGCTCCTCGCAGGCGCTGGCGGCGATGGCACCGTCGTCGTCAACGGAGGCCAGTTCCGCGTCGCATCGAACGCGGCGATCGGCGACCAGCCCGGGCGGTTCGGTTCGCTTTCACTCAACGGCTCGACCTCACAACTCGCCTTCATCGGCCCGCCCGGGCAAGACATCGTCGTTGGGCAGAGCGGCGACGGCGTTCTCGAGTTGCACCCTGGCGCGATGGCCAGCACGGATCTGCCGATCGACCTGATCATCGGCGCCCAGCCTGGGTCTCGCGGCACGTTCTCCGTGCGGGCGAACACGTTCAACTCTGCCGAGGCCCAGCTCTCTCTGACCACCTTCGAGGTCGGCCGTTTCGGAACCGGTGTCCTCGATCTCTCGTCACTCGGTTCACTTCGCACACAGACCGACGGGATTGTCGAACTGGCGAGTCAGAGCGGATCCGCGGCGACTGTGAACATCCAAAACGCCGGGTGGACCGAAGCGTTCGCCCCGGTGCATGTCGGCGTTCGGGGGTTCGCCGATCTCAACATTCGCGACGGTGGCTTGCTCGACGCCGACACCCGGGTCTTGCGCCGGGGCAGCCTCAACGGCGGCGGAACAGTCGTCGGCTCGGTTGGCGTCATCGGCGGACGCATCGCGCCGTTCAACCCCGACAGCTTTTCAAGAACGCTCGTTGTCGAAGGTCCTTTGACTTTCTCCGGCTTCGATCCGTATAACGGCCTCTTCGAGCGAGGTCGCCTCGAGATCATCTTGAACGACTTTGTTGGAGCGTCCGACAGCGTCGATGCTACCCAGCCGGTCGCGGTGAACGGGACGCTCTCGGTGCTCGCTTCGGCCGATCTGGCGCCGGCGATCGGCGACGCGACCACGATCCTCTCCGGGTTCCCGTTCGTCACCGGGCAGTTCCGAGGGCTCACCGTCCCGGCGTTCTCGAACAACACGACCCTCGGCGTGGTGTACGGGCCCGACTTTGTCGACGTTGTCGTCGAGCCTCGGGCAAGTCAAGACCCGACGTTTGAACCACCGCAAGGTTTCGACACGGTTGATGGCCTCCCTCAGGCCGCCGCGGTGTCGGGCGACGTGACGAACGACGGGTTCCCCGATCTCCTCGTCGTCGCGACAGACTCCGCAGGGCCCGGGCGACTGGTCTTGCTTCGAAATCTCGGGGTCGATGGCAACGGAAACTGGAACGGCTACGACCATCCTGTCACGTTCGGAACCGTCGAGTCCGAGCCCGTCGGGATCGGCCTGGGTGACTTCAACTCGGACGACGCTGTCGACGTTGTCTTCGTCACGAGAGCCCCTGGCGGGAACGGCATCGTCCGCATCCGTTCCAACGATCCGACCAATCTCGGCGATTTCTCAAACCTCGGGCCCTCGTTCACCATCGAGAACGACCCGGTCGATCTTGCTGTTGGCGAGTTCAACGCGGACGGCGTGCCAGACGTCGCCGTAGCCGGCACGTTCGCAACGATCACGAGCAGCGCCGAGGGCGGCATGCTCCGCACGTCGAGCGGTCGCGTGACGACGCTGAACACGATGACCGCGAGCGCTGAGGACATCGACATCGGCGTGCAGCCCGGATCGATCGATACGGTCGGCGGTACGTCGACACCCGGGACCGACGACGTCGGCGTCACCTGTGTGGGCGAGAGCATGCTCTTCGTCTTGCAGAACGACGGCGCGGGCAGCTTCCCGACATTCGACGTCGAAGCCGTTGGAGCAAACCCGACCGGCGTCAACGCCGGCGACATCGACGGCGACGGCGAGGAAGACCTCCTCACGACGGACACCGACTCGGGTACCGTCAGCATCGCGCTCGCGATCCCGGGCTCATCGCCCACCGACGTCGCCGCGGCGATCTCGCTCCCGACCGATAACCTCGACGGATCGCAGCCAAGGTCGGCCGTCTTCGCCGATCTCGACGGAGACAACGACCTCGACGTCGCGGTCATCGCCCGCGACAACGGAGGGGTGCCTCGGATCCGTCGTCTGCTGTTCGAGGGGCTCGGGCCGAACGATGAGCTCGTGTTCCTCAACCCACAAGACGCGGCTGCCCCCGCCCCCGAGGAACCCGAGCCGATCGAGCTCCTCACTGACGATGTCGACGGGGACGGGCTGCAGGACCTGATCGTGCTCTACTCGGACGGGAATGCGTTTAGCGCCTCGCGAGGACCGGTTCCGATCGCGGACGCGGAGGTCTCGGTCCGGCTCAATACGACGAGCATCTGCCCCGCTGACCTCGCGGCGCCGTTCGGCATCCTCGACCTCGCCGACGTCGACGCGTTCATCGTCGCGTTCCTGAACAACGACCCCGCCGCCGACCTCGCGGCACCGTTCGGGGTGATCGACCTCAGCGATATCGACGCGTTCATCACGTCGTTCCTCGCCGGTTGTCCCTGACGGCTGGCGCCAAGATCTCCGGGCGCAAAGAAGAGCCCCCTCGTGGGGGCTCCTTTACTGCGCTACCGATTGAAGTCGCAGAGCGGGCGTCAGGGACTGTCGGACCCGCCTTGCCCGCCACCACCACCGCCGCCCCCCCGCCTTCCGCCGCCGCGGCCTCCGAACCCGCCCCAACCGCCGCGGCGGCCGAAGCTCTGGGCCGCCTCAGGGTCGACCGGGTCGGCCATCATCTGGTCGCGGAAGACCTCGAGGTCGGAGTTGCTGACGACTCCGTCCCCGTCGGCGTCGGCCGATTCGTCGCCGGCCGCGTAGGCGGACATGTACGAATCGAGATCGGCGGCGCCGAGGGATCCGTCTCCGTCGGTGTCGTAGTCGCGGATGAAGCGCAGCTGCTCGCGTTCTTCCGAAGTGACTTGGAACGCCTCATAGCCCTCATCCTGATCGAGCCGGCCGTCCGCATCCGCATCGAAGCGTTCGATCGCCTGCTCTTCTTGCTGCATACGTCGGACGCGCATCTCGTTGAACGCCGTGGACTGCTCGGTTTCAGAGAGCTGGCCATCGCCATCGGCGTCGAACTCGGGGAGCAACCGCTCTTCCATCGCGGTCCGACGCTCTTCCATGAACTCTTCCATCGCGGCTTCTTCTTCAGCGTTTAGCACGCCATCGCCGTCAAGGTCAAACCGCCGCGTCAAGCGTTCCCGGGCTCGGGATTCCATGCGCTCGCGGAACTGTTGGAATGCGGACAGCTGTTCGTCTTCCGAGATCTCGCCATCTCCGTTGGGGTCGAGGCGGGCTTGCATCTGAGACCGCCACTCTTGACGTCGCTCCCACATCGCGCTGAATTCCGCGGCCGAGATCTGACCGTCGCCGTCGGTATCGAAGCGTCCCATCGGGCCGCGAGCGGGCGTCGACGTCGACCGGGCCGACGCCGGAGCCCGGGTCCGCTGCTCGGTTTCAACCTCGGACGACACCGGGGCCATCGGGGTCACCCGGCGAGTCTGGGGCGCGGCCGGGGCCGCGTCTGTCACGACGATTTCCTGTTCGGTGGTCGACCCACCCATGAGCGAGACCACGGCGGCGGTTCCGGCGACCGCGATTAGTGCGCCAACGGTGATGACTTTCGCGTCCATCAGGATCTCCGGCAGAGGGTGAGTTTCGCGGCCCGGCGGCCTGCTTCAGGGTGTGAACGTGCGTGCCAAGCGTCGATTGCAGCGTAGGTTCGAAGATCGTGGGCCCCGCAGATTCGCGGTTCTGGGCGGCGTTCAGGAATAGGGCGGGTCTTGGCGCGGGGTTTCACGGCAGGGATCACAGCCGAACGTAACCGTCGGCGTCTGCCTTGCCGACCCCCGAGCCGACACCAATGACGACCGCGGAACGCGAGAAACCCGGGGTGCGATGACTCCTGCCATGACTCCCGGAAACCCGTAGAACGTGAGAAAACGGGGGTCCGACGACTCCCGGTTTTTATCGAAAGTTCGCTCGAGCCTGTTCGGTCGAACTTGTAAACACTGGCGGGCCAGTGCCTTACCTGAATGGCGAAGGGGAGACTCGAACTCCCGACCTGAGGGTTATGAAGAGCCCGCTTATGCAAGACAAAGTCTTGCATACCAAATAGATGTGCCGATGGGACAAAGTCGCGACTCCCGCGACGACTCCCGCAGCACACGAAGCGGAGCCCCCCTAAATGCCCCGACCAACGAAGCAGAACGCCCACACCTGGCCATTCCCCGACGTCGTCAGGATGACCGCCAATCCGGCCCGCGATCAATGGGTGAAGAAGCACGCAGGGCGTGCCTACTCGTTCGGCGTCCTCAGGGATCCCGCCGGCGCTCTCGCCACATGGCGACAAGACTGGGCCGCGATCCTCGAGGGGAAGCCTCGACCGAGCCGCGCAGGGACGCGGACCGACCAAGCCGTCTCCACCTTCAAGGTTCTCAACGCCGCGATCGACAGCGTCGAAACCGCCCACGCGACCGGCACCATGAACGCGCAGACCCGCGACGAGTACCTCGCCGCCTGCGCGGTCCTCGCCGAGCGATTGCCCAGTAGGTGGGATGACGTCGAGCCGAAGCACGTCCTCGAGATCTTCGCCGGCCCCTACGCCCATCTCAGCGACGGGACGAAGCGCAAGCGGCTCACCACGATAAAGACGATGCTCGCACGCGGAGCCGACGCCTACAAAGCCGCGACCCCACTGAACCTCGGGAACATCCGGCCCTACGCAAGGACCGTCAATGCGACCATTCGACAGAGCAAGAAGCACAAGCACCTCACGCCTACCCAGTGCAGCGAGCTCGTCGCCGCCGCGTTCGCGGCCGCAGAGCATCCGCAGGCGAGCCCCAACGGCCCCGCCGAAGTCCTGCTCGCGATGAACGCCGGCCTCGGAGCGCAAGACCTCTCCGACATCTTCGCCGAGAGCATGGCCTTCGACGAGACGAACGGGCGGCACTGGATCCGCCAGCCGCGGAACAAGAACGGCGTCGATCGAGCGTTTCCCCTCTGGCCCGAGACCGTCGCCGCGATCCAAAAAGCCCGCGAGGCCAACCCCCACGCCGAGCGACTGCTCGCCACGGTCGACGGCCTCCCGATCCATCGAGGCAAAGAGGGCGGAGCGTACGAACTGCGATTCAAAAGGCTCGCCGCTCGGGCCGGACTGCGCGGCGCCACTCCGTACTGGCTCCGCTACACCTTCCGCGCCCTCGCCGACGACGCACCCGCCCCAGACTCGGCCCGCCGATGGATCATGGGCCATGCTCCCGCCAACGCCCACGATGGCTACCTGACCACAGAGCCCACCGAGGGGATCATCGCCGTGATCGACCACGTGCATAGCAAAATCTTCGGCACTACCCATGCCGGCACCGCCTGATCACTTCCTCTCGGCTGTCCCGCACATCCGGCTGACCGGCCGTCCGCGACCCTGATCGCGGACGGTCGACGTCGCCGCCTTCGTCATCGGGACGCAATCGGACCAACAACCGCAACCGTCCGCACTTCATGCGCCGAGGCTCGCCGGTCTCGTGCCTGCAACGCACGAGCGCGTCGAGCAGCATGGCCTCCGTCGCCCCGTCAAGCACCTTTGCGAGCTGGGTCGAGCTGAGCCCGCTCACGACGCGACCTCACGCGACGCGACCGTCTCCCGAAGCCACTGAATCGCCGATCGTCCGATGCTCAGCGCCGCCCCTCGCCGGCAGATTGCCCGAGACATCCGCCTCAGCGACGCCCTGATCAGCCCGAAGAGCCTTCTCGGCCTCGACGAGCGATGCGAGGGCCGCGAGGAGACCGTGCCGAATTTTTCTCGCAGTCTCATCGCTGACCGGCGACGACGACGCCGCGCAGAGCCCCTCGCTGACGCGGCGTACCTGCCGACACACCTCCGCGGCTGTAAGTTCCACCTCAGACAAACGGACCTCCTCGAATCAGGCCAAACATTAGACCCCGCTTCAAGTATCGGCCATGACGAACGGTCTACGAGCATATTCATTTTTGGACTCACTTTTAGGTCAAATAGCTTGCAAAGAACGCAAAAATGTGGCAATCGCGTCGCGGTCGCCGGACTGAGACTGCGAATCACACATATCTGCAACAAGTCTCCTCGCGCCTGTGTCATGCATCAGTTTGCCAGCGATTGCCTCCACCGATTCGCAACCGCATGGACAACACGCGGCCGCCGCAAGCACAAGGTCGCGACCTCGCGCCAGCAAGCCATCCGAAACACCGGCTACAACTTGCCCCGAATTAGGCGAACCGGGTTCGAGTTGGTTGCCCGAACACGCCGATGCATCCGCCGTGGATAGTGTTTGGTCTATCATCCGTGCCCTCTCGACCCAATCACCCCAAAGCGCCAAACGCAGGCGCCGCGGGCAACAGGTCATGGTCTTGCATAACAGCCCAAACATCGGAGCTACGCAATGAGAACTCTTGCGTTTCTCTATCCTTTCGGAAAAACTCAACCCCTGTACGGATTCTCGCCGTGAGCCACTTCGGACATCTACTCGACAGCCTGCTCGAAGCCAGAGAGCTGACGCAGAACCGCCTTGCCTCTGAGAGCGGGATGGACCCGGCCACGATCAGCCGGTGGCGGAATGCCGCAGCGTTCGGAGGCAGGGCCCACAACCTCCGCGACGTCCTCGCCGTCATCGCCGACCACCGCGCATTCTCGGCCGAAGACGACCAAGCCCTCCGCGCGACGCTCGGCGACACCTACGCCGAGGCCATCGACGCCACAATGCTCAAAAGCACGACGGACGCGATGAAAGCCGAAACGCACGGTCTCCTCGATACGTACATAGAGACCGCCGGCCCCGTACCCGCCTTCGCCTTTATGAAAGCGTCGGTCGACGGCCTAACGAATGCCCAGGGCCGCGCCGGCCGCAAGGCCGACCAAGACTAACGTTCTCGTCGCTATACTCAGGGAATGCCCCAGTCCTCGGACCACCCCGGCAGCTCACCCCACCGCCCTTGGTACGCCCGCCTCGGCATCGCCGCGGCGAAGTCGCTCGGCCGGATGGTCGCCTTGTTCTTTGTGCTTCTCCTTCTGCTCTTCGGACTCGCGGTCTGCACCCTCGGCGTCGCGGTCACGCCCGTCGAGTAGGCCCAGCGTCTCAATTCAAGCCCTAGCTCCCGGTTCCCGCGAGCGTGTCGGCCTGGACATCATCGACGACGAGCTCGTCGCCCACCCCCGGGTCAACCTCCACGCCCAAGACCTCGGCGATACTGCCGAGGTACTCCGAGGCATCGTCGGGCGACAAGCTCGCCAGGACACCCCCGCCCGCTCGGATCTCCACCACCACGCGACCTCGCTCGCCGGCGATCGACGCGCCCGCACCAGTCTCGTCGGCAGGCTCGCCATCGCCACCGCAGGACGCCGGCAGCACCCCGCCGAACAGCGCTTGCAGATCCCCGAGCACCGCACACGCCTCCGGCTCGAGCAGGCACAAGCTCAGCCCGCCCCCGGCCATCGGCGTCTCCACGTACGCGGGCTCATCTCGCCCCTGCCTCATCACCGTTTCGTCAAAGTCGAATCTCACAGCAATCGCCCCTGCACCATCTGCGGAGGGCTCACCTCCGCGTCTTCATCCTCAAGCCCCAGTTGCTTGCGATACCGCTCGCCGCGCGACGCGAACCCGCTCGCCCGGAGCGACGCGAGCACGCGATCAAGCGTCCGCCGCGTCCGACGTGCGATCACCCGCGGGTCGGCGTACTGCGCCGCCTCCGAAGCCAGGTACTCATCCGGCCCAACGAAGACCTCGCACCAGCCATCACCGTGCCCGTAGTCCATCGCAACGCCCACGCCTGAGCCGCAACCCAAGCGTCTTTGAACCGAACCACACACCCGCACCCGCGCAGCGACGGCCAGCGACGAATGGTCAGCCACACCCACGCCCGCACCGGCATCGGCACCCCGTACCACCGAGGCCCGGAGAGCTCACGCGACCCCGCACGCACGCGAGGCCACACGCATACCCCACGCTCGTCGGGAAACGCCGACAACGGGCACCGCTCGAGCGATCCACCCAGCCGGCACCCCACGGCCGCAAACGACCCCGCGACCCCACCCCGCGCCCGTCCCTGACCGCGCCTCGCATGAACACACGCATGGCACACCGCCGCACGCTCGCGTGTGACGGCTACCGGCAATCGAGGCGCGGCGCGCACGCAAGCCTGGATGGTCGCCCGAGACGCCACCCCGGCCCCACCAAAGGCACCGCCCGAGCTCGCCGCTCGCGAACCGCACCCGCACCCATCACGGCCCGAGGATCTCCGCGGTCGAGACGCCTCCGAATCCCGTTGTCCCTGAATCGACTCCAACGGCCGGCACTCCTGTTCGAGGGTCACCCGCGACGCGCTGCTGTGGCCCAAACGGCCCCGTACCGCCCGGCTCGGGCGGCCCGGTCGGGCACGCCGCGTCTTGGACGCACACCGGGCTATCGCAGTCGGTTCGCTCGAGGATCGCGACCACCGTGTCGATTCGGTCCACGTTGCCGGCGTCGACGATCGGCCCCTCGACCATGCGGGCGCACAACTGCGTGCGCTCGATGACGGAGGGCGAGCAGGTCAACGCGGCATCGACGAGGATCAGGTCGACGTCCGGATCGAACGCCAACCCCGGCCCGATGAAGTCGTCCGCGGCCGCCCCCGCAAACGGCGCGAGGCGAGAAAGCGGAACGACGAACCGGAGCGGGTAGCTCCCCCCAGAGACCATCGGGTCGCACGTCTCAAAGAGCACGACCGGCTCGTCACGATCATCGCACGAGGCCCGGTAGGCCGCGAGCTCAAAGGGCTCGACCCCGTCGCCTTCTTGGGCCGAGTCGTACCACCACTCGCCCGCCGTGTCGACGAGCACGGTGCCCGCCGGCTTGGCAAAGAGCAGCGACGGAGCGACGTCGACAAAGATCGCCGGGTTGTCACACTTGCGCAGCCGTCTCGAGGCACCGAGACACAGCGAGCAGTCCGCCATCGTCGCGGCCGAGCGGTTGATCGGCTCGACGTCCGCGGGCGCCTCGACCCGTTCGCCCGTCAGCGTCCAGCATCGGTTGTCGAACGAGCGAAAGACCGGGCTCGGAGGCACCGGCGAACCGGGCCGACCCCAGAGCGCCGTCGCGAGCGGCGATGAGATGTAGATCTCGTCACCCGAACCGTCGCACGCGATCGCCCGCATCGGCAGCCCGTCGAGCAGGCAGGCCTCGCACGAGACGTAGCCGGCCCACACACGAGCGAACCCGCCCACAGGCGGCTCCGGAAGGTCGACGTTGCTCCCAAAGCGGGCGCACTCGTTCAAGGGCGTAAACAAGCCTTGCAGCGGGCCGGCCGACTCACGCAACAGCCGCGGCACGTAGCCCAGAAACGCCCCATCGGTACACCGGATCACCTCCACCGCCTCGATCGGCGGTATGAGCGGACTCCCGAGGTCGATACCCGAGCAGCCAGGCCCCGGCGACCAGACCACCGAGCCCGTCCGCACGTTCGTGCTGCTCTCGATGAACGCGAACGAGCCGCTGTCCGTCTTGCTGTAGGACACGCTCCGATAGACGACGTCCGTCGAAACATATTCGCCCGACACGCGACCCACGATCGACCGATCGCGGAACGTCCGGCGGTACTCGCCCGACGGCACGCCAAGGTCGATCGAAACGACGTCTATGTCGGGATTGCTCGTGAAGCCAGCCCCGATCGGTCCCGCCGAGAAAGGCACGCCGCCCGTCACGTCGAACGCGACCGACGGCCCGCCGACCACGTTCGGGCCGACCTGGACACACCGGCGCCCGTCGATCAGAACGTCACGTAACCACAGCCCGCCCGATGCACCAACGGCAAAGCCGGTCTCAGTCTGCTCAAACTCCTCGGTGAAGCTCGGGTCGAGCCCGGGGTCGTTCTGCGTCGCCGTGAAGACGGTGCGCCGCGAAGCCGAGTAGCTCCCCGAAACACCCTCGATCACGATGTACTCAAGGATGCCCTCCGACTCGTGCACCTCGATCCGGTTCGCGTCCGGCGGCTCACCGTTGACGATCGGCCAGAACGCTCGACGGAACGAGATCTCGACCGCCCCCGATGCCGCCGAGACGGCGTCGAACGTCTGTTCATCGAAGAATCCGCTATTGGAATCGTGCCGGAACGACCGCCCTTGGTCGCTGATCGACCACGCGATCCGGCACGAGAACGTCGTACCCAGGTCGACACGACCGGCCGGGAAGACCTCGAACGGGAAGCCCGGCGGCTCGATCTCGGGCCGGTAGGCGTCCCAGTCGAACGGGCTACACAAACAAGGTTCGGGCGGCTCCGGGTCGATCGAGCCGCAGCACGCGGCCGCGTCTTCAGAGATCGGCCCGCCATCGGGCGACGCGGAGCTCGCGACCAGCAAGAACCCCTCAGAATCGACAAGAAGCGGGCACGACATCCCTTGCTCGCTCAGGCCGAACGCACTTAGTCCAACTGCGCTCGCCGCAAGTGCCCGCGACGCTTGATCGCGCGAACCTGCCGAAGCACACCCGTCGCCCCCTGCCGCGAGAGCTCATCTTCGAGCGATTCGACCGCGTTGGGATCGTCTCGTAGGTCGAGGCCACCCAACCCGCCCCGGTCACCCGCCTGCAGCGCGTTGAGAAGCTGCGCGACGCCCCGGCGCCGCGCCACCAGCGCCGCCCCGACCGCGCCCAACCCCATCGTCGGCACGCCCAGCCAGGTCGCCACCGCCTGAACGTCATCGACGAGCCCCGTCACCGCACCGGCGTGGTGCTCCGCTTCGACCCGCGCGAGCTCCGCCGCGGCCGAGGCTTGGCGTTCGTCTTCGACCGAAGCGTCGAGTTGCGATCGCAGCATCTCCGCGTCGAGCCGCTTCTCGGCCAGCTCCAAACGGAGGCGTTGCGCGTCGCCGCCCGTCTCGACGGCGGCTTCAAGATCAGCCGTGAGAGCTACGACACGTCCATCGGTCGCCAGAAGCTCGGCCTCGAGCCTCGCGACCTCCGCCTGTGCGTCAGCGAGCAAACGCTCCGCCTCGAGCTCGGCCTGCGTCAGCTCAAGCAGCCCACACCCACCGCAGACCAGCGCCAAACCACCCGCGATCAACCAATGCACCATCTTCATCGTTCTATCTCCGTTTACGCCTGCCCGTACCGCACGCCAACCTTGGCGTTGTCCACGTTCGACCCCGTCGCCTGCCCGAACTCCCACCCGGTGACCGCACCCGACATTGGAGGCACGATCCGCAGCGGACCGCTCAGCACAAAGTCAGCGATCGCGATCGACTGCGAGAGCGCCGACAGATCGAGGATCCCGCCGCCCGGCCCCACCGAGAGCGTGCCGATATCCCCGCCCCGCCACTCGACGCGGCCTCCATCGATCGCGAGCGTCGCCGGCGAGATCCCAAGGTCGAGCGCCCGAACCACCGAACCCGCCTGTGCCCGCACCGTCCCAACGTCGGCGTAGAGATCAACGGTTGTCGTTCCACCGCTCCCGGGCGCCCCCACCGCCGCCGCTGCCTCAAGCGTCGCGATCGCGGCACCCTTTCGGATCCGCGTCGATCCGCCGAGCACGCGGACCGTCGTCGCGGTGACCGTGTCGGCGACCGTCGCCTCGCCGCGCACGAGGTTCAGCGACGTCACAGACATCGCCGCCAGGTGCGTCGCCGCGTTGCCCGTCGCCGGCATCGAGAGCAGGCTCGCGATCGTCTTCCCGGCGACGCCCTCGAGGTACGCCCGCCGGCCACCCCAGAGCAGCCGCACGTCGACCGCGTCGAGCATCAAGCTCGCGCCATCGCCCCCGATCGTTCCGGTGAACCCGGGATGCGCCGTGAACGACGCGAGCTCGACGCCCGAGAGGTTCGCGAGCCCCTGCGTGTAGTCGCTCGCCCCTTCGACAAGATCGACCACGTCCCCGTTCGAGAGCGTTGGCTCACCGATCGACGTGTAGATGCTCGCCGACGGTGTCGTGTTCTGGTACGTCGTCATTCTGTTTCCCTACTCAAGAAGCCAAAGCCAGCACAACGGCACCCCCGCTAGACCTCAGAGCACCAATACCCCTCCGGCTGCGCCCGAACCGCGTCCGCTGCCGTCTCATACCTCTCACCCTCACACAGCGACTCCAGAGCGACCGCGGCGTCATCCGGCACGCGACGGCCCTCGAGCTCGAAGTCTGGCTCGTCCGCGCAGATCGCCTCAAGATCAAGCAGTCGTGCCAACGCCGCACCCATCGTCTCAGCAACGACCCAGTGGTCCGCACCGTCGTGGAAGTGATACAGCCCAGCCATACAACACCCCTTTGCAACAACTAAGACGATGCAACCCGCACCCGAACCCGAACCCGCTGGCCCGCCGCGGGCGACGAGACGCGGCACTCGAGCTCGGTCGCACCGCCCGGCTCATCGATGACGACCGACGCCGACGCCGGCGACACCAACAGAGCCTCAGAGAACTCAGAAACGACCTGGCCCGACCCATCGCGAACCGCGATCATCGCCGTACTCCACCACGGGTCGCCCCAGGCATCGACGCGGATCGCTGTTGGCGCCCGCTCGCCTTCACCGCACAGCGGCACGCGCACCGCGTCCTCGATCGACCCGTCGAGCTCGACCGTCGCGACGTCTAGCCAGTCCATGAGCCACTACCCCTCCGGACACGTCCGCACCCCGCGGTGCTCACCAAAGAGCCAGTACACCGTCTCGAACGTTTGCAACAAGACCCCGTCGTCCCCGGTCGGGAACGTCACCGCCAGACCCCGGCTCCCGACCGTCGCCGGGACGATCGGCTCGTCGCCGGTGACGACCAAAGGCGTCACCCGCATCGACCAATCGACGTCGACCAAAGGCCCCCGGACGAGCCGCACGCCGTACGAGACCGACGACGCCCGGGGCTGCGAACCGCCACTCGCCTGAACCGACTCGACCACACACCGCCGGATCCGAACGCGGCCGTTCTCGAGCCGCCTGATGCGGTCCTCGAGCTTGCGAACATGCTCGAGCAGCTCGTTCAGCCGCACCGCCGAGAGCCTGTCCCCTGCCTCAAACCGCTCCACGCCGAAGACCCTCACTCATCCGCGAGATGGCCGATCAACCGGGCGCGATCCTCAGCGGACAATCGCTGCGCCAGATTCAACACGCGAGCCACGTCCGACGTCTTCGCCGTTGGCCCCAAGAGCAGCGTCCACACGTCGCCCACCGCCACCGTCCCAACGAGCTCTCCGGTCAGCTCGACGCGAACGCCACTGCCCTGAGGCATGGCCACCGCTGGACCGCCTCCCGGCGCTACCGGCGACAGCGTGACGCGGTCCCGCCCATCACAAGGTGTTACAGACGTCGCCGTAACGTGTACGGAAAGTGGAAAGGCCGCCCGCGTCGCGTCGTACATGCGAACCGCGTTCGTGACCGCGTGATGAAGCGCCCCGGACACGGACGGATCCGCAGCCTCGAACGCCAGTCGATCTCGATCGTCCTGCGTCATCATTTCAACCACCCCGCTCCCGACGGCATCACGGCCACAGCCCCGACAAATCCGCTTCCGGATAGATCTCCGCGAGCGCCACCCCGGTCACCGGCTGCCCATCTGGCCCTTCGGCCCGGACCGGATACCGCCAGTCCTGCGACAGCTTGAACGAGAACCGCGCGATGAATACCCCGGCCTCATCGCGAGACGTAATGCCAACAAGCAACGCCTTGCCCGCTCCGATCGTCTCGGTGCGAGCAGTGTCCGGATCGCCCAGCCGCCTCGGCAACACCAGTGGCGAGGCGTTGACCACCGCTCGCGTCACCTGCTCGGGCTCGCCCTGCCCAGGGAAGAACGCATCGAAGACACCCAGCAACTGCGCCAAAGGCAGCGGCGTGTCTCGGTGGTGCACCACGTCGGCGCGGGGCAAGAAGGTCTCGACGGTCGGCTCTTGTCCATCGGGGAACGCCCGCCCGGCCAGGTCATACGCGATCCGGTCCGACGTCTGGTCGAAGCGATACTCGGTGTAGAGAAGGCCCGGCGTCGGCAAAGGTGCGCCGCCGCCCTGTCTCTGAGGCGTCTCGTAGTCCACCGCGACGTGGTAGTACGGATCGGGGTTCGACGGCTGGAGCGAGATCACCCGCAGATCCGGGAACGCATCCGACCACGCATCACCGTGCGACGGCAACCCCAGAGCGCACACCGCCTCGTCGACGATCGTGGTATCCGTCAGATACCACCGCCGGCCGCGATAGCCGTTCACCCCATCGCGCCGGAGCTCCTGCGAGTGGTCCGCGGTGTCCTCAAATGTCGCCGTGACCTCATCCGCCATCGCCTCACACGCCCAACTCAGCGCACGACCGCGCCAGCCCCTCGACGCTCGAGCCCCTCGATCGCGTCGACGATCCGGCGCATCCCTTCGGCCACGCGGCGGTGGTGCGCCTTGACTTCTGTTGGCACGCTCGCGCCGGTCCCGAGCACCTGCCTGCGAATGGAAGCGTCGCGCCCCTGCGACACCGAGAGCCCACGCGACGGCTCGTCCTCATCCTCGATGCCCACGCGGGCAAGCGCCGCGGTCTCAAGCGCACCGAGCCTCGCGAGCTTGCGTTCGCGGATCGACCGCACGCTCAGCTCTTCGACACGCCGGCGCCGCTCAGCGAACTCATAGATGATCTTTTCGCGTTCGGCCTCGTCTTTCTTCCCGCGTGCCCGCAAGTCACCGATCTCGAGCAGCCGGATCTCTCCGTCGATCACACGCTCGCGTTCGTGCTCGGCCGCGAGCGAGGCCTGCGCCTCGTCCCGCTTCGCTCGCTCCATAGCCTTCTCTTCGGCCCGGATCTTCCCGAGCGTGAGTTGGTAGATCTCCTGAGCCCACGTCAACGCGGCCCGCCGCTCGGCATCGCTCCTCGAGCCGTCGAGCAGGATCTCGTCGCCGGCCTGAAAGTAGCGAGCCCTCGCGTCGAGGCGTCGAGCGCCGAACTCGTCGCCCTCGAGCCGCATCCGCTCCGCGTCGCGCGCGGTCTGCCCGTCAAGCCCGCGTCGCCGTTGGATCTGCCGTTGCACACCCGCCCGCCGCTCGGCTTCGTCCAACCGGGCACGGGCCGCCGCGATGTACGCCGCCCGCGTATTCGAGCTTGTGTCCTGATCTTCGTTGGCACCCCTTGCCGCGTCCTCATACTCGAGCCGAGCCGCAATCTCCGAAGCGGTCGCGTCATCGCCGCGCACCGAAGCGCCAAGGGCCCGAGCACGCATATCGAGCCGTCGGTTCGCGAGCCGGCGCCGCTCGCCCCGCTCCATCGTCTCGAGTTGACGCACCAGAGCGTCGGTCTCATCGATCGAGCCATCCCCGCCCATGAACCCGAGCGCGTTGACAAGCCGGGCCACGTCAGAAATCGGCCCCTGATCCAGCTCCCGAGCAAACCGCTGGGACAGCCCGCTGCCCGGCACACCCACCCGTGACACGGACCGCCCGAGCACGAGCATGATCGAATCGGCCCGCTTCTTGTGCTCCTCCGCTTGTCGGTTCGCAAACGCCCACTTTTGGTTGTACTTGTCGACCGCCGCCGACGCGATCGCCATCGCGCCCGCGACACCGGCCGCCGCGCCGCTGACGAGCGTCGACCACCCGCCGACCGCGGCCCACGTCCGTTTCGACAGGTCCCCCACGCGCCGCGTGAGCGACTTCGCCCGCTTCTCGGTCTCCGCAAGATGCCCGTTCTTGCGAGCCCAAACCGCGGCCCCATCCGCCCCGAGCTTCTCGAACGCCTCGGAGAGCGACGAGATATGCCCACCGAGCCGACGCTCCGACCGCCGGACGTACTGCTGTTCGCGCCGCTCGACCGCATCGAGCCCGCGATCGACCCCCTTGGGGTCGAGTGACATAGTGACATCGATATCAGCCATGACTCAGTGCCCCGCACAACCGGGAGCGGGCTAACCCGATGACGACGTCTCTCCGCCCGCATCAACCGAACCAACCGGAACACTCACCGCGACCGCTGACCCGCCCGCCGAACCGCCCCCGCGCCTCGCCTCGGCCTGCACCTGCCTGAGCTCCCGAACCGCCTTCCGCGACATCCGTCGCACGCCGAGTTGCTTGGCCACCCCCATCGCCGTCCGCACCGGGTGCCCAAACTTCGCGTTCCGCTCGATCAGCGTCGCGTGCGGCTCCAGATTGTGAAGCCGCAGATAGGTCTTCCGGTTCACGTGCCGCACCTCGCCGGTGCCGCCGTACAACTGATCGCGAACACTCGTGAGCTTCCGCAGTCCCGACTTCGTGTACGAGCCCGAACCGAACGCGAATCCGCCGCGATCGAAGAACAAAAACCCCTCTGACTCCGCCGCCTTCGCGAGCTCCTCCTCGGCCCGCCCGAGTCGCCTCTCCGCCTGCCGGAGCCGACGACCGAGCTTGCGGTAGTACGGTTGGCGCGTCCGCCGCTTGCGCGGCGTGCCGTCTTTCTTGAGCGGATTCGCCCGGTCCTCCCTTTCGTAGAGCTCCCGGAGCCCTGCGAACCGCTTCACCTTGCCCTGCCAGTAGTCGACCTGCTCGGTCAGCGCCTCGAGCCACTGATCGCGCCTCGTCGAAGGCCGAATCGGCGGGACCGCCCGAATGTCGAGCCCGGCATCGTTCGCCGCGAGCACCCAGCCCCGAACCAGCCGATTGGTATCCCGCGGCGTGATCTCCGTGACGACGTCGACAAAGACCTCAGCGCCGGCACGAAGCGTCTTCGCACCCACCCGCGCCCGGGCCTTGCGGAGCGCCGCCATGATCGCGCGAAAGTTGCGATCATCGACCCGGGCCCGATCCTTGACCTGCGCCGGACTCGGCCGGCGCGATCCTCTCGGCGACAGCTTCCCTTTCGGCACAGACCAACCTCAGCTACCCGGTGGCCACGCTGCGACGAACACGCCCACCAGCCATTCACACCACCGCCCCACCCACCCCCGCGATCTCCGCCCGCTCCCGACGCTCATCGAGCAACACCGCGAGCCGCTCCTCAAGAACCGAAGGCTCAAGCCGATCCGGATCCCCATCGCACGTGAGCTCAACCGACGGGAACGCCATAAAGACGCGAAGCGCCCAGTAGCGACTTGTCCGCGACGACCCGTCGGGACATGTCAGCTCGGGCCCGCGTCGCCCTCCGCCGGCTCCGCCTCGCCCTCCGTCGCCGGCTGCTCGTCGGGCCCAGAGGGGGACGCGCCGCCCTGATTCTTGGTTTCCTCCTGCGTCCGGAGCACGCGGTCTACGGCCGCGATCGCGTCGGTCGGCACCTCCGCACGCTCAAGCTCGCCGAGCAACTCGAGACCCCAGCGACGCCGGAGCTCGCGGTCAAACTCTCCGTCCGAGCCCGTCGCCGCCATGTACAACCGGTAGACGTCGCTATCCGGCAACGCGTCGCCGAGCTCCGATGCTGCCGCCTCGCAGTACGCGACGCGACGACCGAACGCCTCCGACCGCTGGGCCTTCGCCTTGGCCATATCCGCCCGGTACTCGGTGGTATCGAACACGCCGCCGTTCGCAGTCTCGAACCCGATCGCGACCGCGACCTCGACGAGGCGCACGAGCGATGCGTGCCCTTCGACACGGGCCGCGTAATCCGGATCGTTCTCGTCGGGCACCCGGGCCGCATGCGAGCCCCGGGTCGGATCGGTCACCATCGGCGGCCTCGGCTCGGGCATCGCCGCCCCGATCGCCAACCGCTCCGCATGGCTCAGCCGGCGCACGCCGACCTCTACGCCACCCGACAGCACCACGCGAGCGTCGTGCGCCTCCGCTCGAAGATCTTCCAGTCGCATCATCGTCTCCAGTGAACCCCACCGACTCCAATCACCCCGCTCGGGCGGGGCCGCCTACGCCACGTCGCCGCGCTCGATCCGGGTGTCCATGCTCATCATGCTGACCGAGAGCGTGTCAAACTCGGCCCCCGCACTCAGACCCAGCGACCCCGGCGACACGTAACACCGCGACAGTCGCAAGAACCGCACGCCCGCCGCTGCCCCGCGGAACGGAGGGATCTGCACTTCAACGGTGTAGGTCTGGTGGTCCCTGCCCGGCCCCGACGGCAGCGAAAGCAACTCCTCGAGCTCGCCGGTCGCCGCCGACGCGGTGTACTTCACGTCGAACGACACCGAACTCTCCCGGTCCGCCCCGCGCCGCGGAGCGTCCGGGTTCGTGCCGCGGTCGCGATCGATGATCGCTTCCTCGCCGCCCTCGACCATCCGTAGCGAGCCCTCGACCACGTTCAGCACGACCGAAGTGTCGGTATCGCCGTCCCGCGTGATCAACAGCCGACCGCCGCACTCGAAACCAACAACGTTCGAGTTGACATTCGTTTCAGCCATACCAAGCCCCTCCTACACCACAACCCGGACGCGACCCGCCACAGTCATCACGCCTGTACGAATCGCCACCTGCTCATCAACCAACGACACCGCGTCGAACGCCGCATCATCGAGCTCGACGACGTGCGTCAGCGGATCGTCTATGAGCGTCTCGAGCGACAACGCCGAACGGAGCCCGTCGCCGGCGGCCTCGACCGCCAGCGGATCAGCGACACCATCGCCGGGCGGAGCCAGCACCGCAACACTCACACCGACCTGCACCGAGACGCTCACGTCATGCATATCGGTGTCGTCCGCCGAACGACGCCGCGACATTGGGCTGACCGACACACGAGTCAACCGCCACCAACGCGGGTGCTGATCCGGATCCGGCGTTGGCTCATGCGGAAGACGCACCTCGATCGACGGCTCGAGCAACTCGGCCGCCGCGACCATCCGCTGGGCGACCAACCGCAGCACGACCTCCGCCCGGACACTCGCACCCATCACACGCCCGGCTATCCGTCTTTCCTACACCCGATCTCGAGCATGGTCTCGCTGTAATTCGCGACCGAGACCACACTCCATGTTTCGCCGGCATCGACGATCGTCGCTTGACCCCGAACGAGATCAACGGTCACGTCCGCCACCCGCACGACGAACGACGTCGACATAACGCCCCGATCGCCCGACTTGCCCCGCCTCACCGCCGTGCGCCCCGCCCGGACCGCGGTATCCGTCGCGACCACTTTCGGCCTCGTGAGCGACTCGCCATCAAGCCCGCCCGCGGTCGACGCAACGACATCGACCGTGCGATCGAACGCGACCGCCTCCGCATCCTCGGCGAGCAAGTCGAGCTCATCCCGGAACATCACGCCGTACCCGAGTCAGCCTGATCGCCCTCGGCCCCCGAGAGCGCCGCGTCCGCTTCCGCAGACAGGGCCATCTCGGCCACCGACACAAAGAACCCGTCCCGCCACACCCGCTCGACCTCGTCGCGGTCGCGATGCCCGAACGCGGCCACGAGCGCGGCCTCCGCTTCCTCCGATAGCCCGACATCTTCGACACCGAGCAGCTCACGCCTACCCACAAGCGAACGCGAGTCAGAAAGAGCACTCACGTAAACACCTCAACGACGGCCCCGAGCCCCGCGGTCGGGTGCATCGGCTCGAGCACGACAACGTGCGCCCCAGCGACGTCCGAGACACTCAGGCGAGCCTGAGACCCCGACCCCGGCGAATACTCGCGAGGAGCCTGGCCCTTCACCACCTCCCGAAGATCCGCGCCGCTTGCCGTCTCGGCAAACGTCACCGTGTCAACGATGCGGTCGGCATCGCTCATCACAGAGGCACCCGCCAAGCCCCCCGCTGGCCCGACCGTCGACCCGAGCGTCGCAACGCCCTGACCAACGAGCTCGAGCACCACGGGCGACCGGTCCCAGGCCACCGCCTTCGACGCCGACAACCCAAACCAGCCGAACCACAGCCGGTAGTCGATCGCGTCGCCGTCGTCGCCCAATCCGAACAGCCGCAGCCGTACGCGCGCGTGCGGGCGAGGCGCCGCGGGCATCCCGACAGCCACGTACCGCGACGACCCGAAGCCGATGGCCCCAAGAGACGCGAAGTGCCCCCCGAAGCCGCCCGTACCACCCGAGCCGCCCACCACCGACCAATCGGCCTGTTGCCACGGGGCCAGGCGACGCAATGCAGTGTTTGATAGTGTCACGCTATCTCCTACGGCCGCAACGGCGGCAACGCAACGCCGGCCTCCGAGGCCCGCAATCGCCACTCACGAAAGTCATCGCGAGAAACCATGTCCGTGTCGAGCTCCTCGCGGAGCCCAACGAATCCAAGCCGGATTGACGACGCCACGACCTCGCGGAGCTCCTCCCGGAGGGCCTTGCGATCCTCGACGCTCGACGCCGCCGCCGAGTCGACTCGACTCGCGATCGCCTGAACTCGCTCGTTCTGCCCGCCGGCCCAAAACGCACCGCCGGCGACCGCCGCAATCGCAGCGATCGCCAGCGGCAGGGCGAGCTTCGATCCGGGACCGATGACAGCGTCCGACCGGATTGGCTCGGCCTTCGCGGTCATATCACCCTCCCCCGAGACTTAGCCGCCCGGAGCGGTTATCACGTTGCCCAGGTGGAAGTGAGCCTCGGGGAACACGACATGCACGTCGACGTGCTCCTCCGCGACAGCGAGCTCCGCGTTTCGCGATGGCTCCTCGTAGGAGTACACCATTTGGCCATCGTCCCCCGAGAGCACCAACGAGCGACCGAAGCCGAACGACTTGCCGACCATCTCCCCTTCGTGCCTGACGTACAGAGACGCGTGCTGATCCGACCAGATCGGCGCCGCCTTCGGCTCGTCGGCACCCGGCGCCGTAATCATTTGCCGCGCCGTGCACAGCGTGATACCGGCGACGCCCAACGCCGACGCAAGCTCCGGGAGCGGCAGCTCAGCCTCGGGCGCCCTCGTGTACTTGAGCACCTCGAGGATCTGCTCGCACTGGCTCAAGCACCAGTGCTGCTTGCGTGTTATCCGCAGATAGACATCTTGCTCGCCGCCCTTATTGAGAAGCGCCTCTTTGCCCTCAGAGATATCCGCACGAGGCGTCGCGGCCGCGAAGTCGTCCCACGGCGTCCCGACCACCAGACCGGTCGTCCCCGTCGTGGGGTACTTTGTCGTGTCCTGCATCTCCTCTGCGAGCTCGATTTCTTGACCGAGGCGAACCTTGTCCGCCGCGATCGCCGCAGCGACCGATACGAGATCGGCGTTCGGCCCCGCGTACCGCTCGTCGGTCTTATCAACCATCTCCTCAAACGAGAACTCGCGAACCGCATAGAGCGCGTCCTCGAGCACCGTTGACGACCGAGCACGAGCCGCGTTGCGTTGTCGCCGAACGTTCTTACCCGGCGGCGAAAGGAACGACGACGCCGGCAGCTTCCCATACTCACCGGTCGCCCCTTCGACCGGCATCTCCGGCATGATCTCACGCACAACAAACTGCTGCATCTGAGGCGCGGTCGCCGAGAACAAACCCAACAGGTCGGCCCGAAAGATTGCACTACTGGGCACTGTCATATCAAAGCCTCCAACGCCCAGACTCCCGGGCTCCTACCACAGCCTCGCGACCACGCAAGGCCACAACGAAATGCCGGCCACAACGAAGCCCGTCGAGGCCGGCGCACACAAGGGGAAAGAAATACCGAATGTCACGACCTCGAAGCGGTGCACACCTCGATCCGCTCACCAGCCGCCGACGCAGCGGTCAGCGCGACACCCTCGGACACAGAGCCGGCCGCCGCCACCCGGCCGCCGGCCGCCGCGAACACTTCCGCACCCACCGCGATCGCCCCGGCAGCCTCCATGACCGTCGTCCCGACCTGGTGCAACCGAACCGATCCGCGACCGTTTGCCGCGACGGTTTCCTGAGACGCCTGCACGCCAATCGACCTCGTCGTGTTCCCGGCGATCGCGAACCGCGCCGCACCATCACGCACAACCCGGAGATACGGCGGCGTCTCCGCCGCGAATTCCCCGCTTAGAACATGCCCATCTTGAATCGGTGGCTCCATGGCCCACTACCTCCATATGCCGCCGGCATCGACGCCGGCCTGATCACCAACCCAGGCCGCTTAGCCCATCGCCTTGCGGTACGCCTCGAGCAACTCCGGATGCTCGTTGTTCACGTGGGCAACCGCGTCGGCCCGCACACAGCCCGTCGCGGCAACCCGAGCGTCCACCGCCTGGAGATAGTCCGACGCCGAGCCGGTGACCGAAGCTCTTTCGCGACCACCGCCGACCGGTGTCGACGACGCGCCGCCCGGCTTGCCACCTCGACCGCCAGCCGACCCCGTTCGCCCTTTCGTGCCCGCTGACCGCTCGCCACCCCCGCCTGTCCCGTCGCCCACGCCACCGCGAGCGGCAAGGCACGCGATCTGCGCACCGAGGAAATCGACATCGCTCATCTTCCCCTCGATCGCCGCCAGCACAAGCCCATCCGCATCCGCGCGGGCGATGCTCTCGTGCACCAGGCCGCGGTAGTGAGCGACCGCCTCGGCCGCGCCGCGACCTGTCACCCCCGACGCCCCTGGCGACCGTCTCCCGACCGCGCCGTCGTCATCATCACTTCCGCCTGACTCGCCACCGTTCCCCTTCGCCGACGGCTCATCCTCGTCAGCCTCGCCTTCCGCATCACCGGATCCGCCGGAGTCGTCGGTGTCGTCGGCGTCATCGGCGTCACCGTCGTCGGCGGCGGCGTATTCCGCAAGCAGCGCCGCACGATCGTCATCGGAAAGCGCATCGATCGACGCCTTGAGATCGTCCACGGACGCCGCCGCACCGACCGCCTCGGGCACGCCAGAGCTCTCGCCCGCCGCCTCGCCGGCGACAACACCCCCGACACCACCGCCGACACCACCGCCGACACCACCGCCGCCAGCAAGGGCATCTCGAATCTGATCCGCACTCATGAACTACACCTTTCCGTTCGGCGACGTCACCCGCCGCAACAGCTCACTGAACGTCTCGACGCGGTCCACCAGATCAGCGGCGACCGCTTCACGGCCGACGTAGCTACGCCCACCCTGACTCCGAAACTTCGACTCGTCCACACCCCGGCCCGCCGCGACAACACGGAACATGTCGTCCGCATACCGCGACGTCGTCCGCCTCAACTCCGCGAGATGCTCCTCGGTCACAGGGACGCCAGGCTCGCCCAAGGTCTTGAGCGGCTGATCGGTGACCACGTGCACCTGGACCCCCTGACGCTCAGCCCGCGCCGAATCATCACGAACCACAGCCATCACACCGAGAGCCCCAACTTGACCACTCGGCGTCACGCTCGCCTCGCTCGCCGCCGCCAACAACACCACCGCCAAACTCGACGCCATAGGTCTCGCGATCGCGTGTACCGGCTTCACGTCGGAGACGTCCGCGACCGCGGACACCAATTCAGCAAGGTCTCGCATCTGACCGCCCGGGGAGTTGATCCCGATCACGACGCGATCAACCAAGTCGTTCGCCCCCGCCGCCCTGATCGAGTCCGCGACCGCCGTTGAGTACCCAAAGCCGAGCACGCCCTCCACGTTGACGACCGCCACGCTCGCCACGCGGTACGCGCCCCAGCCCAGGTACTCGTCTACCCGGCCATCAGCGATCGCCTCGTCAACTCTGCGAGACCCGTCCGACCCCGTCACCTCGACACCGCGGCCACGCCACGCCGGCGCACCGGCCAGATTCGCCCCGCTCGCGATGCCGTAGATATCCATCACGCCCCACCGTTCTGCGTGTCACCCGAACCATCACTCGGGCCACCATCCGGACCAGCAGCAGCCCCGTCTTCGTCGCCGCCCGTCGCCACCGTCCCCGCGTCCGCCGACGCGGTCACCTGCACCGGCTTCGCCCCCGGCTCGATGCCCGCCTCGCGGAGCATTTCCATTTCAGTGCGGTACTCCCGCACGAACGCGCCGAAGTCCGTGCGGCCCGCGATCCGCGCCACCATCGACGACGGCTTCATCGCCCCCGCCGCGACCGCCTCGGTCACAACCCTCACGTCCGTCGACTCATCGAGCACCGGCATGCTCGCCAAGCTCACCACCGGGCGCCGCCAGCCCTTCGGCGGACTCGACAGCCGACCCGCATACACCGCCCGCTCGACCCACGCGCACCACACCGGCACGATCAACCGATCCGTGAGCACCCGCTGCCGCACCCCGAACCGCGGCCACATCACCGACATTTCTGACCGCGAGGCGTGGTAGTTCCGGATGAAGTACGCATACGCCGCACCCATCGGCATATCGAGCGCCGACGCGATCAGGCGGAGCATGTCGAGCAGCATCACGTTAAACGCCGTCGTCGGGTGCTCGGGCTTGAACTGGAAGACCTTGTCGCCGACGTCGCCGATCAACTGGCTCATCGGCCCGAGCTCGCCCCGCTCATGCGCGTCGTCTTCGTCCCTCGCATCGCCATCCGCAACCGCCGCGCCCGCGAGTTGTTCCGCCGCCCCGCCCGCCTCCGGATGCTCGCGAAGCCAGATCAGCGAGAGGTACGTCGCGAGCTCGTACGACGTGATCGCCCCGTGCGTACCGGCCTCGAGCGTCGCGACAATATCGATCACGCTCGCGAGCCCCGGCTCGGCGCGAACCACGCCGGGCTGGTGCAAGCGGTAGTTGTTCAGCAAAAACCCGTTCTCGATCGGCACCCTCACCGGCGAGCCCGTCAGCCACTGCCCCCTCGCGTCCCACGATGCCACGTGCACCGCGTTCGGCCGGCCACCCTCGTCGATCTCGACCCCGCTCTTGAGTCGCTCCGTATCGACACCAGCGGTCGGATTGCGAAGCCGAAGCCCCTCGATGAACTCGAGGGCAAGCTCGCCGTCCGGGCGGTCGACCTTGTGGACAAAGCAACACCCGTCGGTTTGCCACGCGGTCAGCGTCGCGCCCGCGAGGTCCCACAGGCCGAGTTGCCCCGTCACCTCCGCGGTCGACGCCCAAGCCGCGAACAAGTCCGCGGCCTCGGCGTTCCACGCATCGTCGTCCGTCGCCGGCCGCAAGCTCGGAGTCGCGCCGATCGTGAGACTCCGTTCGGCCGAGAGCACCGGACGAAGGTAGTAGCTGTTTCGCGCGGCGTCCTGACATTGACGGATCAGCTCCTCGAGCGTCCGCGGGTCGCGGTGCCCTTGCCCGGACGCAACGGGCGCACGACGCCCACCGATCCGCCGCGACCGCCTCGCGGCCCGAAAGCTCCCGGCCTGACCGAGAGCCGGCGGCGCACCCGAGCGGCCCATCGGCCCCCGCACACGATGACCACGCGGCGAATACAACGCAATCAGCCCCGACGCACCCGCAGACCCCGCGGAGCCCGGCGGTTTCGCGCCTCGTACCGCCTCAAGTCGGCCCGCAGACCTTCGAGGTACTGGACAAGCGGCCCCGAGGACCGGCTCCCGCCGGCATGGCTCACGTCAGCCGACACCCGGCCCGACACCTCGGAGATATGCAGCCGCAGCCGCGACTCACGCGCAGCGTCCGTCTCCTGCGATGCCCAGTCCGCGTAGTCCCACATCGCTGATCACTCTGGCCGAAACCGCGACGGCCCAGCCTTCGGCCTTCGTGCCGGCCGCGACGCAGACGAACGCACGACGCCCCCGCCCCCTCCGACCTCATCACCACCGCCCGCCAAGGCGGTCGCCCTCGCCGATTCACACTGCGACACCGTCAGTTGCTCCACGCCCTCAGCGTGCGCGAACCCGATCGCATACACCGAGCAATCGAGATAGTGGTTCGCCGCGTGCGACCGCTTCGGCTGCCAGACGAGCACCTCGCGGCCACCCTTGCGTTCCCGCACCCGATGCTCCGCGGTGATCTGCTTTAAGAAATCGAGCGCATCCCGCGATCGCTGCCCGTCGACGTCGTCCCACCCCGAGCGAAAGTCCGGGAGTCGCACGCCCGTCTCGTCCGCCGACGGGGCGAACAACGCGCCATCCTTGGCGACGTCGCCCGCGCCCTCCGGATCACCACCGGGAAGCATCAACGTGTGCAAGTAGCTTTTGAACCTCGAACCGTTGATGAGCAGGAGCCGCTCCGGCTCTGCGAGTTTCCGCTTGCGACCCCTTCGATCCGTCACGTCCTCAACGGTCGTGTACTTATACGGGTAGTTCCTGCCCTGATCGACGCCCTTGATCGCCTGCGCCCTGACACCCCGAGCCCGAAGCAAACGACACACGCGGTACACCTCATCGGTAAACGCCCCCGAGTCGACCGCCCAGCCGAGCACACGCAGCGAGCCCTCCGTGCTTCCGCCGCCCTCCGGCCGCCTCACGCGACCACGGATCGTCGGCAACACCGATGCAACATCACGCAGCCCAGACGCGAGATCCCGGCCGATCCGCTCAGCCCACACGAGCCCCAGCGGCTGCCCAAACGGCCCGAAGCCCCAGACCGTGACGTACACGCAGTTCTGTTGAACATCCACCCCGCCATACAGAGCGGCGCACGGCGCCGGGATCGTCCCAAGCTCATATCCACCCTGACCAACAGGCCGGCAGTGCTCCCGCACCATCCGCACCGAGAGGCTCTCGCCCTCCGACGCCGGTAACTGACCGAGAACGTCCTTGTACCAATCCCTCCCCGGCTTGCCCCTCGTCTCGACAAACCGGCCGGCGACACCGCCCCAGCCCTCCGCGTCGATCAGGCTCGCCAGCGTGTTGATGCGGAAGCCGACCGTCTTCGCCGGAGGCACGCGGCCCGCGACGCCCTCGTCTCCGCCGACGATGCGAACGCCAAGCCGCTCGCGGCACGCCGAAGCCTCGGGCGACACGGGCGACTCGGCCAGCATCCGCCGACCGGTCCGGGGCGCGTCGCGGAGCTCGTCCCCGTCGACACGGCTCAGCCATTCCGCCCCGACCGCCCGCGGGCCGTCCCCGAGGGTGTGCAAGATCTGCCCGGTAGACTCGACTTCCTCGCCCTGCCGGCACCACACACCGTTGAGCATCATCCAATGTTTGTGCACCTCTCGGATACGCCCCGTCGCCGTCGCGTCGAACGGGCTTTGCATCCACGTGTTCAGTCGGACATCATCCGGATCCGCACCGAGCCCACCTTCCCACCGGAGCAGCGACAGGTCCCAGGGCTCGAAGAAATGACCCGTGATCGGACACGGCACCATGTACCGGTACCGATGGGCCGACCGCTCGTAGTCCTCGGTAATCCCCTCAGGAAACTCCGGAGTCGACCCGCGGAGCGTCAGTCGATCGACAAAGGTTCGTTGACGACCGCGAAGGTTCTGCTTCGCAGCCCCATCGGGCGGCCACTCGTCGACCTCGTCGCACAGGATGACCCCGCACGGTCTCGACTTGGTTGTTCGCGTCGTATGGGCGTACCCGAACCAGACCGGCACCCCGCTCAGCCAGAGCCCATCGGAGAGCAAGTCGTCCTGCTTGGCGATCAACCTCGCCGCCGGCGGACACGCCTCGATCGCCGGGATCACCTTCTCCGCGTTGTACTTTTTGGCATCGTCCCGCGTCGGATAGACGAGCATCGACGCCCGCCGCAGCTCCGCCGCCGTGTAGAGCAGGACACAGTTGATCAGCTCGCTGTACGCGATCTGCGACGACTTGAGCACCGACACGTCGTGCACCAAGGGGTGCACGATGAGCCGCATCATTCCTCTCAGGTGTGGCGTGCGGTCGAGCTCGAACCGACCCGCCGTGCCACCGGCGCCCGAAGCGAGCCACCGATGCCGCTCGCACCACACGTCAAGCGGGACGACCTCGCGCTTCGCCCACGCCTCAGCCCCAACCGTGCCAACCAGTTCATCGGCCGACCTCAGTCCGCGGACCCGGGCCCCGTGCCGACCGTCGCCGGCCCGGCCTCGACCGGGTCCGATTCCGAGTCCAGGTTCTGGCCCGGGCCCTGGTCCGGGCCCTGATCCGGGCCCTGGTCCGGGCCGGGATCGTCCGCCATCGCGATCGACTCGCACGCCTTCGCCACCCACACAGCCACCTCGCGACGCACAACGTCCTCGAGATCGACCGGCTTGACCAGCAACGCGCCGACCGCCTCGACCGTGTGCCGGTCAACTTCCGACGCCCTGAGCAGATCGAGCACCCGGTCGCGGTCGTCGGCCGAGAGCCACAGCCGCTCGGACAGAGGCCGGGCCACCCGGGACGACAACGCCTCGAATTGCTGCCGTACCACGGCCAAGTGCGCCCGGAATCGCTCGGCCACCTCGCCCGCGTTCACAAGCGAGCCCGCCCGCTCCTCATTCTCAACAGCACGCCGGCGATACTCCTCCAGCGCCCGAAGCCTCGCGACGTCGTTCTCACTGAACCCGGTCGTCCGAGTCGGCAGCAACGCGAGCACGCGGAGCTCAGCATGCGTCAGCGTGTAGAGATCATCGAACCCCAACGCCTCAGAGGGTGGCGACTCGCGCGATTGCACCTGCTCGAGCGTTTCGGCCGCCTCCGGCGTCAACTCGGTCGCAAAGATCCCCGCCGGATCGCGAGCCGGCATCGCCGCCTTCGCGGCCGCCGGAACCGCCGGAACCGCCGGAACATCCTCCCGATCGGCTCCCCCTTCCGACTCCACCGCGGCGACTGGACCGGCCCCCTTGGCGGACGGTCTCGCTCCGGAACCGGGCCGCCCCGAATTCCGCCGCTCGCCGCCATGCCCGATCGAGGTCCGCCCCCGCTCGAGCTTCGGGTCTTCGGTCGCCGGGTCGATGCGCCGGTTGCGCCTCCCTTCGCCAACCGTGACGATGAGCCCGGACTTGATCCATTTATAGACAGCTTGCGGTGTCTTCCCGTGCCGAGCGGCATATTCCGCCACAGTGAGCAGATCTACGCTGCCCCCATCTCCGCAGTCTCCCCCCCGATCGCCTCCGGACATATCAGCCCCGCCTGAGTCATGTACCCCTGAACGGCCAACCTGACACGCGGCAACGCCATTCGCACAGTCGAGGCACCCAGGCCCCGGCCGCTCGCCGCCTCCGCATACGTCGCGCCCTCAAACATCACGCGCTCAACAGCGAACGCGAGCCCTTCGGTCTTGTGGGTTGCCCCGTAGATCACGGCACGAATTTGGGCCGCGATCGCATCGTCGATCTGACTAAGCGGTACATCCATGATCGCCCCTCTATCACTTACCCAGCACGAGCAACGGCCTTGCTCTCGCCGCCGCGACCGCCGCCAGACGCGGCCGACCAGTCCATCTCGAGTTGTTCGGGATCGCCGGCTCGGGCACGTTCACGCGACGGGACGATCGCAGTCGCAAACCTCGGCACGAGCGGCACGACAACCCATCGCCCAAACGGCTGTGCTTCCGCCACCGCCCCGGCATCAACCGGCGTCTCGAAGACCGCCTCGCAACTGATCCCGCCCGGGCCACCGACGCGACGCACACCGCCCGCCTCGCGGACACCCCAGAACATCGCGATCTCCCCCGGTTCCGCCGGACGAACGCCGATCCAACCCTCCGGGTCCGACGCCCACTTAGTCCGCTTGGTCCGCTTGGTCCGCGACACTGTTCGCCCTTCCATTCACGCCAGGGTCATTCCGGAACATTTTCGGCTCGCATATCTACGAGCCTCACCGTGATCGAGACCCCTTCCCTCAACCGCTCCTCGTCCGCTCCGTCAACCAAGGCTTCTAACTTGCTCATCATGCAATCGCGAGCAGTCGAAGAGCACCGGGCTACGTACGTGTCATATTCACCTGCAAGCTCGTGAGGCTCAGGCGAGATCTCCCACACCGTGACAATGTCGTCTGGCCCCTCCGGGACTGGAGTCGGCCTGCCGTCCCATCCAATTACGCCATCAGGCTTCATCGGCTCCCCTTTCCCAATCGAGAATCTCGCTCGGCACTCAATGACTTAGCATCGTCCGCGGCACTGATCGCCCTTCCGATCATCTCCGCGACGTCGACGACGACCGCGTTGCCCAACGCTCGCAGAGCGTGGCGCCGCCACCTTCGACCCACTTGGTCGGAAAGCCCATCAGCCACTCGACAAATCTGAGGTTCAACCGGCGTGGCTGGGGCAAGGTCGGCATCAGATTCGAGCACGCTTCGCCATCCGGCATAGTCGTTTCGGGACGGGGGAAACGCTGCGCGGCCATCGCGATCGGCTCGCCCATCCCGTTCCCGTTGTTCGCCGCTGCTTTGACGCGCTCCCGTCTCGTGTCCCACTGATCCAGGCTCTCCCCGTCGTTCGCCACCGAGGCATCCGGCGTCGGCCAACTCGTTGCCGCTTGCGTCACCGATCGCTCCTTGGCTCCCGCCACTCCCTTCGGTCTTCCGTCGCTGGCCAAGGGCGTCGGCCACTGTTCCGCTTGACCCTTGCAATTCAGGTTGCCCCTCGGGAATTTCCCCGGGCCTCGGTCCCCCATCGAACTCAACGGCGTACCCCACATCGCATCGCGTTGCGTCGCGTCCGTGAGTGTCACGCTCCCCGAGCCCGGACGGCCGCCGCTCGCGTTGGAATCCGACGCCGTCGACGTGGGCCACATCGCGGTAGGCCACGATGAACACCCTGTCTCGTCGGTGCGGGGCGCCGACATGTCGAGCACCCACCACGAGCGGCGTGCAGGTGTACCCGCATCCCTCCAAGTCACCGAGCACCCGGTCCGCGCCTCGATTTCGGAGAGCAGGGACGTTCTCAGCGACAACCCAACGGGGTCGAGCGTCTCGAACAAGCCGATGGAATTCACGCCACAGCCCCGACCTCTCCCCCTCGATGCCGGCACCTTTGCCGGCAGTCGAGATATCCTGACAAGGGAACCCGCCGACGATCGCGTCCAGCCCGGTCGCGCTGTCGGCCGTCAACTCTCGTACGTCTTCCCAGATCGGCACTCCCGGCCAGTGAGACGAAAGCACCGCGCGGCAGAACTCGTCTTGCTCGCACATCCCGAGGCACGACCAACCCGCACGCTCGAGCCCGAGGTCGAGGCCGCCGATGCCGGTGAAGAGGGAGAGGAATTGCATGCACCACTCACTCCCCACCTTCGGCCGGCTCATCACCGGCGAACAGCGGCGAATCCACCACCTCGTCGCTACGCCATCCGAGACGGGTGGCCCCGATGCACCGTCGACTCGCAGCCGCATATTCCGGGTTAAGTTCCATCCCGATAAAGTCGCGCCCAAGGCGCACCGCCGCCTCGCCCGTCGTGCCCGAACCGCTGAACGGATCAAGGACGACCGCCCGCGAGACCTCGGCGTCACACGAGCAGGTCGGCCCGTCGCGGGCGACCGGAGCCCCGCACTCGTCGCACACGCCGAGCGAGCTGGTACCTGCTTGGATGCAACGGACTGGCAGTTGCAGCGGGAACGTCGCAACGTGCGCCCCGCCGTTTGGCTCGGTACTCATCCACCACACATCTCTCGCATTGCGTCCCCGGGGTGCCTTTCGCTCCCCAGACATCCGAGTCCGCTGGCCACTATCGTCGCCGGGGCAAATCGCCCGACCTTCAGCACCGGTGAACTTGTACCGGTACCGCGATACAGAGCCCGGCGACATCCCCTCGCGAATGGCTTCCGCATCGTAGAAGTAGCGGTCCGCCTTTGACATCAAAAAGACGTGCTCGTGCGACTTCGTCGGCCGATCGACGCAGCTTTCCGGATGAACATTCGGCTTGGCCCAGATAATGTCCGACCTGATGTACCAACCCGCATCCTGAAGCGCCAAAGCAACCCGCCACGGGACGCCGAGCAGGTTCTTTCGCGGAACATCAAATCGGCGGTGCGATCGTTGGCTCGCCTTCTGCGCGTCTTGTAGCTTCCTCGCTCGCCCGTTCGGCTTGGTGAGCGTGGAGCTTTCCCAGCCCGCCCCAGAATTCGGCGGCCCCGAGTAGCCGTCGCCGATATTGAGCCACAACGTACCGTCGTCGCGAAGAACGCGACGAACATGCTCAAACACGCCAACCATCGCTTTGACGTATTCGGCGAGCGTCGCTTCGAGACCGAGTTGTCCATCAACGCCGTAGTCGCGGAGACCCCAGTATGGCGGGCTCGTCACGCAACAGTGAACGGACCGATCCGGCATCGCAGCGAGCAACTCAACGCAATCTCCCGTCTCAATGCGCCAGATCGAGGTCATGCCTGAAGCCCGACAAACAACGACGCCTCAGCTTCCCGACGCTCGCGCGCCCAACGCCGGGCTTGCTCCGCGGTCCGGGCCTTGTGGCACCGCACGCACAGCGTCCTCAGATTGTCCGGATGGTCCCGCCCGCCCTCAGATCGCGCAACGACATGGTCCGCATCCCAAGGATCACGCATCGGATTGGCGTAGCCCAAAAACCTCTTATAGAACTCGTCCCGCTCGCCGTATGCGGGCGACACAACCTCCGATGCCGCGATCACCATCTTGCGATAGAGCTCGGTGTCGAGCCCGCACGCAGAGCAGACCCCCCGATCGCGCTTGTAGACCGCCGCCCGAACGACACCCCAGTTGTTCTCCATTAGGTACTCGCTAACGCACTCCGGCGAGCACCAACGCAGCTTGCCCTTCGGAACCTCGGCCCAGCACCATCGGCACAACCGCCGACCGTTCGGTCCCCTGCCCAAAGGCTGGACAAACGGCGCCACCGCCTCCGGGTGCCGCCGCGTCACGTCGAAGCCCCCGCAAACAACGAATCCGGATGCCCACCCCGATACCGATCGCCCGTCTCGACGTACCGAAGACACACCGCCACGACCTGAACAACCTCAGCGAACAACGCCTCAGAAGGTGAGTCCGCTCGAATCTCGTCCCACGCCTCGTCGAGCTCCTCTTTGAGAATCGCGAAGAACTCGTGACGCCCCCACGGATCGCGGCCGTGCTTGGCGTAGGCGCGATCAAGCTCCGCCTCGACGAGCGATAGAAACGCTGTCCTCGCCGCCGACGCCGGCGTCGCCTCACCGACCGGAGCACCTGGACCTTCACCCGACAGTTCACGCGGCATGATCCACCTCCCCGTGCGACACACCGACCGCGACGCCCTCAACGTCGTCGGTCCGGAAACCGAAGTGACAGACCAGGTGCCCCGTCGCCTCGACTTCTTTGCACGCAACCCAGACGACACCGAGCGCACGCAATCGCTGCAAGACCGGCGGCCCGATCAATCCGAGCCCGCACTCGATCCCCCGATACCCACCCGTCACGCGATACAGCCCGGAGCCCATGCAACGCGGACACTGACGCTCGAGCAGCATGCCGACCAGTCCAACACCGCCGCACACGTCGCAATCAACCCGCCCTACGAGCTCAGGCAACTCCGCCCTCGGCAACTTCGCCATCTCGCCGCGGCCGAAGAACTGTGTGTCGATCGGCGGTCTCCGCTCCACCACCCCGTACGCCACCCCTTTCACAGGATCAAGGGTCCGAACAGCAATGGTCTGACTCGCGACGCACAGCCGACCATCCCGGTCTACCCAGGGCGTCGACATGTCGTACTTGTTGTCGACCGTCACGTGCGATGTACACCGCACGAACGCTCCCCACATCGCCGCCCCCACGCTCTCACGCACCGCGTCCATGCCGTCCATTAGTTGTTCTCCTCCATGCCAAGCCGCACCGCCGCCAGGACGCCGACCCGGCTCGCTCGAAACAACGCTTTCGCAACGGGCTGATCGGACACGTGGACGCACGAGCGGATCTGGTTGAGCACAGCCTCGAGCGGCATGCCCAAGGCCCGCAGCTCATCGCGGAGCTCGATGATTTCCCGATCAAGACCGGCGACTACTTCATGCGTCTTCAAGGTCTACCCCATCGCTTTCCCGGCTGACCGCCGCTCGAGCCAACATCGCCGTAGCTTGCTTCTCGAGCGAACGCTCCCGCTCGGTCAGCCGCTGCGTCAGCCGCGGCCGAAGCAGATCGCGGCCCGACTCTTCCGCAAGCAAGCTCCGCAGAGCATCGAGATCATCGCGAGAGCACCGCGACCACCCGAGCGGAATACCCGCGTTCTCGAACGGCGCCGCCGCCGCAAAGCACGAGTCGATCGAGCTATCGATCGACACGCGACCACCCGTGCGCCCGACCATCTGTGACGATGGATACAGCCGAGGCAGCGCCTGACCACGGAGCAGCGACGTCGCCGGCAGCAATCGATCGCTCTCCACCGGCACGCCGGGCCGCTCCTCAAACACGCCGTGCGCCGCGTCAGATCGATCCGTTGTCACCTCGAGTGTTCCGAGGTACCGCAGCCAGAGCGGGTCTTTCGACGGCCGCCTTGTCGTATCCCGAAGCGAACGCCCGCACAGCACACGCTCCCCGTTCGCCGAGGCGTGCGCCGCCGGCCGAGCCGGCGATCCGCCATCGCCGCCACGAGTCGGCACCCACGGCTTCGCCGCCGTCGCCGCCGCGATCCGAGCCGACCGTTCCGCGCGAGCGATCACGGCCGACCCCTGACGCCGGACTGGACTGGAATCAGGGCCTGCTCCGACTCGAGCACACCATCAACCAACTCGACGCGATCGGCGCCGACCTCGGTGGTCCCGCCGAACGGGCCCATCGTGTTCCCGATGAACGCGGCCACACGCTCGAACGACGCACCAACGCCATACCCGGACCCGCCACCGAGCCCGGAGACACCCGCCCACACGTCACGAATCACCTGTAGCGTTGGCAGACGCCCCAGTCCACCCGATAGCACCGATCCGTCCGCACGCACCGGCATCGTGCCGAACTGTTGAGGCCCGTGTCTCGCTTCGTACTCAGCCTCGCTCAGCGTCGTCGTCGCATCGGTAAGCACGACGTCGCCCGAGCCGCCGTTGCCATCGCAGAACCAAGACCGATGCGTGCTCCCCAGGTCCCATCCAACGAGCTCGAACGCCGTCGGTACCGAACCGCTGCGAATGCGAAGACCGCCGCCCGGGTGGAGGTTGACGAACATCGCATCCTCCAAGATCAACCGCATCCGGGGCGAAATGAACCGGCCATCAAAGCGGCAGATTGCGCCTGCGTTGGGGTTGTCCCAGAGGATCAGCGACTTGCGGATCGCGAACCAATACTCGACGCCGGCGAACGACTGGTCAGTCGCGCCGTCCTGATCGCGCGGCCGCATGAAGTGCGAATCCCACGGCATGTAGACCACACACCCGTCAAGGGTCACCCCGTGGTTGAAGCCGCTAAACAGGTACTGAGAACCCGCGACCCCCGACTCAGCCTTGCTCGAGAACCAACACCGCTCAAACCGTGTCTTCTGTGGATGGCGAGTGGAGAACGACGCCGCCTCGATCACCTCGTCGCGACGAACCGCCGTGTAGGTCTCGGGCCGATCATGGCGGACCTCAGCAAGCTCGATCTTCGGCGCACACTGCAAACGCGCGGCAACGACATCGGGCCGGCTCACCCTCATCCGGTTGCGCGACGCCACCATCGACACGAACCCGCCGTGCGGCGCCCCGTAGCTCGCGCGGAAGTAGTCCGCCCCCGTCGTCGATTCGTCCGCCGCATCGACAACATCCGGGTGGATGACCTGGTTCGCGATCATGTCGTGATTGAGAATGTCCTGCGACGCCGGCGTTTGCGGCGAACTGACGAGCCACCCGCCTTCGCTCCCGCCGCACATGACCCGGTTTCCGTGAGCGAGCACCCGTCCATTGCCGTTCGGGATGAACGCGAACACGTCGCCCGACGCCGCGAGAACGGTCGCGTTCGCGCGAAGATTGAGCCACGTTTCACCCGGGCCACCCGTCCGCAGCTCCGCGGTGCGCTGGTTCGCCGCCGAACCAAGGGCCGGTCCGTTGGTCGCCATGAACGCGAGCCGCACACCCGCGACCAACATCCGCCCCACCGAGGCCCCGCTCGCTCTGACCAGCGAGACGCCCGAGGTGTTTGTATTGAGCCCCGCCTCACCATGATCCAGGATGAACCCGGATTCAACCCCGAGCGACGCGGGATCAACGCCGCCCGGGAAGTGGGCATACAGCGTCTGGCTCGTGCCATCGTCATGGAGCACAAGCCGACCCGGATGGTTGTCGTTGAGATCATCGAGCGAGCCCGACAGCGACGTCGAGCCGTCCGAGTCTTGCACGACGCCCTGCTTGTCCAGCGTGAGCCCGCCGGCGCCAACCATCGCCAGCATCACCCGGATCCGCTCCGCATCCGACCACCCCCCGGGGTCCGCAGACGCCGCCGGCGACGGCCGGTAGCGATCGAGCAAACCCGCGGTGTCGAGCACCATGCACGCGATGCCCGGTCGAGTGGCCACGATCGACTGGCCCGCGATCGCCGCGTAGTACGCCGAGACATCCCTCGAGTACACGTTCGACCGCCCATCGCCCCGCGTCGCGGCATCGGTCCATTCGCCCGACCCGATCGGCTCATCGAACCGATACGTGGGCGGCGCGAACGCCTCATTGAGCAGACCGATCCCAACGACCGCGTACCGCCCAAGATCTGACGTGACCTCGCGGGCGGCAACGTTGTCGTTCGCGAACAACTGCCGGCCGAGCCGCGTGCCTCGATCGACAACAACCTCGTCCGGACCCGGCGAATAGTCAAACGAGTACGGGTCATCCATGACGCCGGTACCGGAACTGCCATCGAGCGAGATATCACGATGCACGACCGTGAGCTCGCCCATCGCCTCGCCGAGCTCAAGATGCCCCTCAGGAACCGTTGCCATCTTCACGCCCTCCGATCGCTGAACAACGCCAACGCCAGCCGCGGCGATACCAGCAAGCCAGCAAGCCACACCACACTCACAGCCTCAACCTGTTCCGTGCATGCGAACACGGAGAGCACGCCGACAACCATGCCAACCCCCGCGCACCACGGCCGCGATCGCATCGCAGACACGATCTGCCAAGCACCCGCACTGATCGCCCGGCCCATCGACTTGAACATCACGCCCCCTCCACGCTCGTACCAGACGAGCCGCCATCGACGGCAGCCCCGCGCCCTCGCCCGTACCGCGAGGTATCGAACTCGCTGTACGTCCGAAACGTCCCCCGCGGACCGTCCCACGTCAGCGAGACCGTGTCGGTCGGCCCGTTGCGTTGCTTCGCGACGATGAGCTCGGCGCGGTTCTCTTTGCCTTGGTTCTGCATCCGCCACTCGCGGTCGGCATTCGACTCGCTCTGGTGGTAATACCCCTCGCGGTAGAGCAACCCGACGAGATCCGCGTCTTGCTCGATCGACCCCGACTCACGCAGGTCGCTCGGCCGCGGTCGCTTGTCGTCTCGGCTATCGGGCGCCCGATTCAGCTGACAGGCCACCAGCACCGGAACCCCGAGATCTTTCGCCGTCGCCTTGAGCGCCCCCGAAAGCTCCGAGACTTCGACTTGCCGGTTCTCGCGCCGCTTGCCCGACGTCGTCATCAACTGCAAGTAGTCGACCACGACAAGGCCGAGCGGCGGCCCCTCGCGACGCGACACCATCCGACGACACCGCGCCCGCAACTGGCCGATCGTGATCCCCGGCGAGAAGTCAACATGCACCGGCAACGCCGCCAGCGTGTCACGGACCGCCCATACCTTCTCCACTTCCTCGGGCGTCAGCGTCGCACGAGCGATCTTGCTCATCGACACGCCGGATTGCATCGACAGGTACCGCGCCGCGATCTGCGAACGGTGCATCTCCATGCTGAAGATCAGGACCGACTTCGGCTCCGCCGCCCGCGACCCCGCCGCCACGTTCCTCGCGATCGACAACGCCAGCGCCGTCTTGCCCATACCGGGGCGACCGGCAACAACCGCGAGCTCGCCGGCGTGCAACCCGCCGGTGAGCTCGTCGAGATCTCGGTACCCCGTCGCCAACCCCGGCGCTACGCCGTCGTGGATCGCCGCCTCGACCTCGAGCAGCCGCTCGGTCGACACGTCCCCGACGCTCGCCACGTCCGAACCGCCCGCCACGCGAGTCGCCTCGAACAGCCGCGACTCGACACGTTCGATCAACCCAGAAACATCGCCATCGATCTCGTCGGTGGTCTCCGCCGCGTCTTCGATCGTCGCCGCCGATGCCTCGATCACGCGACGTCGCGTCGCCTTCGCCGCCACAATCCCCGCGTAGTGACGCGCACGGTTCGCAGACGGCACCGCCTCAGCAAGCTCGAGCAACCACTCGGGCCCCTCGCGGAATCCGCCGACTGCCTGCATCCGGTCCCACACGACCACCGGGTCAATGCCACCCGACCCGCCGACGAGCTCGAGCATGATCTCGTATAGCCCCCGGTGCGACGGGCCGAAGAAGTCCTCGACCGCGAGCGAAACGTCGGCCGCGACCGACGGATCGAGGAGCAGAGAGCCCAGGACCGCCCGCTCGGCCTCAACCGAGTGAGGCGGCCGCGCGTCTGAGACACCAACAGCGATAGCCGAGTCATCCCGCAACGCAAGCCCCCCAGCCCAATTCGCCACCAGCCCCGTCGGCCTCGCCCTCCGCGATCAGCGCGACCACGCTCGCTCCATCGCGGACGTTGCGGTACGCCTGCACCTCCCGGCACTCGGCGCACAACACCGCAGCTCGATCGAGCGACACCCCGCACCGCTGGCACCGAAACGGCAACACGTCGCCGGCATCATCCATCCGGAACGGACGCGCCTCGCCATCACCCTCGCAAGGCCCGCCAGCCGAAGCCACGTACGAACGCGCGTACCCCTTCACCCGCATCACCCAGCCCCTTTCACGCACGCATATGCATCACGCACACGCCCCGCGACGCCAATGAACGCAGACCACACCACCCCGGACGCCGCGCAGTGCGGCTCGGGAACCGCAAGCGGCTCGATCGACAACCAGCTCCGCAGCCACGTCGAGGCCTCGACCGACTGATCGCCCAACCACTCGAGCGAGTCAGCGACGCAGGCCCCGACGACATCTCGATCGACCGACGCCGCCACGCCGACCGCGTCGACCGCGTCAAGGTGCCGCTGCTCAAGGGCCTCGATCTCCGCGCGTCGGTCCGCAGGCACGGCGTACTCGTCGCGGATCGCTGAAACGACCCACCCCGGCCCCTTGCCGGCCAGCCCCACCTCGCGCACCGCCCAAACCACCCGCACGAGATCGGCACCGGCGAGCCCAGCGACCCGCTCCGGATCGGCGACCCCGACGGCACGGAGTTGTGCGAGACACCGAGCCCGACGCCCCCGGATCCACGCATCAACCGAAGCCAACGGATACAACGTCACCGCACCCGTTGGCAACCCATACGCAACCGGTTCTAAACAACCAAACTCATATTCAACCTCAACCGCCGCGTGGTTGGTTACTGGGTTGGTTTCATTGGTTGGTTTTGGGTGACCTCCGATGCGCCCCAGGGGCGACGCAGGCGACACCCTCGGGGCGACCTCGACGCCGCCCCCGTCACCGGCGACGCCCTGCCCAGGGGCGACACCCTCGACACCCCCAGCCCCACCCCCAGCCCCGCCGACAGCCCCGCCGACAGCCCCGCCGACCGCCTCGCGAGGCATAAGCCCCAGACGCCTCGCCCGTTTCTCGAGCAGGTCCGCGGGCACCGAGGCCGCCAATCCCTGAGGCAGGAAGACGTACCGCGTCGTCGTCTGCTGACCGCCCTCAGGGCCGCCGACGTACCGAGCCTGACGCTCGACCCACCCCGCCGCCTCAAGCAGCGACAGAGCCCGCTGTACGGTCCGATCGCCGTACCCGCTCCGACGCGCGATCGCCTTGATGCTCGGCCACACCGCGTCCGCAGAGTTTGCGAACGAATGCAGCCAGACCGCCACCGTCTTCGCCGTCCGCTGCTCGGCAAAGCTCGACCCATCGGTCGCCGGCCAGGCGTCCTCGATGAGCCACCGGATCTCCGCGTACGAGACCTCGTCCCAACTCACGCCGCCACCCCCAATCGAGAGCAGCAAACGCCCGAGCCACCAACCCCCACGCCCGCGTTCGGCAGACGGCCACCGCCGCCCCCGCCGCCCGAAGACGCCGTAAACAACCGCAAGCCTTGTGAAACCAAGTCGTTACCACAAGGAACAAACACAAATTGCGACGCAAACAGCTGTGCGGAAACCGGCCCGAAACAGAACCTAACCCCGCCCCCGGGGGGCGACCCCGCCGATCCCCGCCACGACTCCCGCCACGACTCCCGCCACGACTCCCGGAAACCCGTAGAATGCGAAGAAACGGGGGTCCGACGACTCCCGGTTTTTATCGAAAGTTCGCCCGAGCCTGTTCGGTCGAGCGTGTAAACACTGGCGGGCCAGCGACTTACCTGAATGGCGAAGGGGAGACTCGAACTCCCGACCTGAGGGTTATGAATCCTCCGCTCTAGCCAGCTGAGCTACTTCGCCGAGCGAAAAGGACGATAGCCCCGATCAGCGGCCTTGTCGCTCCGATTCGCTTGCCCGCCGTCGGTTGTCCCTGCCTCGCGTCTTGGTTCAGGACCTCGCTGGCGGTAATCTAGGCAAAGCGTGTCGGACACGCGGCCCGGGTTGCGCTATCCCGGGGACATGCGGAAGGGAAGCCACCATGAAGCTGAAGCTCTCAGCATCGTGCGCGATCGGTGTGTCGATCGCGCTGTCTGTTCCATCGGACGCCGCGTCTGGGCAGTGCGGGAATATGCACGTCGCCCAGCCTCTGCTCGATCTGCTCGTTCCAGGAACGGAGACGTCGACCGCGGTCGCGAGCGGGGCGTGGTCTGATCCTGCGACCTGGGGCGGGTTCACCGTCCTCGACCTACCCCAGCCCGGAGAGGACGTGCGGATCTCGGAGGGCGTGGAGGTCGTCTTTGATGTCTTCGACGACGGCGACGGAGTCGGGGCCGACTCGACGCGGTTTGGGACGGTTCGCGTCGATGGGATACTCCGCTGGGCTGTAGATCGGGAAACGCGCGTGTACCTCGACACGCTCTTGAGTTCGCCCGGGGGCGAGATCTCCATCGGTACGGACGCGCAGCCGGTCCAGGCTTCGGTCAGCGCAGATATCGTGATCATCGCCGATCGGGCGTTCGACTTTATCAACGACCCGCGCCAACTCGGACGAGGGTTTATCCCGCACGGCCCCCACTCGCTCGTCGGGGCCGACAAGACCGACTTCGCCCCGCTCGTCGGCGATGCGCTGACTGGCGCCACGGCGCTCGAACTCCGGGAAGCTCCGGTTGGCTGGGAGGTCGGCGACACGCTGGTGCTCGGGGGAACGTGGTTCGATCCGAACGGTAGCAACGCCGACAACAGCCGGTTCCACGACGAGGTGCTGACGATCACGTCGATCGACGGCGCGACCATCGGCATCGCGAACACGGCTGCCGGGTCCGCCGGGCTTCGCTGGGATCACGTGCGTCCCGATGGTGTGCACTTCAATCCGGACGACCTGAACATCTACGTCGCGAACCTGACGCGGAACATCACCTTCCGATCTGAGCTGGACCCACGCTCACCCGACGCTCCGCCTCCAGGCGCAATCCGTGACATGCGGCGGGGGCACCAGATGACGATGCACACGCCCGAGTCGATCATCCGGAACACAGCGTTTTACGAGTTCGGACGGCTCAACAAGAACCACTTCATAGACGACGCCGGAACGAACGTGGACGGAACTCCGGGGCAGGGCCTGAACGTGCGGGGGCGGTACGCCGTGCATGGGCACCGCAACTTGCCTCAGAACAACCAGCCGATCGACCTGGCGGTATGTCCCCCGGCAGAGATCACCGGGTGCGTCGTTTGGGGCAGCCCGGGCTGGGGCTTTGTGCAGCACGACGGGCACGCGCTGTTCCGAGACAACGTCGCGTTCGATGTCTTGGGCTCCGCTTTCGCGCAAGAGGCGGGCAACGAGATCGGGCTTTGGAAGAACAACATCTCGATCAAGACGACCGGAGACGATGACCCGGACCTGACCGTCGAGCCTTTCGGGGATGGGTACAAGCGCGTCACCAACTTCGACTTTGGGTTCAACGGAGAGGCGTACTGGGTTCAGGGTGCCAGCCAAGTCGAGCAAGTCGGCAACATCGCGATTTCCGCCGCCGGCGGGGGCATGGACGTGTTCAGCGACGTCGACGGGAACGCGAACCGTGATCGGGGCGTGGTCCCTCGCGAGCACCTTCCCGCGGACCGCCAATACATCGTGACCTCAGGAGACACCATCGCTGGTAACCGAGTTCCGACGCGTGACATCCGAGGCTTCGAGGTCATCAACAGCGACTTCGGGATGCTCTCGTGGAACCACATGCGCAACCAAAGCGAGTGGATCGGCTTCACGTGTCCGTGCGATGGCAACGTGCACCGCGAGTTTGGAATCGTTGAAGGCTTCAAGTTCTGGAACATCTACGGCCAGGGGGTACACCTGCAATACAGCTCACAGCTCGAGTTCCGCAACGGTCTGATCGCCTCAGCGGACCTCGCGACGCCCGGAATCGACGACAAACCGTCGGTTGATTTGAGCATCAACGGGGACGGGCGTGGGTACGGATTCGGAATGAACGGGCCCACCAAACGCCTCGTGCTCGATAACGTCATCGTCGAAGGTTGGCGGTTCGGAATCAGGACCCCGCTCGAGGGCCAGATCAACCGGTTCGATCTCGGGGACGGAACCGGGTCGGAGGGGGCGATGGGGCTCCCGCTCAGAAGATCGGCGTTCCGAAACCTGCGGCTCGCGAACAACACGAACCATTTCTACCGCCGGCAGAACGGTTTCACCCAAACCCAACCCCCGGCCAACTTCCTTGCGATCGAAGGAGGCTCGTTCAGTGCCGCGCCGGCGAACGAGCCCCCCACCGCCGATTTCGCGTGGGAAACCGTCGGCGTGATGGGCGCCGTCCGCCTCAACGGTCTCCCCTCACGCGACGCGGATACCCCCGGAGACGGACTCCTGCCCAACAACCTGGCGTCCGTGTTCGTCGATGACTCCAACTACATCGTGGCCTACGCCTGGGATATCGGCGCCGACGGATCGTTCGAGCACTTTGGCGAAACGACTACCGTTGGGCTGACCCTCGGAGCAGCAACGCCGATCGCACTCACCGTTTGGGATCACCAGGGCGCCACAGACACGATCACGCAGACCGTCAGCCCTGGCCGTGAGGTTGATCCCGAAGCGATCGTCGACGGCTCATTCGACGGCTCGTTCGAAGGTGGGATCTACGGGCTGACCAGCGCCGGGGCGAGCACCGGATGGTGGGACGCGAGGGCCATGATCTCGGGTGGCGGCGCCGAACTCCGAGGTCAGTTCAACTTCTCGTCCATTGCGCAGGCGATCTACGACGACTTCGCCCGACGGGGACGTCAGCGGCTGACGTTCGACTTCGAGATGCGTGACGCACCGGGAACACGGACGAGCACCGTTGAGGTCAAGGTCTTCGGGATCAACGGTGAGTTCGGGTCCGACCACGCCGGCGCGTACCCGGAACCAGAAGGCTCAATCCCGGTCGAGATCACACCGCTGTTCTCGGAGGTGTTCTCGGGGCCCGTCGGGGCGACCACCATCGAACGCACCATCGACTTCGGATCAGACGGATTCCAGTACGTCTACGTCGGGTTCGCGGGCGATGGCCTCGATCTCGGAACCCCGGGTGACGTCGCTTATGTCGATAACGTCTCGCTGGTCGGCGCCCCGCTCTGCGTCGCCGACCTCGCCCACCCGTCGAACGTCCTCGACCTCGCGGATGTCGACGCGTTCGCCAGCGCATTTATCGCTGGAAACGCGCTCGCGGACTTCGTGGCCCCGTTCGGTGTGACCGACCTCAGCGATGTCGACGCGTTTATCGGGAGCTACCTCGCCGGCTGCCCATAATCCAAGTCCCTCACAGGCCGAACCACCCGCGCAGAGCGGCCGGATCTCCCGGCCGCTCTGTCGTTTTTTTACGTGTCCCCCCAAGCCTGGGTGGTTCACGCCGCACCGACGTGGTACCTTCGCCAACGAGACGTAACCCACGTACGCACAGATATTTGGGAAGAGATGAGATGACCACCTTCACCGCTGCCGGCGCGGCCGCCGCGCTCGTTCTGTCCACCGCCGCCCTCGCGGCTCCGACGGTGTTTTCCGGCCTCGACGCCGCCGCGATGCCTGGCTCAAGCACGCCCAACTCGAACCAAGCTCAGGCTTCGTTCCTCGAGGCGACCGGCGCGTCCATCGTCGTCGACTATGAGTCACTTGCCACAATACGCAGCAGCACGCTGTCGGTGGCTCCGGGCGTGAGCGTCGAGGGGTCGTTCGACTTCCTTCACGTCGAGAACCGCTTCTCTGACGCGTTCAACGGGTTTGCGACCTCGGGCTCGCAGTACCTCTGGGCGAACTCCGCGGGCGCAGGCCAGAGCCGGTCGTTCACTTTCGAGTTCGACGAAGCGATCAACGCGTTCGGCACCTTCGTTACCGGCCTGGGAACCGCCGGCGGTAGCGTGATCACCGTGACCTACGAAGATGGCTCGGTCCACACGATGCACGTCAATGGCTCGACGGCCGGCGGAAAGCTCTTCTTCGGCTTCCATGACGAAGACGCGAGCATCACCTCGCTGACCTTCACCCAGGACAACTCAGCCGACGCGTTCGCGTTCGATGACACGCTTCTCGCCCTCGCGACCACCGCTGTCCCGCTGCCGACGGCCTCGGGCCTGGGCCTCGCCGGTCTCGCGTTCATCGCGAACCGCCGCCGTCGCTGAGCCCTGCTGGACCAACTTCACCGAGGCGACCCGCGCGATGCGGGTCGTTTTTTGTATTAGCTTGGGCGGGCGTCCGCTTTGACGTCGTCTGGCTGCGACGCCGGTTCGGTCGCGGGTGTTCCGCCCTGAGAGACAGTCCGCTCGTCCTCGATGCGGGGAGGGGCGCTCGAACTGGGGCGGTCGTCGTTCCAATCGGGAGTCGTGTCTCGGACGCCCTTCTTGAACTCGCGGATGCCGTCGCCCAGGCTCCGGGCGACTTCAGGCAGCCGACGACCGAAGATCAACAGGGCGATGACCCCGATGACGATCCACTCCCAGCCCCCTGGCATCCCGAATCCGAGCGTGCTGCTCATGCGTGTCCGTCCTGTTCAGGAGTAGGAAGTCCTTGCCACTACTGGATTCAAGCGTCCCGAGACCATTCGGTCAACGTGATCGACTCACTTCAACCCAAACAGCGTGCATTCATCGATCGCGAGGCGCTCAAGAGCCGCCACCCGGGCCCCGCTCTCGGGCCCCTGCGGGCCCCATCACGGATTCAACGCGACCCCGCCCGGGGTGTCAACGGGGCCCGGGAGCTGTGATTGCTCGCCATCCTTGTCTTCGCGGGAGTTCGCCTTCGAACCCGCCGCGACATCGACGACGTTTTGCAAGAGCATCGCAACGGTCATGGGCCCCACGCCCCCGGGAACGGGGCTCAGGAACCCCGCAACGCTCGCGACACGCTCGGCGACGTCGCCGACGGTGCGCGTGCCGCCCTGACCGTCCGATACCCGGTTGATGCCCACGTCGATCACCACGGCGCCGGGTTTAACCATGTCGGCGGTCACCAGATTCTGCTTCCCAACGGCGCACACCAGCACGTCGGCGGTCCGCGCGAGGTCCGCGAGGCCCCAGGTCCATTCGTTGCAACTGACGGTGGTCGCATCGCGACGCATGAGCAGCACCGCGATTGGCTTCCCGACGTGGTCGGATGCCCCGATGACCACCGCCCGCTTGCCTCGCAGATCAACGCCGGTGGAATCGACCAACGCCACCGACGCGAGAGCCGTGCACGGAGCGAGGCTCGAACGCCCGTAGATGATGTTCCCGATGTTCGTCGGATTCACGCCTTCAACGTCCTTGTGCGGGGCGATCCGCGACTGGACCTCGATCTGATCGACGCCTTCGGGCAAAGGAAGATGCACCATGATCGCTGAGACGTCCGCAGACGCGTTCAGGCGATCGATAACGCCGAGGACCTCGTGGGCCGAGGCATCCGACCGGACCTCGTGCAGCTCGTACCCGATGCCGACCCGTGCGCACGTTCGCGCCTGGCTCTCTGCGTAGAGCCTCGCAGCGGGGTCCTTGCCGACGGTGAGTACGGCGTCGAGGCGGACCCGCCGGCCCGAGGCCTCGATCTCGCGGACCTGCTGGGCGATTCGGGCGCGGTGTTCCTCCGCGAGCCCCTTGCCATCGATGATCGTCGCCGGTTTGCCCATCGGGCCATGGTACGCCGTGATCCGACGCGTCTCGGTAGCATCGCATCGACGTGAACCAGTCTGAGGCCAAACGACGCGTCACCGAGCTCCGACGCCTGATCCGTGAGGCGGATCGGGCGTACTACGCCGAGGCGGCGCCGGTGATGTCAGATCGTGAATACGACGAATTCCTCGACGAACTCCGGGCTATCGAGACCGAGTTCCCGGAGCTCGACGCACCCGACAGCCCGACGCGGCGCGTCGGCGGGGATCCGATCGAGGGCTTCGAGACTGTTCGGCACAGCGTCCCGATGATGTCGATCGACAACACGTACTTCCGGAATCGATCAGACAAGGGACCCAAAGACGCGGCCAAAGACTCGGTCGACGAGTGGATCGACCGGGTCCACCGAGGTCTGGGCGCCGGGCTCTTCGGCGAGGGCACCCCTCGCTTCATCTGTGATCCAAAGATCGACGGCGTTGCCCTTTCCGTCCGCTACGAACGCGGCGAGTTCGTTCGTGCGGTGACGAGGGGTGACGGAGAGAAGGGCGACGACGTCTCGCACGCGGCCCGCACGATCCGAGAAATCCCGCTCCGCCTCGATGGCGAAGCACCTGACGTTCTCGAGGTTCGCGGCGAGGTGTTCATCCCGAGAGCGGAGTTCGACCGGATCAACGCTCAGAGGGAAAAACGCGGCGAAGACGCGTTCATGAACCCTCGCAACGCGTGCGCCGGAACGATCAAGCAGCTCGATCCGAAGGCAATCGCGGAGCGCCGGCTCCGGTTCTTAGTCCATGGCCGAGGCGAAGTTTCCGAAGGTTTCGCGGAGTCCTACTCCGGGTTTCTTGAGGCGGTGTCATCGCTTGGTTTGCCGGTGGGTAATCACTCAACGACGACAGACGATCTCCAAGGCGTCCTCGGGGCGATCGACGCGTTTGAATCGGTCAGAAACGACCTTGGTTACGACACCGACGGAATGGTTGTGCGTGTTGATTCGTTCGTGCAACAGCAGACCTTGGGCGTCACGAGCAAAAGCCCCCGTTGGGCGATCGCGTTCAAATTCGCGGCCGAGCGGAAGCGCACTGTGCTTCTTGATGTCGAACACCAAGTCGGGAAGACCGGCAAGATCACGCCTCGGGCGATCATGGAGCCTGTGCTCATCGCTGGGACCACAGTGCGGCACGCGAGCTTGCACAACTACGGGCTCGTGCGGCAGAAGGACATCCGTATCAGCGACACCATCGGGGTCGAGAAGGCCGGCGAGATCATCCCGTACGTTGCCGAGGTCATCACAAGCGAACGTCCGAAGGGCGCGAAACGGATCAAAGCCCCCGATGCCTGTCCGGTGTGCGGGGGCATCGTCGAGATCGAGCCCCCGGAGGCCCGAGACGATCCGAGCTTAGAAACTGCGCGTCGCTGCGTGAACCCGGAATGCCCGGCCCAGCTCCGCGAGCGACTGGTGTGGTTCGCCGCCAGGGGACAGATGGACATCGACGGCTTGGGCGAGCAAACCATCGACCAGATACTGGCGACCAAAGATACCGATGGCGAGATCCCGCTCGCTGGCTTCGCGGACATCTTCCGCTTGGAGGATCACAAGGACGCGATGCTCGAACTCGAGCGGATGGGGGAACGGAAGCTCGAAAACCTTTTGAAGGGCATCGAGGACGCGAAGAGCCGTGGGCTCGCCAGGGTGCTTTCGGGATTGGGCATGCGTCATGTCGGGACCTCGACCGCGAAATCACTCGCGAGACTCTTTTCGAGCCTGGATGATTTGCTGGCGGCCCCCGAGCCGTTGCTCCGCCCGAAGACGCTCAAGAAATCAGACGCGGCCGAGTTGGGCTTCCCAGAAGACCCTAAAGAGCGACCCGAAACCGGGTTGGGCGTCACGACGGCGCCAGTCGTGCACGAGTACCTGCACTCGGAGGCGGCGACGCGGACATTCGAAGGGCTCCGAGAAACAGGGGTATCGCTCGCGAGCGTCGAGTATGTCGATCCGGCGCTCGCCCGGGCATCGGAAGGGGCATCGAGCGACGCCGCCGAAGGGCTCGGACCGTTTGCTGGCAAAACCGTGGTTCTCACAGGAACGCTCGAACGCTACGAGCGGCGAGCGTTAAGCGACCTGCTTGAGGCGGCCGGAGCGAAGGTCACAGGGTCTGTCAGCAAGAACACCGATCTGCTGATAGCGGGCGCAAAGGCGGGAAGCAAGCTCACGAAAGCCGAATCGCTGGGCGTCGAGGTGTGGGACGAGACGCGGCTTCTCAAGGCGCTGGGGGCCGCCGGGCTCGGGTAAGATGCGACGTCCAGAGACGCGGGACGGGAGGTGCGGCGTGCAGAACCTCGAGTTCAAAGCAGAGTTGCGTGAGCCAGATCTCGCCAGAGCGGCCTTGCGCCGCCTCGGCGCCTCGCCGGTGGGCGTCGTAAAGCAAGTCGACACCTATTACCGCGTCGCCTCGGGTCGCTTGAAAAAACGCGAGACAGAGTTCGATGGCTCGCCCGAGCCCGCCGAGATTATCCACTACGAACGCCACGACCGAGCGCTGCCGAAGATCAGCAAGTTCGATATCTACACCGAAGAGCAAGCCGCGGAGCGGTTCGGGACGCTCCCGCTTCCTGTGTGGCTCACCGTTTCGAAGACGCGTGAGATTTTCATGCATTCCGGGGTGCGGATCCACCTCGACGAGGTCGATGATCTGGGGCGGTTCCTCGAGTTCGAAGCGCTCGTCACCAAGACCCAGAACATGGCCAAGTGCAACGAACTCGTCGGCGATCTTCGCCAGGCTTTGGGTCCAACGCTCGGGGAGCCGATCAGCGTGAGCTATTCCGACTTGCTCGCGGCGAAACTTGGTGAATCGGAACACGCGTAGTCGCGGAGGGAAAGACCAGGCATGCCATCGATCCGATTCATCGACACATCGCTTCGTGATGGACACCAGTCGCTGCTCGCAACACGAATGAGCACAGAGCAGTGCATGAGGGTGCTCCCGCTCATCAAAGAGACCGGGTACGACATCATCGAGCTTTGGGGCGGGGCGACGCTCGACGCTTGTCTCCGATTCACCAACGACGACCCGTTTGCACGCCTCGATGCGTTCCGTGATCACCTGGGGCCGGCGGGGACGGGGGCGCAGATCCGCTCGCTCTGCCGGGGACAGAACCTTTTCGGATACACGCCCTACGCCGACGGTGTCGTGTTCAGCTTCATGAAAGAAGCGGTCCGAAGCGGGAACGATCGCGTCCGCGTCTTTGATGCGCTCAACGACACACGGAACCTGCAGACGGCGGTCATGAGCGTGAAGACGTTCAACGGACACGCGGAGGCGGCGCTCAGCTACACGACCAGCCCGGTTCACGATGAGGCCTACTTCGTTCGCTTTGCTCAGACGGCCGTCGACAACGGCGCGGACAGCATCGCGATCAAAGACATGGCTGGGTTGCTCCACCCTGCGGATTGCTTCGGGCTCGTCGACGCGCTGCGGGCCGCTCTGGGCGATATCCACGTCACCCTGCACAGCCACGGCACGAACGGTCTCGCAACGACCGCCTACATCGCGGGAATGCTGGCCGGCGTGGACGCGATTGATACCGCCCATGGGCCTATGGCCAACGCGACAAGCCAGCCGAGCGTCGAACTGCTCACGTGGGTTGCCGAGGCCGCCGGGTTCGAGCACAACGTCGATCGCCGGCACTTCTCAGAGATCGACTCGAGGCTCCGCGTCATCCGGGGCGAGCTCTCCGGCGTCGATAAGGACCCAGAGCATTTCGGCACGCCCTGGGATTCAGAATGCCCGCCGGAAACACGAGCGAAGATCGACAAGGTGCTCGATCTCGTTGGGTCGCGGGACCGGGACAAGATCAACCAGGCGATCGACATCGTTGAAGACGAGATCCTTGTTCCACAAGGGTTTGCGCCGGTCGATCGGAACCAACTCGACGCCCAGGTCCCCGGGGGCATGATCAGCAACCTGCACAACCAGCTCAAGGAGCAGGGTCAGCTCGATCAGATGCCCAAGATTCTCGAAGAGATCCCTCGCGTTCGAGAGGAGGCGGGCTACATCCCGCTCGTCACGCCGACGAGTCAGATCGTCGGGTCGCAGGCCGCGATGAACGTCATCACCGGCGAACGGTACAAGGTCATCAGCAACGAGTTCCGATCAGTGATCCTCGGCAAGTACGGCCGCCTGCCCGGCGAACCCGACCCCGACGTTGTGCGCAAGTGCAGCCCCGACGGGCAACGCTTCGACAAAGCCCCTCGGGACTATGCGCCGGAACCGGATCTATCCGCCATCCCGAAAGAAGTCAGCGCGATGATGCGTTCGGGGCGTGACCAACTCCTCTACACGCTGTTCCCGATGCCCGCAAAGGCGTTTTTCGAGAAACGGGCGTAGCGCTACCTGTCAACCTTCGCCCCAGAAGCGTCCCACGCAAGAAACCCACCGGCAAGATTCGTCACGTCGTACCCGAGACGTTGCAGGTAGGCGCACGAACGTGCCGATCGGGCACCGCTGCGGCAATTCACCAGGATCGGGCCCGGCCCCGGAACATCGTCGACCCGTGACGCGAGCCGCGTATGAGAAGCGTTCACAGCGCCGGGAACGTGACCGCCGGCGAATTCGGTCGCCCGGCGCACGTCAAGAACGCTGAACTTCCCTGATTCAACCGACGCGATCGCATCGGCAACCTCGATCTCTTGAATGGTCGCGGTCGCGGCCGAACTAATCTCCTCGGGCGGACACCAGCCTTTGATCCGATCGAGACCGATGCGAATGAGATCGCGGACCACCTCGTCGAGACGCTCGGCGTCGACGACAAGGTAGATGTCCTCGTCACCCCCGACCATCGATCCCACGTCGGTACAGAATGAGTTGATCAGAGGGAACGAAAGGGAGCCGGGCAGGTGACCAGACCTGAATTCTGGCCAAGGACGGGTATCGACGATCGCAACCTTCGATGGATCGACCGTCGAGAGCACGTCGATGCCGACTCGATCGGGGGTCGGGATCCCGCCGAGCACCGCGGGACCATCGCGGTTGTCACGTTTCATCGTGGCGAAGTAGAGCGGGGGCTCGGGCTGGCCTTCCAGGATGAAATCGACAAACCGCGCTTGGTCCGAGGCGGCCTTGATCGCGGGGTTGAAACGTCGTTCGTAACCGATCGTGCTCGTGGGGACCGCGCCGAGCGCCTTTCCGCATGCGCTCCCGGCACCGTGGCCCGGCCAGAGTTGGACGTAATCAGCAATGTCGTCGAGCGTGCGCACGCTCTCGCACAGCGTGCGTGCCGAAGGCTCCATCGCGCCGGTCTGACCGGTGGCGGTTTCGAGCAAGTCGGGGCGTCCGACGTCGCCGACGAACACGAAGTCCCCGCTGATCATGCCGATTGGTTCGTCGGCACCGCTGCCGTGATCGGTCACGAGGTAGGCGACGTGCTCGGGCGTATGGCCCGGCGTATGGAGGGCTTGAAAACCGATGTTCCCGATCGAAAAGCGATCGCCGTGCTTGAGAGCCACGTGGTCATAGATGCCTCCTCCCTGCTTCTGATCGAGCCAGCGATAGGACCAGTCCGGGCCTCCCTCACCCGACACAAAGACCTTGGCGCCGACCTGTTCGGCCATCTCTCGCGCGCCGGAGAGGAAATCGGCGTGGATGTGCGTTTCGGCAACGGCGACGACCGTCAACCCCTGAGCGGCGGCGAGGTCGATGTAGCGATCGACATCTCGTTCGGGATCGATGACGATGGCTTCACCGGTTCGTTGGCAGCCGATGAGATACGCGGCCTGCGCAAGCTTGTCGTCGTAGATCATCCGCAGAAACATCGAGCGCCTTTCCGGCCGGGAACGGCCGCTTGGACTGCGCTGATGGTAGAGCGGACAGAGTCAGGTGTGGCTACCGAACGGCCTGCTGTCTCCGCTGGAGGACGTCCGACATCGACCCGACCGGCCTGAGAACGAACGCGACGCTGTGCGCCGTGGGGCGGATGCGGTACCGGGCCTTCTCGCGGGCACCCCAGGAGTTGTCCCCGCCGACGCCCATCATCGCGGTATCGAGCGTTAGCCACGTAAACGGGGCCGCCTCGAGTTCCCACGCGTACTTCGCGGTCTCGATGTCCTCGGTCGCGAAGGGCATCGCGCTAAACGTGAGCGCCTGATCCGGGATCGTGCAGCCGTCGGGATCGGCGAAGACCGCCAGTCCCGCCCCGGAATCGTCGTGGAGCACGAGCCAGCGGGTCGAGACGTGCGTCCCGGTTTCCTGCGGCTCCGAGTATGGGAAATACTGCTCGGAGACCGTCTGGGTCCAGCGGCCGAGCGGGGCCTCGTCACGGTCCCATACGGTCTCGTCGGGACCGGGTCCGTACCACGTCACGTCGGAGAGTTCGTAATCAACCCCGAGGCGGACCCCGAACCGAGGCAGTTCGGTCGCGTTCGCTTCGGGGGCGTCCATCTTGGCGTGGACGTGCACCTCACCGCTCGGACGCAGGGTGTACGTGATCGAGTACGGCGCTGCAACAGACGCGATGGTGCCAGAGGCGGTGATCGAAGCGATCCCGGATTCATCGACGTCAGCCACGACATCGTCACACGACCAACTCGCACCGGCGTTCCGCCACATGCCTTGGCGTGTCGGCATGCGGTTGCCGCGATCGTTGTCGACCGGGGCTCGCCAGAAGTGTGGCTCGAGGGGATGATCCAAGAGTTCGGCGCCGCCCTTTCGGAGGCCCTCGAGCATTCCGGTGTCGCTGTTCACAACGACACGCAGCCCATCGGGACCGAGCGCGATGACCTCGCTCGCAGTTTCCTGAATCGCGATACGTCCGATGGCTTGTCGCATCGGCTCGGCGCCCGGTTGGTTCGCCAGCGGGAACTGAGCCCACGCGACTTCGTGACCAGCGGGCACCATCGGAATCGCATCGAGCGTCTTGAAGCTCAGCGTGAGAACGACTTCGCTCCCCGGTGGGGCGTCGACGTTCATCGGTGCATCGAGACGCCAAACGGCCGATTCCCTCGGCGCAAGCCCTGGCACCGATGATTCGCCGCGAGCGACTTCCTCGCCGTCGGCGCTGATTGTCCATTCGGCCCGAACCTTCTTGTCAAGCATGGAATGGTCGTACCAGTTCGACAGCATGAGAAGGCCGGTGTCCAGCGAAACGGGCTCCACAAGCACCGGACGCTGCGCGTGTTTGATCGCGGTCATCGCCGGCTTCGGACGCCGGTCTGCGTTCACGATGCCGTTCATGCAGAAGTTGTCGTCGTTGTACGTCCCGGCCGGCTCAAAGGCGCCGCCGTAGGCGAGGTAGCGTGCGGCCCCCTCCCGTTGGCGCTGGCGCGCGGTCCGAGGTGTCAGCTTGACTCGGGCCACCAACCCGTCGCCTTCTGCCCTCGCCGACTTGATCTCACCATCGGAAAGCGCCCGGTTGTAGACCCGGACCTCCCGGATGAGGCCATCGAACGTTCGGCCGGGAATCTGCGAGTTGTGCCCAACCGACAGATCGTGCGGGGTCTCGTTCATGCGAACGCCGCGTGCGTCTTCACTCGCCAATAGCCGTCCGTCCATGTAGAGCTTCACCGCGCGACCGTCGTACACACCGACGAGATGCCTCTCGCGGTCGCTAAAGGACTCGCCGCGAGGCGCCGACACCGAGTGCCAGCCGCCGTCGCCGTACACGAAGAACTGAACGTCCCCACCAGGGCTGAACTTAAGCGCGTACTGATTGTCGCCCTTGCCGATGATCTGCTGGTGGTCACTGCGGCCGGCGCCGCCACCTTCAACGTCGATGGTTCGTACGAAGGCCTCGACGGTGACTGCGCTGACTGGGTTGAACCGATCGTCGGCTCCGATGACCAGACTCCCTCGTCCGCCTTCGTCTCCGATCGTTCCCTGGAAGGCCGCCTTTCGAGAAGGCAAGACCATCGAAACTTCTGTGATCATCGGCGGATCGGCGTAGAGCCCTTGGTCGACCCAGTCCCAGATAAACCCGCCCCCGAGGCGATCATGCTTGCGGAACAGGTCCCAGTACCAGTCGAAGTTCCCGTTCGAGTTGCCCATCGCGTGGGAGAATTCGCACAGGATCAGCGGCTTGTTGACTTCTTCGTTCTCCGCATACTTCCGAATGCGATCGGGGGTCGCGTACATCGGCACCACCATGTCGGTGTTGCCGTCTTTCCACTTGCCCTGCTCGGATTGGATCGGGCGGGTCGGGTCGTACTTCTTGCCCCAGAGGTAGCCGGCAGAGATCGCGACGCCGTCGCCCATCTCGTTCCCGAGAGACCAGGAGATGATCGATGGCTGGTTCCGGTCGCGGACGATCATGCGACGGAACCGGTCGAGGTGAGACTCGGTCCACTCGGGCTTGTTGGCGAGCGTCTCGTCGGGCTTGTAGCCGATGCCGTGCGACTCGACGTTGGCCTCGTTGACGACGAAGAGGCCGTGCTCGTTGCAGAGTTGGTACCAGACTGGATGGTTCGGGTAGTGGCTCGTTCGAACGGCGTTGAAGTTGTTGAGCTTCATCAGTTCGATGTCGCGCAGCATGCCCTTCAGCGTGACCGCGTGGGCGGTCTCCGGCTCGTGCTCGTGCCGGTTGACGCCCCTCATCAGGACCGGTGCGCCATTGACTAGCAAGCGCCCCCCACCGTCGATTTCGATTTCGCGGAAGCCCACTCGCTGCGAGAGCACCTCGATGATGTTGTCCTCGTCGAGGACGGTCACAAGCAACGTGTAGAGAGTAGGAGACTCTGCGGTCCACAGCGCAGGGGCATCGACGTTGAGCGCGGTGTGGAAGCGCGTCGCCTTGTCTTCGGTGAACGGGATCCGCTTGAGCGTCCTCTGGGCAACGGTGCGGCCGCTGTCGTCAACCAACTCGAAACGGACGTCAGGGCGGTTCCCACCATCGGCGGCAGGGTGAGCTGTGTATTGAACGCCGGTGAGCTCGATCGCGAGGCGGCCCGAGCTGAAGTCATCGGAGAGTTCGGTGCGAACGCCGAAGTCGCGGACGTGGACCGGGGGAGCGCTCCAGATCAGCACGTCGCGGAACAGCCCGCTTAAGCGCCAGAAGTCCTGGTCTTCGATGTACGACCCATCACTGAGCCTGAACGTCTTCACGGCGATCACGTTCGAGCCTGGCTGGGCGACGTCGGAAATATCGAACTCCGCCGCGACACGACCGCCCTGGGCGTAGCCGACGCGTTCACCGTTGACCCATACCTCAATAGCGCTCGAGAACCCCTCGAAGCGAACAAAGAGCTGGCGGCCGTCCCATTCGCTCGGGACCTCGAACGTCCGCCGGTAGCAGCCGACCCAGTTCTGATCGGCGGGGACCTCGGGCGGGTTCACCGGCTGGAAGTGGTAGCGGATGTTCGTGTAGTTCGGGAAGCCGAAGCCGTGCAACTCGATGTTGGCGGGTACGGGGATCGTCGTCCAGCCGTTCCGCCTTGACGGGCGATAGTCGGTTGACCAGAAGCCCTCCGGAGTGACGTCGGGGGTTTCCGCGAAGGCGAAGTCCCAGTCGCCGTTCAACAGCTTGAGGTTCGGAGAGGAGTAGTGGCCTGCGGGCGCGGCGCCGCTGATGGCGGTGGCCCGGTCGTTGAACGGGAACGCGAACGCTCGCGCGTCCTCGCGGTTCTGCTCGATCACCTCGAGATTCGACCAGAGCGGCCGCGAGTCTGCGGGCCCCTTTGCGAGGGCGTGGGTGCTTAGCGCAGACACAAGAACCGTCGCGATCAATCGGAAAGGGGCCATTGGTTTCATCGGTGGGATCTCGTCGTCAGGTCTCGCGACCTCGGGCCGGTTCGTGCAGATTCCGAGTCGGTGTATCGGCATCATCAGGCGCACCCTCATGAATGCGCTTTCGCATTATGTCAAACGCTTGACATCCAGTCAAACGCGCGTTCCGGCCGTGCCGGGCGACGACAGCAGTGATCAGCGCCGCGTGATCGGCGTGACCCACGCCGGCGTGTCAGAGCGGAATTGGCGGGCTGGCATGCCGGCACCGTCGCAGAGATTGGCCCAGCCGGCGTCGTCACTCCAGGCGTAGCGGACGTCCCACGGAGCGTCCATCCAGGGCGCCTCAACCACGACGGTATCGCCATCGATCTCGGCCGTCGCCCAGTTCCACCAACTGCCGTAGGCGCCGAGGGCGAACCCTCGGACCGGGCCCCCGTCGAGAGTCTGGAGCCCCAGCCCGTTCGTCTCGAAGCGAACGTAGATGCGTCGCCCGCGGACGGCGATGGAGTCCACTGTTGGGCCGCCGGCGGGAACACCGGCCTTGTAGACATCACTCAGCGCCCAGGCCGCGGCCCGTTCTCCCACGGTGCGTTTATTCGTGGGGTGAACGTCAACCGGGTTCCCAACGTCAGTCGTGACGACGAGGCCCGCCAGGGGATCGCGATCCGCGACTTCCGCTTGGACCTCGCGAAGCGCCGGCCACCCACCGCCCCACCCGCCTGGATCAGAGAAGCTCGAAAGTTGCACCACGCAGAACGGCATCTCGGGGTACCCAAACTCTCGCCGCCAGACGCCGATGAGCGTGGTGAGCAGCGTGGCGTACTGCTCCACCCGCCCGGTGTTCGCTTCGCCTTGGTACCAAACGGTGCCGGCGAAGCGGAAGGGCGAGATCGGTTCGGTCATCGCGTTCCAGAGTGCTGCCGGCTTCCAGCCACCGCCGCCACCATAAGGAGGCCCCGGTCGCGGTGGTTCGGCCTGACCGCTTTCAGCCGCGACACGGGCGTTCGATTCCCAGGCCTCCATCGCCGCGGCGTACTCGCGTTCTTTCTGACGCATGTCTTCCACGATCGGTCGCAGCATCGGATCGGCTTCGAGGTCGGCGATCGGGACGAAGGCCTCGGCGGGAGCGCCGCCGAAGGCGTTCTGCACGAGCCCGACCGGCACGCCGAGTTCTTCACGGAGCCGCAGCGCCATGAAGTACGCAACGCCTGAGAACCGGCGCACGCTGTCGTATTCGGCCCGCACCCAGGACGTCTGGACGTCGTCGATCGGCTCGTCCGAGCCCCGCCTGGGCACGTGGAACAGTCGGATCTGATCGTCAAACGTGCTCGCCAGCACGCCAGCAGACTCCTCGGACGATTCAAGGTCCCACTCCATGTTCGACTGCCCGGAGCACAGCCAGACCTCTCCGACGAGAACGTCGCTGAGGGTCAGGCGGTCCCCTGTTGATGCCGAAACGGTCACTTCGTAAGGCCCCCCCGCCGGCATCGCCGGCAGCGTCGCCCGCCATGCGCCCGTCGCGTCCGCTGTCGCGCGGCCGACGTGTCGGCCGATGCGCACCTCGACGCGGGCGCCCGGGGCGGCCTCACCCCAGAACGGCACGTCTGCGTTGCGTTGGACGACCATGTGGTTGCCGAACACGGCCGGCAGCGACAACTCGGCATGCGCCGCGGAACTCGTGAGGAGAAGGGTCGCGACGAGGAAGGAGCAGACGGTCTGGATCGGGAAGATCATGGTCGAGGTGGATTCCTGGCGCAGCCGACGGAGAACGGTCGCGCGGGGCGGGTCTGAATCACCGGGCTCATATCGACGGACGGCGTGACGCGTCAGGGCGCCCAAGGGTTCGTTCCGCCGAACTCGTCGCGAGGATCGCACCACAGCGGGGTCGCGGCCTCGCGGTCGTCGGCCGCCCAGCGCCGGTACTCGTCGTGCGTCGCCCACTTGGTCGAGCCGTCCACCAGGCCGACGGGCGCGCCTTCGCCGTGGCGATCACTCAAACCGGTGAGGTTCTCGTCGGGGAAGCTCGAACCATCGTTCCAAGCCGAGTTCCCGTCTTCGCGGGCGCACCAGAGGATGATCGAACTCGGGAGCATGTCGGAGAACCGGTAAGACGCGTCTCCGTACACGGTCGGGCCCACGCCGAAGCGCCGGACCGCCCCGTTCATGACGTAGCTGGTGAGCTTGTTCATGCGCAACCAGACGTCCGGGTTGCGGTCGGACGGGCAGCGGAAGACCTCGGCCGGCCCAGAGCCGGCGCCGACCGAATTCGCCCGAGCCCACTCATCGATCTGGGCGATAGCGGCACTGCGCACAGGGCGCGGGCCATCCAGATCGATGCTGTCGAAATCGATGTTGGGCGGAGCGTCACCCACGTACCCCCAGAGCACGCCTGTCTCCGGTCCCTTGAGCGTGTAGCCGCCGCCGCCCTGGAGGCCGTCCTCGCCGACGGCGTCGATCACGGCCGGATCGTACAGCCACCCGCGCGCGAGCGACCCGTCGGGCCAGCGCCCGACCGTGCCCCAGTTCGGGGCCGGCATGCGCTCTTCAAAGTCGTTGCCGTACATCTGGGAGGCCTGCATCAACGTCCGCTGGTTGGTCGAGCACAGCATCCGGCGCGCCGACTCTCGGGCCTTGCCCAGCGCCGGCAGCAGGATGCCGATGAGCAGCGCGATGATTGCGATGACCACAAGGAGTTCGATCAGTGTAAAGCCGGTTCGTCGTGCTTTGACGTCCATGTGCTGCTCTCCGAAAACCCGTCGAGGCTGAAGATCAAATGATCAATCGGAAATATCCCCGACGGGTTCTCATCCGTCGGGGACACTGGGAGGTTCAGTTCAGGGTCCTCAGGGGCAACCGCCGAGGAAGTTGACGATGAACACGTCGATGTCTGACAGGTCGATGACGCCGAAGGGTGCGGCGAGGTCGGCGATCGCGTCGCTGGCGAGGAACCCGATGATGAACGCGTCGATATCGTCGAGGTCGAGCACGCCGAAGGGCTCGGCGAGATCGGCCGGGCAGCTATTGGGCAGGTCGCACACGTCGGTGATGTCGTGCAGGGTGTACGCCAGCAACTCGGCGAACTGCTCACCGCCGCTGACGGTCATTGACCATGCGTTGGCAACGCCGCCGAGATCGGCGTCGTTCTCCGCGATGAACTCGAGCGTGCTGATCGAGATGTCCGCGGTGCCGTTGAACGCGTTGCTCACGTTGTAGAAGAACGAACCGCCGCCGTCCGTCTCGGGGTACAGGCTGAGGCCTGCGAAGTCGTAGAGGTGGCCGATGACGAGCTGGGCCCGGTACCGGTTGCCCTCGATCAGCGGCAGGGTGAACATGTTCGTCTGGTTCGGGCCGTCCCCAAAGAAGAAGTTCTGGTAGAAGCGGGAAGTGCCGAGGATCTGATCGGCATCGGCATCACCGCTGAGGTAAGGCGTGGGCGCGCCGACGATGCCCGCGTTGTCGAAGAACGAGGGATCCACGGTGTAGGTAATGCCACCGACGGTCACCTCGCTGCCGAACGTGGCGCCGAGGTTCAGGGCTTCGACGACCACGCCGTCGGTCTTCAGATCGGCGGGGAACGACGCGTCGGGGATCGATGTCCACAGCCGCTCGAGCGGGCAGACCTCGGTGATGTCGTGCAGCGTGTACGCGAGCAGGTGGGCCTGGAACTCGTTATCGGCAACAGCGACGGACCACGATCCGATCACGTCGCCGAGGTCCGAATCAAAGTCCGCGACGAACTCGTACTCGTTGATCGAGATATCCGACACGCCGTCGAACGGATCGCCCGCGTTGTACCACTTCTCGCCGCCGAGATCCCGATCGGGGTAGAGGCCGAAGCCCGCGAAGTCGTAGGCGTGACCGATCACCAGTTGCGCCCGGTACGTCCGGCCCGCGGTCAAGGGCACCGTGAACATGTTCGACTCGGAGGGGCCCCCGGCGAAGAACGACGGCTGGTAATACGTGCGGGCGGTGTCGAGAATCGCGACCACTTCCGGCGAGTCCCCGGCGCTGGAGAACTGAACCGGCGGGTTAAACGCGGGGAAGGTGTCGGCGAAGCCGAACGCGTCGAAGACCCCTGAGTCGTCGGCCGTGTAGGTGATGCCATTCACGGTGACCTGGGCACCGGTCTGCGGCCCAAGGTTCACCGCCTCGATCAGATCGCCTTCGGTCAGCAGGTCTTCGGGGAACTTTGCGTTGTTGCTCCCCGTCCACTGAGCGGCAGCTGTTCCAGTCATTAGACAAGCAGCGCAAACCATCGTGCGATTCAGCATCTCAAATCTCCGTTCGGTATGTGTTGGGCATCTGCCGCGAACAAATGACGCGGACACCCAACCCGCTATTCGACACCGAAAGGGCGCAGTTAAGCGGTTTGCTTGACGATGAAACCGTAACCACTTCCCGTTCATCGGTCAAGACAGCGGCCCGCGGAATTGACAAAGAAATTGCCGCAAACCGAATTTGCTTGCCAATTCAGATCTAACGGGCAGCTTTATAGATTGAATGGGCCCTAAGGCTCAATCAGTTGATGCACTCATCTCGATCACAGGTGAAAGCATGGGTTTCGAGACGCTTCCTTAAGGTATAACCCGCACCCACCGACCCGGCGGCGTCTTCACGACGCCGTCAAAGCCCGGGCCAAGGAGCCGTGCTGTTCCGCCGCGTGGGCTACGGATACGAGCGTCTGTAACACGTCCGTCGGCCCAGGCGAGATCGATCTCAAACCCGCCGCGCGCTCGCAGCCCTCGAAACGAACCGTTGGCCCAGGCCGCGGGCAACGCCGGGAGCAAGCGAATCAAGTAGCCCGACCGTGAGTCGCCTTCGTGGCTCTGGATCAGCATCTCCGCGACGCCTGCGGTGAACCCGAAGTTGCCATCGACCTGCAGCGGCGGGTGCGTCGTAAAGAGGTTCGGAAGCGTCTGGCTGGCGAGGAGCGTGCGAACGTGCCGCAGCGCGGATTCGCCATCGAACAGCCGGGCGTAGAAACTGATAATCCACGCTCGGCTCCAACTTGTGTGCCCACCGCCGTGGACGAGCCGAGCGTTGATGGTTCGCCGTGATGCTTCGATGACTTTCGGGGTGTTCGAGAGCGTGTACTGACGGCCAGGGTGCAGGCCGTACAGATGGGAGATGTGGCGGTGTCCCGGGTCGGCCTCTTCGAACGGCCTGGGCCATTCCATCAGACGACCGTCCTCGCCAATCGCCGGCAGCAGCAGGCGTGAACGCGCCGCGTGGATGCCTTCGGTGAACTCGTCTTCGATCCCGAGGATCTCAGCGGCCTCCAGAGTATTGGTCCACACGTCCCAGATGATCTGCTGGCTCATCGAAGCGCCCATGACGAGGGTGTGCCGCTCCCCGTTCGGGGCGAGGAACCAATTCTCCGGAGAGTTCTCGAGTCCGGAGACCAGCAGCCCCGTTGCAGGGTCTTCGACGACATAGCTCACGTAGAACCGGGACGCCTCGCGCAGCATCGGCCACGCTCGATCTCGGAGGAACCCTTCGTCGCCGGTGAACCGATAGCGTTCCATGAAGTGCTGGACGCACCAGCCACCCCCGTGCGGCCACATCCCCCAGCTCGCGTCCCCGAACGGGGCGTTGAAGTGCCAAACATCGGTGGTGTGATGGGCGACGAAGCCCTCCGCGTCGTACGCAACCCTCGCGGCCCGCTTCCCGTTGGGCACCATCGCTTCGATGAAGTCGAAGAACGGGTCGTGCAACTCGCTCAGCCCGGTGACCTCCGCCGGCCAGTAGTTCATCTGCATGTTGACGTTGATGTGGTAGTCGGCATGCCAACGGGCGGCGATCTGGTCGTTCCAGATGCCCTGAAGGTTCGCGGGCAGGGCCCCCGGACGCGACGAGCCGATCAAGAGGTACCGCCCGAAGTGGAACATGAGTTCCACGAGATCGGGATCGGCCTTGCCATCCCGGAACGCCGCGAGCCGGTCGGGCGTGGAGACCGAGGGGGATTGATGGGACCCGGACGCATCGCTGTGTCTCGCGCTGGTTCCAAGGTCGATCGACGCGCGTCGGTAGAACCCCCGATGCTCTGCGACGCTTGATTGGAGCACACGCTCGTACCCCGCCGCGGCGGCGCCGCTCAAGGCGGCGTCGACCGATGCGCCGAGGTCATGGGTGTGAGGCGCTGTCGGATCGTGCCGGTTGTAGTCGGTGTCGCACGCGAGATAGACCGTTACGGTGTCGGCGCCGACCACCTCGATCGTTGTATCACGGGCGTCGACGTGCCCGCCCTCGGCGAGGACCATCGCCCGGGCCGACCAGCGGACGCCCAGTTGGGCGCCGTCGTGTTGGGCCCGGCCAGACATCTCGATGGTGTCGTTCCCGATTACGGAGAGCCGGCGTTGCCCCGGGCGATCGAGTCGCAGCGATAGGGTCTGAGACGCAGGCGCATCGGACTCAAGCCGGACGACGAGGACGTCGTCCACAGCCGAGGCGAAGACTGTCTGGCGGTGTTCCACGCCATCGATAAGGAACGTCGATACGCCCGTCGCGCGATCGAGATCGAGCCAGCGCCGGTACCGCACCGGACGGTCCGGAGCTTCCGGGCGTTCGATCCAGAGGTCGCCGAGGGTCTGGTGGCTCCGAGGTGAGATGCGTTCGGGCAGAGCCCCTTGCACAAGCGAGCGGGCGAGGGCGTACTCGCCCTTGAACCACTCCGTCCTGGCATTGTTCATCACGGCCGCGAACCCCGCCCGCGGCTCGGGCACCGGCGGGCCGGCCCAGATCGCTTCGTGATTGAGCTGGATCCGCTCTTCGCCCACGCGTCCGAAGACCACGGCGCCGAGCCGCCCGTTGCCGACGGGGTATCCCTCGGTCCACGCCGAAGCCGGGGCGTCATGGATGAGCGCGTGCGAGGACGAAAGCGAGCCGGGTTCCGCCGCGTCACCCAATGAACCGAAGAAGAGGAATGTGACGATGAGGACGAGAAGTCCTTTGCGAGCCGTGATGCGCATATCGGCACTCCACTGTTGGCCTTCGACCGTCCACGTTGAGCGGCCGCCTCGCAGAGTAACGCCGGCGGACGCGAACACACACCCGGTCTTGAGCCAGTGGCTCGTTGCGGCGCTCAGGTAAAGAAAGCACCCCGGCCGAGAACGGCCGGGGTGCGCGTGGATCCGATTCGGTTTCGAGGTCAGGCGAAGATGATGTAGAGCAGAACCGTCAGAGCGATGACGACGATGCCGGCCATCTTGGCCTTCCCGCTGCCCTGGACGTCCATGCCCTCGTTCTCGGGCAGCTTAAGCGGCTCCTTGAGCGGCATGACGGCCGTCATGATGCCCAAGACAATGGAGATAACCACGATGGTGATGGCCATGCGGTTGAGGAACGGATCGATGAGCAGGTTCCCAAGCGAGCCTTGCTCGAAGCTCGTCGCTTCGGTCACCAGCTTCAAGGCGCCGTAGATCACCGGGCTGAGCACGAGCCCGACGACACCGGCGAGCTTGGGTGCCCGAGGCACGAAGAGCCCGAACAAGAAGATGGTCAGGATTCCCGGGCTGATGAAGCCCTGGAACTCTTGGATGAAGTTGAACGCGCCCCTGAGGTTCGGGTTGGCGATGAACGGGGCGACAAGACACCCGACGATCATCGAAGCAACGACGACAGCGCGGCCCGTCCAGACAAGCTGCTTCTGAGAGGCATCCTTGTTGAGGAACTTGTTGTACAGGTCCATCGTGAAGATGGTCGAGGCCGCGTTCATCATCGACGCGAGCGAACTCACGACCGCGCCCATGACCGCCGCGATCACGAAACCCTTGAGGCCGATCGGGACAAGTTCCTTCACAAGCACCGGGAACGCGTCGTCGTAGTCGTACCCGACAAGCAAAGGTTGACGCGGAGCATCCGCAGGCGCGCCCCCGAGGAGGACGTCGTTGGCGACGGCGAGCACCTCGCCTGGCGTGCGCGGCTCGGCGGCCTGTGGGTCGTTCCCTTCGGCGTTGGCGAGGAGCGTCGACCGATCACCAACCGCGGCCTCTCCGACGACGGAGAGGTTGTGGGTGAAAATCTGCTCGGCCAACACGTAGTCACGTTCGGCAAAGTCGTCGCGGAACGGGAAGAGGTTGTCGCCGGGATCGGCGCGGAAGACCTCGACGATCGCGTTGTTCGTGTCGATGTCGGCCTTTTCGGCCATCTTTCCGCTGTAGAGCGTGAAGGCAATGATGCCCGGGACGCACACGACAAACGGGATAACGAGCTTGAGGGCCGCGGCGAAGACGATGCCCTTCTGACCTTCGGCGAGCGTCTTCGACCCGAGCGTGCGCTGCACGATGTACTGGTTCAGTCCCCAGTAGTAGAAGTTGGGGATCCAGAGCCCGATGATCAGAGCGGTCCAGGGGATCGCATCGTGGGTCTTCGGGAGGAACATGTGCATGCTGTCCTCCTTCATCCGACCCAGACGCTCGCCGATGCCAGCGTCGGGCGTGACGCCCAACTGCTGGGCGACGGTCGCGGCATCGTTCATGCCCTTTTCGACGTCGGGTGAGCCGAGAGCGCCGATAGCGATGATCGTGACGACCGCGCCGCCAACGATCAGGGCCGACCCCTGGATGAGGTCAGCCCAGGCGCTGGCCTTGAGACCGCCGACCGCGATGTAGACCGCCGCGATGATGCCCACGCCCCAGGACAGCACAGTGATGTCGCTGCCCCCGAGATCCACGTACGGATCGAGGAACTTCGCCCCGAGGTAGGTCACCGTCGAGATGTTCACGAGCACGAAGGTGATGAACATCAAGAGGCTCATCACGGTGCGGGCGAAGGGGCCGTAGCGATAGTCCAGGAATTGGGGGATCGTGTAGATCCCCGACTTGAGGAAGGTCGGCAGGAAGGTGAACCCGACGACCACGAGCGTGATCGCGGCCATCCACTCGTAGCTGGCGATGGCGAAGCCCATCTCAGAGTTGGCCGCGGCCCCGGACATGCCGACCATCTGCTCGGCGGAGATGTTGGCCGCGATGAGGCTAAAGCCAATCAGCGGCCAGGTGAGTCCTCGACCGGCGAGGAAGTAGTCCTCTGCGGTTTCCTTCTCACCTCTCGATTTCCAGAGTCCGATGCCGACCACAGCGGCGGCGAAAATGACAAAGACGATGATGTCGACGATCTGCAGATTCACGGCGGCCCTCCGTCGGCGTGCCCCGATTGGGCAAGAACCGGACAGGTTAATCGCTTTATTCGCCGCGATGCAAACGCTTCCCCCCAGCCGCGTTGAGACCCGGGCGGGGTGATCCGTACACTCGGCCCGCGCACTATAACCAGATGCCGCACCGGTGCGTGCGCACCGCGGCCAGAGGGGGAGCATGCCCACAACGCTCCGAGACATCGCAGAACGCGTCGGGACCTCCGAAGCCACCGTTTCGCTGGTTCTCAATGGTCGTCAGTTCCACCGCGTCTCCCAGAAGATGCGTGAACGGATCGAAGAGGTCGCCCGAGAACTGAACTATCGCCCGAACCGCCAGGCTCAGCTTCTGGCCGGAGGCAAAACCAAGACGGTCGCGGTCCTCGTGAACCGGCTGCTCAACCAGTTCTTCGCTGAGTACCTCAGCGTGCTGGAATCCGAACTGAGCAAGAGCGGCTACCACGCCGTTCCGTTCGAGACGCTGAGCCAGCCCGATCGGGCGGAAAAGCTCCTCGGGATGATCGACCAGCGGCTGTGCGACGCGATCATCGCCCTCGAATACACCGGAAATCCCGAGCGATCGACGTCTCGGGGCTCCAAGTTCCCGTTGACAGTCCGAGTGGAGGTATTCGGCGAACACGCGGACCCAGCCGGGACTGCGGGGGCCGTGCACGTCGATTACAAGCCTGCCACCGATCGACTGTTTCACGTGTTCCACGAGGCCGGCGCCCGGTGCGTCGGCTTGTTGACCGACACGCGTCACGACCTCAACCTCCCGCCGGTGCAACGGTCTGCCCGCGCGAAATGCCAGGCCGAGACGCTCGCGGAACTCGGGCTCTTTTCCTCGCCGACGCAATGCGTCTCGTTGTCCCAAGAGTCTCCTCTCAACGCGTGGGCTCACGCGACCGAGGAACTGTTCAAGCAACACCCGGAGATCGATTGCCTCCTGGTTCACAACGCCACAGTGATCCCGGCGGTCCTGCATCAGCTCAGCGTGATGGGGAGAACCCCAGGTCGTGATCTCGCCGTGGCGACATATGACGACCCGATCTCGGCCCGATGGCTCGGCGGAGGTCTCACAGTGGTCCGAGAGCCCATCACGGACGTCGCCTCAACACTCGTAAGTCAGACGCTCGAGCGGCTCGGTGTTTCGCAGCCTCAGGCTCAGGGCCGACACGAAGCTGAGTTGGTTGTCCGCCCTTCCTCGTCGCTAGTCCGATAAACACCACGATTCAGGGCATCAAGGAGGATCGAGAAGCGACGCTTGACCTCAGTTAAACGATTGACGCCTGGCCTGGTTTCCCGTAGACTTCGGTGTCTGGATTTGGTTCCCGAGCTGGAGACATGGATGGCTGCTCTTGATACCTACAAAAGACTCGCCGGGCTCTCCAACTCGTGTGTCTCTAGAGCGTTAGATCTTTACCGCGAGACGTACCATGCTGACCCTGAGGTGTTGGCGTTCGCGCCCGGCCGGGTCAATCTCATCGGTGACCACACCGATTATGCCGAGGGGCTTGTTCTCCCAGCCGCGTTGATCGATGGGTGCGTCTGCGCCATCGGGGCCAACGCCTCGACGGTGACAGCGGCGTCGAGCGAGCTCACAGGCACGCCGTCGATCGGAGCAGAGTCCGAGATTCAGCCCGAACATCTCTCTTCGCTTCCGGGTTGGTTCCGCTACGCGGCGGGCACGTTCGAGTCGATGCGGCAGCGGTTCGCGCCGACCCAGGGCGGCGTCAACATCGCGGTTGCCAGCGACGTGCCCTCGGGCAGCGGGCTCTCGAGTTCGGCCGCTCTTGAGGTGTCGATCGCGACCGCGTTGGAGGCACTCTGGGGCCTCGACATCGATGATGTCGACAAGGCCCTCGCCTGCCAGGCTGCAGAGCATCGATTCGCCGAGGCGCCGTGCGGGCTGATGGATCAGTTTGTCTCGATCACTGGGAAGCTGGGCCACGCGGTTCGGATTGACTTCCGCAACGTCTCATCCCAGCACGTCCCGCTTCCGTCACCCGACGCCGCGGTGTTCGTCTTGCTCGACAGCGCCGTTGAACACGCCAACGACGACGGTGGCTACGCGGCGCGGCGGGCTGCCTGCGAGTCGGTGCTGCCCAAGCTGGGCGTTCGATCGCTCAGGGAGGTATCGCTCGCCGACCTTGACGGCCTGCCCGACGGGCTGACGCCCGAGGAACGCGACGCGGTCCACCACGTCGTGACCGAGAACGACCGCGTCGCCCGCTTCTCGGCTGCTCTCACTGAAGGACGATTTGCTGACGCCGGCCAGTTGATGGCGGCGAGTCACGATTCGCTCTCGGATGTCTACCGCGTGTCGTGCCCACAGGTCGACACACTGGTCGAAATCGCGAATCGTCACGAAGCGGTCTTCGGCGCGAGGATGACCGGTGGTGGCTTCGGGGGCTGGACGGTGGCTCTGATTCGGGCGGGTGCAGAGGAAGAAGCCGCGACGTCGATTCTTGCGGAGTACCAGTCGGCAACAGGGCTCGAGTCTTCGTGGCGGCTCGTCGAAGCCGGTGATGGTGCAGAAGTGCTCCCTGCGCCGGCCTCGATGTCTGAGGTCGTCAGCGCCCGTGTCAACGGCTCTTCGACGCGAGTCTAACTCTCGTCCTCAGCAAAACTCGACGAACAGGGGAAGTATCCATGAGCGTTTCGCGCTTGGCCGCGTTTGTGATCGCGACGGTCCACTCGTTTTCGGCATTCGCGGCCCCGCTCAACGTGCTGCTGATCGTTGTGGATGACTATGGCTGGGCCGACATGTCGCCCAACAACCCGGACATCTGGTACGAGACGCCCCAACTCGCGGCGTTTGCGAAGACCGCAGCGAACTTCGAGCGTGGATATGCATCTCCGGTGTGCAGCCCTTCAAGGGTCAGCATCATGGCGGGCGTCAACCCGGTGCTCGACGGAGCGACCGAGTGGTTCTGGAATCAGCCCGGGCGGAGCGCTCGCTACTACTCCGCCGACAGGATCAACTTCCTGCCCAACCACCGACGAACGATCGCGGAGTATCTACGCGATGCTGGCTACCAAACTCTGTTTGTTGGCAAGTGGCATCTCGGCGGCGCCGGCCGCCACCTCCCGCAAGCCAGAGGGTATGACACCAACGTTGCCGGTGCTCGGTTTGGAAGCCCGGGTCGCGGCGGGTTCTTCGCTCCGTACTCTGAGTTCATCGGTCTTGAAGCGCCCGAAGGCGAACATCTTCCGAGGCGTCTCACCGACGAGACGATCGCGTGGCTCTCGAGCCGCGACCAGAGCCGGCCGTTTTTCGCAACGTTGAGCTATTACTCGGTGCACACCCCGCTCCAGGGCCGCGAGGACCTCGTGGCGAAATACACCGAACGCCGCGATGCGATGGGCCTGACCGACGAAGATCGCTTCGAGCCCATCGAGCAGGTCTGGCCAAGCGGCGCCCCGAGGCGAGTACGCGTGGAACAAGACCACGCCGTCTACGCGGCGATGGTTGAAGCGATGGACGAGCATATTGGTCGCCTGCTCGGCGCGATCGACGACCTGGGCTTGGCCGAGAACACGCTCGTCATCTTCGTTTCTGACAACGGTGGGCTGAGCACCGCCGAGGGGTCGCCCACGTCGAATCTCCCGCTTCGCGGCGGCAAGGGCTGGCTTTACGAAGGCGGGATCCGCGTGCCGTTTATGGTTCGGTGGCCCGGAGTATCACAAGCCGGATCGACGATCACGACACCGATGCACACGAGCGACATCCTCCCGTCCATCCTCGACGCCGCTGAAGTTCCACCACCACCGGACGCTCAGCATGAAGGGCGATCGATGCGGGCCGGGCTTCAAGGGCGAGCCACCGACCGGAGACTTTTCTTCCACTACCCCCACTACGCCAACCAGGGCGGCTTTCCGGGCGGGGTCGTGATCGACGGTCGCTACAAGTACGTTCTGCGGTACGAAGATGGCCGCGGACACTTGTATGACATCGAAAATGACAAGGCTGAGCAACACGACATCGAAGCGTCGGAACCGGCGATCGCCTCAGAACTGCGAACGGCGCTTGTCGATTGGCTCACGGCCAACGGTGCTCATATGCTGAGTCCGAAGCGTGCCGGCGACCGGCCTTGGACCTTGGCTGACCGGTAAGCCACCGGTTCCCGTCACTGTTGTGGATCTGCGGCCGGAACAAAGCCACCTTGAGCGTTCCTCTCCGCTGTGTCGAAGTGCTCAACCGCGGTCTTTGGCTTGACACTCAAGGTGTTCGGAATACCTTCGGCAAAACGAAGGCGTGTCACTAGACATGCAGGACGAATTCGCTACTCGTCCCCCTATGAAGTTCTGCACACCCATCCGCTCATGTCCGCTGTTGACGCTTTGTATGCGAATGCGATGTCCGACGGTGTGTGCGGGTGCGAGCAGCTCTGTTTGAGTTGACGCTTGCGAACAAGGCTTCAGCCTGAGCACCACCGTCCATCAGATGGTGGTGCTTGTCTTTTTGCCTTCCATGAAACCCGTTTCGGGTAGTCGGATTGGCACGAAGCGCCATTCCGGCCCATACGCCTGATTTGTTCTGTAGTCCGGTCGACCTTCCGGCGCGAGACGACTCGCGCCGGATCGGCCCGAGTGATTCCCATGCGCCGCTGGTTCAAGTAGAGAGGTGTTACCTATGTCGCAGTTTGTATCGTTGGACTCCACGGTTTCGGATCGCGAGAATTGGGCGCTCCGCCGCCGAAAGGGCATTCCGAACAACAAGCGCTTGTTCGTGCTGACTTGCATGGATGAACGTATCCCAGTCGAGGCGGCGCTCGGCCTCGAACTCGGCGATGCGTATATCTACCGCAACGCGGGAGCATTGGTGACAGACGACGTCATCCGCTCGGCCGCGTTGACGACGAACTTCTTAGGGACCAATGAAATCGTGATCTTACTTCACGCCGAGTGCGGCATGCTCACCATCACAGGTGAGGCGGTTGTGGAGACGCTCCGCGATCAACTCCAATCGCAGGGCCGTGACATCGGCGAAATCCCGCTCGATCCGTCGCTCCCGAACTTGTCTTTACCCGAAGCCGATCTCGCCCGCTGGTTTCGAACGTTCGAGGATGTCGACGAGGCCGCGGTAGAGCAGGTCGCTCTGCTCAGGGATCACCCGTTCATCCCGAAGCATGTCGAAATCCACGCGTACATCTACGAGGTTGAGTCTGGGAAACTCCGCCAGCCGAGGGCACGCATCGCGGACGAGGTCTCGACATCTCCTACAAGAGATGCAATCGGAACGTGACTCGGGTTGGCCGCGGCCGTGTTCGGCAGCTTCAAGACGGCATCGCCGATCGGCATGGATTGGTGTTGGAGGACGCCCTTCCTGTGGGAATTGATCGGTCACTCCGCTGCCGAACGGCCTGCCGGCGTCTGAACTGGTCCTCCATGCGTGCGGACCGGGATCCGCACGCATGGGACCGGTCAAAAGCCGCCGAACGAGCCAATCATCCGCGCGACGTCGCGCATGGCGCGGCTTATGAAGCCAACGCGCAGGGACAACCAACGACAACTCGCTGCTTTCGCAAGGCGTCTCAAGCAATGCATCCGAGACTCGAACCCGCCACCACCGGATCGACAGGCAGTGAAAAAACCAGCCTGACGGGTTCTCAGAGGCGGTCCAATGGGTCAAATCGGACAGCTTTCGGACACCAGGTTAGGACTCGATACCCATTCATGGGATTCGGCGACGTGATCCAAGCGGAGTAGTCGTACCCATCGCCGACATGCGCTCCGCATGCCCAGCCAACACCAACACGCAGATGCGAATCAACTGATCAGCGACGCCGTCGCATCGCAGCAAGAGCGGAAATCCCAAGCAGCGATGCGGTGCCAGGCGACGGGACTACGTCGTAGTAGATCGTTCCGTCGAAGATCCGCGGAGTCTGGGTAGCCCCGAATAGGAAGTCAACGCCGGTACCCTCGAGCAGTTGCAGGTCGCTGTTCGCCGCGGCGACATTTCCCACTCCGGTGCCTCGCAAGGTGGTCATCGCATTACCAGTGGTGGCCGTAATGTAGATCGCAGTTGTGGCATTCGCGGGAATCGTAAAGTCCACGAAGTCGGCCGTCGTGATCTGATCCAGAGTACTCGCGCCCTGAAAATCGTCGATCGACTCGACCAACGTCCAACCGGACGCCGAGTCTTCAAAGCCGACATGCGTGCCGGGGCGGGTGTAGATACTGAGCGGCAGGACGATGCTGATACCGAAGTAAAAATCGAACTCGGTAATGGTCAGCGGATTGTCACCCGTCACGAGATCGAACATGATCCCATCCTGAGCAGCGTCCGGCGGAAACGTCAACGTCGACAGGCTGCCGGACTGCGCACACGCGGTGCCAGCGATAGCGGATGCGGTACAGATAGATACCAAGCGGGATGTGCGCATTTCTTGTCTCTCTCTTGGTTCCGACGGGTGGAAACCCCATCTTGCTCTCAAGAAAGAGCATACCATGACAGGTGTGCAATCGCCTCAGCTAATCCCGCTGAACGGCGGCCGCCCTGTGCAACCAGAGCTAATCCAACAAAAAAACACCCTTGGCAGCATGCCAGAGGTGTTTGAGAAGCGAGGCGGACGGGACTCGAACCCGCAACCACCGGATCGACAGAACACAAACAGTGTCCACTTTGCGTCGAAGTGTGGCGATTCTGGTGCCATCTGCGGCCATCCTCCGTGGCAAATCCGGTAGCCAATACCGGATGGCTTGTTAGGGTCCGCCGCTCGACGCCATCGCAGCCGACTCAACGCCTAGCCAGTGAATGGCCGATTGAATTCTCACAGGACGTCGATGAGCAAGGGTGGCCCATCGTCGAATAGTCCCCCTCACCGTGCAACGCCGAATCACCGTCGTGCCCCTTTTCGACCGCCAAAGTCGCCGTTACGCCCTTCTCGATACGGAGGACGGCGAGCGAGCTTGTGAGTACGCCTGGTTTCTGCACCGCCGAACGGGTTATCCAACGTATCAGCCTCGGGGCTCCGTCCCACTGACGCTCCACCGCTTTGTCATTGGCCCTGCACCACATGGCAAAGTCATTGATCATGTGAATGGAGACAAGCTCGACAATCGTCGGGCCAATCTACGTGTCGTCTCCGTATCACAGAACGGCCTCAATCGCCACAGGGCCAACCGCAACAATAAGTTGAGCAGCGTGCCCGGAGTCTCGTGGTGCAAGGCGAACGGCAAGTGGCGAGTTCAAATTCGCCGCACTGGAAAGGACCACTTCGGAGGGTACTTCGAGAGCCACTCCGAAGCTGTTGAATCGGCAATCAGGCTGCGCCGGCGACTACTAGTTGCTGAGTCATGACGGCAGTTCCCGCAAGGCGGTCTTTTGAACGCTCAAACACTGCTGGACGGTTGCCGCCAGGGTCTTGGCAAGGCTCGATGCACTGGCTTAGCGCAGACCGCCAACTCCAAGCGGGGATCGCCAGTGATTCGGTGTTCTTCGTGCGAGTGCTGCGTGCCCAAGCTCTACCACGGCTCAATGAGAATGACCTTGCCGCTGTCCTTCGCAACGGAGACTTTGAAGCGCTGGGGCGAGAAGCTCGACCCAAACTTGACGACTGGGTTCACTCGGAAATCGACAGTCTCGATAGTGACTCCCGTTGCACGATTCGTGATCGAGTTCTCCCCGATTCGGTACAGGTCACCATCGAATGACTGGATAGGGAACTCTCGAATCAGCCGCTTCACGGGTGAAATGGCACGTCCGTCAAGCGTTTGAACAGCTTCGGCGGTTGAGGATTCCCATGAGACCATGAAATCCCGGGCGGAACTCTCCGGGCCACGGAAAAATGTTGTCACGCCAAACCAGGCGCCGACTGCCAACACTCCGACTAAGACACTCAACAGAGCGCAGCCAAGCGCCGTTTGTTCAGGAGTGGCTTGTGGCTTTTCTTGGGCTTGTTCTTGAGGCACCGTTGCCTCAACTGCGGAGTCAGTAGCCGCTCCCATTGCTTCATTGAAGAGCCCTCTCACGCTTGAAGCGGACACCCATCGATCCGCTCCATCGACGGAAACCAGGTCTTCACGCTCGAGAGTGCCTGCCGAGACGAGTGACTGAAGCTCCGCAGCGGGCATGGGGCCAGCTTCGCCGCCATTCTTAAAGCGAACGAGAAACCGCTTCTTGGTCAAAGTGGGCTTGCTTGGGGGTGTTGAGCCAGCTTGTTCCGACATGACAGCCTCCTCGCCGAGCCCCAGATTGCGGCTGCGGTGTTGCGCATTGTCTGTTGTCGGATTGTCTACATCACCTTGATGCTGTCAAGGTGAAGCAGTCAGCATTCGCCATTCAGTTTGGAGAGCGGGTCCGGGAGCTACGGGAAGGCCGTGGACTGTCCCAGGAGGCCCTCGCATTTGAGGCAGGGCTCCATCGGACCCATATCAGCCTCATCGAGACCGCCAAGCGATCTGTCCGCCTGGAGACCATCGAAGCCCTTGCGAGGGCGCTGAAGGTCCAGCCCGCCGAAATCTTGCCAACAATCAAGCTGTGACGAAGATGAGGATGTTGCAGTACTGCAACTTTCAGGCATGGTCTTCAGCAGCACAACAGCCTGAGGACGGACCTCATCGATAAGGCGAGGAGGCTGCTTCATGGCGTACCAAGGAATGGGCGAGGAGAACTACCGCTGCGAGGGCTGCGGACGGACGTACTACATCATGAGCCATCATGTCCCGATGCGGGACAAGGACGAAGAGCGATGCCCTCGATGCAACACGCTCATCGTCCGATGGAACGGTAGCAGGACGTTTTCGCTCCGATTGGTTAGCGAACCCGAATCGGACGCCGAGCAGCGTTGACTGCACCAAGCCATGCGATGTCACAGAGATGGGACCATCCATGAGGCTCCATCTGGCGTTGGAGTCCCTAGAAGGAAAACAGGCCTAGGGGTGGGGCCTCTCCTCTCCACCGATTCACATGCCAAACTACCACCACATCAGCCAGCAACGGGCCACGACCCTTTGCTGGGAGATGCTGATGCTGGTCGCCGAAGTGAGTCGCAATCGCCGCCTTGGCGTTGAGTTCGAGGTTGCAGTACCGCAAGTCGGAGCAGGGCAGAGCGATGATGTCCGCCGAACGCTGGCTCAGGTCCTCTCGGCCAACGGCGTTCAATCTGTGGTCCGTGGGTACAGCCATCGAGCGGTTCCCGAGGGGGTGGATGTTGCGGTTGAGTACGACGCTTCCGTGCGTGGCGAGAGCCGGTACCGAGGCATCCGCTGGGTCTCCGTCGAGGTCAAGACCCGAATCCTCTCGGGCATGGAAGACTGGGAGCGAGTCGTGCCGCCGATGCTCGACATCCTCCGCTACATGGGCGCTCGTGTGAACTCTTCCTGCGGCCACCACATTCACGTCGAACTCGCCGAGGCTTCCGACCGTCCCGCCGTCATCCGAAGCCTCTACAACCTGATCCATCGCAACGAGAACATTCTTTACGGACTGGTGCCGCCGAGTCGGGTGAGGAGCCACTACAGCACTCCGATGCCTGATCTAGGAGGTCGCCTCGCATCGTGTTCGACCATGGCGAGCTTCCGGAGGGAACTCGGTTCATTGCCCAGAGCATCAGGGACGAACTGGACCCATCTGTGGGGAGAGGCCCCACGGGTCGAGTACCGCTATTCGGCATCCACACTGAGCGTCGAGAAAGCTCGCCACTGGGCCCGGCTGATGCTCCGCATGACAGATCACGCTTGCGCCCGTACCTGCAAGGCCACGAAGGCGCAGCTACCCAGAGAGAGGAAGAGCCTCGACAAGATGCTGATCACGCTCGGACTCAGAGTGAACAGCCGTGTCTACAGCAAGGTCTGTCCCGAGCTTCGACAGACGGGCCGTTATCTATTGCGGCGCTGGAAGGAACTTAACCACACCGGGTCGTGAGCGAAACCAATCGTGCCGTCGCAAACTGCGTCCTCTCAGGGGCGAGGATGCCCAGGAGAATTGGTGCAGCGCCGACAGATCACCAGAGGCCGATTACGCCGAGAAATATGATCTGCTGGGAGTGAAACACGGCGTGTACAAAAGACACATCTCAATGTGTAGCACGGAAGCGCATCCTGCAACGCGCCGGCACAAGGTGTCCATCTACCGCCCGCTGTGCGTCTTCTTCAAGATTTGCACCCCTCTGGAGACTCACCAGCGTGGATCGGCAGATTCCGGCTTGACTTCATGTGCCGGCAGGCCAGGTGTGTATGCCCGTCGCCCATTCACATGCAGTCCGACAAGGGCGGCAGCGGGTGGAGGTCCACCATGCCGCACGATTCACCCTCACTCCACGACCAATCGCCCCCAACGCTCGACCATGTCATCGGGCAGACCCAGGTCATCCGCAAGCTCAAAGTTGCTGTCGAAGCGGCCTTTGCCGACAACGACCCGCTGCCGCACACGCTGCTCACGGGACCACCAGGCACGGGCAAGAGTTTGCTCGGGAAGGTCCTCGCCAAGGAGATGGCGAGCGAGTTCCACGAAGCGTTGGGTCAGTCCATTTTCGGTGGAGGGATGCTCAACGGCCTCCTGATGACGCCGACGCAGCCTCGGTCGGTCCTCCTGATCGATGAGGCACACGAGCTTGATCCTTCGCTGCAAGTCCTCCTGTACAAAGCCCTTGATGAGCGGTGCCTATTCATCGGCAACGCCCAGCGACAGTCGCTTCAGCGGCTTCCTCTCAAGCCATTCACGCTCATCCTGGCAACGACGGACCCACAGGGTCTCTTGCCGCCTCTGCGTGACCGCATGAAGCTCGTCTGTCAGCTTCGCCGCTATGAGACCGACGACATCGCACGCATCCTTCGGCAACGTTGCCGGCTGCTTCAATGGACGGTCGAGGACTCAGTGCTTGAAGCCGTGGCTGCTCGCAGCTTCGGTACGCCGAGGCTTGCGTTGCGGCTGCTTGAGTCCATCCGCCGTTCGGGACGTGCTGAAGGCAAGGAGACGATCACGGCTGCTCACGCTGCCCTCGCCTTCGAGCTTGAGGAAGTTGACCAGCTTGGCCTCGACGCCGACGCCCGCTCGTATCTGAGCATCCTCGAAGCGAGCAAGCGCGCCGTGCGGCTGACCGTCCTGGCTTCTCGCCTTGGCCAACCGCCTGAAGCCGTCAGCCGTGTGATCGAGCCCAATCTGATTTGGCTCGACCTGATTGAGCGCAACGACCGTGGTCGCTCGCTAACGCCAAAGGGGGTTGAGCATGTTCGCTCGCTCAGCGGCGACGTGAGCGCTCAAGGTCGAGAGGGAGGTGCCTGATGCCCCAACAGCACATCGACAGCCGTAGGCTACGGCAACGCAGCGTTCTGACCGTTTCGGATATGGCTCGTGCGCTCGATCTGTCGAGGAGTCGTTTCTACTCGCTCGTAGACTCGGGCGTGTTCCCGCCTCCGCTCTACTTGGTCGAGACCCGCAGGCCGTTTTACAACGAGTCGTTACGAGACCAGTGCCTTGAGATTCGGCGGACAGGTCTCGGAGCCAATGGCCAACCAGTCTTCTTCTACCCGAAGCGTCTGGGCTCGCCCGCCTCGGCCAAGTCTTCTCCTGCGCGCAAACGGAAAACGACTACGCCCATCATCGACCCGCTCGTCGCTCGCCTCATCGACATGCTCAAGGGGCTCGGCGTGGAGAGCCCACAGCCGTCATCGGTCTCTTCAGCCCTCTCGGTCTGCTTCCCCGATGGCGTGGAGAACCGGGCCGAGGGCGAGCTTGTCGCTGCTGTGTTCCGCCACCTGAGAGCGTCAGAGTGACCACATAAGCACACCAGAGAAGTGTCAGTATGACGGGAGTTTGCGCCCTACAGCCGTCCGATTGCCGTCCGCTGTCTGTCCGCAAGACCGCCAGTTCTGCCCACATACTCATCGGAGCCAACCATGTCCGAATCCGAATGCTCCCTGTTCGCCCGCTTCCTCAGCGTGAACGACTTTGCCACCACGACCCGAGAGGCGTTCGGGTATGACTTCAAGAAGTGGGTGTCCTGGTTCGAGCAGGTCAACGCCGAGTCGTACGACAGCCGCCGAGTCACTCTGCGGGATGTGACCGACTTTCGTGCGCATCTTCGAGACGAGCGAGGACAGGCGGTGGCGACCGTCAATCGGTGCCTGGTCACCCTCCGCCGATACTTCGACTTTCTCGCGCAAGAGAAAGTGATTCCCTCGAACCCAGCCTCGAAGGTGAAGGAGCTTCGTCGGACACCGACAGCCCCGAAGTCGATCGACCGTGCCGTGGTCCGACGGCTGCTCCGTGAAGCCACGGTACGGGAAGACCACCGAGCCCTCGCAATCCTCGGGCTGTTCGTCTACTGCGGCCTGAGGCTCAGCGAAGTTGCAGCACTGCAACTTGGGCACCTCGACCTGTCAGAGCGACGTGGGGCCGTCCTGGTACGTCACGGCAAGCACAACCGAGAGCGCACCGTCCCCGTCCCCGCTGAGCCGAGGAGGCTTCTCATCGACTATCTGAGCCGGCGTCCGCCCGTTGAGAGCGACCGAGTCTTTATCGGCCAAGGCTGCCGCCCTCTTGGTGCCGATGGCGTCCGCTACATCGTCGAGAAGTACGGACTCGCCGTGGGTATCAAGCTCTACCCACATGCCCTGCGGCACACCTTCGCCACCGAGTACCTCGCCGCCAACAACAACGATCTCGTCGGCCTCGCTCAACTTCTCGGCCACGAGTCCATCCAGACCACGAGCCGATACACGCAGCGAGGCGAGACCCAGCTTGCGACAGCCAGCGAACAGGTCCGTTTCTGATGGTCCTGACGCAGACAGTTGCAAGCTTGACAACCTACGTGACGGTCGTTGCCACAACTCTGTGGCTAACAGGTCAAGCTGAACTTCTAAGCCACGCCGAGTTTGTCTGGGTCGTGCTTGACCTGTGGCGCGCCACAGCGGCTCCAACTCCCCTCAGACGACCCTCTCTTCCCCGGCAATCCCGTACTCGTTCGCATACCCTGAAGTGAGCCGAACAGAGTCGGCAGGAGCGCACCCGAGCCTGGGGGTAGTCGTGGCGATTGCGAAGCGAATAGTTCTGGACAGCCTCTCGAAGAAGGAACTCGTCGAGTGGGCCTACGAGAGAGATATCCCTTCCCCAACGACCATGTCCAAGCAGGATCTGGTCGATGCGCTCGCCAAGAAGCGGTCTCTAGAGACGGGCGTCATCCTCGACTATTTGAAGCGTGACCAACTGAAGGCGCTGTGCCGGGAAGCGGGCCTTCCAGACCACGGCAGGGCCAAGCAGGACATCATCGACCGCCTCCTCGGCGGTGACGGGGCCACTGGCAGCGGAGGCTCCGGTCGTGGACAATCAGGCTCAAAGACCACCAAAGAGTCGAGCCGAGGGAAGTCCATGGCGAAGAAGCCCATCGAGCAATACGAACACAAGGACAAGGAGCGGGCGAACAACCCGCCCGTCGGGCTCGTCACACCCGAAACTGACCCGGCACCGCCTCCCGAGAAGGCCAAGACACGCTACCGCTATGACTGGCACCTCGACCCCGAACTGAACTTTGATCCCAATGCCGTCCGAGACGACCTCGCCTCGGTCATCGAGGACGGGCTAAGCGATGAAGTCGATTCCGATGCAGGTCCATCCGATGAAGGTGCAACACCTGCGTCAACCTTGGCGGAGGATGCACTCGGTGACGACTTGGCAAAGACCAAGGCCGAGCTAGAGCGGACAAGAGCGGCGCTCGACAAAGCACGCTCGGCACTCACGACGGTCAAGAAGGCGCAAGAGCCGTACCTGAACTGGTCAGGCAAGGCGGAGCGGACAAGCTTCGAGGTGTCCACCGTCTCGCTCCATGTTCACGAACGCATCGATCCGAAGACCATCATTGAAGCCGTCAAGGCACGCAACGGCGACCACGGCGATGATCAGATGGGGCTGTTCGAGCAGCCCAAGCAGAATCCACGACTAGCCCATGCGGTTGAGTTCTACAAGCACCCTCACGGGTGGTCAAACCGCCTGATTGCCGGCGATTCCTTGCTCGTGATGAACTCGCTCATCGAAAAGGAGGGGCTGGGTGGCAAGCTCCAAATGGTCTACATCGACCCGCCGTATGGCGTGAAGTACGGATCAAACTTTCAGCCGTTTGTCAATCAGCGTGACGTGAAGGACAAGCGGGACTCCGACCTTACTCGTGAGCCCGAGATGCTCAAGGCGTTTCGTGACACGTGGGAACTCGGCCTGCATTCGTATCTGTCATATATGCGTGACCGACTCATGGTGTCACGTGATCTCCTCAACAGCACAGGCTCTTGTTTCGTTCAGATTAGCGATGAGAATTTGCACCATGTTCGAGAGCTAATGGACGAGGTATTCGAAGCAGAGAACTACTGCAAAACCATATTCTTTAAGAAGACGGCAGGTGACACGAGCGTGTTGCTCCCGAACATGGGCGACTACATACTCTGGTACGCCAAGGACAAGTCGCAAGTGAAGTACCGCCAGCCGTTTGTTGACAAGCGAATGGGTGATGGTGCCGAGCGGTCGTACAAGTGGATTGCTCTTCCCGACAAGACTTGGCGACCGCTTACCAAGGATGAACTGGCCGATACATCCAAGATTCCATCTGATGCCCGACCGTTCGCAATTGCCGATCTAAAACGAGCGGGCTACAGCCCCACTGCGACATTCGACTATGAGTTCGAGGGCACGACATACCACCCGGGCGCAACGAAGCAGTGGAAGACCAATCGGGATGGCCTCGAGCGCCTACGGCTTGCAGGGTTGCTTCACCCTGTAGGCGAGAACCTTCGCTATCGGCGCTACCTCGACCACTTCCCATTGTCAGCGCTTGGCAACACATGGATGGATACAGAGACAGGTAGCTTCACTCAGGATAAGGTTTATGTGGTCCAGACCTCTCAAAAGGTAATCGAGCGCTGCCTTTTGATGACAACTGACCCAGGCGACGCAGTGCTGGACCCGACGTGCGGTTCCGGCACGACCGCCATGGTCGCCGAGCGATGGGGACGTCGATGGCTGACCTGCGATACCTCCCGTGTGTCTGTTGCTCTCGCCAAACAACGCCTCGTCACATCGTGCTTTGACTACTACGAGCTTGCTGACGACTCTCTCGGTATTTCTGGAGGTCTTCGCTACCGAGCAGTTCCCCATGTGACCCTGAAGAGTGTCGCAAACAACCCACACATTGCGGAGGGCATGACCCCTGGGGATATTGAGCGCGCAGTGACTAAATTCGCGCCAGTAGATACGCTCTTTGACCAACCGAACAACGAGTCGGCCAAGGCCCGAGTTGCTGGACCATTCACGGTCGAAGCGGTGCCATCACCAACTGTTGCCCCTATTGCCGACGTTCGAGATGATGTTTCAGGAGACTCGACAGCGGCCCGGAGCGGCGAGACGAGACGGCAAGCTGATTGGAGAGACGAACTCCTGCGGAGTGGCGCTCGAGGAGAGCTTGGCGTTCAAATGAGTTTCTCGCGTGTGCAGCCTTTCAGCGGAGGCGTGCATCTACATGCGGATGGTGAGGTAGCGAGCGACGGGGAGTTTCGTGGGAGATCATGGCGACATGGGGATCGAGTGGTGATTGCATTCGGTCCTGAGCATTCGCCGATGGAGCAACGCCAAGTTGAAGCTGCTTGGCGTGAGGCTGCGTCTTTGGTCCCCAAACCATCTCATGTCGTTTTCTGTGCGTTCCAGTTTGACCCTGAGGCAGCCAAGGATATCGACGACGCCAACCCCGCCCTCCTTGGGATGACATTTTTCCGCGCCGAGATGAATGACGACCTCCACACAGAAGACCTCAAGAAGAAACGGAGCAGCAACGAGAGCTTCTGGCTCATCGGGCAGCCCGACGTGACCCTGAGCAAGATCAAGTCGGGAGACGACAAGGGGAAGCTGGTTGTCGAGGTCAATGGCTTTGACTATTTCAACCTGAAGGAACAGACCATCGACTCGGGCGGCCCCGACAAGATTGCGATGTGGATGCTCGACACCGACTACGACGACCGCTCGCTCTACCCACGCCAGGTCTTCTTCCCGATGGCGGGCAAGAAGGACGGGTGGTCCAGACTCGCCAAGACACTCAAGGCCGAGATCGACCAAGAACGTATCGAGGCATACCGAGGAACCAAGAGCCTCCCATTCGCGCCTGGTCGTCACGGCAAGGTGGCAGTGAAGGTCGTGGATGACCGTGGATTCGAGAGCCTCGTGATCCGCAACGTGTCGGAGGCTGACTGATGACAGTCCAGGAAGCCAAACGCCTCAAGAAGCCGGACTCGCTGATCATCAACAATCCGTACCGAGAGCCAGAACGGTACTGGAAGTATGACCGAGAGAAACGAGAGTTCGTCCTCATTGAGGGCGAACGCCGGCCTGCGGGCTACACCAAGGCGAGCGACAACTCCAAGTCGTTCGACGATCCTGGGCTGTTCGTAGAGCTTCCGCTCGTCAACATCATCCGCCGCCGAGTCAAAGAGTGGCGAGAGAACGATTGGCCAGGCGTGACGGGCACGACTCGAAGGCTGCTGTTGCACTGGTACGACAAGGACGCTCGGCAGTACCCATTCTTCTTCGCACAGCTAGAAGCCATTGAGACGCTCATTTGGCTGAAGGAAGCGTCGCTCGCAGACGTGCAAGGCGTCGTGGTCGAGGGAGACGGCGGGCCATTCGAGCGTGTCTGCACCAAACTAGCCACGGGGCTGGGCAAGACGGTCCTCATGGCCATGACGGCGGCGTGGCAGACGCTGAACCGTGTGGCAAACGAGCGCCATCCGCACGCCCGCTACTGCAAGGACATTCTCATCCTGGCTCCTGGACTCACTGTCCGCAACCGTCTCTCGGTGCTGAAGCCCGAGGACAAGGAGAACTACTACGAGGCCTTTGGGATTGTGCCGAACGACGACCTGGAGCGGATGCGTCAGGCTCGGGTCGAGGTATTGAACTGGCACAAACTCGACTGGGAAAGTGACGAGCAGCTTGCCAAGAAGAAGACGGTGGACAAGCGAGGCGCAAAGAGCGACCTCGCCTACGCCAAGGGCGTCCTCGGCGACATGGCGACCGCTGACCGACTCCTGGTCTTCAACGACGAAGCCCACCATGCGTGGCGAGTCCCTGAGGGGCAGACCGTCAAGGGCGTGTCTACATCCGAGAAGGAAGAGGCCACGAAGTGGGTCGGTGGTCTTGACCGAATTCACCGAGCGCTCCAAGGCAGAGGAGGCTCAGGCATTCAGACATGCTTCGACTTCTCCGCCACACCATTGGCCCCGACCGGGAAGAAGACGGGGGACGAGCAACTCTTCCGCTGGATCGTAAGCGACTTCGGGCTGAACGACGCCATCGAGTCAGGGCTCGTGAAGACGCCAAGGGTGGTGATCCGAGATGATGGCGTTGTCAGCGGTACGGACTACAAGCCGAAGCTGTACCACATCTATCCGCATGTCTCAGACGACCTAAACCGAAGCAAGGCCGAGCCTCACGACCCACTGCCAGATCTCATCACGTCGGCGTACTACCTGCTCGGCAAGGACTGGCTCGTACACCTGAAGGACTGGGCGAAAGCGGGCCACAAGGTTCCGCCCGTGATGATCACGGTCGCCAACCGCACCGAGACAGCCGCCCGAATCAAGTACGCCTTCGACCACGGCAAGATCCTGATTGACGAGTTGAAGGACCCGGATCGAACGCTTCACATCGACTCGAAGGTCCTCGACAAAGCCGAGGCTCAAGACGAGCCCGTGACGGTCGAAGCGGACACAGATGACGACGGCGACGACGATGCCGCCGAACGACCGATGACCAAGAAGGAGCAGGCTGAGTACCTGCGCCTTCAGGTGGACACCGTTGGCAAGGAAGGCCAGCCTGGACAGGACATCCAGAACGTGATTTCCGTGGGCATGCTGTCCGAGGGATGGGACGCCAAGACCGTTACCCACATCATGGGACTGCGGGCGTTCACAAGCCAGTTGCTCTGCGAGCAGGTCGTCGGTCGTGGACTACGGCGTACCTCGTACGACTTTGACGAGGAGAAGGGACTCTTCGAGGCCGAGTATGTCAACATCTTCGGCATCCCGTTCAGCTTCATGCCGCACGAGGGAGAGGACGGTCCGCCGCCACCGCCGCCACCGCCAAAGACCGAAATCAAGCCGCTGGCAGAGCGGACGGTGGACCACGAGATCACGTGGCCAAACGTCATCAAGATTGAGCGGGTCTACAAGACGGAACTCGACCTCGACTTGAACAGGATGGATGTCCTGGAAATCCGGGCATCGGACACCCCGCAGCTAGCCGAGATGGCTCCACAAGTTGACGGCAAGCCTGACCCGAATCAGATCTCCGTCATCGACCTCGAACAGCTTGCCGAAAGGTTCCGATTCCAGAAGCTTGCTTTCGAGGCGGCGCTGGACGTTGCCCAGCAGATGAAGAACGAGTGGAAGGGGAGCCAACAGACTCTGCTCGTTCAACTGGTTCGACTTGTGGAGCGTTTTCTGGCGTCGGACCGCCTTCAGGTAGAGCCGCCGCTGTTCTATCAGGACGAACTCCGTCGTCGGGTGCTGCTCGCCCTCAACATGTCCAAGGTGGTCCACGCCGTCGCTGAAGCGGTCCGTGAACAGAACGTGCTTGAGCAAGAGGGCAAGCTGCAACTCAAGCCTGTCTATGACGACCAGCATCCGATTCGCAGCACGGGCGATATGCGGCCTTGGTACACGAGCAAGCCCTGCGAGCGCACGAAGCGAAGTCACATCAACTTCTGTGTCCACGACAGCACATGGGAGAGCTATCACGGCTCCCGTCTCGACTCGAAGGACCATGAGAGCCGTGTGAAGTCATGGGTCAAGAATGACCACTTGGGCTTCGAGGTGTGGTACGTGTACAAAGGCGTCCGCAAGCGGTTCCGCCCCGACTTCCTCGTCAGACTCGCTGATGACACGATCCTGGTTCTGGAGACCAAGGGTGAGGACAGCGACGAGAACCGCACCAAGCGAAAGTACCTCGCCGAGTGGGTCGAGGCTGTCAACGGCGACGGCGGTTTCGGGCGGTGGGTCTCAGACGTAGCGCTGACCCTTGATGCCGTTGATTCCGTGCTGGCCAAGCACAGCGCTGAACCTGTGACCGCCTGAGAGTTGCAGCACTGCAAGCCCTCGATGCAGCAAACGTCCTCTCTCTTCCGCCAATCTGATTGTGTTCTGATTGGGTCTCGGCAGGCTCAGCGGGAAAATCCGAGATGGCCAAAACTTTTTTCACGCGCATAACCCTTTGCTGCCAAATCATCTCAGGTGTTTGTCTGGGTACTCGTAATAACATGCGATAAACGGCTGCCGCCATGGCCCGTCACGGGTCGTGGTCGGAGTGTTCCGGCTGCCCGTGGCTGAACCCCTCTTTAGGAGGAATCGGCCATGAGCCAGCAGTTTGAATCGCACCAGGAAATCGCAGCAGAGATCATGAGGCTCGACCTTGAGGTCTCAAAGATGAACTGGCGCATCGGTGACTTGATCATCGAAGCGCTCGGCATGCCCGACGCCAACGGCGTCAAGATGACCCAGGCACGTTTCCGAAACGAGTACCTACCCAACACTTCCGCCGGCACCGTGAGCCGATGGGTCGCAACGGCGAAGGCGTACACCGCTGAGGACCGAGGTCATGCAGAAAAGGTTGGAGCCACCTGGACCGACTGCTCCGAAGCTCGGGAGAGCTTCAACAGTTGCCGCAAGAACGGCACTCTCGAACACAACGAGTCGCTTCGGGACCATCTTGATCAGTGCATCACCAAGAAGCACCAAACTCAGAATCGGCGTACAGAAAGCAAGGAGCGAGCGGAACAGAGGCGCAAAGACGCTGAGGCTGCTCGCTCTGTAGTTGTCGAACGCATCAGGGCAGCGGCTCCAGATTACCTCCAACGGGTGATTCACGGCGACACCATCGAGGTGATGAAGGCCTCAGCCAACAGGTCCTTCAACCTGATCTGGCTCGACCCTCCATACGGGCAGTACTGGAAGCACACAGACAAGCGTTGCCCGGCACCAATGAAGGGGACACCGGTCCTCCACGAGTGCGACAACGGTGACGGCGAGGCTGCTCTAACGGTCACTCTTGCAGCGATGCAAGAAGCTGAGCGTCTGATGGCCGACAAATCGGCTCTGGTTCTGTTTCAAGCGGGAAGCGAGCCAGATCGCCCGGAGGTCGTTTCCCTGGCTGCAGACATCGGCTTCGAGGTTCGCATTCCACTGTACTGGGATAAAGGCAGGCCACAGCCCGGGAACTTTGAATGCCCCTTCGGCTACCAAACCGAACGCATCCTTGTGTTCGCCCGCAGCATTGACGCCTTCTACGACAACGGCGATATGCCCGGCCGTACGGACATCCTCGATAATGCGATGGCCTCTCGGTTCTTTCCCGATCAACGTCTGCGCTGCCCTTCGCCAGCGACTCGGCACCATCATGACATTCGCCGGGGCAACGCCGAGATCGGTTCGATGCATCAGTTCTGCAAGCCAGCGTGGATCTGCCGCTACTTCCTAGAACGTCTCACGATGCCTGGCGACCGAGTGCTTGATGCGTTCGGTTGCTCCGGCGTGATGTGCCAAGAGGCTATTGCACTCGATAGGGATTTCCTGTATGTCGAGTCGAACACGGCCAACTACAACCTCGGTTTGACCAACATCGAGCGGTCACTAGCTGAAGCTGGCCTGATCGAGCCGCCCCCACTTCGCATCATCCCGAAGGAGCAGCTTCGGCGATCAGGCTAAGCAAGCTGCGACGCCCTGCGTGCAAGGGCATGCGTTGAACGACGGGTTAGACACCAGATGCGTGTCGGTTCCATCTGAACTGCCCTTCACGGTGTGGTTGCGCAACAGAGTTATCCCACGCTGTGAATGACGGAGGACTCTCTGCGCGCAATGTCGAACCAAGAGAACGGTCTGTCCACTCACGGTGTCTTCTCCACCGCTGTCTCGGCAGACACAAGGCACTGGGGGTCGTCGGAAACGGCGGCCTCCATCTTCGGCTGCGGCGGCGTGCCTCCGTGCAGCCTCATCGTCACGACAGAAAGGAGAAGACATGGCTGAGAGCAAGGAACCGGGCGCGTTGCGGCAGTGCAACGTGCGATACGGAGTAGAGCTACTTGGGGAGATGAAGCTGCGGCTCATCGGCGGCGAAAGGAATGGCGAGAAGCAGACCAGGAATCTCGTTTGGACCCATTTATTCGCACGCTATGGGCAAGATCTCGATGGACGGAAGGTGGTGACCCCCACAGCCACGAAAGCGGTTTTCAACGACCATTGGCGCTCGGATCTGAAGGGCTCAGTCATCTGGAGGGCCTCGGTAAAGATTAAGGCAAGGGACGTCTATGAGCATCTGCTAGCTGGGCCCGAAGAGATAGAGCGAATGGTGGCGTACACGAACGCTTGCCCGATCCTCGGATGCCATCGTGTCGGACTGTTCATGCTCGATATTGACTGCCACAACGGCCAGGCTGTCAGCGACGCATGGGCGACAGCACGCCTCCTCGATGATGTCATTGATGCGCCGATCTATTGGGAGCCTTCTACGTCGGGAACGGGTCTCCACGGATACGTGACGCTTCTGTGGCCTCGCTTCGTGGACTTCGACCGCATCCGTAACGACATCAACGAGCTAGAGAAGGCGCTGGCACAACTGACGACGCATATGTCAGCACGGTGCGCTGAGGTGAAGGGGACGCCGATGCTCTTCAGCCCTGACAGCAAGACACTGCAAACGATGGGGACCTGGGCGAAGATGCCTCGACCGCAATCCAAAGCAGAGGCTCTACGCTTGATGGAAACCATGGACCGAGGAGTCTCGTGTCAAGAAGCCATTCAATCGGCACGCTCCGCACTTTCTTCCTTGCGGAAGAAAACCGTTACGCAGCCTGATCCCTCGCCTTCAACTCGACCCCCTCAAGAACTGCTAGTAGAGGGACAAAGTAGTATTGGTGCACACCCCCGTGCTGAACTACATGAAGTGCGACGAGGAGACGACTATGCCAAGACGCTCTACAGCGGCGAAGACACCTTCAGGAGGGCGGCGGACTTCGTCCCGTGGTTCGTGCGGAACTGTTATCGGGGAAACAGTCGCTTGCCTTCGCTCGAACTGGTTTTGGATGCCTACATGCGAGAGGGGCTAGCCACGGGGAACTCTGATGAGCGATGCGTGACCGAGGTGTACGAAGAGATAGTTGACACGTTCAATCCAGACCTCGTAGGGCGTCGAAGCATATCAGCGTGGCTACCGCATGCCACCACGGTCGTCGAAGCTGTTCTCCACGATCGTGCAAAGAACGCTGACCTCGAATCCGAGTATCAGAGTCGTAAGGCCGACGCAGCGGCAGCGGGACAGAGTCCTTCGAGCATAAAGAGCCTGCGGCGGCTTAAGCCCGACCGTCTCGCCAATCTACTTGCTTGCCTGCTGTGGGTGCTGTGGCACGAACCAGATAAGGCCGGAACGTTCGGAAAGGCGATTGCGCAGAAGCTGATGAAAGAGGTGTTTGGCCATCACCTTCACGAACGAGAGTTCAACGCTGCGATGACTTGGTTTGTCCGCAACGGTATCTGTGAAATGATCAATCAAGCAGTCGTGACTAAACCCGGCAAGGGACAGTGCCGGCAGTACAAGATCGACGCCGCCACCCACCCTCAACCCATCGAAGAGGGACGATGTCGTCGCTAGCGATGCCGTGAGCGTCAAGAGTCCTGCCGAAGCAAGGTCGCCGCTCTCGCTGCCTCCTCTGCCGTGAGAAAATACGCTGAGCATCGAACGACGCCATCGGTCATGGCTTTGGCGTAGTAGCGACCCTTCCCAGCGTGATAGCAGACGTTCCGGTATCCCGTAGCAGACCGGCTGCTCTGAACAGGCCCGGGATCGAAACTTCGCGCCGTAGAAAAAGACTCGATGAGGAAGGGAAGCTCGTCTCGCATTTGCCGCAAACACGACCACATGCGGTCCCAGTTTCGGTTGGCATATGCCTTGTTGATACCGGGTTCGGCGTGCGAGAGGTACATCTCGCTCTCTTCAATCGAGCCAATGCGCTTGATTGCGTCTGCCCCGGTCTTGCGGAGGTATCGGAACCCGAGTCGTCGCTCGATGCCGCTGGTGCTGAGCATTCGTTTCCAACCCTGCTCAATGGCATCTCGTCGGGTGCGCCTCGTCACCTCGACAAGCGGATTTCCGTAGCTCGTCAACAGCCACCTCTTCTCGACACTGAGCGTCGATTTTTGCGCGCAAAGAAGCTCGACGGTCTCGGGCCATAAAGCCCAGCGAGCTTCAACGCCGGTCTTGTCCCGAAAGCGATGGGCATACGGCTCGTGAACCTCAAGGAACACCTCGAATGTCCGCAGATTGGCGATCTCGCTGCTCGTGAAGCCGCAGTTCAGACCCAGCAGGATGTAGAGCCGCATGCGGTTGGAGGCGACGGCCCAGAGCGCCGCCAGTTCATCGACCGTAAACGTCGCCACATCGGCAGACACCACAGCCTTCGCAGCCTGTTCTCGTTCCTCGGGCGTCATCATCTTGCGCTTGCGCAACCTGAACAGTCGCTCGAAACGCTTCGGCTTCTCCCATGTGCAGCCGTCCATCTCGGCGTACCACGTCAGCACGGCTTTCATCTGCCGGACGCAGTTGACCACAGTCGTCACTGATAACGGCTGCGGATCTCCTGTCTGGTGCATTCGGCGTCGAGGAACCGGTCGCCGAGCAAGGAACAGCACAGCATCATGGATTTCACGCTCGCCAAGCGAGGCCACTTTAGAGTGAACGCCCAAGGACTCCCTTACCCACTCAAGACGATGCCCTGTCGAGTGAACCGTTGACCAAGCAATCTGGTTCGCTTCAGCCTCACGTCTGTAGGAGTCGAGGTAGAGGTCGCAGACTTCTTCAACCGTGAGACAGTCGGCATCGACAAAGTCGTCCTTCGGGCGGTTAGCATTGGATGCCGCTCCACCAGCCGCCATGAGAGGCCATGACTCGGCCCCAGCGCGCTTGAGCCGCTCCCACTCAGCGACCAGTTCAACAGCACGTCTGACGGCTTCACGCTCGTCGCTGCCGAGGTACCAGCACTTCGGCCGAGGGGTACCGTTACGCCCCATCTGAGAGCCGACGTACTTGCGGTATTGGCCGTGCGATGCCGACCAACTGACCTTCACCGTTCTCGCTGCTGTTGTGGATGGATGGCGTGCCATGTCGGGCGGGGTGATACCCGCCAAACGCACACCGGTCGAGCCTGAATCCGGTACGAACGCCGTGCAACACCGACCAATACCGGATTCTGGCCTCTCGTCCCTTGCGCCCCAAAAAGACACAAGCCCCTGCCGGAGCAGAGGCTTGCATTCAAGCGAGGCGGACGGGACTCGAACCCGCAACCACCGGATCGACAGTCCGGTACTCTAACCAATTGAGCTACCGCCCCAAGTTGTCGTGCCGAGCGGTGTGACCCGCTGGCGAGATCACAAACGTAGCCGCCCAGTGTGTCGTGTCAAGCCTTGGCGGGCAACGGACGCACGCTCAGGCTCGGAAACAGGCCGGAATTCTCCGGTCAGGTGTTACCGTCGTTCGGCGAGTTTGAGATCGGCTTGTCCATCAGCACCGTGGAGACCTATCGGGCTGCCTTCGGGGCCGACGACGCTGCCGGACATCCAGACGACGCCGACGGCAACGCCCAGGGCCACGACCGCGACGAAGATCAAGGCGGTGTAGACGTCGGGGCTGGCGCCCTTCGCTGTCCGTCCGCCTGGCATTTGCATACCGAACTGACTCATGTCTGATCCTCCGGTAGATGAGTTAGCGGATGCGTGAGAAGACAGCGTCGCCCTCGCGGACGCTCAGGCTGTCGTTCGTGAGCGTCACGCGGCCCGTCGAAGCCTGGAGGTCGACCGAGTCGATGATGATGTTGGCGACGAAGGTGTTGCCGTTGCGAACGACGTACATCTCGGCGTTGCGACGGAGCCCGTCACTCGAGCCGAGGTTGATCTGGACCACCGCGTTGCCCGATGCCGGATCGGAGCTGACCTGCTGGACGCGGCCGCGGATATCGAGGCCCAGCGTCACAACGCGGTCCTCTTCGGTGCCGGTGCCATCGCCTTCTTCGCGGCGCTCGGCCAGACGCTCGAGCAAGTCCCGACGCTGAGCGTCGAGGACGAGCAGTTGGCTCGCCTGGTCAGCGATTCGATCCTCGAGAGCGAGGCGTTCGTCGCGGAAGTCGAGCTCGTTTTCACGGAGACGGGTCACCTCAGCGCGGTAGTTCGCGATCAGTGTGCTCTGCGTGTCGGTGGCAACACCGAACTGCGTGATCTGAGCCCTGACCTGCTCGGCCTCGAGCCTTGCGTCGTTGAGGTCGCGGCGGAGCGTGTCATTGGCCGACTCGATCGCCGCGAGGTCCGACCGAAGATCGGAGATCGTTTGTTCGCTCGACTCGATCTCGCGACGAAGGGCTTCCTTCTCGCGAGCGGTCATTTCGACCCGAGCCGTCAGAGCGATGTGCGCGGTATCGCGCTCGCGTTTGGCGTCGAGGTACGCGGTCCGGACCTGCTCGGCGTTGACCGAATAGGTCACCGTCAGCGCCGACAGCAAAAGGCTCAGCACTGCCGCGAGAACAACGAACACCTTGGTGAGAATGTGCACCGCCAACTCCTGTTCACGATCGCCGCGTGGGCCGCGACGCCGCCCTCCGGCAGATTCGGCCGCCATCCCATCGGCCACCGATCCATCCGCCGTGCGAACGACGGACGCACCCGAGCACGCCGTTCGCGATCCGAACGGGTCCCGTTGCGGGGCGCACCGTTGGAGAACGGCAGTATACCGATCCTGTCACGAGTTGGCTCACGCCGATCTGGGGATCTGACCCAACGTCTTCCGAGGGTTGCGTCAGGGCCTCGCAGCCCCGAATCGATCACTCGTGGCCGAGACGCGGAGGATGCCAGACGCGGCCGCGACCCGGACCCGGACAGATGGGTCGGTCAGCAGCGGTTCCAGCCGGCGGACCTCCGAGGAATCGAGCGTCCAGCCGTACACGTGAGCGGCCTGTTCGCGGATCAGTTCGCTCGGATGGCGGGCGTACTCGTCGCCCAGAAACGAGCCTTCGTCGCGTCCCATGCGTCCGAGAGACTGGGCGACCGAGAGCCGGACTTCCGGCGGGAGGAACCGCCGGCCGTCTTTCGTGGCCGAGAGGTAAATCAATTGGCCGATCGACGCCTGGTCTTCGACCGCCCCGATGATCTGTACCGCGAGCGCGGTGAGTTCGAGGTCCTCTGGCCTCGACGGGTACAGCGCCGCTCGGAGCCCCTGCAGCGGCTCGGGATCACCCAGCTTGATCAGGGCCTCGCCGATCTGGAAGCGCATGACCGCGACCAGCGAGGCCTCGGCCCGGGGCATGGGCTCGTTCGCAGCCTGGCGGAGCATCGGCAGCGCCGACGGGTCACCGAGTTCACCCAAAATGAAGGCGGCGTGGGCCCGGACCCTGGGATCATTCGCGGAAAATAGGGCACGACCCAAGGGGCTCGGGTCGGCTTCGAGCCCGTTGGTCCTCAGGGCGTAGATCACGGCGAGACGTACCCGTTCGGAGGGGTCGTTTGCTCTCGATCTCAACTCGGGCTCGAGGTTTCGAAGACCCGCACGCCCAGCCACGAGAGCTGCGATCGTCCGCACCCCTTCGTTCTGATCTTGAAGACTACGCCGGACCAGCGGCTCGGCGCGGACGGGCGTCTGCTCCAGCCCCTCGAGCGCGTTGGCGCGGAGCGCCGGGTCGTCGGATTGGACCGCGACGGCCTCAAGCGTGGCGAGCGCTCGTTCACGCATCGTTGCGATCGACACGTCGGCCCTGGACGCCTCGGTTTCTTGAACAGGAACCGGCGTTGGTGTCTCTGGTTCAGCGTCGGCTTTGGTCGGCGGCGGTGTGCACGCGCTCAGGCCTCCAAGCACGAAGCCGGCGATCCCGGTCAGGTGGATCCAGTTCATGACGTCTTTCTCCTGGCCCGAACAGGGAGGATCGCAGCGAGCACCGCGAACGCACCGATGGCCCGGGCCGGCCACATGCCCACTGTCGCCCCGAAAGGCGTTTGCCCTCGATACATCGGCACATCACCGGCCAGAACGCCTTCGATCCTCGCAGATCCGGGCTGTCCATCGACGCCGGCGTGCAACACGCTGCCTTCCGCATCGACGATCGCGGAGACCCCGGTGTTCGCCGATCGTGCCATCGAGACGCCCAATTCCACCGATCGCCATCGGGAAGCCTGTAAATGATGGATCCGCCCGGGGTCCCAGTCTCCGAACCAGCCGTCGTTGGTCAGGACCACAATGACGTCGGCTCGCTCGGGGCCAGCGCCGTAAACAACTTCCCTGACCACTCCCGCAACGGTACTTTCGAAACAGATCGGCGTCGCCACCTCAACCGGGTTTGTCCCTGGAATCTTGAGCGTGACGGGGCGATCTCCGGTCGCGAGATCGAAGGACATTCCCGAGGCACCGATGGCGAGCAATTGCTGCTCGAGCCAAGGCCAGGCGGAGATGTAGGGCATCACTTCGCCAAAGGGGACCAGCCGGAGTTTCGAGTAGGGGTCCGGCTGGACGGTCCCACCGTTCACCAGGAACGCACTATTGCGTCGGACATCCCAGTCGTACCTGAGGCCGCGATCATCCTCGAGAATCGCGAACCCTTCGAAGCTCGCGGCGCCCACGACGACCGGCACTCCGACGCGTTGCTGGAGGTCGAGCACGCGTTCGCGCACTTCCCAAGCCGGCACCGGGGTCGAGCCCCCGGGCGACTCAATAAACCACGCGAGCGACGCGTCGCGTTCGGCCTGCACCGCTTCGTCTTGGAACGCGACGCCCGGGAACATCGTCTCGGGCCACACGATGAAGTCGGGATCCGACGTCTCCGCGGCGAGGGTCAAGGCCTCGATGCGTTCCCACTGCGCCCACCGATCGGTCGGGGACCACGAGCCGCGGACATCCTGAGGAACGTTGGTTTGCACAAGTGCCACCCGGACGTTGCCATCGGGCTCGGGCCGGAGCACTCCGATCGCGCCGAGTCCAGCCCATAGACCGACAACACCCAGGGCCATGAAGGCCGACTTGCGCCGGCCGGCGAGCGCGTCGATTGACGCAGCCACCGGCAGCATCGTCAACACCCCCACCACGTACGTACCCGCGATCGCGGCGGGCCACGTCAACACCCATGTCGGAGCATCGATCAGAGGGTGGGCGACGAGATACCAGGGATACCCGTCGAGGAGCCACTCGCCACGCACAACTTCGACGCCCGCCCAAAGCAGCGGCGTGAGCACAACGGCGGGTACAGACGACCACCGCCGCCGCGATCGCGCCGCGAGCCAGACGAACAGCGCCGCGTAGAACGAGAGAACAAGGATGAGCGGCGGGTATCCCGCCTGGGTGTTCCGAGCGGTCCAGACCATCGCGTAGGCCCACCAGGGGGCGACGCCGATCCAAGCTCCGAGCGACGCCTTTAGGGGCTTCGATGACCGCAGGGAGCCCACGCACTCGCCGACGATCACAAGCGGGGCGGCCGCGACGAAGACAAGCCCCCACAGCCCGACCGGAGCGAATGCGCCGGCCATAAGCACCGAGAACACGAGACCGCCCACCGCTCCGAATGCGATCGGCCTCCGGGCGGCCCAACGAAGCAGGCCACGCATGATCGGGGTCATTTGCCGGTGTAGTCAACGAGCCGGGCGATCTCGCTTCGGAGCTCGGCTCGGGGCACAACGCGGTCAACCATTCCGGCTTGTTCGAGGAACTCGGCACGCTGGAATCCGGCGGGCAGGTCCTGGCGGATGGTCTGCTTGATCACCCTAGGACCGGCGAAACCGATCAGAGCCCCAGGCTCGGCGAGGATCACGTCACCGAGCATTGCGAAGCTCGCCGTCACACCGCCGGTCGTCGGGTCGGTCAGCACGCTGATGAACAACCCACCCGCGTCGTCGAAACGTGCGAGGGCCGCGGACGTCTTCGCCATCTGCATGAGGCTCAGGCCAGCCTCCTGCATGCGTGCACCACCGGAGCAACTCACGATGACGAGCGGGAAGTCGTTCGCTGTCGCGTGCTCGATCGCCCGGGTCAGCGTCTCGCCAACGACCGAGCCCATCGACCCCATCATGAACGTCAGGTCGAGGCACGCGAGCATCACAGCACGCCCCTTGACGAAGGCCTCGCCGGCAACGATGGCCTCGCGACGCCCACTCTTTTGTTGTTCCTTGGCGATTCGCTCGGGGTAGGGGACCCGATCGACGAACTCGAGTGGGTCGGCCGACTCGAGCCCCTCGAACATCGGCTGGAACGTGCCGTTGTCGGCGAGTTGGCGGACGCGCTCGGCCGCGCCGATACGGAAGTGATGCGAGCATTCGGGGCAGGTGTGGAGATTGGCCTCCATCTGCCTCCGGTAGATCATCTGCGAACATCCAGGGCAACGAAGCCACAACCCCTCCGGGATCGCGGGCGCTTGACGCGCCGGCTTCACTTCTGCCCATGTCCTCACCGCGGCCTGTGCCATGAGGTCTCACCTTTCTGCCGAACGGGCTACGCGCGTGCCGCGGCCCGGTCTGCCCCGACGCCTGCGTCCTGCAGGGTCGAAAGTTGGCACTCAAGAGACTCAACCTGTGGAGCGTCGGCGGTGCCCATCCAGAGCTCCGACAAGGGCCGCCCGAGCAACCTGCATCGCATCAAAGCCCACGCGATCGGTCGCAAGACCAACACCACCACGCCTTCGTTTGGGACTTTCTCGATCGCTTTCACGAACGCGCCTCGGAGCCGCTCATCGGCATCCGCGATCGGCTCGCCTTCGGGGACCTGTACGACGAGCGGATCGTCGAGCCAGCGGCTGTACACCGTGGGGTATCGGTCCTCAAGGTCCGCTGGCAACAGGCCTTCCCAAAGGCCCATCGCGACCTCGGCAAGTCCGTCCTTGGCCTTGGCCTTCGCCCTTGCCAATGACGCGACCACTTCACCGGTGGCTCGACTCGATTCGTCGGGTGAATGCAGGACCGCTTCGACCGTGCCGAGATCGAGCGATTTGACCGTTTCAGCGAGCGCGGCGGCACCCTGTTCGCACATGGGGTGATCCGCCGACCCGGAGACGCGGCCGGAGAGATCCCACTCGGTGGAACCGGAACGGATCAGGATGATGCGGACAGCTTTGGGTTTGGGCATATCCAAGCGCTCATGACGTCCGACGCTTCGGACCTCGGGAGACGGCGGGCAGTGTAGCCCGGGCCCCGAGGCAGTCGAGGGCGTGTCGCGACCAAGTGGCTGATGCGTCGGCTGTGGGCCACCCCGGACTAGGGGTATCACCCTTTCAAATCACGTACGACACGAGGCCGGTCTTGCGGCGTGTGCTTGAAAATCGACGATGCTGCGACGAGATAGGTCGCTCCGGCTCCGCGACACGCCAGCACATTCCCTGGGCCCACCCCTCCATCAACCGAAATCCAACGGGGCGGTGAATCGGATGAAGAAATCCGCTCGATCCGCTCCACGGCAACGTCCAAAAACGCCTGACCGGCGAATCCGGGCATCACGCTCATCACGAGGGCCACGTCGAATTCCCCGAAGATCCCGAGCCAAGGCTCGATGGGCTTGTCGGGGTTCACCGCCAGCCCGGCCGTCATCCCCGCGGCTCGGATTTCACCGGCAAGCTTCACAGCTTGGCGTTCGTCCACAACCTCTGCGTGGAACGTGAGGTGGTCGGCACCGGCCTCGCGAAACGGTTCGATGAAGCTCTGCGGGTCGTCCACCATGAGGTGAACATCGAGTGTCGTTTCGGGGAAGGCCGTCCGCATCGCTTGACAGACAACCGGGCCCATCGTGAGGTTGGGCACGAAATGACCGTCCATCACGTCGATGTGAAACAGATCACAGCCAGCGAGCAGGGCCGAAGCAGTGTCCTCTGCGAGGCGAGCGAAATCGGCGCCGAGGATCGACGCGCCGAGCACGCAGCCTCCCTGCACAGCGTCGGGACGTTCTCGGAGAATGGTGTTTCGTTCATTCACAGGTTCGATCACTGTAGCTCCGATCTCGTAGTATGCGACCGCGTCATTGACGCGAGCCGAGGCCCCCAAGACGAGGAGCGGAAGATGCCTGATCTCGACGCCGCCCGCCGCCGATTGGAAGCGGTGGGACAAGACCACGTGCTGAAGTACGCCGACGAGCTGACCGACAGCGGCCGCGCGGCGCTGCTCGCCCAGGTCGATGCGCTCGACCTCGAGGCCCTCCCGGGGCTCATCGACAAATACGTTCATTCCGATGCCCACTTCGAGGTCCCGGACGAAGTTGAACCGGCCCCGTACTACCCGAGGGATCCGGCGAGCCCCGTGAAGCCGTGGGACGCCGGCGCGGCCCGGAAGGCGGGAGATGAACTGATTGCCGCCGGCAAGGTCGCGTGTTTCACCGTTGCCGGGGGCCAGGGCACACGGCTTGGGTACAACGGACCCAAGGGCTGCTACCCGACCTCGTGCGTCACGGAGAAATCGCTCTTCGAGCTGTTCGCGGAGCAAGTGCTGGCGACGGCCCGAACCTACGACACGATTGTCCCGTGGTACATCATGACGAGCCCGCTCAACCATGAGGGGACCGTCGGGTTCTTTGAGGAACACGACTTCTTCGGGCTCGATCGGGAGAACGTTGCGTTCTTCCAGCAGGGCGTGATGCCCAGCATCGACGAGCACACCGGCAAGCTCCTCCTCGCCGACCGCGGCGTCCTCGCCACGAACCCCGACGGGCACGGCGGTGCTTTGCTTGCCTTGTTCAAGAGCGGCGCGATCGACGACATGAAGTCGCGCGGCGTCGAGCACGTCAGCTACTTCCAGGTCGACAACCCGAACGTGCGCATCGTCGACCCCGTGTTTCTCGGCCTCCACGCGGCGGCCGAGGACAGCTCGGGAGAGATGTCGAGCAAAATGGTCGCGAAGGTCGCGGCCACCGAGAAAGTGGGCAACTTCACTCGCGTCGGCGGAGATGGCGGACGCACCGCGGTCATCGAGTACTCCGACCTCCCCGCGGAACTGGCCAAGCAAACCGACGCATCGGGCAATCTCCGCTTCATCGCCGGTTCGATCGCGATCCACGCGATCGGCGTTGCGTTTGTCGACCGGATCATCAACGACCCGTCGATGGCGCTCCCGTTCCATCGGGCGATCAAGAAAGTTCCGTACCTCGATCTCTCGACGGGTTCGCCTGTCGCGCCGACCGAGCCCAACGCGGTCAAGCTCGAGAAGTTCATTTTCGATGCCATTCCGATGGCGGAGAAGTCGATCGTCTTCGAGACGGATCGTGTCGAGGAATTCGCACCTGTAAAGAATGCCGAGGGGACCGACAGCATCGTGACGAGCAAGCAGTTGCAGTCCGAGCGCGCGGCGCGGTGGCTCGAGGGTGCGGGCGTTTCGGTGCCCCGCAAGCCCGACGGCACGGTGGACGCGGTGATCGAGCTCAGCCCGCTGACCGCGTTGTCGGCCGAACAGCTCCGCGAGCGCAGCGACCTGCCCGAGAAGATCGCGGCCGGCGCATCGGTGACACTCTGAACTTCGATGGGCGTGGTGATTCGCACACTCCCCGAGGGCCAGTTGCCGAAGACCCTGGCCGAGCGTTCAACGCTCGTCACGCTTCCGATCGGCGAAGGCGTGCCGGCGCTCATAGCGCACCCGGACGACTCGACCCCGTCCGGTGTGATCATTTGGATGCACGGCAGAACCGTCGACAAGTATCTCGATCCGGGCCGTTATAACCGTTTGCTACGGGCCGGCATCGCGGTCTGCGCGATCGATCTTCCAGGGCACGGCGAGCGAGTCTCGCTCTTGGGACAGGCAGAGATGCACGATCCGAGCACCTCGCTCGATGTCATCGCGCAGGCGTCCGGTGAGATCGATGGCATCCTCGAACAGTTGCCTCTCGTGAACGAAGCGATCGACGTGAACCGGGTCGCGGTGGGCGGGATGTCGCTTGGGGGAATGGTCACGCTCCACCGGCTCGGCAAGCCTCACAGTTTCCGCTGCGCATCCGTGGAGGCAACCAGCGGGAACCTTCGGGGTCTTTACCTCGGCGGGCCGTCAAGTCCGGAATGGCCGGCGAAACACCCGGAAGAAGCGATCGCCCGCGTTGACCCTCTCGAGACGATCGATTCGTTTCGCCCAATACCCCTGCTTGCTCTTCACAGCGAGACCGACCAGATGGTTCCCTGGGAGGTCCAACGCGTCTATCTCGATCGCCTTCGAGACCGCTACCGTCGCGAGGGCGCCGATCCATCATGGATCACCGTTCGTACCTGGCCGGAAACCGGGGCTCCGAGAGAACACGTCGGGTTCGGGCGTGTCAGCCACGAGGCAAAGACGCTGCAAACCGAGTTTCTGACGCAGAACCTCGGTCTCCCGCCCGGCCCCTAGACTCGGCCTGACCCGAAAGCACCGCGTTGGAGGTCGACTTATGTCGCTGTCTCTTCGAATGCCCGTTTGGCTTGTCGCCCTCTGGCTGACGGGCCCGCTCGCACTGGCACAGGCCCCAACTGATGAGGCTTCGGCGAAAGCGGCCGAGCAGTCGTTCTTCGAGTGGTTCCAATCAAAGCCGAGGAGCGAGGTCTTCCGGGAAGCTCCGGGCGAGGCGAATAGACGCCTTGAGGGTATCGACTTTGAATCGCTCGACGTCAGGACGATCACCCCTCTCGCATCCATGCTCCAGTTCGCTCCAGATCTTGCGGGACAAGCCCAAGCCCGGCTCGAATTGCTCGGAGAGGCGAAGGACGCCGACGGCGCCGCATCGCTCTCGATGGCGGCCCTGCTCGAACTCGTCCGTACCCGCCGACCCGTTTCCGGAGTCAAGATCGCCCGTGTGCTCACGCATGAAGGTCTGACGGACGCGATGAACGAAGGTCGCGCATTGGAGACGATCGATCTCGCAGCGAGCGTTGTGCCCGCCGACTACCCGATTGTCCGTGAGCCTCTCATCGCCCTCGCCGCGATCTTCGAATCGGAGAACGCATCTCCGGAACTCGCGCTTGCCGGGGGCGCGTTCCTCGCGGCGGTCCAACGCGTTGACAGCGGCCCCGACGCGGCCGCGCGATTCGAGGAACTCAAGACCACGGTCATCGCAGCGGTGCGGCAATCGTTCGACCTGGCACCGGACACCGCCGACGCTGAGACGCTCGAGAACCTCGAAATTATGATCGCGTCGCTCGACGGAGCGCACGCGCGGGGCGAACTCCTGGACCACGACGCGCCCGATTCGGCCTTCAACTGGCAGAGCGACTCCGATCTCCCCGATTCGCTCGCCGGTCTCAAGGGCAACGTCGTCGTGCTCGACTTTTGGGCAACCTGGTGCATGCCTTGTATCGCGAGTTTCCCAAAGATCGGCGAGCTCGCTGCTCACTACAAGGACAAACCGGTGACCGTCCTCGGGCTCACAACCCTGCAGGGCAGGCACGTCGCCGGCGTGGGCGACGAGACGGTGACGGCGGGCAACCCCGACCTCGAGTATCGGTTGATGTCCGAGTTCATGGACCAGCGAAACATGACGTGGCCCGTCGCGTTCATTTCTCTTGCCTCCTGGATCGAATTCGGGATCGAAGGCATCCCCCACGTTGCGATCATCGACAAAACAGGCCGCGTGCGCTACCGGGGGTTGAGCCCGTTCATGCCTTCCGAACAGAAATTCGAGATCATCGACGCGTTGCTCGCGGAGGATGCTGGGTAACGCCTCTTCGGTGTACGCTGGCGACACCGGTCGTGTCCTTCGGAACTTGTTGATCCGATGGGCGTTCGAAGTCCGGGCGAGGCGTTGACGTGAGCTTGAATCCATTTGCAGGCCTCGAGAAGCCTCGTGAAGTGTTCGCGTGGGGTCTCTATGACCTCGCGAACCAGTCTTTCACGCTGCTCATCATCACGCTGCTCTTCAGCCTGTATGTCCAACAGGTCGTCACGCCCAGGCCGGAGCTGACGCCGGCGCAGGCCGAAGCGATCGCGCTCATCGAAGCCGGTGACGCGGTCCCCTCGGCGGAGATCCAACCCGTTATCGCTGCGCTCGACGCTGCCGACCAACAGGGCAAGTGGAACTGGTCGCTCATGCACGGCGCGAGCCTGCTGATTGTCGTGGTGGCCAGCCCCATCGTCGGAGCGTTGGGAGACGCCCGAGGGTGCAGGAAGCAACTCTTGATGGGGACAGGGGTGGCATGCGCGCTGCTCACGTGCGGCCTCGGGCTGGTCGGGCCTGGCATGGTGCTCCTCGCCGCGTTGATCTATATCCCAGCAAACGTGTGTTACCAGGTGGGCGAGAACTTTCTCGCGAGCTTCTTGCCCGACGTGTCGACACCCCAAACGCTCGGTCGTGTCAGCGCAACCGGGTGGACGATGGGCTACATCGGTGCGTTACTCTTGCTCGTCCTTTCGTTGGCATTCATGCTTGTCCTCGGGTGGAAGGAACCAGCGAATTGGCGTCCGTTCTTCATCTTCGCTGGCCTGTGGTTCCTCATCGGGATCATCCCGACCCAACTCGTCCTGAAGGACGACGATCCGCTCCCTGAAGCACGCAATCAGAGCTTGGTTGCTCAGAGCTTCGGTCGCCTGATCGAGACCGCCAAGCAAGCCGGCAACTACAAAGAGGTCGTCAAGTTCCTGACGGCCTTCCTTGTCTACGGGTTCGGCGTCCAAGTCATAGTTGGGTTCGCGTCGATCATCGCTGGCGGCTTCGGGTTCGCCGACACGGACCTTGTCATCTTCGTCGCCCAGATCACGGTGATGGCCGGCATCGCCGCCGCTCTCACCGCACGCTTCCAAGACCGATACGGCGCCAAAGCCACGGTCTTGTTCTACCTCGTGATCTGGCTCGCGAGTTCGCTCGCTCTCGTGGCGACCAAGGCCATCTGGCCCAATGGAGGCCCCCAGTGGCCGCTCTGGGTCATCGGCAACGGGCTCGGGATCGGACTCGGTGGGATCGGGACCGCGAGCCGGTCGCTGCTGGCGAAATTCGCCCCCCATCACCGGCGTGCGGAGTTCTTTGGGCTTTGGGGGATGACCTACAAACTCGCCGCGGCACTCGGGGTCTTGAGCTTCGGAACCGTCGCTCGGATCTTCGGAGAACTCGCCTCTCTTGGGCTGCTCGCGTCGTTCTTCGTGTTCGGGATCGTCCTCATGCTCCGCGTCAACGAGGTAGCCGGGATGTGCGCGGCTCGTCGCTTTGAGCGACGCGAAGGCGGCTCGCCACGCCGCGGCGCCGCTTTGTCCTCGGGTGATGTCAGCCCCGGGGATGCCACGACCGGCGCTGGGTTGCCGACCCAAGACAACCACCCGTAGTCGAATCGGAACGGCGACGCCAGGCGTATCGTCGGGCATGAGCGACGAAGACCACGGACTCCAGACCGCCCAACGCCCCGAGCGCACCAGGCTCAGCGACGCACCGAGCCGAGACGGCCGGTTCGGAGCGTTCGGAGGGCGATATGTCCCCGAGACGCTCATGGCCGCGCTCCATGAACTCGAAGAGACCTACGAGCGTGTCCAGGCAGACCGACGCTTCTGGGACGACTTAGGGCGACTCAACCGCGAATACACGGGTCGGCCGACGCCTCTCGACAAAGCCGAGGGTCTGAGCCGCGCTGCTCGTGCGAAGGCACGCGAGGCGGGCAACAACGACGCGGGTGCCACGATCTACCTCAAGCGCGAAGACCTCGCCCACACCGGAGCCCACAAGATCAACAACACGCTGGGGCAAGCGCTGCTTTGCAAGAAGATGGGCAAGCAGCGGATCATCGCGGAAACCGGCGCTGGACAGCACGGCGTCGCGAGCGCGACCGCCGCGGCGAAGCTTGGGCTGAGCTGCGACGTGTACATGGGTGCCGAGGACGTGCGTCGCCAGCGTCTCAACGTGGTACGTATGCAGATGCTCGGCGCGACCGTTGTGCCGGTCGAAGGCGGGAGCCGAACGCTCAAGGACGCGACCAACGAGGCGATGCGCGACTGGATGGGGTCGGTGGAATCGACCCACTACATCATCGGGAGCGTGGTTGGGCCCCACCCGTTCCCGATGATCGTCCGCGATTTTCAGAGCGTCATCGGTCGGGAGACCAAGGCACAGTGTCTCCGCCGGCTCGGCGGCCTGCCCGATGCGATCGTTGCGTGCGTCGGGGGTGGATCGAACGCCGCGGGGATCTTCTACCCGTTCATCGACGATGAAGGCGTCGAGCTGCACGGCGTGGAGGCCGGGGGACGCGGCGCCGAGCCGGGCGACCACGCGGCCCCGCTCAGCCAAGGGCGCCCGGGCGTCCTCCACGGCTCACTCAGCTACGTCCTCCAAGATCAGGACGGCCAGACCGCCGACGTCCACTCGTGCTCCGCCGGCCTCGACTACCCGGGCGTCGGCCCCGAGCACAGCTTCTGGAAAGACACCGCCCGCGTGAAATACGGCGCCGCTGGCGACGCGGCCGCGATCGATGCGTTCTTGCTCTGCGCTCGCTCCGATGGAATCGTCCCGGCGCTCGAGACTTCTCACGCCGTCGCCTACGCGGTCGACCTCGCGGCGACGATGCCCGCCGATGCGAACGTCGTGATCAACCTCTCCGGGCGAGGCGACAAGGACGTTGAAGAAGCGTTGAGGCTGATGGGCGGGGAGGTCCCGAAGGCGAACGCCGCTCGTCCCCCGCGGAAGCGCAAACGCAAACGCGAAGAAGATCACAACGACGACGGCTGATCAGCCGCGGAGCGGCCTGGGGAGTCGGCCGGGCCTTCTTGGGCGCCCGATGACGCCCGACGCGAAAGCGACGACCGCCGCAAGTGCCCGGAACGCGGCACCGGCGGAAATCCGGAGCGTGCTGACCAGCAGGGCCAGCCGGAGCCGACGCAGGTGCGGGTCATCCGGCTGAAGACGATTTGCCCTTTGCAGCCAGTATCGGGCGTGCAGCCACTGGTGCCTGCGCAGGTGGGCCAACGCGAGGTTGTGCATCGCGGGGACGAACTGGGCGTCGTACCTCAACGCTTCGCGCGCGAGGTCCATCGCTTCGGTGGTCTGCCCAAGGTCGAACAACGCCACCGCAAGATTGTGACGGCTCACCGCGTCGCGGGGGCGGCGGGCGACGATCTCGCGGAAGAACGGTAGCGCGAGCTCGGCCATCTTGGCGTCAAGAAGGAGATGCGCGAGATCGTCAAGATCGTCGAGCTCGTGCGACGCATCATCGGCGCGGATCCTCCCCGCCTGCTCGCGGAGAAGCTCGCGCGCCCGTGCGGCATCGCCGGCGCGGTCGCGATCGAGCAGCGATTCAGCCAATCTCTGCCTGATGAGCGGAAACGCAGGGTCGAGCCTGAGCACGATGTCAAGCCCAGCCACCGCGTCGTCCTGACGTCTTGCGCGGACCGCGAGTTCAGCGAGCGCGAAATGCCCGTCGGCCGACTCGGGCGCGAGCTCGAGCACCCGCCGGTACTTCTCGGCCGCCTCCGCCGGACGGTTCATATCCGCCAGGAGATCGCCCAGATCGAGCAGCGTGTCGGTATCGCCCGGGTTCATCCGAAGTTCGCGAACGTACAACTGACGGGCGCGCTCGTGACGCCCGGTGGCCGCGTAGGCCTCCGCGAGCCTCGCTTGAATGCCCGCCATGTCCGGGGCGAGCCGGGCCGCCTCGCGGAGACACCAAACCGCTTTGTCGTAGTTCCGACGGGCGAGGAGGGCGTCGGCCATCGTCGCGTAGAGCTCGGGGTGCTCCGGGTCACGCTCCTGACCCAGATAGAACGCGACTTCAGCCTCGTCGAAACGCTTCAGATCACCGAGCGCGGCGATCCGGTTGACGTAGATCTCCACGTTCGCCGGATCTGCCGCTTCGGCCCGTTCGAGCCATGACAACGCTCGCTCGGGACGATCCGCACGGATCAGGTTCGAGGCCACCATCACCGCCGCGTTGACATCGGTCTCGGCGAGTCCGTGCGCATCCTCGAACGCCTTGGCCGCGTCGAGGTGGCGACCGGCCGCTTCGAGGGTCAGTCCGAGGTTGAAGTGCCACTCGGCTTGGTACGGATTGAGAGAAAGAGCCGTCCGGAGCTCGGATTCGGCTTCATCCCACCGCCCGAGTTCGTATAACTCGTGAGCGCGTTCGACATGTCGTTCGGCATCGACCCAGTCGTTCACGTCCGCTCCAATCGAGGCGGGACCAACCGTCGGAGCATGCTATCTACCACGATGGTGTTCATCAATGAACCGAGTACCCTTTCACAGCACGAACACGTCATTCTGGCTCGCTTTGGGCCTTCTGACGACAGTCATCGGAACAAATGGGTGCGAAACACCCGCCGCGACGTCCTCGGGCTTCGTCGATCCGCCTCCATCATCGGCTTCGACCGTGTCCCCGTCCGAACAAGAAACACGCGAGGTCCATTTCGATGCTCGGAAAAGCGTTCCGGAATCTCCGAGCGCTGACGACCCGATTCCAACGACTGACGTTGCGACTGCGGACGGTCCGACGAGCCCACCGGCAGAACCCACGGCGCTCACCGAGGCTGAGGCGAAGGTCGACGCCCTCCGGGGGCGCATTCAGTCCGTTTTCCGCCGCCTCTACTTGAGCGTCGCGCCGGATGCTCGCGACGGGTTGCTCCGCGAGCTCATTGGGGACGAGGAGCGCGTCCTCCGCGAGTTGGGGTTCGAACTCGCCCAGCGCGAGCTCTCCGCCGGCAACCGGCTCTCGCCCGACGTCGCTGTCCTCGCGCTCGATCAGCTTTCTTCAAATGACGCCGACACCCGAGCCATGGCGGCCTCGCTCATCACCCGCCTGGCTCCCGAGGGCGCCGGCGAAGCCGTCGGCGCCGCCTTGGCCCGAGAACGCGATGAGACGGTGGCCTCGGCGATGCTCCGCGCCGCGGCCCGTTGGCCCGAGAATCTCTCTGCAACCCCGATTATCCGCTGGCTTCGCCCCGGGGCGGCCACGATTCGCGCCGCTACCGAGGCCGGGTGGGCCGCGTACGAGGCGGGAAGACTGGGACGCAGCTCTCAGGTCGTCATGCTCCACCGGCTTCGATCGACGCCCAACGAGGAATTGCCGCCAGACGGGATGAAGATGCTCGTCACGTTTGGCGAGGAACTCGATCAACTCCGGATCGTCGGGCTGCTCACGTCCGGCGATGCCGCGACAAGGCAGGCCGCCGCGGCCGCCGCCGGGGTCTCTCCGATAACCACCCCACTGCTCGTCGAGGCCGCCGGCACCGACGAGACGCTGTATGACGCGGCGGTGCGCGCGCTTTTGCGGCACGACCCGTCAACCGCGGCGGTCGTCCAAGCCGCCACCCTGCCGGCGCCCTCGCAAGCTGTGCGGGGCGCCGCCTTGCGACGCATCGCGAGTGAAGCCCCGGTCTTTCAAATCGTCGAGGCGGCCGAGTCGACCGAACTCGACCCTTCCGACGTCGAGACACTCTTGGGCCCGCTGATCGATCCCGAAGGCCGCGTCGAAGCGATGACCCCGGTCCTCGTCGCAAGGGCGGCGCTTCGCCTCGGCGAACTGCGGCTCGAATCGGGCGCCCCCGAGGCGGCTCTCGCGGCCCTCAACGCCGCGAGCAATGAGAACGAATCCGGACGGGCCAAGCAGACCCGTGCGGTGGCGCTCGCGTTGCTCGAACAATGGGGCGACGCCGCGGCCGCGGCCGGCGACGAAGCCGGGATCGCGCTCGCCGCGGCTCGAGCCGCCGAACTCGCTGGAGATCCTTCGCTTGAGGCCCGAGCGGTCGCGGCCATGCGCACGAGCCGCGCCGAACGCGACGGCGCCTCGGACGAGTAGAACGAATCGACGATTCAGTCTTGGTGACGGACCGACTCGGTGCCCACCGCGCGCCGGAGACGCGCGAAGACACCGCCAGAGTTCGTCGGCCTCGTCTCGACGACGCCTTGGCCCGGGAGCGCCGCGAGCGCTTCGGCCGCGGTCTCGAAGCCGCCGCTCGGGTCGAGCGCTTCGTCGAACCACACGTCCCACACACGATCGAGACGCTTCACCAAACGGGAGGCACGAACCCGGGGCTCGGCCGCGTCCATGCCGGTGAGCATGTGATACGCGATCGACGCGATGGAGTTGACCTCGTCGCGAGCGAGCCTCGGCTGCGTGCAATCGAGCCCAGCAAGCACACGCGAGATCCCGTACAGCTCGATGAGCAGCGAGCCGTGCGGGTCGACGAGAACATCGCTTGATGTGAACGGACCCTGGTAGAGACCCAAGGCGTGGGCGTGGACCGATGCCTCGAGCAATTGGTGGACGCCTCGTCCGACCTCGAAAGGCGAGGCCTGGCCGGCCTTCACCGTCGCCAAATCGGCCAGCGTGACGAGCCCGTCGGGGTTGCCGGTGTAAGGCGTCAGCAGGAACACCATTCCGTCCGGGGCCAGTTCGACGTCCTGGATCGGGAGGACGTGAGCGTGTTCCACAGACGCGTGCCCTCGGAGCCTCTCGACGAACGCTTCTGCGTCACGGCGGCCGCCTTCGGCTCGTACTGCGTAGCAAACGACCGCACGGTCACCCCGAGCCAGCCCGAGCGTGCGAACCGCACCGTGGGCGGAGCCCAGGTCACACACGTACTTAAGGTCTGTTGGGAGGAGGATCTGAGGATTGTGCATAGTGCCCATGCAGCGGGATCAAGAGATCTGCGATGACTCGGCTGGGAAGCGCCCCGCTGCTTCTCCTTGTGCGTTGGTCTGAGCGAAAGAAGCTCTCGACCATCACGTCTGCCGCAACGATACGCCGAGCATCCGTGCGACGGCGTCTTGCGACACTCAAGTGTATCGGCTTTCCTGGGTTGAACACGTCAGTGCGCGTCGATACCCCTTCCAAAACACAACCGAATGAATTTCAAACGCTCTCGATGTTCTCGGGCATCCCGTGTCCTGAATATCGTTGTGGAAACCCAAGGAGCGCTTCCATGACGACCGCCACAGCCCAGCCCTCGACCGCCGCCGACCCGCTCGCTCTGATCGACGTTGACCACGTCCGTTTCTATGTCGGCAACGCGAAGCAGGCGGCCTACTTCTACGCCCACACCTTTGGCTTCAAAATCGACCAAGTCGCCGACCTGACCACCGGGAGCAGGGATGAAGCGGACTACCTGCTCACCCAGGGCAACATCCGGCTCATGCTCACGACGCCGCTCGATGACAAGCATCCGGCGGCCGAGGAAATCAAGCTCTACGGAGACGGCGTCAAAGACATCGCCCTGACCGTCTTCGATGCCGAAGCCTCGTACAACCAGGCGATCAAGAACGGCGCCATCAGCGCCAGCGAGCCCCGCGAGATCACCGACGACCGTGGTACCGTCAAGGTCGCCAGCATCAAGAGCTACGGACGCGCAGTCCATACCTTCGTGAGCCGCACCGGCAGCTACGCCCTGCCCGAGGTGAAGAACGGCGGCGAGTTCATGCCGGTCTTCAAGAAAATCGACAGCCCGGTGAACGCGTACAACGAGGCCAACCCCTGCGGGCTCAAGTACGTCGACCACTGTGTCGGCAACGTCGAAGAGGGCAAGATGAACTACTGGGTCCAGTGGTACGAAGACGTGCTGGGCTTCAAGATGTTCAAGCACTTCGACGACGCCGACATCTCGACCGAGTACTCGGCGCTCATGTCCAAGGTGATGGCCAGCGGCAACCACCTGATCAAAATGCCCATCAACGAACCGGCCGAGGGCAAGAAGAAGAGCCAGATCCAGGAGTACCTGGAATGGCACGACATGACCCCGGGCGTCCAACACCTCGCGCTGCGCACCGACGATGAACTCCACTCCGTTGCCCAGCTCCGCAAGCGAGGCGTCGATTTCCTCAGCCTGCCCGACACCTACTACGAAGCGGTGTGGGACCGCGTGAACACCACGCTCAAGGCCCACGGCCACGAAGCGGTGAAGGAAGACCACGAGAAGATCAAGGACCTGGGCATCCTCGTCGACGCCGACGACGAGGGCTACCTGCTGCAACTCTTTACCAAGCCCCTGCAGGACCGCCCGACGCTGTTCTTCGAGATCATCAGCCGGCGCGGGTCGCAGAGCTTTGGGAAGGGAAACTTCAAGGCGCTGTTTGAGGCGCTGGAGTTGGAGCAGGAGCGGCGAGGGAATCTGTGAGTAACCCCTCCGGTCGTCGCACGAGATTTGCGACCTTTCCGCGAACCGAGCCCTCGAGTTCTTTCGTGCATGACATCGTTTCCGCGTTTGACCGGAACGCGGATGCCATAGCACCGGCTGCAACGGAAGACCGATTCGGGAGTGACCGAGTACTGGCTCTGCTGCGCGATGACCTCGTTGCTTTGGGCTTCGAGGTCGAGGCTGGTAAACGTCGTGCAGACAAGATCCAACGCCCCGTGTTCTTTGGCGACGACGGCGAGCCGTCACTCAGTTACGAGATCGATGCCTACAACGCCGACTGGCGCTGCGGTCTAGAGGTTGAGGCCGGGCGTGGCCTCCTCGGCGGTGCGATCTATCGAGATCTAATCCAGGCGATGGTGATGACGGGGGTCGACCACCTAGTCGTCGCTTTGCTGAACTGCTATCAGCCGACCAAGGCGAAATCGACTGACTTTGACAAGGCCAAAGCGATAGCAGCGGCGTTGTATGGGCATCGACGTGTTGCATTGCCGTTCCGGCTTACGTTGATCGGCTACGGCCCCATCATGCAGCCGTAATCGCTAGTGCCGGGTGCCGTGGACGATTTCGCGCGAGCCGGCGCACCCGTGCCCGCAACACAAGCTGCCCCGACGGTTTGCCGCGTGGAACTCGCGGACCACGTGCTCGCATATCCGCACCCTATCGTTGTTTTGTAGATTCCGCGCCAGGAGCGCGTGGCGGCTTACGTTCTGGCGCTCCGTGCGAACTCGTCCGTGGCCGGAGCAAAGCGACGCCCACGAATGGGAGACTCCGAACAACAGTCCTCTACGCCGTCCGATCGTGGCCGTCCTCGCCTGCGGCTCGTCAGACCACGGCACCCGAAGCCTGTGATCGATCGGTACCGCTTCAACCACGCCGATGCGACGTCAACGACACTGGTTGAGAAGGACCGAGATTCGCGCCTCGGGCTTCTAAAGCCCTGAATCCGGTATCTCCATTTCCCGAATCCACCGCATCGCCGGGCGATCCACGATCCGACGCGATTCGGAAGGAGCCCTGGAATGCGAATCGGCAAGAAGATCAAGAAAGTGAGCCTGTTCCTCGCGGCGGGTGGCCTCGCGGTCACCGCCGGAGTTCTGACCGGATGCGTCAAGCACTCGGGCGGGACCTGGATGTTCAAGTCGGCGCCGACTCCTGAAGGATGGCCCGAGTTGACGCCCATCGGGGAGGTCGCCCTCCGCGAGTACCCAACGTATCGCCAAGCGATCGTTCGTCGGGAAGGACTGCCCGAGGGTGAAGCCGGCATGTACCCGATGTTCCGCTCCCTCTTCGACCACATCAGTTCCAACGACATCGCGATGACGGCGCCCGTTGACATGGCGTACAGCGAAGGCTCGCCCCGGGGGAGCATGGAATCGATGGCGTTCCTGTACGAAACGCGCGAGCTGGGTCCCGTTGGGACCGACGGATCCGTCATCATCGAAGACGTCGAGCCGATGACCTTCGCGAGCGTCGGCGTTCGTGGCGACTACACCGACGACAACTACCGCGAGGGGCTCGAGCTGCTCGAAGTGTGGGCGGCCGGGCAGAGCGAGTGGGACGTGATCGGCGAGCCGCGGTACCTCGGGTACAACGGCCCGTTTACCCCGCCGTTCTGGAAGTACGGCGAGGTGCAGGTTCCCGTGCGGCGGGCGGCACGTTGACCGTTGCCGTTGGCGAGGTGTCTTTCGTCGCCGAGGGACTTCCCGCGTCGGTTGCGAAAAACCGCGTGCGTTCTGTGAGTGGCGCCTCGCTTCATTTCTAGAGCGATCGTCGCTCGACGCCGACCGGAGCTCTTCCTCGTCGGCGTGACCGATTCCAACCACCACGACTCGACCCCGCCCGGGCTCGCGGGCATCGGCGCGGTCGGTCCGCTGCGTGACTCTCACGCGGAAAGCGAGGACTCTCATGTGCCATGCACGCACGCTGTCGTTCACGCTCGTTGCGGTTCTTGGTTCACCATTTGCTTCCGCCGGACCAAATATCAAGCACACGACCTCCGAGAAGACGCACACCTCGGTTGACGGCGTGTACTCGTGGTCGGAGTGCACCACGTGGGCCGAGGTGAAGCCGGGCGCAGTGTCCCCGGACGACCCTGTGTTGACTTCGGGATGGACGCTTTCGTCGGCAGCGGATGTTTCCGCGAACGTGATGTTCAGCTATGTCTCGATGGACGATGCGATGAACGTCGTTTCGGAGTACGACGAGACCGACCTCGATTTCTACTCGATCGAGATCACCCGCTCGGCGGGCGGCGTCCCGGCGGCGCTGAGCATGACCATCGAGTCGGAGGTTTACGGCGGGCCGAGCGGGTTCAGCCGGGAACTCGCGGCCCCGGTGTCGATCGACATGACCCGGACTAGGTACGTTGAGGCGGCGACGCCCGGGCTGTACATCGCGATGTACGAGGGCGTGCGCGACTACGCGTCGTTCCTCGTGACCGACCCGGGCATCGACGGCGTGGCTCGCCTGTACGAGACCGACCAGGCGGAGCGGCTCGAGATCGGGATTCTGACTTCGGTTCCGTCGCCTGGCTCGCTCGCGGCGGCGCTTGCCGGGGTCGGCGTCATCGCTGTCCGCCGGCGGCGGGCGGTACGCTCGGGGCGATGAACGCGCTCGAGAAACTCCGCTCCGTTGTCGATGAGATCAAGGCCCAGGCCGACCCGCTCGCGCTGACGTCGCAATGGGCGCTGGCGGGTCGATTGCTGTCACGGTTCCCCGTTGACCAAATCACTGCCGCCAAGGCGGTCCAGGCGATGGACCTGCCGACGCTCGATGCGCTCGTGACGCAGCTCGAGTCGCCGGACACGCCTGCCGCCGAAGAGGGACCGACGTTTCCCCAGAGCGAGCTCGACCACGCCCTCAAGGCGTTCCGAAAGCGTCTGAAGCTGGGCCGCCTTGCCGACGAATCGAAGCTGGGGGGGCGGTACACGAGCGGGGGCAAGACCTCCGGCATCGACGCGATCCAGCCGCCCGATGGGCATCCCGATGGCATCTGGAAAGCCCTTGTGCGCGAGGGCAAGCTCCGCGATGCTGGACAGGGCTTTTATTCAGAAGCCTGAACCGCGATCACCTCAGCCAGCGAGGGCACCCGATGACCGCAGCGCCAGACGATCATGTCCCCGACATCGACGCATCACTCAAGGCGCTGTTTGCCAGCGAACCTGGAGTCGGCTTCTCGCTGATCGCCCCTGATGGCACGCTGCTTTTCGCGAACGCGAAAGCCGCCGACATGTTCCTCGGGTTCGATCCCGAAGACGCGATCGGCAAAACGCTCACCGAGCTGTACGGAGAACGATGGGCCGCCGAACGACTCGACGTCTTCCAGCAGATCATGGAGTCGGGGCGGCCGGCAATCATGCGCCATATCCGTCGCGGCAAACGCCTCCAAAGCACAATCAGGCTGGTCGACGCGGACGAAGGTGACAGCCCCCACTTCGCGGTCTTCACCGTCGAAGGGGAGCACGATCCCGACAACGCCTCCGAGTTCGACGTCGTCGAGAGTGACATGGTTCACCTCGGACCGCTCGAGGGCCTCACGAGGCGTGAACTCGAAGTCCTTGCCCTTATCGGCCACGGCATGTCCGCACGCGACATCGCGAGGGTTCTGTATCGGTCGCCTCGCACGGTTGAGCGGCATGTCGAGGGGCTCCGCGAGAAGCTCGGGAACTCGAACCGCGTCCAGCTCGCGGAGTTCGCACGCTCCGCACAGCTCCGGTTGACCGACGCCGAGAAGACCCGGGTTTAACCGCCGCGACGCATCCGCCTGAGGAGCCAGATAAACGCCGGTCCTCCGATCGCCGCCGTGACGACCCCGATCGGCATGCGCCCGCCCCCGAGCGTGAAAGACTTCACGAGCGCGTCGGACGCGACGACGAGCGCCGCTCCGGCGAGCCCGGCCGCGATGATGAGCCCCCGATGCCCTGGGCCTCCCATCAACCGGGCCGCGTGAGGGCAGACAAGCCCGACGAACCCGATCGGCCCGGCGACCACGACACTGGCCGCCGTCAGCCCACCGGCGACGAGGAAAAGCGCGAAGCGAACCCGCCCGAGCCGGACCCCAACACTCCGCGATTCGTCTTCGCTCAGGCTTGCCGCGTCCATCGCCGGCGCCATCAACCACGCGGCACCGGCTCCGACGAGCACCAGAGCGGCGAGTATGCCGACGTCGGTCCAGCCGAGCTCGTCGCTGAGCAGCCCCATCGCCCATCGACGGACGCTCTCACCCCGATCGGGCATGAGCTGTTGCACGAACACAGTGGCCGCCCCCAGCATCACGCTCACGACGACACCGACCAGAACCATTGCAACGGGGTCGATGAGCCAGTCGCGTTGACCGAGCCACCAAACGAGCACCAACGCACCGACCGACCCGACGAGCGCCGCTGGGCCGTGACTCGACCAGAGGACGCCGCCCGAGTCGGATCCGGCGCTCAGGTAGGCCGCCAACGTGACACAGAATCCGGCCCCAGCGGCAAGCCCCATGAGGTCGGGTGAGGCGAGCGGGTTGCGGAGCAGGCTCTGCAAGCAGACGCCAGCAACCGCGAGGGCTGCGCCGACGCCGAGTCCCGCGACCAGCCGCACGCCTCGGAGTTCCCAGACGATGCCCGAAGAGGGGAGCCCGACGCCGTCGCCGCCGACGAGTAGACGCCACGCGGCCGCGATGAAAAGCAGGCCACCGAAGACCCCGATCGATACCCATGCCCGACGACCCATCGCCCGAGCCTAGAGCAGGTTTGATCGCTCCGTATCGGCCTCCGGCCGCACACTCGCTTGCGGAGCCTGCGCCGGAGTCAATCCGGCGGGCTTCCGGTCGAGAAGACTGAATTCGTGGCGCTACACGTTCAGCGGAGACGCTCTCGCCACCGGCCCGATCCCGTCTCGCCGGGCCCAGACCCCGCTATCATCCGCCCCAACCAGACCCCAGGGAGCCCGAGCCCGATGTCCGACCACACCTTCCGCTGCCGCCTTGTCACCCCCGCCGAAAGCCTCATCGACGAGCCGGTCCTCTACGCGAATGTTCCGCTCTGGGACGGTCTCATGGGGTTCCAGCACGGCCGCGCGCCGATCGTCGCCCGCCTGGGGCTCGGCGAACTGACCCTTCACTTCTCCGAATCAACCCACGGCGGCGGAGACCGGAGCTACTTCATCGAGGGTGGCTTCGTTCAGATGGCTGGGAACGAACTCGTGATCCTCGCCGAGAAGGCTTCGCCGGCGGAAACCCTCACCGAGACCGACGCGCAGCGCGAACTCGACGAGGCCGACAAGCTCTCGGTCCAGTCGGATGCAGCCGACAAGCTCCGCGCCGCCGACGACATCGCGGCCAAGCGGAACGCCGCTCGGACCAAGCTCCGGATCGCCCGTCACGCCCGGGGAAGCGGCCGCGGCATCTGAGTGCAGTCCGGTCGCGTTTCCTGAAATCGCCCTATCAGCTTTGGATTTGTCTTGACCGCCAGGTGCGGTACCGGTACTTTTCTGGGGCACGTACAGAGAGTCTCTTTTCACTTTTTGGGCCTTGTAGGCGAATCGACGCTCTGGCCGTCCCCCACTCCACCTTGCCGGCCGACTGAGCAAAGCGTTGCTCAGACCAGTGCCGCTTCGTTGTTGAGTCTCCGGTCCATGACGTGGCCCGGCCTCAGCGTTCGCGCCCACAGCGCGAGGGAGAGGCGTCGTGCGCGGTGCGTCTCGGCGTGGAACAAGAAGGAGAAATAAGGGATGAAGACGAAGAGCTTCCGCAGTGTATCTGTGCTCGTGGCCGGCCTGGCGGCCTGTGGGGTGGCCACGGCCGCCGACTACGACGAAGCGATCGACGGCGATCTGCTTAGCCTCGCCGATGGCGGCACCTCGTTCAACCTGGACGTCGGCACGAACTCCGTGACCGGCACGATCACCGCAAATCCCGCCGGCGGCCTCGAAGAGGATTTCGTCACCTTCACCATCGGTGCCGGTGAAGCACTGACCGGCGTCACCCTCACCAACGTCGTCTTCACGGGCGGCAACACCTCCACCGGATTCCGCCTGTACACCGATCAGGGCACCGGTTTCTTCCAGGCCGCGAGCGGGTCGTTCGGCACGGCTGACGTCGGCGTGAACTACCTCACCGTCTGGAACCTCGACGACGTCGGCGGCTCGGCCCCGCTCGGCCCGGGCACCTACGGCGTCCTCCTCGCTGAGTTCACGCCCGGTCAGGAGTACTCGTTCGACATCACCGTTGTCCCGACACCGGGTGTTGCCGCGGTCATCGGTCTTGGCGGCCTCGCCGCAATGCGTCGCCGCGCCTGAATTGTCCGACGGCGAGGGTAACTCGTAAAGGAAGGGCCCGGGCGCTCGAATCAGAGTCCCCGGGCCCGTTTCGCTTGGGATGAAAGCTCTCAGTTCGTCGCGGCGCTGGGCGGGACGATGGGCTGGACAAAACGAGCGCTCGGGCGATTGAACTCGAAGGCGCTTTATTAGGCCGGCATGTATTGGGTAAAGCCCGTGACTATGCCCGCCGGCTCATCGCCCGCTGCAAGTCGCGCTTCTCTTCGCGTTCCTTGATGGCCCGGCGCTTGTCGTGCGCCTGCTTGCCTTCGGCGATGCCCAACTGCACCTTTGCCCACCCATCCTTGAAGTACAGCTTCAGCGGGACGATCGTGACTCCCTTCACCATCACCTGACGCTTCAGCCTGGTGATCTCGCGACGGTGCGCAAGCAGGCGACGCGTGCGCAGCGTTGGGTGCTGCAGGCGTCCCGCCGGGGGGTACTCGCCGATGGTGACGTTGCGGAGCGTCAGCTCTCCGGGCTCACCGTCGATCGTGATGTATCCCTCGCCGATCGAGACGTTTCCGTCCCGAACGCTCTTGACCTCGGAGCCCCCCAGTACAACCCCAACCTCGAGTGTGTCGAGGATGTGATACTGGTGCCGCGCCTTGCGGTTCTCGATGGTCGGGGTCCCGTCCCGCTTCGCTTTCTTCTTCGACTTGGCCACAGACCTCAAGTGTAGGTCGCAGCCTGGCCTACGCCTCGCGAACCGAGTTCTTCAGCACACCGATCTTCTCGATCTCAACCTCGACGGTGTCGCCCGCCTGCAAATAGAACCGCGGATCGCGGAACACGCCGACCCCAGCCGGGGTGCCCGTCAGGAGCAACGTCCCCGGGAGCAGGGTGGTGCCGCGGCTCAGTTCCGAGATGAGATCGGCGACACTGAACATCATCTGATCGGTCCGGGCGTCCTGCATCGTCTCGCCGTTCACGCGGCACGCGATTCCCAGGTCTTGTGGGTCCCCGACCACGTCCGCGGGAACAAGCTCAGGCCCGATCGGGCAAAACGTGTCGAAGCCCTTGCCTCGGTTCCACTGGCCGCCGCCGGCGTTCTTCTGCCACCACCGGGCCGTCACGTCGTTGCAGCACGCGTATCCGAGAACAGCGTCGAGAGCATGCTCCCGGGATACATCTTTCGTTGGCCGCCCGATCACAACCCCGAGTTCAGCCTCAAAGTCGATCTGCCCGGTCGCCCGGTCGTGGTCACCGTGTGGACCGCCTCCGGTGGCGGGGTCCCGGCAAATCTCCGGGATCACGATCTCATCGCCCGACAGGGAAGCCGACGCCGGGTTCTTGGTGAACATGATGGGCCGTTCTTCCATCGCGGCCCCCTGCTCCTTGGCGTGCTCGGAATAGTTCCGGCCGATGGCCATGATCTGGCGAATCGGCAACGCCTCACCGGTCGGCAACTCGACCGCCACTCCAAACTCGTTCTTGATCAGCTTCATGCCAAGGTTGTAGGCGCCGAGGCCCCAACCGCTACGTCGAGAGCACCGACCAGACGTAGACACCAGCGAACCCGAGCCAGAACACGACCCCGATCAAGCTCCATGCTTTCATCGGCAACTCGGGTCGATGCTCGGGCGGCACCGCGTCCGAAGACATCGCCCGATGGTTCAGCCAAGCCAACGCAGGAGTTGCCAAGAAACTCAGCGTGGTCGCCAGGTCCACCAGGACACGCATCCGGTCCGCAAACGCGGTGATGATCAGCAACGCCCCGCCTGCAATGACCGCCAACAGCACCCAGTACATCGCCTTCCCCGCGCCCTGTGCTTCGGAGCCACCTCGAGCAACCGTCAACGTCTCCGCCGCGGCTCGCGGCAGAGCATCCAGCACCGTGAGCGTCGTGCTGAACATCACCGCGATCGCGCACACCGAGATCAGAGGCTTCGCCCAGTCTCCGAGCGACTCGGTGTACAAGCCGACGAGTTGCACCGCGAACGGCGCCGCGCCCGCGGCAGGTTCGACGCCCGGTTTGTGCAACAGCGCCGCCCCGAGAACAACAAAGCTCAGCGCGAGCACAACGCACAGGCCATATCCCACGAGGAAGTCGACCTCGCACTCTCGACGGCTCGCCCTGTGCCCGGTCTGCTCGCGCCTTGCGTTCGTCCAGAGTGAGTGCCACACCGAGATATCGAGCGGCGCCGGCATCCACCCGGCCAACGCAACACCGAAGACGACCCAGGCCACGTCGAGCGACCGAAAGTCAGGCAGCAGCGGAAGCCCCGCCTCGACCAGCGCCGGAAGTTGCGTCACGGCGGCCGCGAGCGTGCTCAATGCCATCACGACCATGAGCACCTTTACCGCCCGATCAAGCCACGCGTAGCCACCGATCGCCAGGGGCACGATGCATATCCCCAGCACACCGGCCGACACCGCCCAAAGCGGCGCCTCCGTTCCAAGGACGGGGTCGACCACCAACCCTTTCACCAGCGCAGCGGTCACGATGGTCACCGCGGCCTGGATCGTGAACATCGTGCCGACCTGGATCACCCCGAATGCCCCGATCGCGTGCCACCCCTGCTCGCGATAGGCGTTCACCAGCGAGCGTCCCGTCGCCGCGGCGTACCTGGGGCCGAATAGCATCGCCGGCAGTTTCATGAGGTGCGCGAGCAAGACCAGGCCGATAAGCGAGAGCCCATACACCGCCCCGGCTCGGGTCGATTGCACAAGGTGGCTCACCCCGATCGCGGCCCCCGCAAAGACGATCCCGGGGCCGAGAGCGGCGAGCATCGAACGGCGGCCTTGGGCGTCGGGCGTCACGCCCGAAATTGTATCAGCACACCGAAACGGGCCGCTTCCGGTCCCCAATACTCATCCATGAACAAGGCCGTTCTGCCAGTGTCGCTCAACCTCGCCGCGTGGATCACGCTCGCGATCGCCGTGGGCGTTCCGCTGTTCGCGTTGCCGGTGCTCCCGGATGAGATCCCCCGCCACTACGACTTTGCAGGGAACGTGGACGCGATGGGGAGCAAGTGGGTCATCCTCACCCTGCCTGGCATCTCGCTGTTCGTCTATGGGCTCATCTCAGCGTTCCAGCGCGGGGCCCCCCACTTCGCTCAGATGAACACACAACTGGGCAGACCGGCGCCCAACATCGACCAGCTTCGCTTGCTCCTTCAAGCGATCAAGGCGTGCACGATGGCGGTGTTCGCGATCCTCGGGGGGCGAACGATTTCGATCGCGCTGGAGCACCCGGATCTCGTCCCCCATTGGGCGGTCTGGATCCTGGTCGCGCTCATCATCGCGATACCGCTCGCTTCAGCGATGTTGACCAAGAACCCCGCAAGCGATTCAAGCACCCCGACGCCCGCCTAAGGCAGGTTTGATCGCTCCGTAGCGGCCTCCGGCCGCACACTCGCTTGGGGAAGCCGCGCCGGAGTGAATCCGGCGGACTTCCCGTGGCGCGAATCTCACGCCCGACGCTGTACCCTCAGTGAAGACCCGCTAGGGCTCGCTCGCCCTCACGATCGCGTCGGCGATATCCGAGGCGCGTAAAGCGAGGTCATCCATCGCGCCGGTGTCCTCGATCGCTCGGAGCAGCGGGTCGGACTGAAGAAGAACCCAGAGCCGTTCCTGGGTGATCGGCTCGCCATCGATCACGGCCCGCACGTCGTTCTCGTGCCGCAGCCGGTCGAGCGCCTTCTGCACGCTTTCGAGTTCGCCGATCTCGACCATCACAGGATCGCCAAGCAGCCGCATCATCGCGTCGTCGTCGCGCGTGATCTTGGCAAACTCGCTCGCCAGCACGACCATCTCGGTGCCCTGCGTCGGAGCCGTCGCCGCGGCGAGCCCCCACAGCATCGAAGCACGCAGCGCATCCTCCCAAGATGACACAAGCTCGGCGGCGGCAAACAGATTCGGCGCCTTGGTAGCCCGCCTCGGACCAAAGAGCGAGTCGTCCTCGTTCTGCTGATCGGCCGCGTCCGGCGACACCCTTGCCACCTGCACCTTGGCCACCGGACCGAGGAGGACCGGGATCCACAAGATCATCAGCGCGACGACACACCCCTCGACCCCACCGATGCACGCCCCTGCGACGCTGTTCCACCGCTTGGCGACCCCCGCCTTCTTGAGCAAGGCCCGAAACCCGAACGCCAACCCGGTCGCAAGCGGGAAAGCCACGAGCGCGACCGCGAACGCCCTCGTGGCCAGCCGCGCGACGACGCCACCGGTTCCGCCAACAGAAGCGAGCGCCGGTTCAAACAGCGGACCCACGACGCCCGACAGCGCCAGGCCGACCAAGATCGCGAGGAAACCCGCCGCCTGCTCGGCCGCCCCAACCCAGACCCCGCTGATCAGAAAGCCGGCCACGATTCCCAGCGCCAGGCCCACCATCGACCCGCCCAGCAAATACCCCACGACGAATACCGCCAGCGACGATGCGGTCACACCCCAGCGCACGACCGCACCGCTCGCCGGCGGTGTGCCTTCCCCACGTCTGTTTCTGGTCTCACCTGGCATCCGAACACCCTACCGACAACGCCCCCGGTTTCAGCCGCGAAAGGGCCACCGGCTGGGTCATTCGGGGTAGGATATTTCTGTACAGACCAATCGCATTTCCAAGGACACGCCATGCCGTACTACACCAAGCTCGGGAAACTGCCCAGCAAGCGCCACGTCCAATTCCGCCGTCCCGACGGGGCGCTCTACTCGGAAGAACTGTTCGGCACCGAAGGCTTCGTGGGTCCCACGAGCACCATGTACCACATCCACCCGCCGACCCAGGTCTCGGGGTGGGAATCGATGTACTCGACCACGCCCGAGTACGTCGAGAAGAGCGTGATGCGGATGCGCCACCTCAAGACCGCCGCGATGCCGCCCAAGGGTGACCCGGTCACCGGGCGCATCGTGCTCTTCGGCAACGCCGATGTCGAGATGAGCTGCTGCGTCCCCGCCGAGGGCATGAGCTACCACTTCAAGAACGGGCAAGGCGACGAGTGCCTCTTCGTCCACTACGGCTCGGGCACCGTCTACAGCATGTTCGGCACGCTCAAGTTCGGGCCCAAGGACTACATCGTCATGCCCAAGGGCGTGATCTACCGCATGGTCTTCAACGAACGCCCGGGCGACGGGTCCGACGTCGAAGCCTTCGGCGGCTACACCAAGGCCCAGATGCCCTTCGGCAAGTTCGTCGGCTTCGAGACCGCCAACGGGAGCCACATCCTCCCACCCCCCCGCTACCTCTCGAAACAGACCAGCCAGTTCCTCGAGCACGCCCCGTACTGCGAGCGTGACCTGACCACCCCGTTCGAAGACGCCGACCACCCGCTCGCCTACGAAGACCTGGGCGAGTTCGAGGTGCGGATTAAGGCCCGCGACAGCGTGCACAAGTACATCTATGGCTACCACCCCCTCGACGTTGTCGGGTGGGACGGGTGCTACTACCCCTACGTCTTCAACATCGACGACTTCGCCCCCATCGTCGGCAAGCTCCACATGCCCCCCCCGATCCACCAGACGTTCGAGGGCCACAACTTCGTCATCTGCTCGTTCTGCCCCCGCGTGCTCGACTTCCACCCCGAAGCGATCCCGATCCCCTACAACCACTCCAACATCGACTCCGACGAAATCCTGTACTACGTTGAGGGCAACTACAAAGCCCGCCGCGGCATCGAGAGCCAGTCGATCTCCGTCCACCCCCAAGGCATCCCCCACGGCCCGCACCCGGGCACCGTCGAGAAGAGCCTGGGCAAGACCTACACCGACGAACTCGCGGTGATGTGCGACACGTTCAGGCCGATGTTCCCGACGAAGGCGGCGGTCGAGTTGGATGATCCGGAGTATCCGGAGAGTTGGCGGGTGGATCACCACGCGCCGCTGGAGGGGCGGAATGGGGTGGCGACGGGGGTGGTAGATACGTGGGAGTAGACCGCCGAGGGCCAGGAAGCCGCTTGCTACCCGAGCAGTTCGAGTTCGACCGAAGTTTTTTCGTGCGAGCGTGGATGTTTCGCGCGCTTTTCTTTTTCGGTGCCGGCGCTTACGCCCTCATCTCGGGACTAAAGAGCGGAGACCACATCATCGCATTCGGGTTGGGCCTGGGCATCTGGGTGGTAGTCTTCATGGTGATCCTGGTCACCTACCTGTCTCATCGAAACAAATCGATCGTGTTTGACAGCGCAGAAAGTCGATGGTCTTTTCGGAACTTCGTCTTTGCCCGGAAGATCATCGCGTTTTTCCCAATCCCGATTGCTCAACTGGAGTCGTCGGAAATATTTGAAGCAAAACGCGTTTCGTACTCGCGCGGCGTGTCGTGGTTGCAACTCTCAACAACCCGCGGCGTGGTCCGCGTTCCCGAGTATGTCCAGCCGTTCAGTGATCTCGTCGACGCGACGCAGAAAGCCGCAGAGATCACCCCAGACGGGCCGCGACACCACCGGCCTGTCACACAGTTGCAGATGACGTTCTGGGCGTATTGCATCGGGCTCCCCGCGATCGTTGTCATGTTCATCATTGCCGTGGTGTTCGTTTAGTAATCTCCGCGGGTCGCCGTTGACACGCCGCCGCTGCGATGGATCTTCATGCTCGTGCCGACAAACCCGATCACGACGGCACGCGAACGCATCGGACAATGGCACTTCGAGTATCGGCCCGAGATGGCGCCATTTCGCTGCATCAAACTGCGTCGGAATGCCAAAACAGCGGTCACCGTCAACTTCGAGCGTGAGACCGTGCTGTTTCAAATTTCCGGCAACCGAGTTCCATTGTCGGATGGCGCCGCGACTTTTCAGTCGAGGTCGCTTTCGATGAGATCCTCCATCGCGAGCTTATATCGTCTTCCTATCGAGGGCAGACGACGCAGTAGATTCATGTCCGTACCACGCACGGTGCCCTCGGCATTTGCGAGGAAGTCGGTCCGTTCTTCCTGCTGCTCGAATCACTCCGCGACATCGCCACGGACACCCCGGCGGTGCCCTGGCACCAACGGCCAACGCTCATCGGATGCCTCATGATCGTGCCCGTGATGCTTTTCGTAATCGCGATCTGCATGATCGCTTGGCACGCCGGCTGGGTCTAGCGCAGGCCGATTTCTGTCGGGTGCCGTGGACGATTTCGCATGAAGCACCGGAACGCAAGCCGCAACGCGCTCGTGGCGCGGGAGTTATGAAGCAACGATAGTGGGCGGATATGCGAGCACGTGATCCGCGAGTCCCACACGGCAAACCGTTGGGGCAGCGTGTGTTGCGGGCACGGGTGCGCCGGCTCGCGCGAAATCGTCCACGGCCGTGTCGGCCGTGATGACGGAAGTTTCGAGCGGATATGGGAACCTGGCACGGCCGACACGGCCGTGGCACACGAGCCTCCGGGAACCGGACGCCTCCTTCAGAGCCGCGTTCGTGAGAACGCGGTCCGGGCATCCAAGGGCCGACGGGACTCGAGATCTACGCCGGGTGCCAGGGGTCCGCTTCGCGGCTCGACCTTGGGTGGACGCTGGGCGCCGGGACCGCGTTCTCACGAACGCGGCTCTGAAGAAGGCCGGGATCACCGATGCGGTGCGACCCGTGACGCCCGCACCGGTAAAGTTCGGCATGAATCAGATCTTCGTCATCTGCCCCTACCGCCAGCACGGCACCTGGGTTTTCGACGATCCAGCGGTTGACCTCGTCGCCGAGCCGTTTGTTTCTGGCGTCCCGGAGATCATCGATCGGCTCGTCGCGGCCATCGATCGCGCCGACGAAGGCTTTCGGCTGCTCTTCTCCGCCGGTGAGATGCCCGATGCGCATCTGACACTCGACCATCTCCGTCCGGAGATCGGCGGCCACTGGTACCGAGCCGCGGCGTGGGAACTCGAAGGCTGGCTCTGTCCCGCGATGTTCAAGTACTTCGACGACGCGCCCGATCGGATCACGCTCCGCGTCGAACCGTTGGACCGAACCCCCGCACCATCGATCAAGGGAGCGTTCGTGACCAGCGAAGAACTCGACGCCTTCGAGACCGCGATGAACGCCGGAAACCGAGGGGAACTCCAGGCGATGCTCGACCTCATCCGCGAGCGCGTTCGCTGAATTTCGTGGCCGTCGGGTGCCGTGGTCTGAGCGAAGCGAAGCCCACGATCGGACAGCATCCAACCACCCGTGTGCCACGGGCACGCGACGCCTCTTTCAGAGCTACTTGTCCGAACGCTCGACGTTAGCGACGCCGGCGGGCGACTAGGCCGAGGGCGGCCATCGCGAGCGCTCCACCCGGAGCCGGGATCCGGAATTCGGCGTTGATCCCACCGATGCCAACCTCGAGGATCTCGATGTACGCCGGGTTGTCGAGGTCGATCGCCCGGAGGGGGCCGAACTCGACGAGCATGTAGCCGTAACGGTTGCCCTCGTTGGTGCCGCCGCCAGGCAGGGGCTCGGCGTCGAAGAGGCCGAAGCCGATGTAGGCCGTGCGGCCGGCGAGGCTGCCGCCCGAGATCAGCGAGCCAAAGTCGTCCAGATCGTACTGGGCGTAGGTCCGGGTCTCGAAGCCGATGTCGTCTTCGTTGGCGGGGCCCAGCGTGTCGCCGGCGTTGAACTCTTGGAAGACCCCGTTGTCGTTGTCATCGAACGACGTGAGGAAGCCGCCGTTGCGGGTGAAGTCGATCCCGCTGAGCCAGGCTTCGTTGAGCCCGCCCGACTCGCCCTGGAAGATCTCGAAGGTGAGGTCTTCCACGCCGTCGCCGGTCACGTCGATGTCGAGCGACGTCGTGTCCCCGAAATCGTTGATCGTGTGCTCCAGGCGGGTTTGGGCCAGTTCGACCCGTTGAACCCCCGCCACCGCACCGCTGGTCACCACCCCCGCGAGCGCCACAACAGCAGACTTGTCCATTTTCACTTCCTCGTGCCGGTCCCAGCGTCGCGAACCGCGACGTCCTCCGAAGCTACAGCGCATCCGCCGACGTGCCAGCGGGATGGCGGATCAGATCTGAAATCGGGCAAAGTGCCCGGAGCGACTTCCCAGACTCGCACCGCGTGGCGGGTACCCGGTGGCGTGGTTTGGCGAGCGGGGGTTGAGGATGGCCAGGGCGGGTGGTCTTTGGAAGCGGCTCTTCGACCACCCGCGCCGGCTGTTCGTGGGCTTCGCTGCGCTTAGACCACGGCACCTGTACCCGGAGAGATCATGATCGCCACAGGGCCCGGAGTGTCGGATCTCGTGGTACGTCCGAGCGGCAGACGCGAACGCGACGTCTTTCGATAGGCGTTTGCGACCGAACTGACACCTGGTCTCAATTCGCTCATTACATGCAACGAATGTCGAATCGCGCTTGACCCGGGGAATACGGGCGTATTTACTGGCCTTCGTCTTACCGGAGTTTTGTCATGATGCCCCTGAAGCCCACCCATTTCGAACGCGAAAGCCGCCAAGCCAGGCGTGTGTCGTCGCTTCGGATATTGGGGTATCTCGGGGCGGGCATTGACGTTGATACCAGCGCGAGCGTCCTCGCGATCACGTCGAATGACGCTCGGTTTGGCCCGCTGGCCTAGCCACTCCGACCCCACGAATCACATTTCATTTCCTGGGCACCCAGGTCTGATCGGCCTGTGGATTCCCGATCATCCGTTCCGTCCTGTTTCCAGAAGAGCAGGTGCCTCCATGATCGATCAGCTCATGACCACGCAGTCTGTCGCCCCCGAAGACCTCCGGCAAGGTCAGTTTATCGCGATCTTGCGGACCGTCCAGGAGTTCATGCCGCACACGTGCGATGCCGAATGGCCAGCGTCATCGCGGTACGACACCGTCCGCGTCGCGATGCTGCCCGATAGCTCGCCGGCGATCTACCGAGTTGAGGCGGTGTGCCTGCCGTTCGTGCTCGTCGAGCGGTGCGGCTCGGGCCGTCCGCGGACGCTCGATACGCGTCGGGTGCACTTGGCGAACGTGGACGAGCGGTTCGCGAAGCTGGTTGCCGAGCGGTACAAGCCGCGCGATGACGACGACGGTGCAAGCCGACCGACGTTCGGTCACACCCCAAGCCAATGGGGTGACGCGAGCGGCGCCGACTGATCAGAGCTGGAAACAAAGCGGGCGTCTGGGGTGGGGAGCCACACGCTACAGCCACCCCCGGGCCACCACCCGGGGGTGGCATTCATCTGCGGACCGCTCGCAGCGCGGTACCGTTGTAAGCACACGAATGCTGCCGTGAGCAGCGAAGGAAGACACGATGACCACCAACGCCCCATTCAAACTCTGGGGTACCCCCGGAGAGGACTTCGATTACAAGTCGGTCGAGCAACTCGAGGTTGCTTGCAAACTGCCCGTCGCCAAGGCCGGCGCGCTGATGCCTGATGCGCACGTGGGATACGGACTGCCGATCGGAGGCGTGCTCGCGACCGAGAACGCTGTGGTGCCGTACGCCGTGGGTGTCGACATCGCGTGCCGTGTGAAGTTGTCGGTGTTCGACCTGCCGGCGAAGGACCTCGATCACGAGTCTGGCCGCGACCGCCTGACGAAGGCGATCGAGACCGAGACCCGGTTCGGCGTGGGCGCGAGCTTCGCGAATCGGGGCGACCGTCGGCGCACGCACGCAGTGCTCGATCGTGACTGGGCTGTATCGCCCATCACAAAGAAGAACCAAGACAAGGCCCACCAACAGCTCGGAACGTCTGGGTCGGGTAACCACTTTGTTGAGTTCGGCGTGCTGACCGTCCCCGAGAACGCGGCCGACCTGGCGGGCGAGTTGAAGAACGTCGAGGACGGGGCGTCCCCGGGCGCCGTCGACGTATCACTCGGCCTCGAGCCGGGCGATTACCTCGCGCTGCTGTCGCACTCCGGGTCGCGTGGCTCGGGCGCTGCCGTGTGCGATCACTATTCCAAGCTCGCGATGTCGCTCCGTCCCAACCTTGAGGGCGGCGCCAAGCACCTGGCTTGGCTCGATCTCGATTCGGACGCCGGACGCGAGTACTGGGCCGCGATGAACCTCATGGGCGAGTACGCGTCGGCGAACCACGCGTGCATCCACGAGGCCATCCGGCGTCACCTCGGCGCGCGCACGATTGCGGGCGTCGAGAACCACCACAACTTCGCCTGGAAGGAAACCCATGACCTCGGGGGCGAAGGCCCGAAGGACTACATCGTGCACCGCAAGGGCGCGACCCCAGCGGGCGCGGGTGTTCTGGGAGTCATCCCGGGCACGATGGCTGACCCGGCGTACGTCGTGGTGGGCCACGGCGGTGCCGGATCGCTGGACTCGGCGAGTCACGGCGCGGGTCGGGTCATGAGCCGCACCCAGGCCAAGAAGACGTTCCGTTGGGCCCACGTCAACGGCGACCTTGAGAAGGCGGGGGTGACCCTGCTCTCAGCGGGAATCGATGAGAACCCCCGGGTGTACAAGGACATCCGGACCGTGCTGGGCCGGCAGGCCGACCTGGCGAGCCCGATCGCAAAGTTCGCCCCGCGCCTGGTGAAAATGGCCCAGGGCGGGGAACGTCCCGAAGACTAACCGCGTCCGCCCGCTCACTCGCGGGCGGCGCGATTCGGTTACCCTTGCTCGGTGCGAAACGGACTCGCGAAGTATGGCAAGGAAGGCCGTGCGCTGCTCGGGGCGTTGCTCTTGCTGAGCGGCGCCGCCCCGGCGCAGGCAGAAGCGGTGCGCGACGCGGTCCGGGCGCAACCCGCCGCGTCCACGCCGACCCTTGCCAACACCGCTCTCCCGGTCGCACAGCTCGATGGCGAGATCGCGCTTTCATCGATCAGCGCCTCGAGTTGGCGAGCCGAAGGGATCACCGGGCTGTTTCTCGAGGGCGACGTCCGGCTCCGCTTCGCGGATTATGCCTTCCGGTGCCGCAGGGCCGTCGTGTGGCTCGCCCCATCGCCCGACGATCCCGGTGCAACGCAGGTCTTTGCGTACCTCTTTGACGTGGGTGCCCCCGAGGCCGACGCGGCAGTCAGCATGCGCTCAGAACGTCTTCCGGTGCACGGCGTCATCCGCGATGCCGACGGCTTGAGCCTGAGCGTGCCGGTCATCGAACCCGAACGCCCCGATGACACGAGTCGCCGCCCGCTGATCCGTGAGGCGGAAATCTCGCTCCGGGAATTGCTCCGTTCGGCGGCCCCGGCGCCGGTCGCCCCGCAACCGATCGCGCCGCCGGCGGCGTCTCCTGACCCGTTGGCGCCTCCGCCACCCCAGGATCCGGCGGGGCCGATCTTCGAGTCGGGCGGCACGGTGTACCTCGCCCCGGGCGACCGGGTCACGACCCAGTCCGGACGCGATGCCAACACCGTGACGCTGACCGGAGGCGTGGTCATCCAGTACGCCGGGCCGACGCGTTCGCTCGAACTCACCGCCCGCCGTGCGGTCGTGTTCCTGAGACCGGGTCCGCTCCGCGACGCGTTCTCTCGGTTCGATGAGTCGGACGTGCTGGGGATCTACCTCGAAGGCGGGGTCGTGGCCACCGACGGCGCCGTCACGCTCCGGGGCCCCCGGATCTACTACGACCTCAGGGCCGATCGCGCGCTCGTGCTCGACGCGGTGTTCCACACCTACGACGCGAGGCTCCGGGCCCCGCTCTACCTTCGGGCCGCGGCGATCCGGCAGGAGGCGGCGGCTCAATTCACGGCCGACCGGGCGACGATGGCGAACACCAGTTTCGCGAGGCCTCACCTCGCGTTGGGGGTGAACACGGTCACGATTGAACGCCAGCCTCGCCCCCAGGGCGGCGCGCGCACGATCGTGGACGCGACGGGTGTGGTGCCGCGGCTGAACAACGTCCCATTCTTTTACGTGCCCCGCTTCCGAGGTGACCCGGAGCGGCTGCCGATCCGGAACATCGGGTACGAAGATTCGGACAGCCAGGGGTTCGTCGTTCGCACCGAGTGGGATCCGTTTGTCTTGCTCGGGATCGAAGGGCCGCCCGGGGTCAATAGCACCCTGCTCGCCGACTATTACGACGAGCGAGGTCTTGGTATCGGGACCGAGACGTCGTGGAACACCGATCGCCAGCGCGGTGATCTCTACGCCTACATGCTGCCCAATGACAACGGGGTCGACCTCCTGCGGAACAGCATCGAGGTGGATCGGTTCGGCGAGTTCCGCGGCGCGATCATGGCCCGCCACCAAACCCGCCTGACCGATGAGTGGACGCTCACGCTCGAAGGGTCGCATATCTCCGATGAGACGTTCCTTCCGGCGTTCGACCCGAACCGTGGGCGCGATCGTTACGAGATCACGAACCGCGTCCATCTGCGCAAGCTTGACGAGAACCGCCTGTTCACGGCCGAAGTCAAGGCGGCGAGCAACGACTTCGCCCCGGCGGAGCACCAACTCCAGAGCCCGGGGTACCGCGTCGACAAATTGCCCGAGATCGAGGCGAAGGGGATCGCCGAGGACTTGTCTTCGTTCTTCGAACCGGGCCTGATCACGTACTCGTGGGACGCGGGATTCGCGTCGGTGCGCCAGCGGTTCACCGAGATCGAGCCGATCAAAATCGGGGTTTTCGACCCGTCCGCGTTCGGAGTGACGCGCAACGAGCCGATCGCCGACTTCTTCCGGGATCAGGGGCTCAACGAGAGCATCGTGAACCGCTTCGACACGCGCCACGAGATCGGGGTCGATCTTGATGCCGGTCCCTTGCAGATCAATCCGTTCGTCGTCGGCCGGCTCACTGCGTACGACTCTGACTTCAGTGAGTTCAGTCCCCAAGAAACCGACAACGCCCGGGCGTACGGCGCGGCCGGCGTGCGGATCGCGACCTCGTTCTATCGCGTCGACGACACGGTCGAGTCGCGCACGCTCGACCTGCACCGGATGAGGCACATCATCGAGCCGTCGGTCACGCTCTGGCACGGAGAGAGCACGATCGCGTCCGAGGACCTGCCGGTGTTCGACGACGACGTGGAGCAACTGGCCGAGGGCAGCGCCGTCCGGCTCGGGATCGACCAGACCTGGCAGACCAAGCGGGGCGGCCCCGGTCGCTGGCGCGACGTCGATGTCTTCCAGCTCAACTTCGGCTGGACGTTTGCCGGGAACAACACCGACCGCGGCGGCCCGGTGCCCCGCTGGTATGACCCGAGGCCCGAGCTCAGCTCGACGCAGAGGGCGGTCGACGTGCAGGGCCTGTGGCAGGTCAGCGAGATCGTGTCGCTGGCCGCCGATTGGGTGTACAACGTCGAGGTCTCGCAGGCATCGCGTGCGAGCGTCGGCGCCGCGGTAAGGCACGGGCGGGGTGTCACTGTCACCGGCGAGCTGCGGACGCTCCGCGAGCAGGGCGACACGTACGGAAACCTTGGCTTGCGGTACCCCTTCGGAGACAAGTACACGTTCTCGGCTTCGACGAGTTACAACTTCGAACGCGACGAGTTCGCGCGGTACCGCATTATCGCCCTGCGCACGTTCCCCAACGGGCAGCTCGGGGTCAGCGTGACCTTCGACAACACGGCCGACGAAACCAGCTTCGGCTTTGTCTTCCAGCCCAGCGGGCTCGCGAACTCGATCGCCGTCAGTGGCGTGGGGAGTTCACGCGATCAACGGTCAGGGTTCTGACGAGTCGTCGGGATCGGTCTCGGCCTCGCCCGGTTCGGTGTCTGCATCGGGGTCATCAACGTCGACGGACCCTGCCGTATCAGCGTCGTTGTCGTTTTCCCCATCAGACGCTTCATCCGTCTTCGATGCGTCGGCCGCTCCTCGTTCGTCCATGAGCCTGGAGAACGCAAACGCCACGAGCGTCGCGGGAATGGCTACTTTCTCGACCGCCGCGTCTGCGAGCCCGGTGAGCGTGGTGACGCGACCCCTTTCGACATCCCGTCGGAGGTCGATCACGACGTGCTCGAGCGTTCGGACCATGCTCCCCCAGACAGCGAACTCGTCGGGCGTCTTCGGCATGACGCGACTCACACCGGCGTACCTCGTGGGCAGCACCATGCGCCATGCTCCGCCGTCGTCGACCAGAACGACACCGAAGGGCGGGAGCAGGGTCTTGCCGTCCCACGTCAGCGCGACCATCTCATCGGTCACGTAGGTCGAATCGAGACGCTTCCGACCATCCTCCAGCCACGCGTAGGGATCGATCAAGACCTCCTGAGCGATCTGGTTAAAGCGCTCGCGCTGCGAAGCGCTCGGCTGCCCGGCCCCGAAGAGGCTCGAGCCCACGCCGGAGCGCCCACCGCCTGTGTCGAGACCCAGGTCGTCGCTCCGCATCGCCGACACCCCGAAACCACCCCGCGCTGCTGGGGCGCCGGTGAGCCGGTCGATCAGCGACGCGGCGCGGCCTTCCTTGGCCTCGATCTCGGCCGTCTCGCGCATCGCCGCGACCTGCTCGGGCATCGCTCGTTCGACAGCATCCCCGAGGGTCTGAAGCTCCCCTAAGAACCTCCCAAACTGATTGAGAAGAGACCGCAGCTCAGGGTCTTCGGCTTGGATGAGTTCGGGCAAACGATCGGCTCGGCCCTCGGCAACCATGCCCGCCGCCGCGTCGAGGGTGCCCTCGGGTGTGTCCAGGTCGTAGGCGGTAGACCGCCTCTCGCACCCAGGGCACAGCACAGCGACCGCAAGACCGAGGGCAGCGAGAGCCTTGGAAAGAGCGGGGATCGTCTGCATACCGGATTGTTCGCACGCCACCTCGGGCACGATGCCGCCTAGCCTCAATCATGATTCGCGTCACCGCCAACGGGCACCCGCATGACCTTCCCGACGATATCAGCGTCGATGATCTCATCGAACGCCTGGGCCTCGCGGGTGCCATCTGCGCCGCCGAGGTCAACAAATCTGTGGTTCCGCACGCCAAGCGGTCGGAGCACACCCTTCAAGAAGGCGACACGATCGAGATCGTGACCCTCGTCGGTGGCGGTTGACGTGCCGGCCACAGCCCCCCACCGCAGCGCGGCGCTCGTCAGCATCGGCGACGAGTTGGCGCTGGGGCAAACCCTCGACACGAATACCCAGTGGCTTTCCGATCGTTTGTTCGCCCTCGGCGTGCGCACGGTCGAGCACGTGACGGTCGAAGACAACGTCGCCCGGATCGAGTCGGTGCTTGCCCGAGTCGCGAGCGAAGTCGACCTCGTCCTCGTCACCGGCGGACTCGGTCCGACGCTCGACGACGTGACCCGTGAAGCGCTCGCGGCGGCTGTTGGCGACGCCCTGGTCGAAGATGCGGCGGCGCTCGACGCGGTCCGGGCTTGGTTTGCTGGCCGAGGCACCGACATGCCTCCGGCGAACGCGGTTCAGGCGATGCGTCCGCAGTCGGCGGTTTGCCTCGCGAACCCCAACGGAACCGCTCCTGGGCTCTCTTTGCGAGATCTTGCCCGGGCGTGCGACGTGATCTGTCTCCCGGGCCCCCCTCGCGAGATGGGCCCGATGTTTGACGCAGAGGTCGTTCCTCGTCTGCGCCGCTCAGAGAACAGGGCGTTTGGCGCCCGCGCGTTGCTTTGCTTCGGGTTGGGCGAATCGGTCGTTGCTCAGCGGCTGGGCGAGTTGATGGACCGATCGCGCGAGAACGACGGGCTGCCGGTGGTCGGAACGACCGCGAGCCGCATGGTTGTCTCGGTCCGGATGAGGCACACCGACGCGACATCGGAGGCCGTCGACGCTGCGTTGAACGCGCTTGAAGCCGATGTTCGCGAGCGATTGACGCCGGCGATCTTCGACCGCCGCGACTTCACGGCGGGCGACGCTCCGGACATCACGAACGCTCTGCCTGCGCACGTCTTGGCATCGCTCCGCGACCGAGGCGAACGGGTGGTTGTGGTGGAGAGTTGCACCGGCGGCTTGCTCGGAGAGTTGCTGACGAGCGTCCCTGGATCGTCCGATGCGTTCGCTGGCGGCTGGCTGACCTACACGAATGAAGCGAAGGCCGGTCTCGTCGGCGTGGATCCCTCGCTGATCGAAGCCCACGGGGCGGTGAGCGCTCAGGTTGCTCTTGACATGGCTCGGGGCGGGTTGTTCCGCGCCGGGTTCTTGGGGGGTGCGCACCACGCGCTCGCGATCACCGGAGTCGCCGGCCCTGGGGGCGGAACCGACACGAAACCCGTTGGGACCGTTTGGATCGCCAGGGCGTCGGCCTCAGGCGGGAACGTGAACGCTGAGGCCCGTCCCTTCCGGTTCCGGGGCGGGCGAGCCGCGGTACGCGAGTGGTCGGCGCGGAGCGCCCTCGGGATGCTCCGCCTACACCTCGCCGGCGAATCCATGAGCCTGCTCGGGGAGGCTCCGGACGCGCTCTAGGCTCAAGCGGGTGCGGGCAGTCGCGTCTTTTCGGGCAACTCTCGAATCCATCTCGCGTTGCCGTCGTTGCCGTTCCGCAGGTCGAGTGCTTCGGCGTGTTGGTCGGCGATGCGTTGGCACCGCTCGGTGAGCTGGCGTGTTGAGATCACGCCGCCGTCTGACACCCCGGGTGCAGGTCTCGTCTCGATCGAGCCATGTCCTGCTTCATCGAGTCTCGCGGCCGCGAGGGCAACATTCGCGAACCACGCGCACCGTTTCTCGTCGGAGTAGATCTTCCCAACTCGCGGCAGGTGGATTCGGAGCAGGGATTCTGCGAGATCGCCCTGTCCGTCGGACGCCGCGAAGAGGAGGTACCCGTCGATGAGATCGCTGTCTGGCAGGTCCATCCCTGCGATGAGCCTCCGGCCTCGGTCAAACAGTTCACGGGCCTTGTCTAGCTTTCCCAGCCTCGCTTGGGCGAAGGCGATTTCGTCGAAGATGCTCTGCGGTACGGTGGAGCACGACAGGCGTCCGCGGATGAGCGGGGCCGCCCGCTTGACAGCTTCCTCGTCCCGTCCGAGCGCGAGCAGCAGCTCAACTTCGAAGGCACACTCGCACGCGTTGCAGTCAGCGCCACGGTCTCGGCCAGTCGTCCGCCACTGCTCGAGCCCTTCGGCGGCCTCGTCGTGGCGGTTGAGGGTCTTGAGGATCTGAAGCTTCTTGTGAAGGCCTGCCCTCGGCCCCCAGCCGGCGCCGAGAAATCTGGTGTTCATGTCGTCCACGATGCGACGAAGGACATCCGCGCTGATGCTGGCGTACTCGGCGGCGGTTGTCGCGACCCACTTGTATTGCCAGAGCACCCGACTGGCGGGGAACCGCTCCGGGTCGCGGTCGGATAAGGCGAGGCACCACGCGACCGAAAGGAACAGATTCTCGAAGCGCATATCGTGGTACGTCTCGGACGCCTGCAGGATCGAGCACCTGGCTTCCCAGGCGATGTCGAGGTCGCCCAGCGTCTCGGCGAGCACCGCGGCTCTCTCGAAGAGGGTGTTCCGTGCGGTACACTCGGGAAGCTGGTACGCCTCGTCGAGCAAGACCTGAACGCTGGGATCCGCCGCTTCGCCTCTCATCCGCCGGCCCTCCCGACGACGGCGGCGCTGAGAAGGCGGTCGAGTCCGTCGTGGAGCAAGGCCATGTCCGTCGTAGTGATCGGGTGCTGCCCGCTCATCAACGCCTGCACAAACATCACTTCGACGGCGGTCTTGACCAAATCAAGGTCTTCGATCTCGATGACGCGGCGGACGAGCGGGCTGTCAGCGTTGAAGCAGAGCCGTGTCGGGGTAAGCGTCTCCGGACGCGGGGCGAGCGAGTCGAGGATCTCGTTCCAGAGCTGCGATGCCATTGACTTCGTACGGTCGAGTTGATCGTGAAACTCGGCGTCGAGACCCAACGCGTAGAACGCTGGTGTCTCCGCCGGCGCGAACCGACGCACCACCGGCTCGCACCCTCTCGACTCCAGGACGCCCCGGGCAACACCGAGCAGCGACGCGAACCGCTCCGGGGCATCGGGATCGGGCCAGGTCTCGGTCATATCGGCGGAGTCGAACGCGACGAGCTCGAGCTCGGGGTGCTTTTGAGCGGCGAGGGCGAGCAGTTCTTCGTGGTAGGTGTAACCTGCGTTGAATACGCGGAGCCCGGCCACCTTCGCGACCGGATAGATGCGTCGGTATTGCTCGGCCGTTCGGGCCACGAGCATCCGCTCGTGCTCATGGCGATATTCACCGAACCGGATCGATCCCTGAGTGGTCTCGAACTCGAGGAAGTCCGCCACGAGATCGAAAAACTCTGGTTCTTTGACAGCGAGCCCTCGGATCTCGGTGTCGTGCACGGCCATAACCGAAGCGAATCGGTTGCGGTCGTTACGGAGCAAGCGTGCGAGACGGTTACGGATGGCCGTGGAGACTTCGGACTCCGCAGCACGAAGATCGTCATCCTGATGCACGCTCTCACGCGACGCGGTGAGCCTGAGTCCCCTTGTGTTCAGGATGCACCCGATGAACGTCGCCCACCGAGGAAGCAGGCCGTGGGCGTTCTGATCGACGAGCATCCCATGGGAGTAGAGACGGCTGCCGCCGAACCAGGGTTGGCCACGATCGGGTCGGATGAACGCGTACCCCTTGATTTCGCCCGCATCGGTCTGAATCGGGAACGTGTCGAGCGGCTTGAATCCCAGCCGAGTTTGGCAGACATCGCCGAGCGCGACTTCGTCTGAGGCGTCGATCGACCATGGGACATGCTCCTGGCTGATGAGCGTCTCGGCGTCACCAGCCCGGACGGTGATCCGGACCGGGAGCATTTCGGCGTAATCCCTCGCGTGATCGACAAGCGTTTCGAACTCAAAGTGCTCGCTTTCGTCGTCCTTGGCCGTGATGTACACGCTCGTCCCGGGCTGGATCGTCGAGTCGGGCAACTCGCGGACCGAGTACCGCCCGTCGGTCCCGCCCCGCCACTCCACAGGCGTACCGTTGCCTCGCGCCGAGCGGCTGACGACAACGATCTCGTCGGTGACCATGAAGCAGGAGAGAAGGCCGATTCCGAAGCGGCCGAGCAGGCTGTCTTTGTCTTCAGCGATCCTTTCGGCAACCTTCTCGGCATCCTCGCGCTTCGACGACCCGCCGACGGTCGAGAGCAGGTTGTGCACCTCGTCGACGGTCAGGCCGATGCCGTTGTCGTGGACGCAGAGCACCGGCGAGCCGGATTCGCCGTCATCCGAACCGGTCGGCGAGGTCAATTCGAGCCGAACTCGGCCCTCGTGGGAGGGGTCGAGCCGGCGGCGCATCGTGATCGCGTCGAACGCGTTCTGAATGAGCTCCCGGACGAAGACCTCCGGGGTGGTGTACATGTGGTTCGCGGCGAGGTCGATAATGCCGCTAAGGTCAACCTGAAATCGTTCGGGCATGGGCGGGTCTCGTAAGGGTTTGCCTTAGCGTATCGCCTACGTACCCTGATCTCCGCTCCGAAGGTGGGATTCGATCCGATGAAGCGTGTCGCGGATGTCGCGAAGCGTTTCCGCGGCATCGCCCGGCATTTCGGTCGTCGACGCCGGGGCGGCCTTCGCGCTCCCTTCGCGTCCATCGCGCTGCGCCAGCACCGCCTCGCGGAATCGTCGCGTATCAACGATCCCGATCATGTTGACGAGACCACCCCCGGCGGCCCCGGTTGTCTGGCCTGCGGTCTCGACGCGGAAGCCCTGCAACCCGAGGGCTCGCATGACCGGGCCCTGGTGCATCTGCAAGTCGGTGATCTTCTCGAGCGGGATGGTCGACTCGGTCTTTGAGAGCACGCCCCGTTTGATCTCGAGCGTGCGGTCGGTCAGCACGCAGGCGAGATTGTCGAGGTAGCGGTCCATGAAGAGCAAGCAGAGCGGGATCACGATGATGAGGAAGGGGATGCCGATCACGGTGACGACACACAAGATGATGGTCGAGAGCAACCAGTAGGTCTTCACCTTGGGATCGAACTCGGCAACGCGGAGCGGCTTGGGATCGGGCATTCCGACAGGGTACCTCACCGACCGGCACAGAAAGACCTTGGACTCTCAGGCCCGAACGGGTACCGTGTCGGAATCGCGGACGCCGCGAACAGGAGCTGCTGATCCATGCGTTGTCTGAGCCTTGCTTTCGTCGCCCTTGTCCTGGGTCTCTTGTCGCCTGACGCGTCCGCACAGGGAACGCTCTACCAAGGCAGGCTCGACTGGAACGGACAGCCGGCCAACGGGGCCTTCGATTTTATTTTCAACCTGCAGACGCAGCCGGTCGGAGGCGGCAGCATCGGCAACGGGGTTACGCTTGACGACTGGCCGGTCGACGACGGGGTGGTGACCGCCCTGCTCAACTTCGGCGGCGCGAGCCTCTTCACGGCCGATCGGTGGATCTCGATCCAAGTCCGCGAGGGGTCGAGTGACGGGGCGTACACCGAGTTGTTGCCGAGGCAGCTCGTGTCTCGCACGCCTCGGGCGTTTGTCGCCGATCGGTTGTCGTTCCCGAGTTGGATGTCGGTGACGCCCGGGCTGAGCTACGGATCCGGGCTCGACGGCGCCTATATCAACCGTGACACGCCGATTAATAGCTCGGAACGATTCGGCGTGCACAGCGACGGCACAGGGTTCCAGGGCATGTACGTGTCCACGAGTTCGCCCGACGGCGCCCCGTATTACGGATACTCCGTCGAAGGAGCGATCTCGGCGTACCACTACTACAACAACGTCTGGCGGGACTTCCGGCTCTTTGTGAACACGGGCGAGGTGTTGATCGTTCGCGATACCAGCACGTTTATCGCCAACCGGGTCACCGTAGACGCCGACATCACGTCTACGGCGAACATTCTCGCAAACGGCGCTGTGTCCGCGACCGACGTCTCAGCCACGAACGCGGTCACCTCCGAAGTGTTCGCGTACACCGAGAAACAGCGTCGCCGGATCGCGATCTCTGGGGCCGCGTTCCGGCCCGCGGACGAGTCTCCTTACACCGCCGGCGTCGGAAACGGCGACGCAACGCTCAACATCAGCGGGAGCGGTCGTCTGATCGCTCCTGTCTATCTCCCCGACGGAGCCGAGATCATCGATGTCACCTTCTACCACGTCGACGAGACCCCGACGTCATCGATCAGCATGAGGTTGGCCGCGGTCGATCACCTCGGCGGCCTTCTGTCGATCGCCGAGCGCGACTCGGTGACGAGCACGCCCGGGATCAAGATCTCGAACGCAGCGGCGGTCCCGCCGTTCGTTGTCGACTATGGGTCGCACGCGCTGCAGTTGACGATCTTCAGCGCTGATTGGGAAAGCGGGCCGGCGACGGGCTCTCCGTTGGGCATTCAGAGCGTTGTGATTCAGTATGACGTGGCTTCGCCGGATTGAGCGACCTCCATCCAACGTTCTGGGTGCGCTACGTCTTTAGCGTCGGTTTAATAAAACAGCCAGCGACGCGAGGAGCCGTGGAACCTCTATCGTGAAGTCGAACGCATTATCGGCAAACTGCGGAGTCGACAGAGCTTGCGTCTGAGGCGGAACGATCGGGACCGCGTAGCACCCCGCCCACGGGAGTGAGTCTCCTTGCAACGCCTCCGTAAGCATTGGTAAGTTCGGCGTCTGCAACAACCAGTAACACATCGGTCGCTTCACGCGACGCCTTTCGCTCCGCAAACATCGTTCGCCAACCCAGGCACATCTGTACTGGACACGTCCACCCCACGCCGACAACCCGTCGACGATGCCTTGCTTTTCCGCCGACAACACAATCTGAGCCGAGCAGGTTCGAAGTGTCGACTGACGCATGTTGATTGGATGAATACCACGGGTCCCGTCATCTGAAACGTAGTCGATCGGAGGTATCATGTGCCGTGCTGCGTCGATCGGCACGTACGTTGAGTAGAGCAGAGAATGGAGTCCGCGGACCCAGTGCCAAACTGCGGTCTCGAGCTCTTCGGCAACCGCCACTGCCGGCACGATCCGTCCCTCAGAATCTATCGGCGCGTCGACCCAAAACTTCGCGAGTTGGCGAGCCTCAAGCCGCGGAATCGCGCCGGTTGATCCTGATGTCCGCTCATACGCGGCATAGAGACCGTCAAACTCTCGTTTATATTTAGCGTCACACTCTCGGTGGATACGAGCGACGAGCGGGTAGGCATCTCGAGAATCCGCTGGCGCGGATCCCAGCACGCCTCGCGGAATGATGTGTTCTTTGCGAGTCTTCGCCTTGAAGTCGAAATCGAGTGGCGGGAGCGCGTTGCCACAGAGGTAGCAGACGCTTCGCCGGCGAATCCATCCTCCACCCGGGTTCACCAGCGGAACGCACAAAGCTTCGGCTGCCCGAAGTGCATCTTTTTGGTTCAAGATCGCCGGCATTTGCGAAAGCCCTTCACTCCCCCGGTATCCAACTGATCGCCCCCTCCATCGGGCTGCTCGCGGTCGCATACAGCTTCTTGTCGATCCGTCCGGCCAAATACCCCTGACGCCCCGCTTCGCACGCCTTTCGCATCGCGTGGGCCATCATCACCGGGTCTTGGGCGTGGGCGATCGCGGTGTTGAGCAGGACCCCATCGGCGCCGAGCTCCATCGCGATCGACGTGTCGCTCGCGGCCCCCACCCCTGCGTCGACGATGACCGGGAAGTCCGGGTCGCCCTGCTTGAGCAGCTCGAGGCAGAGCACAATGTTGTTGCGGTTGAGCACGCCCTGGCCCGAGCCGATCGGGCTGCCGGCGGGCATGACCGCCGCGGCTCCGGCGTCCTTGATCCGCTGGGCGCTGATCGGGTCGTCGGAGGTGTAGACCAGCACCTTGAACCCGTCGGCGACGAGGGTCTTGGTGGCCTCAATGGTGCCGACCGGGTCAGGCAAGAGCGTCTTCTTGTCGCCAAGGACCTCAAGCTTGACCCAGTCTCTGCCAGGATTATCGAGTTGATCGAGGATTTCACGCCCCAGGCGGGCGACACGGACCGCGTCGTCGGCGTCGAAGCAGCCGGCGGTGTTGGGCAGGATGGTGTAGCGGTCGGTATCGATGAAGCCCAGGAGGCTCTCACCCTTCTCGTTCACGAGCCGCTCGCGTCGGACGGCGACGGTGATGATCTCCGAGCCCGAGGCGTCGAGGGCTTGCTGCATAAGTTCGTAGGTGGCGTACTTGCCGGTGCCGACGAGGAGGCGGGAGGCGAAGGTCTTGCCGGCGAGCGGGTAAGGGGCGAGGCCAGGCTCAGCGGTCGAGGTGGTTGATTTCGACTCGATTTGCGTCATCGCCCACTGTAGGTCCGCCCACTCCCCGACCCGGATCCGCGTCTGACGTCACCCGGACGAACAGGCTGGTGAGCGTGGTCGCGAGGATTGCCACGAGCATTCTCTCGTTCAGTTCGCCGGTCGAGCGAGCGCCGACGAACTCAAGAACATCTCGGGCTCTTTGCTTGCGCTGACGCCGATCGTTCGAGTCCACTATTGTGCCCGCAGATCTCAGCGATGGTTCGAACACCGACCAGGCGCTACGACCCCGACCGCGGCTCGGCTCGCGCTCCACGCCGATCGCGAACCACCCCGGCTCGGACATCAACCCGGCCGTCCTCGTACACGACAACCATGTTCATAACCGGGCTCATCAACGGGATCGTCACGAACCGGGAACAACGAACAGCCGAGCACCGCCCAGCCCGCTCACCGAACGGATCGCGCCATCTAAGGAGAGCGGAGACGACCGAGACGACCAGCACGAGCACCGGACCGGTGAACACGTAGACGGGAAGACCATCCCGGCCGGACTGGGCGATAAGGATGCCCCCAAGCACAGCGAACACGGCCACGAACGGGAGAAAGATGTCTCGCGTGACTTGGACGCCTTCGGGGGCCCGCTCGTGCGAAACGCGAGACTCCACGAGAGCGATGACGCGGCGCCCAACCCACCGTTGCCGCTGAGGAAGCCAAGCCGCGAGACACAAGGCGATGACGTTGAGCACTTGTTCACGCGCATTCCGGCCTGGGCGCATCTCGGAGAACGGAACGTCCATGATCGAAGCGACATGCGCCGCGACCGCCGCCACCATGATCACGACGGCCGCAACAAGGACGACCATCTGCTCGATAACCGCTGCGCCCAAACTCGATGAGAATATCGGCGTCCAGCCGATCGCGATCATCGCCGCGGCCGCCAGGCCAAGACTCGGCGCCGGCGATGCGAACGCCAGGGCTCGCATGACGGGGTCGGTCGTGCCCGACACAGCAGGTGCAAGCGATGGTCTGTCGTAGCCATTCATGCCAAACACTCGTCTGCGTGGTCCGGACAACACCGATCTTCACACAGATCGCGCTTTGCGCTTGCGATCTGAATGTCAGTTGCAAAGTTATTGTACGCTTGCTGCTTTGCACCAATGTATGCCACTGTCGCAATGGCCATGCATGCGACCGCATGCCCAGCGGGCGCCTGGAACTGGCACAAAGGTTGCAATGATGCAGGCGGACATCTGGGTCTTCCAGGTGATCAAGGCATTGTCCAGTGCCGTTTTATACCGCAAACGCGCCTGTAGCATATCAAACTCGTGGTCGGCACTTCAACCAAACTTCAGCCGCAACACCGCACGCAAGGAGATCAGCATTCGTACAAAATAGTATTGTGCGTGTTCGCACAGAACCCCAAACGTGGGCGAGCAACCTCGGAGTTGTGCGAGCAGCGTCGCACCGAGCGATGTGCCGATGATTGCCGATTAACCCCTGGTCCGTCTTCGTCAACCGGATCGGAATGGTGACCCGCGAGACTCGGCGTGTTGATCACGTGCTTCATTCAAGGCAGACACACACTTTGATTCCGGTCGAGCCCAGAGTCGACTCCATTGAGAAGCCGCCTTCCGTCCCGCCAAGGGGTCAGGCCACGTGTGGTCGTTGTTCGTCTCGTGGTCCGGCGCGGACGAAACGCGACGTGCACCCACGGACTCCACACGTATGAGCGAGCTCCGGTAAAATCAGTTGGACCGCGCCGCCGAGAGCCACGAAGTCTCACCCGAGGCATCCCGGGGCTTCGATCGACTTCGCTAGAGCAATCAGGTTTGTTTCGGAGCGTCCATTTGAGATCCTGGTTCGCTTGGTCTCAGCCGACGAACAACGGGCCCGCAGCTCGCGCGGCGGGCTCGTTGAAATCGGGACGCTCTCAGGCTCTGCCGTTCGCTCTCTTCAGTCCTTAAGAAGTGGTTTCGCCATAGCGTCGAGGGCTTCGATGTCTGCTGTCACAGCTTGGGTGTTGACACCGGCAACGCTCAAGCCTTCGACGCGGAGCGTCTCAAGCCTTTTGAGATACGCCACCTGCCGCCACACCAGTTTGTTGTACCCACGCCATGCGTCAGCCTCGGTCTTCCGAAACTCCCGTTTCGGCCGCTTGTCGTCAAGTCTCAGTTGAACCAGAGCGGTCCCGGCCGGACTGAATATGTTCGCGATGAAGTCGTGTCGAAGCTTCTCCGTCTTTAGAGCGATCTTCTCGTTCGCCTTGTCACTCGGACACAACACAATCAGTGTGACCGTGTCGAGCACGTGTGACCGAGTGACCTCCAATAGATTGACATATGCGTCCTCTAGAGCTGGGGGCGGGATCAGAAAGAGCCTTAGGCGAGTCTAGGAACGACGTGCTCAGGCCGCCCCAAGATCACGCCCCGCTTGGTCGTGCGCGTTCGCCACCATTGAAACACATGACGCGGAACAACCGGATACGAAGGCAGCCGCCAACATCTACCACCAGTACGTCCTCCTACATGGCCAAGAGGTGTCCTCCGCCCTTTATAGCGACACCAAAATAGCCTTGCCCGCCTTGACCTGTCGTCACGTCATAAATATATCCTGTGAATAACAACTTCCCGTGTCTTTCATAATACCCCACAATATTGCCTACGCTTTCGTCTTCGCGTTTCGGCTAGCTCACGAGCACCCGGCGTCCACGAGCGAGAGAAAATCGATCAGGTCAAAGAAGTCGACTATGCCGGACCCATCGATATCAGTCGTGATGTTGAGATCATTCACAGCAGCGATGAACGCACTCACATCGGACGAGTCGGCGCTGCCGTTACCATCGAAGTCTGCAGGGCAATCACACACGTCAAGGATGCCATCCGCGTCGGCGTCGAGCGATGCGGGGTTGATGAACCCTATCGGCGTGCGAACGAACAGGCGTGCGGAAACCGAAATCGGCGTACCGCAGCTTGTGGGGTTGGGCACGTCAGGCGACACACTCACACGGAGAAACGCGATTTCACCGGTGTCAGCGTCGTCGCGTAGGCGCCCGTACAGGTTCGAGTTGATGACCTGTAGATTCTGGGCGCCCAACTCGCATGAACCGCTTGCTGGGAATTGGGCGAGCAAGGGGAGCGGTACATCGAAGGGTGGATTGCTTGCTGAGACCTGGACGAAGCGATCTGGAAAGACCGCCGAGTCGAACTCGGCACCGATGGTGAGAAGCAGAGTAGCGCTACCGTTTGAGGTCGGGAGCGTGAGCGGCGGGATATCGAAGTCCACCGTGCCTCCCGGGGGAATTTCGGCAACCCCGAGGTCGATCGCGACCTGTCCGATGAGCTCTGATCGGTCGAGCAGCCCGTTTCCGTCGCAGTCGAACGACGGATCTGAAGCAATCTGACAGCTATCGATGAGTCCATCGAAGTTCATGTCGATCGCTGGTTGTTGGGCGATCTGTTGAGCATCGAAGACGCCGTCGTTGTTGCAATCGAGCTCGGCGGGAGTCGTAAGGCGCTCGCGATAGACCGACGCAATCGGCACCGTCGTCTGGAGTGCGTTTTCGACGTCAGCAAGTCCTGCAACGCCGGTGGCAACCCCGTCGCGCAACACGTCCGGGTTTGAGTACTGCGGAATCCTATTGAAGGTGGAGATGCCCATCGTTGTTGCGGTGGGGTTTCCAGAAATGGCGTCCTCGAAGATCCAACCCCGTGCTTCAGGGAGAAAGGTCGGGCCGCCAAGTCCAGGCTCGTGGTTGGCACCGAGGTTGTGCCCAATCTCGTGCGCGAGTGCGTTGAACGTGAAGATGAACCCCGGAGTCGTCACAGAGAAGCCGTTCCCAGGCCCGTTGACACCGATAAAGGCTTGCCCTCCAGCCCCGGTGATGGACGCGATCGCCGCAACCAGATCCGCACAGGTCTCATCACGCTTCGCGCGGGCCATTTCGCCGGGAGCGCCGGCCGCGAGGTTGGTCAGAAACAGATCACTCGTTGGTGGGATCGGACCGGAATCAAACTCGAGATCAGGATCGACGTAGGCTTCCGCAATCACGACACGCGATTCGTTAAGGGTATTGATGAAGTTCGTGTTGACAAGCTCGATCGCGGCTTCGGAGTAAAGCCCTAGGCCTCCCAGGGGTTCGACCACGTTCTCGAATACGCTTGGCGTTATGGGAATGAGAACGGTGATCGTCTTGGAGTCGTAGGAAAAGCAGGGCGGGCCCGAGTTGTTGATTGTGTTAGCGGACCCGGCAGTCGCTGTTAGTGGCTCAGTGAGAAGCCTCTGGGGCTGAGCCAACACGAGGTGACTGGCGTGATTATGCGCTCCGAGTTCACAACGACAACGGAAACGCTCACCCATTGGCGGGATGGCGACAAGTTCCGCGTCGACGAGACGGAGTTCAAACGTCCCCTCCGACGTCCACATGGCACCGAGAGCATTCTCGCCGTCTGTCGTAAGCTGAAAACTGCCGGTGTCCAGTGGCAACAGGTCCGGACCGACCATCACGCCGCGCAGCGTGACCGGCGTGCCCTTGCGGCGTTTCGAAAAGCTCTCGATGCGAGCGAGCATCGAGCCCGATGGCGTCGTGATTCGGAGGGTATCCGGCACTCCGGCCTTCGGCAGTCGACGTTCGCCAAGATCGTCAAGCTTGCTTAGTTGACGGATAGCATCGGTGGTGGCAAAGCTGTTCGATGCTGTAACCGAACGACCGTTTCTACCCGGGTCGTCCTGCGCCAACCCGGGTTCTGCTACGACGATTGCGCATGCAACGTAGAGCGAGATCAAGCTTCGCATTGCGGCTCCAACAAGCTATGGCTCAATTGAGCCACATCTCCGCCACGAGGCTCGCAAACGTGTATACCTGAAGTGGTCAGCTCTGCATAGACATTTTCTCATGATTTGGTATCGAGTGGTCGCTCGGGATATCCCTATGCATGCCGATCAGGGTTTGGTTTTTTCGACACCAGTGACCACCCGAGCCTCTAGAAATCTTGATGGACGCGAGTTTGGACTGATGAGCGGTAGTGGATTCGAAAGCTGCGCAAGTGCACTTCAGAGTCGGGAGGTTAGGCGTGAACAGGATGCGAAAGAAAAGCTCTCAATATTGCGTCCAGAAAGATCATAAAGTGCGGTCGTGTGCCCGGAACCCCGAATCTGGATCGCCCAACCTCAGGATCGCCAAGATGTCCTGCGCTGTGGTTCCTCCGAGAGGCTTACCGGCGATCAGGAGCACGGCGTCTCCGTCTTCACCCCACCCCTCTTCGCGGATGCGCTGGGCGACGATGTCGGTCCACGTCGAGAGCAGCCCATCCTTGGGCACGTCGCAGCGCAGGGGGGTGACACCACCGAAGAACGCCATGCGGCGGGCCGCGGTTCGGCTGGAGGTGTAGGCCAAGATCGGCACCCGGAAGTCGTGCTGGGAGAGGTAGCGGGCCATGCCCCCGGTCTGGCTCCAGACGACGACGAGTTTGGCCTTCGCCCTTGTCGCGATGTGCCATGCCCCGGCTGCCATCGATGCGGAGCGGTGCGGGTGGTCCTCGAGCTTGCGCGGCGCGTGGGGCTCGTGGGGCTGGAGGTCGATCCAGTCTTCGGCCGACCGGATGATGTGGTTCATGGTCTCGACGACGAGATCGGGATGACTCCCGACCGCTGTCTCGCCGCTGAGCATCACCGCGTCGGCCCCGTCGAAGATGGCGTTGGCGACGTCGGACGCCTCGGCGCGCGTCGGGATCGGCTCGGTGATCATCGTCTCGAGCATCTGCGTCGCGACGATGCAGGGTTTCCCATAATCCGCGCACATCTCGATGATGTGCCTCTGCGCGACGGGGACGTGCCACGTGTCCATCTCAACGCCCAGGTCGCCTCGGGCAACCATGACACCATCGGTGGCCTGGACGATCTCTTCGAGGTTGTCAAGGGCTTGGGGCTTTTCGACCTTGGTCACCACCGGAATGTCATGGGCCAGCGGGTCGGCGCCGCGCTCCGGATCGATCGAGCACATGCCCTTGAGCTTATTCTTGAGTTCGAGCACCTCGTCGGCGGTGCGGACGAAGCTCAACGCGAAGACGTCGATCCCATGCTTGACGCCCCACTCGACGCATTCCCAGTCCTTGGGCGTGATGGCGGGCATCTGAAGATCCGTCTCGGGGAGGTTGACGCCCTTGCTCGAGGAGATCTTGCCGCCGTGCGTCACGCGGCACCTGACCTCTTCGCCAGGTGTGTGCCCAACGATGAGCATGCGGATCGCGCCGTCGTTCACGAGAACGCGCTGGCCGACCTCGACGTCGGTGAACATCGGATCAAACGTCACGCCGAACGCCGCGGCGAAGTCGTCGCTCTCCTTGCCGAGATACGCCTCGTCGACGCCCTTGCGGTAGACGATGTCTTGGCCGGTCTTGAGCATGAGACCGCCGGAACCGTCGAGGTCGGGTACCTTCGTGACCCGCATTTTCGGGCCCTGGAGGTCCCCCATCACCGCCACCGGCGTGCGGAGCTTGATCGCCGCCTCGCGGACGCGTTCAAGACGAACGAGCTGCGCGTCGAGCGGGCCGTGGGAAAAGTTGAGACGGAAGACGTTGACCCCGTTCTTGATGAGCTTCTCTATCATCTCCGGCGGATCACTCGCCGGTCCCAGGGTCGCGACGATCTTCGCGTGCTTGGGGTACGGATGCTCGTGCGTATCGAGGAACCGGGGACGGATGCGGGCAGCGGTCAAGGTCGTATCTCCTGGGCCGCGGCGATCGCGACACGGTTCTGTTCAAACATCTCGACAACGCGGGCATAGCTGGCCCGGAAGAACTGGGTGTACTCGATTCGCAATCGGGCTTCGACCGAGGGATCGCGCCATTCGTTGCGGATAGCGCGGTAGTTCGCCTCGGTGAACGGGAGCGAGATCGGGTCGCGATTCACCAGCCCCGCCGCGGCCGCGAAGGCCTCGGGATCCCGGTCTGCTGGGAGCGCGTCAAGCTCTCGGCCAAGATGTCTGACCGCCTGCTCGATCGTGAGCATGCGATCGTCTGGCAACACCCGCGAGACCAGGTCGGCGACCTCAAGGTACTCCGGCAACCCCTGGACGAGTGTGATCGGTGTTTCTGGGAACGCGAAGAAGAGCGAACGCATCTCCCCGAGTACGTCGGGCGGGAATCCCGGCGTCGCTTCGGCCTTCGCGATCGCCCGCCATGCGGCGCGGCAGTCGTCGGCGGAGTCGATTCCGAACGCCCCCATCATCATCTGGACCCCGGTCCGCCACCCCGGGTTTCGTACCTTCGAGGCGATCTCGAACGGGCGGACTTGGTCCTTGAAGTGCTCGAAGTGCTTCTCGTACATCAAGCGGCGGACGGGCATACGCCGGAGTTCGTTCACCTCGGGCCCCATCGGCTTGCCCGAGGGCCCGATCGGGTTGTCCGCGGCCTCAGCTCGACGCTGCGCCGGGAATTGCCACAACGCCTGGGCCTCTTCGGTGAGCATGAAGTGCACGAAGCGGTTCGCCAGCTCCGGATCGGGCCCGCCCCGGATCACGCTGACCGGATCGGCATCGATGTAGACAGCGCCCGTCGGCTCGGCATAGCCCAGTCGATCATCTCCCGCCTCGGCGAGCACCTGGGCCTGACCACGACCGTAGAAGTCGATCGCCAGACCGACGGCGGCCTCACCGGCGCCGACGTCGAGCGGGGGTTTGGTCGAGTTATTCGCAATCGACCGGCTGTTCCCGCACATCGCGCGGAGCACACGCCAGCCCTCATCCCAGCCGAGGTTGCCCAGGATCGAATCAAACGTCGTCGTGATCGAACCGGAACTCCGAGGATCGGCGAGCGCAAGCCAGCCGATCAGCGTCGGGTCGGTGACGTCGTCCCAGGCGTCCGGCTCTTCGAGCCCGAGTTGATCGAGCAGCGGACGATTGAAGATAATCCCGAAGCTGGACAGGGCGGTGCCGATCCAGTACCGATCCGGGTCATACAGCAACTCGGTGCCGACTCGGTTGGGCCCGAAGAGATCATCGAGCTCGGCCTGCGTCAGCGCCGCCGGTGTCGACATCGGGACGTCGACGTCCTGCCCGTCAACCTTCACGCGGACGCCTCGCTTCAGCGTGCCGTGGTCGTAGCTGCCGCCTCCGAACATCAGATCGAAACCGATCACCCCCGGTTCGACAATCGCGCTTGCTCCTCCGGTGCCTTCGAGCGAAATCTTCCCCGCCCCGGCCGCGGCCCGGAACTGGGCCTGGAGCTGCCTCCGTATCTCGCTGGTCCCGCCCGGCGTGCGGTAGTCCACCATCACGGCCTCGCCGTGCTCGCGGAGGTGCCACTCGGCGAACGCCCGCCCGAACTCAGTTCGGATCTGCTGGGTATGGGGGGTGACGACGATCAAACGGCGGTCATCGCTGTCAGAAGCGTTGCCGCGGCCGGCCGACATGAGGAACGGAACGCCAACAAGGACGCCCAGCAGACCCAGTACAACCGCAATTCCGACGCGCTCGCTCGCCATCGCGGGCAGTCTATCGACGGTCGGCCGCCGTATCCGCCGCTCGGTACCCTTCTTGCCAGAAGGAGCTGCGATGACACAGATTGGAAGCCCCGCGGCCATCGTCACCGGCGCCGGTTCGGGAATCGGACGCGAGATCGCCAAACTGCTTCACGGGGAGGGCTACGCCCTTGTGCTTGTGGGGCGACGCCGCGAAGCGCTGGACGATACCGCCCGTTCCTTGCCCGGCGAACCGCAGGCGGCGGTCCACCCAGCGGACGTCACCGATCTCAAGGCCGCCCGAGGCGTCGTCGACGCCGCCGTTGACCGATTCGGCCGCCTCGACGTCCTCGTGAACAACGCTGGATACGCGCCGATGATCCCCGTCCACGAGACCGGCGACGACGAGGCCACGCGGATCTTTGCAATCAACGCGATGGGGCCGATCGCGATGACGAGGGTGGCGCTGGGCGTCATGCTCAAGCGAGGCTCCGGGTCGATTGTCACCACAACGAGCGTCGCGGCGGACGATCCGTTCCCGGGACTGAGCGTCTACGGAGCAGCGAAGGCCGCAATGAACACGCTGAGCAAGGGTATCGCCAATGAATATGCGGAGCAGGGCATCCGTGCGTTTGCCGTTGCACCGGGAGCCGTCGAGACACAGATGCTTCGAGCGATCGTTCCGGAGGATGTCATGCCGGCGTCCGCAACGCTGTCGCCCGAGGAAGTCGCGATGGTAATTGTCGACGCCGCTCTCGGGCGACGCGACGAGCCGAACGGCTCGACGATCACGGTTCCGAACCGGTGAGCGGCTCGAGTTCGACGGGCGCGATCATCTCACGGAGCAGCGCATCAAGCCGTTCAACGACGCTCGCATGCGCTCGCTTCTCCGCGAGATTGTGCCACTCGTTGGGGTCCGTCCGATGGTCGTACAGCTCGGTTGCTCCGGAGTTGTAGCGGATATAGCGATGCGTTGCGGTCCGCAGGCTCCAATGCTGAAGCGCCGGGTCTTGCCATTCTTCAGCGGTGAGTGACCTTACCGCCGTTTCGCCTGCGTGGACCATGGTCAACGCCGCCAGCGGCCCGGCCCACTCGTTCTGGATCGGGTCGACGAGCAGGGAACGGAGCGTGTGCCCGTCGAGAACCGCGCCGCTCGCGTTCTTACGCGTCTCGGTTGAGAGCCCGCACAAATCGACCAGTGTGGGATACACGTCGATGAGCGAGACTGGACGAGACACCCGACCACCGTCGACGGAAACACCCGGGGCCCGAATGAACAGGGGCACTCTTGTACTCTCCTCCCAAGGGGCGTTCTTGAACAAATACGACTTTTCACCGATACCGAAACCGTGGTCGCTCGTGATCACGACAACGGTGTTCTTCGCCAACCCCTGGCGCTCGAGCTCGTCGAGAACACGCCCTATCTGGCTGTCAATGAAGGAAACGCACGCCAGGTAGGCCCTCGAAAACGCTCGGAGTCCCTCATCGGATGATCCGTAAGCCTCCGAGATCAGCCGGTAGTACCGGCGCCCCTTTTGTTCGGGCGAGAAGTGACTGTTGTAATGGGTGTCGGCCACGTCGTTGTCGAGTCTCAGCGTGGTTTCGACATCGGGGAAGAGATCGAAATGCTCTTGCGGCGCGTACATCGGGGTGTGGGGCCTGAGAAAGCCGAGCGCCATGAAGAACGGCCCGCCCGCCTCATCCGCGAACCGCTCAAGGCGTCCCACCGCCCAATCCGCGATCCGTTCATCCGGGACGCGTCCCCGGTCGTCGGGACCGTTGTAGCGGAAGGGCCGTGTAACGCCCCAAGCCCCGTCGATCCACCCGGCGCCGTCAACGCTCGAGCCAGCGAACGGTACGTCGTGAAGCGAACCAAACGAACCGTCGATCCACCCGATCGACCGGAACGGCTCGGGCACGCTCGGGTGCCCCACTCGCCGCTGCCCATCCCAAGCGGCAGGCCCGAGGTTTGCACCGACGCGGAATTCGTCCCACTCGTCGCGCTTCGCGTGGTGCATCAGCTTCCCTGCGCCGACGACGGTGTACCCTTGGTCGCGAAAGTGGCGCATCATCGTTTTGGAGTTGCTGAGCGTCGGATTCTCGTGCCATTTGTCCCAGAAGACGTTGCCGGACGTATGCGGGTAGATGCCGGTCAGAAAGCTCGCCCTCGACGGAGCGCATACCGGGTTGTTCGAATGTCCGTTGGTGAAAGTGACGGCCCGTTCAGCGAAACGAGCGAGCGAAGGCGTGTGAGCCTGCGGATGGCCCCCGAGCGGCTCGATCCAGTCGTTGAGATCGTCACACACGATGAGCAACACGTTCGGCCTCGGAGCCGCTGGTGCAACGCTTCCGAGCACGAAGACAAGCAGCGCCGCGATGGTGCGAACCGCGTTCCGCATGGGCCGATCAGTGTTCGGAGATCTCAATCTCACCACGGAGATACGTCACGCACGAGCCGGCGATTTTGACGCGTCCCTCCGGATCGTTCAGGCGGCACGTGGCTTCGCCACCACGCGAAGACACCTGGTGTGCCGTGACCTCGCTCTTCCCGAGTTTCTTGCCCCAGTACGGGGCCAGCATGCACTGAAGCGAGCCGGTGAACGGATCTTCATTGATCCCGAGGCGGGGCGCGAACAACCGGCATACGTAGTCGTGCCCGGCACCGGGGGCCGTGACCGCCAGCGCACGGACATCTTCGAGCGCCTTGAGTGCGTGGAGGTCAGGATTGATCTCGTGGACCTGCCGTTTGTTGTCAAACACGCAGACGGTGTACATGCCGCTGTAGACCTCGACCGGTTCGCGGCCAAGAGCTCGAACAAGGTCGCTCGTGATCTCGGTCTGCTCAAGGGCCAACTCGGGGAAATCGAGCTCGATCTGAGAGCCTTTCCGTGAAACCTTGAGCAGCCCCTTGTACTTCGAATCGAATCGGATCGTGTCGTTCGAGAAGCCCAACTCGGTCCACAGGACGTGCGCCGTCGCGAGGGTCGCGTGCCCGCACAACGCGGCCTCGGCGGCGGGTGTGAACCAGCGGAGCAGGAAGTCGCAGGGCTCCCCGCTCTCCGCTTCGGATCGCTTGGCGAAGAACGCAGTCTCGGAGAGGTTGTTCTCCGCCGCGATCATTTGGAGGACGTGGTCCTCTGGGGGCCAGACTTCAAGGGGGACGACGGCGGCGGGGTTTCCGTGAAAGCGCCGAGCCGTGAACGCGTCGACTTGGTAGAGCTTCATGGCGACAGGATACCGGTGATTCTTCCCCTCGGTGAGATCGCCGAACGACGGGCTACCGTTCCGTAGAGAGGCCTCCACAGAACAAGAGACGTCGGGCGCCGCGATCGGAGCGAAGCTCCGGCCACGAACTCAAGACCATCGAACACAGGGAGCGGCCTTTCGGGGCTGTCCGTTCGTGGGCTTCGCTTCGCTCAGACCACGGCACCCCAGTACCGCACTACTCCTCGGGTTCCCACGTGCTCGCGACGTGGAGTTCCCCGAGCTGGTCTTCGCTCACGGCGCTCGGCGCGTCGCACATCAGATCGGCCCCGGTCTGCGTCTTCGGGAACGCGATCACGTCGCGGATGCCGTCGGTGCCCGCGAGGTGCATCACGAGCCGGTCGAGGCCGAAGGCGATGCCGCCGTGCGGCGGGGCGCCGAAGCGCAGGGCATCGAGCAAGAAGCTGAACTTCTCGCTCGCCTCTTCCTTGCTCAAACCGATGAGGTCGAAGACCTTCTCCTGAACGTCCCCCCGGTGGATACGGATCGACCCGCCGCCGATCTCGCTGCCGTTGCAGACCATGTCGTAGCCGGCCGAGAGGATCCCCTCGACCGCGTCAATGTTGCCCTTGTCGACCGCGAGAAATGCCTCGGTCTGGTCTGGGCTGGGCGCCGTGAACGGGTGGTGCAGCGCGTAGTAACGGTCGGTTTCTTCGTCGTGCTCGAACATCGGGAAGTCCACGACCCAGAGGAAAGCCCACTCGCCTTCCTTGATGAGCCCAAGGTCACCGGCGAGCTTCATGCGGAGCTCGCCCAGCGCCCGCTGGCAGGTCGAGTACGTATCGGCGCCGAAGAAGACCTGGTCTCCCTCTTCGAGGCCCAGGCGTTCGGCGAGTTGGGCCCCGATCGGCTCGATGAACTTGCCGATGCCCGCTTCGAACTTGCCGCCCACCCACTTGCTGGTCGGGACACCGCCGGCGCCGAACTGCTTGACGAACTCGGAGTAGCCGTCGGTGATTTTGCGGGTGAGCTTCTTAGCCCCGCCCGGAACGCGGATCGCCCGGACGGTGCCCTTGGGCTTGGCGAGGGCGGTGCTGAACACCTTGAAGTCGCTGCTCGCGACGATGTCGGAAACGTCGACGATGTCGAGTTCGTATCGCAGGTCGGGGCGGTCGGAGCCGTATCGGTCCATCGACTCCTGGTACGTCACACGCCGGAAATCAGGCAGATCGACGTCCAGGACGTCCTTCCAGAGGGCCTTGGCATATCCCTCCATGATCTCAAGAACCGCGTCCTCGGTCACGAAGCTCATCTCGAGGTCGAGCTGGGTGAAGTCGGGCTGGCGGTCGGCACGCAGGTCTTCGTCACGGAAACAGCGGACGATCTGCATGTACCGATCGCAGCCGGCGACCATCAGTATCTGCTTGAAGAGCTGGGGACTCTGCGGAAGGGCGTAAAACGACCCGGGCTGGAGCCGGCTGGGCACGAGGAAGTCGCGGGCGCCCTCAGGCGTCGCCTTCGTCAGCATCGGGGTTTCGACCTCGAGGAAGCCCTGCTGGTCGAAGTAGTTCCGGCTGAACTGCGCGACGCGGTGCCGCGTCTGCATGATCTGCTGCATCGCGGGGCGGCGCAGGTCCATGTACCGGTGCTTGAGGCGGACCTCTTCGCCCGGGAGGTTCGTTGTGTCGCTGGGCAGGAACGGCGGGTTGTCGGTCTTGCTGAGCACCTCAACGCGCGAGACGACGACCTCGACCTCGCCCGTCGGGAACTCGCCCGTCTTGAACTTCGGATGGGTGCCGCCGTCGCGGACCCTCACCCTGCCCTCGATCGACACGCAGTCCTCGTTGCGGAGCTTGTCCGCCGCGTCGAGCAACGACTGATCCGCGTCCTCGAGGTCGAAGACAACCTGCGTCAGCCCGTACCGATCTCGGAGGTCGACGAAGATCAGGCCGGTGCCGTGGTCCCGGTAGCTGTTCACCCAGCCGTTGAGCACGACCTCGTTACCGACGTGCTCCGATCGCAGCTCACCGCACGTGTGTGTCCGAACCCGCATCGCGTCCCCTCACTGGTCAACCCCCGGGCGACTATCGCCAGAAGGCGGGCGAGTGTAGAAGGGGACCGAGCCGACAACGCGGCGAATCACAAACCCAATGCGATGAACGCACACGAAGCCACCGCCAGCACCGGCAGGGCCACGATGTACGCACCCAGACCGAGGAACACCGGGAGACCGCTGTCTTGCGGACTCGCCTGCCTGGCCTCGACCGCGATCACTCGGGCAGTCGAACCATCGGAGCGGGTGAAGGTGCGGTTCGATTGGGTCTGCTGCATGGGCGTCTCCTGCTGACCGACCCACGCGGACAACCGATCCAGGCGTGGGCCGGCCGTTTTCCTGTTGCAACAGATAAACCTCGCGACCGACCCGTTCATTCCGGCACCACCCGAAATTCAGCCGCTACCAGGGCAGAGCTTCTCCGTCATGGCGGAGAAACGAGCCTGACTCAGCCATCCCGAGACGGTGGGCGAGACCGAGGATGTCCCGAGCGCTCTGCTCGGGGGTCAGCGCCGCCTTCGCCCCGCCCATATCCGTCTGGACCCAGCCTGGGTGAACACAGACACAGCACACACCCCGTTCGCGGAGTTCGTTGGCCATGAGCACCGTCACCATGTTGAGCGCCGCCTTCGAAGCCCGGTAGGCGTGGTTCTTGGTGGCCTCTTGGGCCAATTCCAGGCTTCCCATGGTGCTCGAAACGTGGACAACCTTGGGGTGTTCGGAGCGCAGAAGATTCGGGAGCAGGCTCCTCGTCACTCCGATCGGCCCGGCCACGTTGGTTCGCAAACAACCCGTCATCGTCTCGAGATCAAGATCTTCGAACGTCTTCCCGTTGTCGGGGAAGACACCGGCGTTGTTGATAAGCAGGTCGATCGGTTCATCGCCGACGGCCACGGCGAGGGCCTTGATCGACGCCTCGTCAGCCGCGTCGAGCTCGACGACCCGTACCCCAGCATCAATCAGGTGCTGCGCCGCTTTCGGATCTCGAGCGGTTCCGATGACGGGTCCGTCGGCCATCGCCTGTTTCGCGAGTTCGAGGCCGATGCCTCGGTTGGCTCCGGTGATGAGTGTGGTGGGCATCGCTCCAGGCTACCGGAGATCGACCGGACGCCACTCAGTCCCGCCGCTGCCTGAGCAGCCACTCGTAGAACTCCGCGTTCGAGTAGACCTCGGTCCAAGCGTCGTGGCTGCGCGTGCGGGCGCTGGTCAAGATGAAGTCGTGATCGAGATAGTCGGTCCCTTCTACCACGAGTCGGTCGAAACGCCGGAACTGAACGCCGAACCTCCCCTCGATCTGGTTCATCGCCCGCTGGGCGTTGTTGAACGACACCCGAGAGTCACCGGCGTTGTGCGAGATCCAGACCGAGGTCCCAGAGAGGGAACTCCAGTCTTCGACCATCTCCGAAGAACCACCGATCGGGGCGATCGCGGCGAAGGTCGAAGGCAGAGCCTCTGCCAACGCCCAAGAACCGTGTCCGCCGCGGCTGAGCCCGGTGACGTAGATCCTCGTCGGGTCTGCGTTGTGCGTCTCGATGACCTCATCGAGGATCTCCCGGACAACTGAGGGATAGTCTCCGTACTGCCCCGATCGGATGTGCGGATTCACAACGATGAACTCATCGAGCAGCAACCGATTCCGGCGCGAGTCGAGACTGGTCTCGTCTCGCAGGAGCCTCGCGAGCCCCCACTCGTTGACCGCCTCGATCCGATCGCCGACGCCGAAGGCACCCTGGAGGTAGACGATGATCGGGTAGGGCTCATCGCGCGGGCCGTGGCTCTGAGGGAGATAGATCGTGTACCCATCCATGACCGCGTCCGGGTCATCGAGGCGAACCGTGGTGAGCCGGCCCGGACGGGCGGAGGACAGCGTTCCTGCTTGGGCTTCACCGTTGGCTCGGCCCTGACCGCTCACGGAGTTTGCGACCCCACTTTGCCCGAGCCCACTTTGCCCGAAACCGCTCTGGCCGAAACCGCTCTGGCCCAGCCCGCTCCGGCCAAACTGGCCTTGTCCCGACCCGCTTCCGCCGAGGCTCTGTCCGCTGCCGCTTGGCCCCCCGTTCTTCGACTCGTATCGGCCCGAGTAGGCGAATGGCAAGACGCCCTGCCACCCGACGCTTTCGAGCGCCTCCGCGAAGGTCATCGAGCCGTCTTTCTCGATGGTGTCGACGTAAATCTGGCCAGATGACGCCGATCCTCGGAGAACACGGCCCCCTTCGTTGAGCGTCGAAGTCGCCCAACTCGCGCCTTCGTCGTCCACGATGTCGTTCATGACAAAGAACATCGACGAACGCAGATCCCCTGATGCCTCGATCCGCGTGTCAACGTCATCCGCGACGACGATGACCACGCTACCGTCCGCCGCGTTCACACGGACGTCATCGAGTGGCTCTTGCGGAACCCACATCACAACGTCTCCACCGGTGGCATGGGTACGCAAGGAGCCCAACACTCCGTCGATGTAGACGCTACCCCCCGAAGTCTGGGCCCCAATACTTCCTGGACTCTCCCCGAGCCAGACATCGCCACCCGACGTGATTGCGAACGCGTCGCCCGTAATCCCCGCCATCGCAACGCTGCCCAAGATCGCGACGAGGTTTCCGTTGCCGTCGCACCCGCTGAGCATCGTGATGTCGCCCATATGCGAGCGGGCGTTGACGTCGCCGGCGACGTGCCCCAGAGCGATACCGCCCCCCAGTGTCTCGACGCGGACGTCGCCCTGGATGCTTCCAACGATAACGTCGCCGCTTCCTGAGACCACATTGAGATCGGTGTCGGCCGGGACGGTGACCGTGTAGCCCCGCCCGGTCATTTCGCCGTTTCGCGCCGGACCGGTGAGCACAACCCCCTCGTCGGAAACCTCAAGTTGCACCCCCGCTTGCTCAAGCAGAACAGCATCGGGGCCATCCCCGTCAACCTCGACACCGGACACCTCGAGCGTGACCTCCTCGACGTCGGCCGCGAGAACAGTGATGGCCCCCCAAGCAACATCGACGGTCAGGAGCCCGCCCGATTCCATCGGGAACGACTTTCTCAGAACACCGTCGCTCGATGCCGTGGCCCCGTCGCCGCTCGACGCGAACTGCCCGGTGGGCTCGTTCGCAGGCTGCTCGGACGCTTGTCCTCCGGGCTGCCCTTGGGCGAGCCACGCCAAGCCGCCTCCGATGCCGATCGCAAACCCCACGATCCCTAACGTGACCAGCGGCCAAGGGCGGGTCTCGCTGATCGCCGGCCGGTCCCACCAGAGCCGCGTAGGACGCTCGGTCCCGGTCGGGTTCTGAAGGAACGCGAGTTCGCCTGCCAGCAGGTCCGACACTTCGTCGGCCGTCTGAAACCTCGTCGCGAGATCCTTGGACATGAGCTTGGCGATGAACGCCTCGAGCCATTCGTCGATCTCGGTGTTCACTTCGCGGATCGGTGTCGGCTCTGTTTCGTTCACCCGATGAATGACGCCAATGACGGTCTGCGCGGAGAACGGGGCACGACCGGTGCACGCCTCGTAGAGCAGGCTCCCGAGACTGAACAGATCCGTCCTCGCATCGACCGATTCGCCGCGTGCCTGTTCGGGTGACATGTACTGAGGTGTGCCGTGGATTGTGCCGCTGTGCGTCACCGAAGCCTCGTCGGCGACGCTCGCGAGGCCGAAGTCGGTCACCATCACGCGATCGACGGTGCCCTCGACGAGCACGTTCGCCGGCTTGACATCTCGATGCACGATTCCCTGAGCATGCGCGGCCCCGAGCGCCCGAGCGATCTGGAGCCCGACACGGGCCGCCTCGCGTGTGCTCAACGGTCCGTCGCGATGCAACCGCACACGGAGCGACGCCCCCGAAACGTACTGCATCACGATAAACGGAAGCCCGTCGTGTTCATCGACGGAGTAGATCGGGACGACGTGGTCGTGCGCCACCGCGGCAACCGCCCTCGCTTCGCGTTCGAATCTGCGTCTCGCGGCACCGCTCGTCGTGACCGTCGGGGCCAAGACTTTGATCGCAACGGTTCGGTTCAATCTTGGATCCATCGCCTTGAGAACGACGCCGGTGCTCCCCTGGCCGACGATGCCCTGGACCTCGTAATGCCCGATCCGCCCCAGCATGCTCGGGTCTTCGCTGGGTGCAAGCCTCTGGAGAACCTCTTGGCCCGGCTCGGTCCGCGAGGACCCCGACGCGTCGAGTTCCCCCGCGCGGAAGTCCCCGCGAACGCTCTGCCACCAGTCCAAGTCGGCCGTGCGTTCGAGCGCGTCGCGCAGTTCGGGGCTCTGTTCCAGCCTCGCGAGGAGTTCGGCTTCGTCCTGCGGCTCGAGTTGGTCATCGACATAGCGCCGGAGCATCGCGAGGTCGGCCTGGCCGATCCGGATGGAGTCGTTCTTGCTCATCGCGCATCATCCTTTGGCTGGTTGGTTTCGTTGCCTTCTTCGAGTGACGCGACCCTCGTTCGGAGTCTCGCGATCACCCGCGACTTTGCTGTGTACACCGCCCCCACCGTCATCCCGAGGGCCTCCGCGGCCGATTCGGGAGACCGCCCCCTGACAGCGGTCAGCGTGAACGCTTGCCAGGCGCCCTCGCTCACTTCTTGCTGAACGCGATCGGCGGCCCAGTCGAGCGTTGCCCGGGCGTACTCACGCTCCAGCGTTGCCTCGTGCGTGGCTCGCAGACCAAGAACGTCGACATCGTCGAGGTGCGCTGCGTTCCCGGCCCTCCGGGCCCGCGCGGCGATCAGATCGATCGTGATGTTCCGAGCAACGCGGAACAGCCAAGCCCGGAAGCTGCCGGACGCATCATGGTCCCACGTCGGGATCCGCTGGTGCACCGCCGCGAGAACCTCCTGGGTCGCGTCCTCAGCGTCCGCGGCGTCAAGCCCGAGCTTTCGGCAGTACGCCCGGAGGGCGTGTTCGTAGACCTCAAGGAACTCCGCCCAAGCGCCGTCGCTCTTCTTGCCGAGTTCGAGGAGCAGGCTACGGCGGGTTTGGGGGAGGGGTGACATGTGGGGGCTCTACCGAAGAAGTGGACAACGAGTCGAGAGAGTTTCGCTCACTGGAGACTCCGCCGCCGGGAGCGAGTCTTACAAGACTTCGAAGAGATTTCTTTGGGTTCTGACACACGACTGGATGCGATCGTGAAGCGAGAGCGTCTTCACTCAGGGTGTAGCGTCGAACGTTGAGTTCGCGCCACGGGAAGCCCGCCGGATTCACTCCGGCGAAACTTCCCCAAGCGAGTGTGCGGCCGGAGGCCGCTACGGAGCGATCAAACCTGCTCTAGCAGGCCGCTAATTGAATCCTTCGTCAAGCGTTTTGACGGCGATTTCGTCGGAGATCGGTGTTCGAGTTGATGGGTTGATGACGGATCGGGTG
>JBCDIT010000007.1:0-219855 GCA_038748775.1 Planctomycetota bacterium
CGCGTCCTCTACAAGCTCCGCGAGATCTCCCGAACTTGGCCGGTGCCCGAAGGCCTTCAAGGCGATGATCTTGCGCGTGAAGCCATCGACAATCGCAGCGATTTCGACGTGCTTCCAGAGCACACGGAGCGTCGTGATATCGAGATGCCAGACCTGATGTGGCGCGTTGGGATGCTGGACGTGGCTCGGCGCCTTCGTTCGTCGGTGGCGCAAGGTGTGTTTATGGGAGTTTCTTGGCTCTTCTTCCTGCAGCACGCGCCGGATCGTCGTCCGGCTGGCGCGGATCCCTGCTCGCATCACGTGGCGGGCGATCGTTCTCGTCCCGAACTCCGGCTCAGGAAACGTCCGTCGCAGCTCGTGGATCAACCAACGCACGCCTTCGTGAAGCCGATTCCAAGGCGGGTTTCCGAGCATCCGTTCCGCGCGAAGCTTGTCCTCGACTGCCCGCTGCCAGTTGCGGATCGTGTTGGGGTGAACGACGAAACGCTGCCCGGCCTGCTTCGCGCTCCAGCCTCTGAGCCGCATGACCTGAAGGATCTCCGCCCGCTCCTCCGGTGCGTAGTGGGGGCGGTGCTTCGCCGGCTTCCGGTGCCGTTGGGACCGGAAGACCGTGAGCTCGCGCTCGAGAAGCGCCGCGTCGGAGAAGGTGTTGTCCCACTGGCCCATGACCGTCACAAGTGGGGACGAGTGCGCCAGCATTCGTGCTCGGGCAGTGGTCGCTGCACACATCAAGAGGCTCGCCAAACGGTCTGCCAGTGCCCACATCGATTGCTTCGGCGTCATCCTGCCCTCCCTCCCAAGGGATGTCCGGGGTCTCGCCATCGGACACTGTCAAGCCTTGATTCGGCAGGAGGTTACGGTCAAGCGACCGTCTCAATTTGCGGACACATCGGACACCCACAGGGGGCGCACAATCTCCTGGCCCCCCTCGTGAGGCCTCGGGGAGGGGGTATCTGCATTGAACAGATGACGGATCGCTGATTCGGGGTCAAGAGAAACGGAGCCAGCCGCCGCGACGGAGAGACTCTTTGCCGCATCCGGGATCGCCCCCCGCTGCCGCGACGACGGCGCGCCGGACGCGGTGTTCCGTGGGTTTTGGATCACCGCATCTCCCGGATCCTCTCACTCACGGGCACGGGTCATCGAGCAAGGTGAGGGCATCAAGAACGTCAAAGAAATCGAGCGCCCCGTCGGCGTTGATGTCCGCAAAACGCCGGCCGCGGGCGAATTCGGTCAGCAGCGTGAGCATGTCTTCCGGGTTCTCTACCCCGTCGCCGTTGAGATCTGCGGTAGCCCGGACAGCGGGTCCACGGGTGTCGGCATCGAGCGAGGTGATGACGTGCTGAAGACCACCAACATCGCGGAGGTCAAGCCCGGAAACGTCGAGCGGTTGTTCGACGGAGCCGGGCACCGCTGGCAACCACTGCGTCGGGCTTACGCCGGTGCGTATCACAAAGAACGCCGAGACGCCGATCACCGACTCTGCCGATAGGGTTCGGCTAAAGAGCCCGCGGGGGAGGTGGACCTCGATACCTCTTGTCGACCCAAGCGGCCGGCTACAACCCATATCGTTAGCACCTGCTGCGCCAGAGTCGTCATAGGCTACACGCAAGCCGAGGGGATTCGATCCGAATTGAAGGGGCCGATCTCCGCCACCGATCGGAGTTGAGCCCAAGTACGAGAACGCCGCGGTCGCTCCTGATAGATCGAACAAATCGACAAACACTGTACTTCCGAAAGGCGTGAGCGCGACAGCGAGCTCTGGAGCGAACCCAACGTCGAAGCGCAAGCCATCGAGCGCAGACCAGCCGTTCTGAAGGTCCGGAGGGAGCGAAAGCGTGTCGTTTCCCGCTGATGGATCAGCGTCGATGAAAATGAACAGCGTACCGGCGTCGGTTTCCAACCTCCCGCTTACCGCGAGCCAAAGGTCACCGGCCGCCTGGCTCGCGAATAACGTGTCGAGTCGTGTCTGAGTTTCTTGGTCCGATGAAACAGCGGGATCACGCGTCTGCACGGCCAAGGGCGGTGCGTAGATCGGATCAAGCCCGAGCCGTTGCCCGTCGACCGGGGATGCGCCGTGGGCGAACCCGTCGAAGGCGGGCAACGCCGTGCCACCGAAGTTGAACAACGCCAGATTCTCGAGCGCCGAGCCGCCGACAACACCCGGAAGCCACGCCGGCTCCCAGTACGCGACGCCGATGCCGCGGCCATCCGGCACCGCATCCGCGATATTCCAGACGGCATCGACATACGCCGCCTGGCCGGCCGGTGTCGCTGGAAACTGGGACAGCACGCCTGGTGGGATCGAGGCCGATCCGACCAAGTTCGTGACCCCATCACCGAACCCGAACGTCCAGGGATAGCCGATTTCCGCGATCAGCAACGGCTTGTCGGTTCGCCCAACCAGATCCACCAAAGCCGACTCGAGGTTCGCCACCACGCCATGAAAGTATGGGTAGTAGGAGATCGCGGCGATGTCATACGCCACGCCCCGAGCGTCCAACTCGTCAAAGAAAGACGGCGCTGCGATAGGACCGCCCGAGTGAACGATCACGTATGGATCGCGTACGAGATCGGCTTGCTTTAGCCCATCGATCGCGGCACCGAGCAGCTCGATGAACGGACCGTACCCGTTCACCGAGATTTGTCCATCCGGCCATAGCATCCCATCTTGGATTTCATTCCCGAGTTGGATGTACGTCAGCGGAAGCCCCGCCGCTTCGAACGCCTCGACGGTCTGCATCGTGTACATACGCACTTGCGCAACGAGCTCCTCGAACGACAGTCCCGCCCACGCTGCGGGTTTGGTCTGCTGGCCGGGGTCTGCCCACGTGTCCGAGAAATGCAAGTTCAGCCAAACGTCGAGCCCCGCGGCGTCCGCTGCTGTCGCGATCGTCAGAGCATCATCGAGTTCGCTGTAACGCTCTTCGGGATCGACCCATACCCGGAGACGCACGGTGTTGTACCCCGCGTCCTTCATCGCTTCAACAAGCTCGGTCTGGCCGCGAAACGTCGAGAACACCCCGCCCGAGTCTCGGACCCGACTGATCGAAGAGATATCAGCCGCAACAAGCCTCTCAGTCGGTTGTCCAACCGCGACGCCGCAACCCCACGCCAAGATCACCGTGGCGAGGGCGATCCGGAGGCTCCCGCTCACACCGTTTAATCCTGGGCTACCGCACCGGTTCATCTTGCCCTTCCGAACGGGTATTAGCGATCAAGATGATCGAGCCACAGTGATCGCTGAGCGGTCTGGTGTGTCTCGAAGCCTGCGCTCAGCATCTCTGGGATGTTCTCGAACAATGGGTCGATGCCTCCCCTATCGACGGCCTGTGCGCTGCCGTCGGTGTACGCCGCGTTGATAGCGGACGCGTGTCCTGACTCGAGGAACGCGCGGGAAGGCGTCGCATCGCTGATGATCGCGGCTCCCGTAGGCAGCAGGTACCGTCGCGGGACTCCGTCCGTCCACGACAGCGACGCCGGGAAGAACGCCGGCCGGGCATCCTGCCTCCAGCCGATCTCGCTATCGGCATCCTTGAACGGACGCAACGCGTAGTGGGCTTCGGTGTCCTCGAACTCGTCATTCCCCGGCGGCCAGTTGTCGAGGTTGTCGACCGACCACTGCGGACCGCGGCGCGAAGGGCAGAACAAGACGTTGTTGTTGCGAAGGACGTCGCTGTATCCACCCTCCCACAGCAGCCCCCACGAGTAAAATCCAGCGACGTCCGTCGTCGTCGAGTCGTACACCGTGAAGCTGTACGCCCACGTCCACACAAACCCGAGGGGCAGCACGTCGTCGTTGTCGTCCGCGTAAAGGTTCAGCGCGATGGCGAGTTGCCGCTGGTTGCTCAGGCACGCTGCCTGGCGCCCCGCTTCCCGTGCCTTGCCCAGCGCCGGGAGAAGAATCCCGATGAGCAGTGCGATGATCGCGATGACCACAAGCAACTCGATCAACGTGAATCCGCGTCGTGCCGTCGGCATACCGCGACCCTCCGTAGCCAATCGTCGTTGTATCACGGGCAGCCCGCCTCGATCACAAGAAGTACCGTCAACGTGTCGTCCGCGTCCAAATCCCCGTCCCCGTCGGCGTCCGCCGCAAGATCACCCGCGTCGAGCAGTCGCAGGTGCTCAAGCAGATCGAAGAAGTCGACGGCCCCATCGAGGTTGATGTCACCGGAGCACTCGGGGAGCACAAGCGTGATATCCACCGCCACGTCGAACCCGAAGTCGGCCGCCCGGAGCGTCGCGTCTGCGAACACCTGTCCCTCGAACAGTCCGGTGTTGTTCAGGTCGTTGCCCACACCGATCAGCGCCTCTTGAACGACGCCGTCGAATTCCGCAAACGCGACTGTGACGGGGTCAAGCGTGAACACCTCAAGCCCCGCGGGCCCACTCACCGTCACAAACACCGCCTCGTATGCATTGCCGGCAGTCAATTCGGCGCCATCAAAATCGAACGTGTAACTCGTGCCGAAGCTGTTGGGGCCGCCGAACCCGTTGTCGATCGTGTTCACGGCATTCGTCGAAAGCGCCACGATGTCCGTCGGGTCGACATCGCCGGGGATGCCCATCGCGTCGTGCTGCACGAAGTTGAACAGTGCCGCGTTCGCGTTGTCGATCAACACCACATCGGGTAGCTCGTCACCGTTCCCATCCACACGGCTCGCGACACTATCCTCTTCTCCGATCACTCGTGGACCCCGATCGACGATCGCGAGCCGAGTCTGCGTGTCCCCTTCAAAGCCATCCTGCGTCGCCGGATCTGCCGGGAACGTCCCCGCGAAGAACGTCACTCGATCAAGCCCGACCGGACCGAGGTCACTCAGCCCCGCATCAGGCGGGGCCTGCTCGAGTGGTGAGAACGCTTGCCCAAACGCCGTCACCGAATCTCCGATCGTTTCAAAGATGTCGGACGCGTCGGGGCGGCTCGTGATCGTGTACGTCTGCGCCGCGTCGGCTTCGAACAATGCGACAAAGCGGGCGTCAACAACATCCGAGGCTTGCAGGAATAACTCGCCGAGCGGGAGAATCAGCCGACCGCTCTCAAAGCTCGTTCCCCCGTACGAACTCTGCGGCACAAAGGTCCCCGTACCATCATCCGCAAAGTCGGTGGTCAGCAGGTTCGCCGTTGCGATGTCGAGGAGGTTGCCCATCGCATCGGTTTCGAGAAGCAACGCCGCGTAATTCGTACTGAAATCGAGCTCAAGACCATCGAAGTCGAACACGATCTCTCCGCCGTTCGCCGCGACGGACGTGACATCGACCGTGTTCGTTGATTGACCAAGTACGCCGAGGTTCGTGATGTCGGGGAACGGCGCATCGACGATCACCAGCGTCGTGTTGGCCGACCCGGTCGCCCCTCCGAACGTACCGTCATCGCCCCGGAAGAACGTAAACCGTTTAAGCATCACGTTCGAGGGACTGCCGGGGTCCGGTGCCGCGTCGATGCCCGGCGAGAACGACTGCCCGAGAACATCGTCGAACGATCCACCTTCTTCGTGGGCTGACACGAACTCGTTGGGACCGAGTGCATCAAACGACGCGATGAACCGGACATCGGTCGTGTCGGATGACGAAACGAAGGTCGAGCCGCTCTGTTCGAAAAGCGCACTGAAGTCAAACCCGCTGCCGTATGAGCTCTGCGGCACGAAAGTCCCTGTGCCGTCATCGGCGAAGTTCGTCGTCTGCACGCTTGTCAGCACCGGTTGCAGCAGGTCACCGTTTGCATCGACTTCGTACAGAATGGCTGAGTAGTTCGCGTCGAAGTCGAGCGTCAAACCCCCGAAGAAGTCGAACGGCAAGACCCCGCCGAACGCGTCCGCAGCGGTCACGTCGACGACGTTCGTCGAGATCCCGACGATTACGGGGGACGCCGTGTCAGGGAAGCTGCCCTCCAAAATCGCCAGACGCGTCATGGGCGAGCCGGGCGCCTCACCAAACGTCCCATCTCCCCCGCGAAACATCGTGAACCCTCGCAACTCCACGGTCTCAGGCGTGCCGGGGCTCGGCACGGGCATCACGCTGGGAGAGAACGATTGCCCGAGAACGTCCGACGCAGTCCCGCCCGCGTCGTGCGCACTCACGAACTCGATCTGGCCAATAGCGAGGCCTGAGGCCCCAAAAAGCATCGCGGCTGTCGCTATGAGGGCGGTCCGGCGGGTCTGGTGCATGAGAGATCCTCTCGTTGCGAGTCGCCAGCCGTTCAAAGAGGTGGCGAGGCGTCACGTATCGCATCGGCGTTGAGGCCGCGATATCGGCTATTTGAACGTTCAAATATAATCGGAGAGGCTGCGATGTCAATGCTTTCATTCGGCTGCTGAGCAAGAAAATCCAGCTGACCCGTCCGAACTACGTCCGGCCCACGACGCTGCGACGTTCTGCTACGAACGGCCGATTGCTACCAGAAGCGGGGATTGTCCTCGGCGTGGCCTCGGAGGCTTGGGGCGTCTCGATTTCCCCCGGCCGATCAAGGAGTCGCAACAGACGGTCGACCACTTCGCCCACGCACACGTCGATCCGCGGGTCGACCGACGTGAGTGGCGGGTAAACGAACTCGCCTTCGGACGTGTTGTCGTACCCCAGCACCGATAGGTCCCCGGGAACGTCGATCCCCCGTTCGGCCAGCGCCGCGAGCAACGCGAACGCCGCTTGGTCGTTCTTGCAGACCACGGCCGTGGGGCGTGCATCAGCGGCCGTCGTCGCCCAACGCTCTACGAACCGCGACGCCATCCCCAGGTACCCCGCCGGCGAGGACTCATCCTCGATCGGTACGAACCAACGCATCGCGTCCTCCAGAAGACCCGCCGCGTCGAGGGCCCGTTCCATGCCGTCCTGGTTGGAGAACGTCTTGCCGAGGAGTTCTGTCGGGGGCGCCGAGCCCAAGAGTCCGATCGACCGATGACCCATACCGAGGAGGTAGTCCACGGCAACCTCGCCCGCGACCCGGTCGCTCAGCATCACGACTTCTGCGAACTTCCCCTGCTCAAGGTTCCCGAAGACCACCACCGGGAGCCGTGAACCTTCAATAGCGGCCAACTGGTCGACGAGCGTTCGGTCCCACGGGTACAGCGGACCGGCGATGACGCCGTCGACCCCGCTGCCGATGAGCCGCCGGGCCAGTTCACCTGCCCGTTCGGCCCGTCCCGATACCAGTATGAGTTGCATCTCGAGGTCCCAAGCCGCCAAGGTCTGATCAACGAGGTCGGCAACTCGCGCAAAGAAGGGGTTGGATAGGCCGCGGGTGAGTACGAACCCGACGGTTCCGCTTCGCCCGCGGCGAAGGCTCTGGGCGGTGCGTTCGGCGACATAGCCGAGATCATGCATCGCCGCGCGCACCCGATTTTGGGTATCTGTTGCGTACTTTGAAGCCAGATTTCGATTGACGATATCCGAGACCGCGGCGACGCTGACTTCGGCCCGCTTGGCTACATCTCGGAGGGTCACGCGCCGCGGGCTATGCATATTGCAGGGTAGGGGTTGGATAAGGCCTCGTCGGCATGTTCTTTGAGTCAGTAGCTTGTATTTGAACGTTCAAATGCTATGCTCGCGTGATCTCTGTCGTAGGGGCTTCGCGTCCAGCCATGGTGAACTCCAGCAACGAATTTGAGCTTGGTGTCGACGTTTCGCTCCTCGCGCGTCTTGAAGCGGCCGGTGCCCGATTCTCGGACTGCCCGGGTGTCGGAGCCGCGTCGGTGGATCCGCTCCGACTCCTGCGTGACGCCGGATTCACGACGGCGAGGCTGCGGTTGTTTCACACGCCTACGGGTCGGGGAGCCCAGGTGAACGACCTGGCCTACACGCTTGAGTTGGCCAAACGGTGCGTCGCGGCTGGATTCGAGATCCTGCTCTGTCCGCACTTTTCGGATACGTGGGCTGATCCCGGCCGGCAGCGCGTGCCCGCGGCGTGGGCCGGTCTTGACCTCGGCGGCTTGTGCGCGGCGGTGCGGACATACACCGCCGATGTCCTTCGGGCCTTCGATGACGCCGGGTGCCGGCCGGCGACGGTGCAGGTGGGAAACGAGATCACGGGTGGGTTCCTGTGGGATGCGGGACGGGTGGCCCGCACTGCTGCGGCGACCAACGACGACTGGTCCGGCGTGCTTGAGCGCGACGAGTCGAAGTGGGTGGCCTTCGCGTCGTTGCTGTGCGCTGCGATCGCGGGCATCGAGGACGGGTGCGGGTCTTCAACGGAGATCATGTTGCACATCGATCGTGGGGGTGATGAGGGCGCGGCGGCGTGCTTCTTTGAATGGATGAACCGATACGGTGTGCGGTACGACCGAATAGGCCTTTCGTACTACCCGTTCTGGCACGGTTCGCTCGAGTCTTTGTGTGGGACGGTGACGGCGTTGTATCGAGTGTTCGGTCGGCCGGTGCATGTGGTCGAAACGGCGTTCCCAGCCGAGCGGCACCCGGTGTATGGGGTCGATGGTGGGGTGGAGGCCGAAGCGAAGCGGTTCGGCACGCCGCCGACGCACGCGGTGGACTACCCGCTCACGGAGGCGGGACAACACGCGTTCGTGAGCGACCTGCTTGACGCGATGCGCGAGCACGGAGATCGCGGTTGGCGGGGTGTTTCGTACTGGGCGCCCGAGTGGATCCCGGTCCACGGGCACGCCGATGAGCCCGACGCGGAGACCTGCTGGCCGCGAGCGTTGTTTGATCGAGGGGGCGGCGCCCGGCCGGCGCTCGAGGCGTTCCGTCGCTTTGCAGCCCGGGAAGCCGGGGGATCGGGTGTCGTCGCTCGCGGGCTCGGCCGCGGCGTGCGTGAGCCGTTGCGCGCGGGTGTTGGGACCGGTGGGGTGGGCGGAGCGCGAGGCTGATGTCAGAGTTCATCTTGAATCTGATCCATCGGCCCGAGTTGGTGCCCGAGTACATCGACACCGGTGCTCAGGAAGGCAAGTCGGAGGAACTCAGCAAGCGCGAGGTCGTGAGCGAGTCGCTTGATATCTTTCGCCTGCAGCAACAGATCGCGCATGATCAGGGCCTGAAGACCACGATCCAGATGACGTATCCATCGCTGTTTAGCGACGAGGCGTGCGAGCTTGCCCGTGCCGACCACGACGCCTTCGGCGATGAGATCGGTCACACGTTTCTTGGGTTAAACAGCAGGGAGTTTCGTGAGAAGTACGGTCGGCGTGACCCGGCGATCTGGCTGTACACAATGGAAGACAAGCGACGGATCGTCGACGATTCCTTCGAGCGCTTCCGCGAGGTCTTTGGTTTTTATCCAACGTCGACGGGGTCTTACTTCATGGACGCCGAGCTCGTCCGCTACATCAAGGAGCGGTACCCGGAGGTTGAAATCGCGGTCGCTACGTGCTTCGAGGAGGGACCGAAGGTGTTTCGGCACGCGAACAACTCGTGGTACACGATTATGGATGGGTCGCCCTGGTGCCCGTGGGTGCCGAGCAAAAAGAACATCCACGCGATCGCCGACTCTCAGGAGGATGATATCGGGATCGTGGCGGTGCCACACCTGTCCCGAGATCTGCTCGCAATCATGGACAACGCGGGCGATATGTGGGGCACGCACCCGCAGAACATCATCCGAGGCTTGAACTACGAGGGGGATCGTCTCCCCTACATGTACAACATCGTCGATCAATACCGGGTGCTGCGTGATCAGAACGACGGGTACAGCTACAACCTTGTGTACGTCGGGCCGGGATGGATGGGCAAGGCGGGGCGATGGGAAGCGCCGTATCGAGTGTTGAAAAAGAGCTACGAGGATTTCCTGGCGTACTACGGTGATCTGAAGCGTGACGGTGAGGTCGTCGACATGACGATGACCGAGTACGCGCGTTGGCATCGTGCGCATCGGGAGCGCAGCGGCCCTGAGATTGCATTGTGGAAGGACATCGCGTTCGGCACGAAGAACCAGGCGTTTTGGTACGCGGACAGCCGGTTCCGCGTTCAGGTCGACCTGAAGATGGGCGGGGCGATTACGGACTTGCGTCCGTACGCGTCGAAATTGGAGCGTCCGGTGGGGGCGGGGACGGATGCGAACCAGGATGCTTCGTACCCGTTCGTGGTGCAGAGTCGGTATCGGGCGGGGCCGTTCGTGCACTACGCGGGTGAGGGAGCGATCAAGAGCTGTAAAGCTCGGTTTGGTGACGAAGAGATCGACCTCAGTTCATGTCGAACGCTCGGGCGAGTGCATCGGCGGGGTTCGGTGCGGGTGCTCGAGGTGAAGCCGGTGGAGGTCGAGTTCCATGGGCTGACCGCGACGCTGGGGACCGAGTACGTTTTCGAGCCGAACACGGGTGATATCGTGATCGTGCGTCGGTTGCTCGGGCTGAGTGATGCGAACGCTGTGGTGGAGCTTGATGAGTTCTTCACCGGGTGCTGGGGGACGACAGAGTATCCCGAGGACATGCGAGGATGCTCGCTCACATTGCGTTCGGGTGATGGTGCCGAGGAGTCGTTGCCCTATGAGTATCTGAGTCGCTCTCTGGCGACGGATAACGTCGAGTTGGTTTCGGCTGTGTTCCCGATGGTGCAGACACGGGTGTCGTTGCGTCCAATCAACGGGGACGCCAGCGTGGGTACGCGTCGTGGATACTGCGAAGAGGGATACTCGTTCGCCCCGAACCTTAAGATCGGCGTGACGGCGTCGCTTCGCGCCGGGGAGGAGTTGGTGACATGCCTCAAGGTCGAACGGGCGTAATCAACTACCGTTGCCCGCACTGCTTGTTTCGGGCGATCGACTACGATCTGCTGTTTGACCGCGAAGTGGGTGCGTTCTATTGCCGGCGATGCAACTGGGAGGGAGACGAGCGGGAGATTCTCACTCTGTACGCGGTGTACAAGACGCAGTACAAGGACATGCTGCGTCGGTGGACGATCGATGAGATCCGTGACAAGGACGAGTCGGACTGGGACACGCCGGCGCGATGATGGCTGGCTCGCCGCTCCACGCCGTGACGTCGGATCGCGTTCCCTTCGGTGAGAAGGTCGCGCTTGGTGTGGGGGGGTTGACTGCGTTCTTCGGCTTCGCGGGGCCGGAACGGCTGGCGTGGCCGGTGCTCGGGATGATGCTTGGCGTTGACGGGTGGTTGATCGGCGTATCGCTGTTGATACCGCGGGTTTGGGACGCGCTGACGGATCCGCTGATGGGACGGATCAGCGACAACGCTAGGACGCGATTTGGTCGGCGCCGGCCGTTTGTCTTGATCGGCGCGCTCTTCATGGGACTGTCGTTCGTCGCGATGTGGTACCTGCCTCAGGGTGCGTCCGATCGAGTTGTCGCGGCGTGGTTCGTTGGCGCACAGATCATCTTCTTCACGGCCTACACGGTTTTCTCGGTGCCATTCACGGCGTTGTCGTACGAGATGACGCCGGACCACCATGAGCGGACACGGGTGATGGCATCGATCGGGTTCTTTCACAAGCTGGGCGAGTTGCTGTCAGGGTGGATGCCGGCGTTGATCGGTGTGCTGTCGGTGTGGTTGGTCGTGAATGCGGACGGAATGGAGTTCGAGGGCGTGCACGCGACGGCGTGGCTGATCGGTGTTGTGGTATTTGTGGTGCTCGGCGCGGTGCCGGCACTGTTCGTACGCGAGCGTTTTACGGCGCCGCCGCGGAGCGAGCGCCCGGTGAAACTCACTGAGGGTTTCGGGGCGGCGCTGTCGAGTCGGGCGTTTTTGGTGCTTGTCGCCGTGATCGTGTTCAACACGCTTGCGGGCATTCTGGCGTCTGGTATCGATCAGTTTCTGCTTGTGTACTACATGAACGGCGGAGACGCGGCCGCGGGGTTGGTGCAGAAGGGTGTGCTGACGAGCGGATATGCGGTTGTAGGGTTCGCGTCGATTCCGGTGATCACGTGGCTTGGCGAGCGGCTCGGGAAGAAGGGAACGCTGTACTTCGTTTACGGCCTGACGTTCGTGGGGGCGCTCGCCAAGTGGTTTATTTTCACGCCCGGGGATCGGATCGTGAGCGTGCTGGGTGTGCCGATCGATCCGGTGCTCTTGATCGACCCGTTGCTGTGCGGGCCGATGTGGGTCGCGGTGAAGATTCTGCTGGCGTCGATGATGGCGGATATCTGCGATGAGGATGAACTGCGGCACGGGCAACGGCGTGAAGGTCTCTTTGGAGCGGCGTTCTCGTGGATCGAGAAACTGGTGGTGTCGCTGGCGGCATTGGCAACGGGTCTGGCGCTGACGATCAGTGGGTTCGATGCCGATCTTGGGGCTGATCAAGGACCGGGGACATTTGCGACAATGCGTTCGTTTCTGGTCGGTGGTCCGGCCGTGACGGCGTTGCTCGCGATTGTGGCGTTGCGGCTGTATCCCATCGACGCACAACGTGCGGCATCGACGCGGGCCGCGTTGGAGGAACGGCGGGGCCGCGTTGACGCGGTCGCCGCGCGGGTGGAGGCAACGTGATGACGAAGCAGCTGCGGACGACTTGGGCTGTTTCTCGTTGGATCAGCGGTGCGGTGTCGTATGGGGCGACGATCGTCGCGTCGGCGGCGCCCGATCTCTACGAAGCACCCGGGCGGGTGGTGGAAGTCGCCATCGACTTGACCGAGCGGAGCCACAAGATACCTCGGGAAATCTTCGGTGTGAATCTGTCGTACTTCAACGACACAGATGAGATATGGGCTGAACACGGCATCGCAGACAGCCTACGGCGGGCCGGCGTGGGCGGACTGCGGTATCCGGGTGGCGAGGAGACATCGTTCTTCCACTGGCGACACCCGGGGGTGAATGGATACGAGGACATCCATGATGATGCGGCAGTTCACGGCGAGCCGCGCCGTCGCGGCCGCTTTCAGACGACGTGGGTGCACCCCGATCAGTGGGGAACGAACGATCGGTTCATGAGCTTCGACGAGTACATGGCGCATTGCGAGGCGATTGGTGCCGAGCCGTTCGTTGGTATCAACATGTCGTGCGGGCGTGCTCACGGGCGGATGGATGAGGGCGTGGCTGAGGCTGTCGAGCTTGTGCGGAATGCGAAGGAGAGATGGGGAGGTGTGCGCTACTGGTTCCTGGACAACGAGCCGTGGCACGGAAAGGCGGCGTACACGTTCGATATCGAACGCGAGTATGTGCCCGACGTGATCCGCTACAGCCGAGCGATGAAAGCGATCGATCCCAACGTGGAGATTATCGTGAATCCATTCTCGGCCGAGTCGTACAACCATCGTGACTTCGCGGCGCGTGTCATCCAGGCCATGGGAGACGATATCGATCACGTCGACGTGCACTGGTATCCAGGGTGGGGTGTATCGAGCTGGGCGCAGTGGGCCGGCACGTCTCGGATGAACACCGGGACACGCTGGAAGCCCGTCCAGGACCATCGTGGGTTCTTGGAGGATTTTGAGCTGCTTTGGGATATCTTCACCGAAGCCGGACGACCGGACCTTGGGCTGATGGCTCTTGAGTGGAACATCGGTCCAAACGAGTCCATGTTCGGCCTTTCCAGCACCGCCTTTGCGTTGATGCACGCAGAGATCCTGATGACGTTCGTCGAAGGCGGTCTTGGTGCGGCGAGCCTGTGGACGAACCTGTGGCGTTCGCGTCGCGAGGTCTGGGCTGAGCAGGATTTGTTTCCTACGTTGCACGATCAGCAGCCGCCGTTCGCGCCCACGCGCACGCATGACGTGTTCCGGATGATGTCGGGTTCCGCTGGCGGTACGGTTGTGCGGTCGCAATCGAACGCTGACGACCTGATTGTTATCTCGGCGGCCAAGGCCGATGGTTCTGTGTCGGCGATGCTGCTGAACAAGTCGCCGATGCGGCGTCGGGTGTCGCTGACGATACACGGCGACTCTGGGCTCAGGGCGTGGCGCGGACAGTCGTTTGCCGTGAAGCGTTCAGATGTGTTCGGCATCCGGGCTTCGGTTGCGGACGCCGGTAAGGCGGTGGTGTTTGTGGAGCCGTTCTCGTTCACGATGTTGAACGGTTCATCGGCGGGGGTTGACGATGTGGTGAATAGCCGGCGCCGCGGCGTCCGCTCTTTGGCCAACCCGGCGTCCACGGCAACGGCACGCATCGCGGATCAGGACTGGATCGCTGCCGCGCTTGCTCGCGTTGACAGAGACCTGGGTGCGATACTGCCTGAGCGTGTAAACGTCGTCTTCGTCGGAGACTCAATTACGGAGCGCTGGCTTGACGAGGGCCGTCGTGAGTGGGACGCACAGTTCGCCTCGTCGTCTGGCACGGTCCGTGCGTTGAACCTCGGCGTGTCGGGTGACCGCACCGAGCACGTGCTGCACCGCATCACGCCGAGAGCAGAGGGCGGCCTCGGCCAGCTCGGCAGGCCTGGTCTACGCCCGGACGTGATCGTGGTCATGATTGGGACCAACAACGCCTTCGTGCATGAGCCGGGCCAGATCATCGGCGGGATCCGAGCCATTGTCGAGCAGAGTCTTCGGCTTCATCCGACGGCGATGGTTGTACTGTGCACCTTGCCCCCGATGGGCAACGAGCCTTTGAATACAAACTTGATCAGCAAGGTGAACAACGCTTTGCCGAAACTAGCCGGCCTGCCACGTGTCCAACTTCTCGATCTCACCGCCACGTGGACTGACGCCTCGGGCCGGCAAGATCCTGCGTACTTTGCTGATGACGTTCACCTCAACGCGATGGGTTACAGACTGTGGTCCGACGCTTTGCAATCGGTGCTACAGGGGCTGGAGTAACGGGGATTGAACGCACTCACCCTACGAGTGGATCAAGAAACGGGTACGAGCGCACGGGGTCGCGGTTTGCATCCTCGTCGTCTGCGAGACTGAGCGAGCACTTTGGTTGAATCGCCGACGGCGCGATCGGTCGGCCTCGTCGCGTTGTTTCCGAGCATCGAGTCTCAAGGGCGATGGATAGGTGACTCGGAAAGCCAGTCGGTAACAAAGTGGTTCGATGAACGATCGTCGCATGCAGACGCCCGGTGTCCGGTGGGGGTGCTTCCTTCCTGAAGCAACCATCGCAGCCCGCCGGAGTTTCCTCGCCATGGGATCACGCCGCATCCACTTGACTGGAGAGAGCGGGTCGCTATTCTGTGTTTATTGAGACTGAGTCTCAATTGCAGTTAATCAGCCCGCTGTCGCCGTGGCGCGGGTGACTTGCGGTGTCGCGATGCGGCGTTCGGTCAACCCAGGACTGGAGAGAATCCTTGGACGTCACCAAGCTCACACTGTTCGGCGGAGCGCTTTTCGGCGCCGGCCTTGCGTCGGCTAAGCAACTGGACTTTGCGTCGAACGGCGGCGGTGTCTTCCCTTCGAGCTATACGTTCGCGCTTGCGTACACCGGAGCCAATGACGAGGACTACGTCCGCGTGGCTTCGTACGATCCAACGGTGACACCCGCGGACGCGTTTGAGTCCGCTTCGGGTTGGTCGGCTCTTGCGAGTGTCACAGATCGCGTCATGCGCGTCGATGCCATCGCGGGGCCGCAAGCATTCGGCGACTACGCGAACTCGTGGGCGATCTCGTACGCGTACGTTAGCCAGGCCGCGGACACCGACGTCATCATCAGCTGGGACTTCTCCGATGAGTTGCCCGGCTTGGATCCGATCGCCTCGTTCATCACTATCTTCGATTTCACGAATCAGCAGGTGGCCTTCCAGATCGAGCCGACCAACGACCCCTCGCCCGCCGCCTCTGGCAGCGAAGTGTTCACTCTTCTGGCAGGAATCAACTACGGCATCACGCTCACGGCCGACGTGTTTGAGGATAACGCCGTAGGTTCCGCCGCCGGCGGTAGTGCATTCGCGGAACTCCGAGTCGTTCCGACACCTGGTGTCGCGACGTTCGCCACAGCCGTGGTGCTCTGGACAACACGTCGGAGACGATGAGCCTTCGGTCGAAGGCGTGGATCGAGAGAGAGTGATCGTCACCCGCTGAATTGCGGCCTCTGCGTACCGCAACTCGGTTGATTGAAAGGTCCCCGGAGATGGCCAACTGGCAACCAGACGATCCCGCTGCTCAACCCGATCGCCGCCCGGAGGATCCCGACCAGCGGTTGTGCGATGCGGCGACGGCGGTGTTCTTCTCTTTGGTGCGGCGTGAGGCCACTCGGACCGGGAAGCCGGTGCCGCTTCCACGGCTCGTTTGTCCCGCGTCCGGAGTACCGCCGCATCCCGGGATCTTCAATCGTGAGGAGCTCCAGGCCGCTGAGGAGTTTCTTTATCGCATCGGGATGATCTCGCTGACCGACGATGATGACGGAATCGTGCTCGGCTTCTAGAAGCGTTGAGCAAGAGGCACCACCATGAGAATCGCAATTATCTATGGATCGACAACAGGTGTCACACAGCGGATAAGCCAACAGATCAAAGATCTGCTCGGAGATATCGCGGCCGAGCCTGTGGATGTCACACTGTTCGACCCGAGAGACGTCGCCAAGTACGACGCGTTGTTGCTCGGTATTCCGACTTGGAACATTGGCGAGATGCAGGAGGACTGGGAGGACGCCGCGAGCGGGTTTCTGATCCCCGAGATCCGCGGAAAGAAGATCGCGATATTCGGCTGTGGCGATCAGGGTGGTTATCCAGATACCTTCGGCGACGCCCACGGGTTGCTGTGGAACATTCTCGAGCCCGCTGGACCCGCGTTGATCGGAACGTGGCCGACGGACGGATACGAGTACGACGGTTCCGCCGCCGAACGCGACGGTCGATTTCTCGGTCTCATCGTCGATGATGATCACCAACCCGAACTGTCAGATATACGCGTGCGGGAGTGGTGCGAACAGATTAAACGGGAGTTGGGGCTGACGGAGGTCTTGACATGATTGTCCTCACAGACTTCCGAGTTCGCGAACTCGATGTTGATTCGGCTGACGAAGACGTCGGCCAGGAACGACAAAAACGGCGCATTCGTTCCGGCGTGGTTGTCGTACCAGACCGCATGTACAACAAATCCATGCTCCATTGCAGCGCTCGGTGTCTTTCGCGGGCGAGCGCAAGCCCTGCTGCTTCTACAGATGGGCGACGACCGTGACGTTGACCTCAGATGGCGACAGCGTGTTGTCCAGGGCAAGTGATTCTGCAAGATACTGACCACTCGCCAACGGCGCGCAACAGCAACATCTTTGATCATGAACGGCGAACGGTGTGAATATGACAAATCAGTGATTTTGTATCCGTGGAGAAGCGGGGGAACGGAATTACTAATCGTGTTGACCGCGACCCCGTGTCCGTATCACAGCTCAGATGACCTGCCCCCGGGTTTGAAGCCAGAGTCTATGTGAGTCTTTGGTCGTTGGTTCCCTGCTGCTGGGCCGCCTGGAGCGGAGCGGAAGGCGGGCCAGAAGCGATCGTTTCTGGTGCGGGCGGGCGGTAGCCCAGCGACGAGTGCGGCCGCACCGTGTTGTAGTGCTCCCGCCAGCGTTCGATGAGGACTCGGGCCTCGAGCGGCGTCTCGAAGATCTCCCGATCGAGCAGTTCGTCACGCAGCTTGCCGTTGAGGCTCTCGACGTACCCGTTCTCCCGCGGCGAGCCCGGTTCGATGAACAGCGTCTGCACGCCGACCTTCGACAGCCACGACCGCACCGCCTTCGCCGTGAACTCGGGGCCATTATCACTGCGGATGTGCTCGGGCACGCCGCGTGTCGCCATCAGCCACGCCCGACGCTCGCTCACGCCGAACCGCGCGAGCACCGCATCGACCGCGTCCCGACGGCGACGCGGGCTCAGAAGTTTCCCGAGGCAACCTCTCGCAGCATCGCCTTGTCGAGCTCCGCGTCCGCCAGCAGCCGCTTCAACCGCGCGTTCTCCTTCTCGAGTTCCTTGAGCTTCTTCGCCTCATCCGTCTTCAAGCCGCCGTACTCCTTCCGCCACAGGTAGTACGTCTGCTCGGTTACGCCCAGCAGCTTGCACACCGCCGCGACGGACGAGCCCTTGCCCAGCTCGACCTCCGCCTGACGCAGCTTGGTCCCGATCTCCTCAGCCGAATGACGCTTCCTGCCCATGATGAACGCCCTCCTTGGTCGACCCCGACGCTAACGCTCGAGGTGGACCGGGTTGAGGGAGGCGGGTCAATCCTGCGCCGGATAGTGCAATTGACTGTGCTGACGTCTCTTGCACAGGAATGACATCGGATGACGTAAAGCGGGCGACGCGACTCGAACGCGCAACATTCAGCTTGGAAGGCTGACGCTCTACCATTGAGCTACGCCCGCAACGCGACCAGTCTAGGACCGATCAGGCCCCGGAATCATCCTCTGGTGTCGGACGACCGAGCTTCCTCGCGGTAAACGCCAGGAACAGCGGGATCTCTGCCCTCGCGCGGTTCTCCGCTTCGGCCCTCGGGCCGGGTTGGCTGGTGCGGTGGCTGGCCCATTCTTCGATGCGTTCGGTCAGGAAGCCCGCCTGGGCCAGGGCGTTGACGTAGGCGCCGATGGGTCTCGTCCGTGTCTCGGTTTCGATCGGCTCGGCGCCGTCGGAGACCGCTCCGGGGTTCATGACGATCGATGTCTTCGACTCCGAGAGGTACCCGTCGACGCGGCGGTACTGCACGGCATCGCTATCGCGACCGGCGAAGCCCCACGCGGTGCGGCGGGGGTCGCGGAACGCTGGGTGGAGGATGACGCCGACGAACGCGCCGCCCTCGCGGAGCGCCGACGCAACACCAGAGAACACGCCTTCGATATCGTCGATGTTCATGAGCGCGAGGACGCAGGTCGCCGCGTCGAACGAGCCGGGGTCGGTGGTGATCGATCGGGCATCGGCGACCTCGTAGGCGAGGCGGTCCGCGATCGTGCCGGTGCCCGCTCGTTCGCTCGCGGTCTCGATGAGTTTGGCCGAGGCGTCGAGCCCACGGACGCTCGCGCCGCGGCCCGCGAGTTCGCGCGACATTGCGCCCTCTCCGCAAGCAACGTCGAGCACGCGGACACCTTCGAGGTCGCGGTTCGGAGTGCCGACCGCGTCCACGAGCATCTGGATGACGCCCGGACGGACAACCTCGGTTTGGTGATCGCTTTCCGATGACGCGAGGTGCTCGGCGTACCAGTCGGCGACGTTGTCCCACCCGTCATCGCCATCGTCGTCCGTGGTCTCGGGTTTCGGCTCGGGAAGACCGGCTTCAAGAGCTTCGTTGAACCCTCTTGGGATCGGAAGGCGGAAGCGTGTTGGTTTGCCGGTCGACGGATGTTCAAACGACAGCTCGTCGGCGTGCAGGTAGAGGCGATCGAGCACGCCGACCGGCGCGCCGTAGGCACGGTCGCCCAGCACCGGTGTATCGACCGAAGCCGCGTGAGCGCGGACTTGGAAGGGGTAGTCGGTCTCCGCGCGGAACCGGACGATCGCGAGGCGTCCGTTGCGTGATCTTGGTTGGACGTGTGTGATCGCTTTGACCGCGAAGTCGGAGGCGGGCTTGCCGTCATCGGTTCCGGCGCCGTCGAGTTCGCTCCCGAGGGGGACGACTTCGGACGTGCCCCGTCGGTCCGGGCGGAGCAGTGTGTTCAGCGAACTCGGCGATGGGTCGGGCGATTCGTCTTCGGGCAGGACGACAACGCCGGCGTAGAGGCGCGCCACGCGGCCTCGCTTGAACGCCTCGCGAAGGTAGTCGGCGGCGCGGGGCGACCTGGCGAGCACGGCAAGGCCCGACGTCTCGCGGTCCATGTCGTGGACGGTCCAAAGCCGGGCGGGTCGGCCGTCTTCACCGATGAGCCGACCGACGATCTCGGCAACGCCGGCCCTCGCGTTCCGGCCGCGGCCGCCGCTGAGCGCGAGGCCCGCCGGCTTGGAGACGACGACGATGTCTTTGTCGAGGTGGATCTTCTCGATGCCCCCGTCACGAGGCGGTCCGCCCGGGCCCGGTCTGGGGCCTGGCCTAGGGCCGGGCCGTGGTCCAGATCGTGGGCCGCCGCGCGGAGGGCCTGAGTAGGGGCCAGGTCCGCCCGAGCGCGGACCGCCCGGACCGCCCGGACCGCCCGGACCGCCCGGACCTCCGGGGCCCCTCGGTCCGCCGGGTCCGCCCGGTCCGCGCCTGGGGCCTCCCGGACCGCCTGGGCCACGGGGACCACCGGGACCAGCGCCGCCGGGGCCACCGCGGGCGCCGCCTCTTGATCCTCCGCCCGGACCGCCTCTGGGGCCAGATCCCCTGGGCCCGGGCCCACCGGGGCCTCGGCGTTCGAATTTGGGTGGGCCTTTCCTTGGTCCTTTGGGTGGTGGCATTTAGTTGGCCCGGGCTGAATCGAGGGTGCGTCGAGAGGAGAGTGCGGCCGAGGTGCGGTCGAGCAGCCAGTCGGCGAACGTTGCTTTGGTCTTGGTTCCGGCCCTTTGCTCAGGGGGCACGCCTTCGGCTTGGAGGGCGCTCGAAGCAAAGAGGCGAGCGTCGATGGTGTCGGCGCCCATGGTCTCAAGCGGATTGGCGACGATGAGGTCGATGCCCTTTCGATCGAGCTTGCTCAGGGCCGATGACTCGAGTCTTTCGGAGGGCTCGAGCGCGAAGCCGACGAGCAGTTGGCCAGGGGTGCGCCGCCTCGAGCAGCCGGCCAGAAGATCCGGTGTCGGCTCGAGTTGTAGTTTGAGTCCATCGCCGCGGCGGTGCTTTCCGAGCAGGTCGTCCGCGGTCACCACCGGCCGGTAGTCGCTCACCGCGGCGGCCATGATCAGCACGTCGTTCTTGGGGAGGTGGGTGGTGAGCAGGGAGTCCAGCTCCGCGGTGCTCTCGAACGGGACGACGTCGACCCGCTCGTCGTTCGGGCGGACCTCGGTCGGTCCGAGGAGGACGGTGACCGACCAGCCTCTCTTGGCCGCGGCGTCCGCGACGGCAACCCCGAGGCGTCCGGAGGATCGGTTCCCTAGGAACCGGACCGAATCGATGGGTTCTCGTGTGGGGCCAGCGGTCAGAAGGAGCGAGATGGGCGAGCGGTTCTCGCCGGGGTCCGAATCGGGCAACACCATTTGAAAGCTTAGCCCACACAAACCGGGATTCCGAAGCGGGATCCAGCTCTCTGGGCAAGGACTTTCATGAATACAAGGGTTCCGTATGGGACTTTTGGAACCGCAACGCATTCGTGGCTGGTATAGTCCGCGGAGGGCCCGACGCTGCGCGGACGGCCCGGGATCCGCCCTGGAGGAGGCGTCGGCGCGACCGCCCGACCGGCCGGGCGCGACGACGAGATGCCCCAACAGGAGGCGGCATGGCCCGATCGCGGAAAGACCTTGGGGACGTCTTGGTCTCCCAGGGCGTGATTACCAAAGACAAGCTCAAGGCCGCGGCGGCCGAGTCGTCGAAGTCGGGCAAGCGTCTCGGCGAGACGCTCGTCGAACAAGGCATCGCGACCGAGGAACAGGTTGCCAAGGGCATCGCGGCGCAACTGGGCTTCGAGTATGTCGATCTCGGCAACGACGCGGTCGCGGCCCAGGTCGACATGAAGGCGATCGACGCGACGCTCATCAAGAAGTACCTCGTCCTGCCATTGGGCAAGTCGAACGGGAAGATGACGCTGGTCGTGCACGACCCCATGAACCTTGAGTTGCAGGACAACCTGCGGTTCAGGTTGAACATGGAACTCGACCTCAAACTCGCGAGCCGCGCGCAGATCCGCAGCTTTATTGAAAGCCACGAGAAGGGCACCAAGCCGATCGACAGCGAGCAATCGCTCGTGACCGACTCGATCGACCAGACGATCGACCGTTCGGTCGACCGGTCGATGGACAAATCGATCGACGTCGCTGACGACTCGTCGCCGGTCGTGCGCCTGTGCAACCGCATCTTGAGCGAAGCGGTGCGCATGCGCGTGAGTGATATCCATATAGAGCCGATGGGCGATCGTGTGAGGCTCCGCTACCGCGTGGACGGAGTGTGCACCGAACGCGACAACTTGCCGAAACGCATGCAGAACGCTGTGCTCAGCCGTGTGAAGCTGATGGCGGGCATCAACATCGCTGAGAAGCGGGTCCCGCAGGACGGGCGCATCAAGCTCGAGGTCGATGGCGTCCAGATCGACTACCGCGTGTCGAGCTGCCCTGCCTACCACGGCGAGAGTGTTGTTCTTCGTATTCTGCGTCCGGACGCGGTCCGCATCGGTCTGATCAACCTGGGATTCGAGCCGGACAGCCTCGAGGTCTTCAACAAGATTATTCGGAGGCCGAACGGGATCTTCCTCGTCACCGGCCCGACCGGCTCGGGCAAGACCACCACGCTCTACTCGGCGCTCGACACGCTGAACCGGCCCGACAAGAAGATCATCACAGCCGAGGACCCGGTCGAATACAACTTCGAAGGCATTAATCAGTGTCAGGTCCGCGAGTCGATCGGGCTGAGCTTCAGCGCGATTCTTCGCTCGATGCTTCGCCAGGCGCCTAACATCATCCTCGTCGGTGAAATCCGTGACCGCGAGGTCGGGGAGATCGCGATCCAGGCGGCGTTGACGGGTCACTTGGTGTTCTCGACGCTCCACACCAACGACGCGCCCAGCGCTATGACGCGTCTGATCGACATGGGCATCAAGCCGTTCCTTGTGGCTTCGTCGATCCAGGCGATCTTGGCGCAGCGTCTCATCCGTGTGCTTCACAAGTCCAAGCAGATCGCGTCGGAAGCCGACCTCGATCCCAAGCACCTCGCGCTCGTCAACCTCAAGAAAGAAGACGCGCTGGGCAAGGTGTACAAGCCGGTGCCGACCGACGAGGCACCCAACGGATACAAGGGTCGTAAGGGCGTCTACGAGATGCTCCAGATGAACTCGGAGATCCGTGAGCTGGCGTTCAAGATGGCGCCGGTGGTCGAGCTTCGACGCGCCGCGCTCGCGAGTGGCATGAGGCCCCTCGTCGAAGACGGCAAGATCAAAATCCTCAACGGTGTCACAACGCCCGAAGAGATCGCCAGGGTGAGCCAGGCGGACGAACAGGATTAGTGCGGCCAGCCCGGGATCTGCCCGGTTGCTGTGAAGGAGCCCAGCCGTGACAACCATGCAGATCGACCGCTTGCTCGACACGGTGGTCAAGACCGGCGCGAGCGACCTCCACCTGACGGTGGGGCGCCAGCCGACCATCCGTCTCGGGGGCGGTCTTCGCAACCTCCAGACGAAGGTGCTCGACTCGGACGACCTCGTCGGCCTCATGAAGTCGATCACCCCCGAGCGCAACCAGCAGGAACTCCAGGAAGAGGGCGGCACTGACTTCGGCTTCGCGTACGGCGACGCGGCCCGCTTCCGTGTGTCGGTCTTCCGGCAAAGAGGCGACCTGGCGCTCGTGCTCAGGCAGATCCCGAACCGATTGCTGACGTTCGATCAGATCGGTCTGCCGGACATCTGTAGAGACCTGATCCGTCGACCTCGTGGTCTGTTCCTCGTCACCGGGCCAACGGGCTCGGGCAAGACGACGTCGCTGGCGACGATGATCGACTACATCAACATGTACCTCGATCACCACATCATCACGATGGAAGACCCGATCGAGTACTACCACCTTCACAAGAAGTCGATCGTGAACCAGCGCGAAGTCGGCAACGACGTGCCGAGCTTCGCCGAGGCCCTCCGTCGCGCTTTGCGTCAGGACCCCGACGTGATCCTCGTCGGCGAAATGCGAGACCTCGAGACGATCGAGGCCGCCGTGCGAGCCGCCGAAACGGGCCACCTTGTTTTTGGGACGCTTCACACCACCGGTGCGGCCAAGACCGTCGACCGTCTGGTCGACGCGTTCCCGGTCAGTCAGCAGAACCAGATCCGCGTCCAGCTCTCGACCGCTCTGATCTGTGTGTTGTCACAGGTACTCATGAAGCGGGTCGACACCAAGGGACGGGTCGCGGCGTACGAGTTCCTCGTGGTCACGCCCGCGATCGCGAACCTGATCCGCGACAACAAGACGTTCCGTATCGACTCGGCCATCCAGACCGGTAAGAAGTACGGCATGCAGTTGCTCGACGACCACCTATGGTCGCTCTACAGCCAGGGGAAAATCTCGGCTGAGGAGATGGTTGATAAGGGCAAAAATCAAAGTGACCTCCGCAACAAGGTCCTGGCAGCTGGCGGTGAGATTCTCAGGCCCGAGTTAGCGGAAGAGGCCGGTGGCGGCGGCGACTGATCGCGCCAAGGCACACATTGACGTTTGGAGCGTCAAAATCTAACTGGCGTATACTAAACGGGCCGCAGAACCGTCTGGTGAACTTGAACCGCGCGGTGATCTCGGCGAATCTGATAGGGCAAGATGCTCACGCGGTCGAAGCGTCGCTGTCGGAGCATTTCGCCCTGGTCCCCAAGGTTGGCGAGCCCAACCCGACGCAGGCCAGAGGGGCACGAGCCGTTGCGATGCGGTCGTGTCCAGGCAGAAGAAGGACGACATGCCCGCGATCGACGCGTCAACTGAATTGAAGGGTCGCAAGCTCGGCCGCGTGCTGACGAAGCTTGGCAAGGTCAATCGTGATCAGGTGCACGAGGCGCTCGCGGTGCAGAAGACGCGGAAGGCGAAGATCGGTCAGATTCTCATCGAACTCGGCTACATCACTGAACGCGATGTTCGGGAGGCGATCGCTGGCCAGGCCGGTATGGAGTACGTCGATCTGGGCGGCAAGGAACTGTCGGACGACGTGATCGCGGCGGTTCCGGCGGAGAACGTTCATGCCTACGGCGTGCTGCCGATCGCCTACAACCCGACGAGCAAGCGGCTCCGTGTTGCTCTTAAGACGCCCGATAACTTCCAGGCGGTTGACGACCTTCGCTTGCTCATGGGGTTCACGGTCGAGGCGGTCGTTGCTGACCCGGACGCGATCGATGCCCTGATCGAGAAGCACTACGCGAAGGCGACGTCATCGGTGGCCGACGTGGTGGGGGCGCTCGCGGGCGACGATAAGTTCAAGCAGCTCAGCCAGAGCAGTGATCAGTCGGTCGATCTCGACGCGGTGATGGAAGCGGCGGACGACAGCCAGATCGTCCGCCTTCTCAACTTGGTGCTGCTCCAGGCGATCAGGGACCGCGCGTCCGACATCCATTTTGAGCCGTTCGAGACCGAGTTCAAGATGCGGTACCGCATCGACGGCGTGCTCTACGAGATGGTGCCGCCTCCCAAGCACCTCGGGCCTGCGATCACGAGCCGTGTGAAGGTCATGGCGAACCTCGACATCGCCGAGCGGCGTTTGCCGCAGGACGGCCGTATCGAGTTGAAGGTCGGCGGGAACCCGGTGGACCTCCGCGTGGCGGTTCTCCCGACTCTGTTCGGCGAGAGCGTTGTGATGCGTGTGCTCGACCGGTCGAACGTCTCGCTCGAACTTGATCGCGTCGGCTTCCGCGAGGACGACCTCGAGAAGTTCCGCAAGCTGATCAACAAGCCGAACGGGATCGTCATCGTGACGGGCCCGACCGGCTCGGGTAAGACGACCACGCTCTACGCGGCGCTGAACGAACTGAACGATATTGAGACCAAGATCCTGACGGCGGAGGACCCGGTCGAGTATGACATCGACGGGCTCTGCCAGTGTCAGATGAACGAAGAGGTCGGGCTGACTTTCGCGAAGGCCCTGCGTTCGTTCCTGCGTCAGGACCCGGACGTGATCCTCGTCGGTGAGATCCGTGACCTTGAGACGGCGCAGATCGCGGTTCAGGCGTCGCTGACGGGCCACTTGGTGCTGTCGACGCTTCACACGAACGACGCGCCGAGTTCGATCATCCGTCTTGCTGACCTGGGTGTCGAGCCGTTCCTCCTCACGGCGACGATCGAGGGCGTCGTGGCCCAGCGTCTGGTTCGTTGCATCGACCCAGTGGTGCGCGAGCAGTGTGACCCGGCGGAAGAAGAGATCATGGAACTCGGTTTGACCCTGGATGACATCCGTGGGCGGACGTTCTACCGCCCGTCGCGTTCCGACCAGGTCGGCGGCGGGTTCAAGGGTCGTATGGCGTTGTTCGAGATCATGCAGATGGACGACTCGATGCGTGAGCTTGTGATGAACGGCGCGAGCACCACGGTGATCCGCGATTACTCGCGTCGGATGGGTATGCGGAGCCTTCGCGAGTGTGGCTTGCTCGCGATTTACGAGGGATTGACGACGGTGGACGAGGTGGTCCGCGAGACGCTCGCCGAAGACTAATCCCGCCGAAGCTGTGAAGTTTTGAAGGTACCGAGAAGCTGCTAGCCGCTGGAGAACGTTGAGATGGCAACCTTTCAGTACGAAGCTCTGAACGCGGCTGGGAAGCCCCAGAAGGGCACGATCGACGCGGAGAGCAGCGAAGAGGCGATCCAGCGGATCAAGGGTCAGCAGTTGTTCCCCACGTCGGTCCGGCCCGCAAAGGGCAAGGGCTCGAAGAAGGATAAGGCCCAGGCCGGCGGCGACCCGAACGACCTGCTCTCGATGGGCGGGGAGACCAAGAAGAAGAAAAAGAAGGGCGGGTCGATCTCGATCGGCGGTGTGAGTGCCAAGCACCTCACGCTGTTTACCCGTCAGCTTTCGACGCTGCAGGACGCCGGCCTTCCTTTGCTTCGTTCGCTTCAGATTCTCGAGCAGCAGCAGAAGCCCGGCCCTCTGAAGAACTGCCTGGGCGGCGTGTGCGAGGAGGTCGAGGGCGGCTCGAGCTTGAGCGAGGGCATGGGAAAGTTCCCGAAAGCCTTTGATAAGCTCTACGTAAAGATGGTTCACGCCGGCGAGATCGGCGGTGTTCTTGACATCATCTTGCAGCGGCTCGCCGAGTTCATGGAGAAGGCTGAGCGTCTTAAGAGGAAAGTCAAGGGCGCGATGGTGTACCCGATCGTGGTGATCGTGATTGCGCTTGCGATCCTCACGGGCATCATGATTCTGATCATCCCGAAGTTCCAGGAGATCTTCACCGACTTCGGGGTGGCGCTTCCGGGCCTGACGGTGTGGCTGATTGACACCAGCGCCTGGGTCGCGGGCACAACGCCCGGGTCGCCTTTCCCCGGGTTCGGCGCTGTGGTGATCATCGGCGCGGTCTTGGCCACGCCTGTGCTATGGACGTTGCTGCGGATGACCAAGCCCGGCAAGGCGGTCACGGACATGCTCATGCTCTACACGCCGATCTTCGGCACTCTCGTCCGCAAGACGGTCATCGCCCGTTTCACGCGGACGCTGGGCACCCTCATCGGCGCCGGCGTGCCGATTCTCGAAGCGGTGACGATTACTAAGGAAACGAGCGGGAACTTCGTGTTCGAGAAGGCGCTCGGCAAGGTTCACGACTCGATCCGCGAAGGTGAGAGTTTCGCGCAGCCCCTGCGCGAGAGCAAAACGTGTGACGCGATCGTGGTGAACATGATCGACGTTGGCGAAGAGACGGGTGAGATGGATGCGATGCTCCTGAAGATCGCGGACAACTACGACGAAGAGGTCGACGTCGCGGTCGCCTCGCTCGTCAGCCTGCTCGAACCGCTGATGGTCGTTGTGCTCGGCGGCATGGTCGGAACGATCGTTGTGGCGATGTTCCTCCCGCTTGTCGAGATGATCAACAGCCTCAACAGCGGCGGCGTGTAAGACCCCACACCGGAGGGGAGCGAGGGCGCGTGCCCTGCTCCCCGACGCGACAGTATCGGAATGAGGGCTGTTCGATGGAATCGGTGCGCGGACAATCCGACCTTGCTCAACCGGGCGCGACCCGCCCGACGCTCGCCTCGCGTGGCTTCACGCTGGTCGAGGTGATCGTCACGGTGCTCGTCACCTTGCTCCTGACTGGCCTGCTGGTCGCCGGCATCCGGGTGGCCGCGACCACGGCCCGCGATCAGGCGTCCCAGGTGACGGTCCGGAGCATCGGGGTTGGCGTGAGCCAGTTCGAGCAGCAGTTTGGGTTCCTGCCCCCGCTCGTCGATGACGGCGCGGCGCTGAACGGCCCCGGGCCCCGGACGGCGAGCGGCACGCCCTTCGTTGAGTTCCCGGTCGATCGCTCGGGCACGACGCCGGCCATCACGGCCTACTCGGGCCGTCGCGGCGACGTGTATCTCCGGGGGTACCACCCAGACCTTGGCACGCGGTATCAGTTCATCACGCTGAACAGCAGCCCTGCGATCGGCACGGCGCCGGGCGCGGACAGCCGGTACAGCAAGACATCGCTTCCGTTCTACCTCATCGGTGCGCTGGGGGCGGACGTCGATGGCGTGGACGGCCCCGGGTACAACAAGCCTCGCGCGTCGGGCACGTTCGAGCTCGTGGGTACGGGGGGGGCGTTCGAGCCGTTCTTCAACGCCGGTCAGGGCGATTCGGCCACACTGCTGAGCGAATACTTCTCGGCCACCGAGGACGACGAGAGCGGCCGGGCCGGCGGGCTCAACCCGACCAGCGTGACGCGTGACGACTACGCGATCGTTGACCGCAACGGCAACGCGTACCGCTACTACCGCTGGGAATCGGGCAACCCGTTTGCCGGACGCGGCGAGCCGGAGATCGCCTCGGTGATCGACCAGAACATCCCGTCGGTTCTCCTCGATGTTGACGAGGCGTACCAGGCGGAACTCGACTTCGACGCCGGCAACCCGATCTCGGTCGATCCGACGAACGGGAGGACCGAACTCCGCAGCGCCCGCTGGGCGATCGTCGGGGCGGGGGCCGATGGGCTCTTCGGTACCGAAGATCAAACGACGCTCATCGAGGCGTTTGGCGCGAAGTCGGACGCCAACATCCTTGAGCTCCGTCAGCGTGCGCGCGAGGACAACATCGTGGAGGTGGGGGGATGAAGAAGTTGGCTGTCCGATTGCGACTGGCGAGGGCGTTCACGCTCGTCGAGCTGTTTATCGTGATCTCGATCCTCGCGATCGCGGTCGCGTTGGGCGTCCCGACCTTCGGATCCATGCTCGATGCGACCAGCCGCACGCTGGCGCGCAACGCGTTGCAAGAAGCGGTGTCGCAGGCAAGGTTCCTCGCGACCGCGTTCGGGCGCGACTCGGCCGCGGTTTTCGTGACCGATCCGGGCGGCACGGTCCGCATCGTCCCGATGCTGCTCGTCGGGGAGTTCGAAGAGGTCCCGGGCGATCCGTTTGGCTCGGGCGGGGGTACGCCGGACGACGCGAGCTTCGTCGGGTTGTTCGCCCCGCTCGGCGCGGCCCGCGAGGTGTTCGCCCCGGTCCCCGATACCCCGGGGTTCACGCTCCCAGAAGGATGGGCGGTCCGAGGCTACGTGCAGGCGGGGCGCTTGCAGCCGGTGAACCCGCTGCTCAACACCGATCCTGAGTGGTACGACTCGCCTCTGTACGGCGGGAATGACCCGGCGGCGCAGGCGAAGCTGGAGGCCAACTGGGTCGCTCCGGAGGACATCTACTACAACCCCTACTCGCCCGGCGGCGCGGTGAACGCGTCGGGCTTCGGCGGGCTGTCGACGCCTCGCCAGACGTTCATGGTTCGGTTCGAGGGCGGCACCGGGTTGCTCCGCATCGACACGGCGCCGGCGGTCACGATTTCTCCCCGTCCGAGCACGCGGAACTCGGAGTCGGTGAGCGACCGCGCTCTTCGGATCGACTTGGCCGAAGACCTCGGAGACTGGGCGAGCCAGGTGATGACCGCCTCGCTCGAGCAGTTCCAGGGCAACCCGAGCGTCGATCCGGTCGAGCTCGCGGCGCGTCGCGACCGGCTCATCGGTGTGTACTCGAACGAGACGGTGCTCGCCGGCCCGGTCACAAGGCTGGCGCTCTACCGCGAGGCTCGGCTGGCCGAGGCGCTCGAATCGCGCGACGTGAACCCGCTGACGGGCACGCTCTACGCGCCGCCCGGTAAGCAGCTCGACCTCGATCAGTTCGCGGCTCCCACCGAACAGCTCGAGATCCGCATGGATGTGGAGCTTGAGAACGCCATCGACGGTGTCAGGTACCCCGATGGCATCTTGGCCGACTGGGCGGGCGACATCGACGCGCTGCGCGTGAGCATCAACCAGTGGATGGAGGGCGACTCGGACGCGAGGCTGCGTTCGACTTGGCAGCCCCCGGACCTCATCGGTGACGGCATCTCCAACGGCGAACTCGACGACGGGCCGGAAGCGGTCTTCATTATTGACTCGCTGTCGGGCGACCTCATCGCCGTTCGCGGCGGAGACGAATCGTGAAAGGCGTTCGAGTGATGGCAACACGGAGTCTTCGCGCGGGCTTCTCGCTGGTCGAGGTCCTGCTCGCGGTTCTCGTCTTGGGCCTCGGGCTCCTCGGCCTCGCGGCGGTGTTCCCGGTCGTGATCAGCCAGCAGAGGCAGTCGTTCGACACCGTTTCCGCCGGCCCGGTCCGCGTCGCGGTGAACTCGTTCTTGGGTTCGAGCCAATTCAGGGCGGCGTGGTCGGCGATTTTGAACGACCCTGGATTCAACCGATTTGTCACGACGTTCCCGACGAACCCCGACGACTCCTCTCAGGAAGAAGACAGCGTTGACGCATGGGTCGACGATGCAACCTTCGATTGGGAGACGGCCTGGGAGTGGGACAGCATTTCACTCAACGCCCTCGAGCAATTGGAAGAGCAAGGCGATCTTTACGTCAATCTCGGTCCGACGATTGTGTTCGATGGGACCGCGTGGAGCACGAGCACGGCGGACGGCGCGCAGAATGCCGCGAGTTCGTTCGCCGACGTACAGGTCGTGAGCATCCCGATCGCATCGAGGCTCTTCCCGGCGCCGTTCTCGGGTGCTGAACCTCAGTTCGTGTGGGACGCGGTTGCGCGTCGCACCATCAACAACGAACTTCAGCTCGCGGTTTTCATCCGGCGCATCGACACCGGCATCCGCCCGCCCAGCGGGTTCACGCTTTCCGACGTGCTGACCGGTGCCGCGGGCGACTTCGATGACTCCGACGTTCGCCTACCGATCGGTATCGATGCCCGCAACGGGCGTTCGACTGGAGCCGGGGCGCCGCTGAACAGCAACTCGTTTGTGTACTCGCTTCCGGTCCGGCTTGAAGTCGAACTTGAGGGCGTTCCCTCCGGGGCTCCGGTTGAGGATCAGTCGTTCGATCAGATCGTGCTGACCGCCGGTGACGACGTGAACTCTGGGCGAGCTGAAGAGTTCATCCGCCGGGCCGCGTCTGTTGGTCAGTTCCTCGTCGACAACCTGGGCGTCGTTCGGCGGGTCGTTGACATCATCGAGGTATCGGACGATGAGGCAACGGTGCAAGTCGAGCCGGGGTACCTGTCGACCCAGGTGACCGTTCCCGGTGCTTCGGCGACGCCCTCGATCGTTCCGTTTAACGAGCGTGCCAACATGGCTCGGAGCGTCGTCTTCACTCCCCAGATTCCGGCGGTCGCGCCCACCATCCTCACCATCGCGGAGGGTTCGTGATGAAACAGCGAGCAACCGGTCGTTCCGTGCGTCGTGCGTTCACGCTGCTCGAGGTGATTGTCGCCGTGGGCATTCTGGCGGTCGTGACGGTCGCGATCGCGACGGTGTTCAACGCCGTAGGGGAAACGGTCAGCGCCGGCTCTCGTCTGAGCACGCTGAACCGCCTCGCGTTCCGCATCGAGACGGTGATGGGGCGCGACTTCGAAGGGTTGCGCGAGGGCACCGGGTTCTTGGTGATCCGCAACGAGTACGCCCAGCGGAACTGGGACGACACCTTTGAAACGAGCTCGGTGCAAGGTTCGTTCGATGCGGTCCCGCTCTTCGATGGGGATCCCGATCCGCGTCTGCGTCGGATCGACGAGATCATGTTCTTCAGCGACTCGAACCGCTTTCGGACGCGGCGCACGCCGCTCCATCCGGCGCTCGTCGCGGAGAGCAACGAAGCCCGGATCTACTACGGGCACGGCCAGCGGATGCCTCAAGACGTCGATGCCGACGGCACGGTTGTGGCATGGGCTGATCGCAACGCCGACGATGAGGACTGGCGGTACGAACGGCCGAGGCTCGATGACCTGAACGATATCGCGATTTCGGCCACCGAGACAGCGAGGCTCGGGCAAGCATCGACCGCCGGCTTCGTCAACCCGAACGAGTTCGCGAGCGACTGGATGCTCGTCCGTCACGTGACTCTGTTGAGACCGCCGGCGGCGGATGTCCAAGAGTTCCCCGACGATATCTTCGGGATGGACCCGGTTGGAACGACGAATCCTGCGGAGGTTCCTCTCGCGCAGGCTCGCGTGTACGACAACTCTCGACAGATCTCGTTGCAGCCGGCGGCTCAGAGCATCTTCCAGCCGATCTCCGGGCTGAACGTTCGGGAGGTCGAGAGCTTGACCGTCAACGTCACCGGATCGCCACAGCCTTGGGGCGTGAGAGCGGAGTCGATCAGCGTCGTTCATTTAAACGATTCGTTTAACAAGTACCGATACGGGAACCTTGTCGAGTCCTTCGGATCGCCTTCGTTCCTGTCGGGTCTGGTCGATATCGCGACGACGGATCTCGAAGAGATTCGGTCGATCGTTACCACAGGCGCCGCGAGTTCGCCGGGCCCTTCCCCGTTTACCCCATTCGAGCTCATGCAGATCGGGTCGCTTGAGTACTACGACGAACCCAGCGTGGGAATCAACTCGTTCCAGTTCCGCCGCTCGGATGATCCTGCGACCAACCCGACCCGCGTGACCCCTGCGGCTACGACGCGCGAAGATCAGGTCCAGCAGGAGTGGATGCTCGCGGCTCTGCCATCGATTGCGTTTGATCCTCAGGCGACGAGCTCATCGGATCAGGGCTTCGGTTTCCGCATGAGGGCAGAGCGGACCCCTCCGAATCTGTACCCACCGATCCGCGAGGTGGTCTCGTCAACCCTTCAGTTCGACCAACGTTTCATCGACGGGCAGCACCCGAACGGGACGCGCGTTCAAGAGATGATGGCGGCGATTGAGCAGGCCGATCAGGAAATGCTCGTGAGCAACGTCTTCCTACCTCGGTGTAGCGAGTTCATCGTGGAGTGGAGCTACGGGGTCATCGATCGTCGGCCCGAATCACGCTCGTCGACCTCGGGTCAGTTGATTTGGCATGGTCTTCGGCGGTGGCAAGATCTTCCGGATGGCGCGGTCGATGGCGTGTACGACCGGGGGACCGAGCCCCTCATCGCTGATCTGTTCTACTCCAATCCGTCCGGAGACGTGCCCGAGTACGACGGCGATCGGATGATCGAGTTCCAGAACGAGTTCAGCATCCCTCAGGAACTCAGGACGGGCCCGATGGGCAGCCAGACGATGGATCCCAGGTTCGAAGCTCTGTGCCGCGTTCGCGACCGAGATACCCCCACCTCAACGGCGGTACCCGATCCTGATCGGCTGGCTCGGGTGGAGTACGCCTGGGGCTACCTGGATCAAGCAGACACAGACTCGGACGGCGTCGTTGACGAGGCCCTCGACTGGCCCTGGCCGACGCTGATCCGCATCACCCTTCGGGTGAGCGAGGCGTCGGACCCGTCGGTGGAACAGACCTACCAGGTGGTGTTCCGGGTGCAGAAGCCCGGGGAGGGTCAGCTGTGAGCGAACGACCGAACGGAAGACCGAATGGGGATCGCGAAGCGAGGTGTGCAATGCGAGCGATGACCGAATCCGATCGACCCGAAGCAGACCGGGCCCAGCCGAACGACATCGTTCTCGAGACGCGACGCGGCACGGCGATCATCGTCGTGATCGGGGCGCTCTCGCTTGTCGCGGTGTTCGCGGCCCTCTACGTCACGATCGGCCAGGGCGACCAACGCACGGCCATCGCGGCGACGATCACCCGCGAGGTGGAAGACGTCGACCGCGCGTTCGCCGAGCGGATCATCGACGTGATCCGTGAGGACCGGTTCGCGGTCTTCCCGGTGCCTTACGTGTCCGCCGCTTCGGGGACGCTGGTGCCCGATACCCAGCGGTTCGTTCGCGAGGCGACGGACTATCCCTACACCGACTTCTCGATGCGGAGCCAGTTCCCGGCGCCGAGTAACGTGCCGGGGGGCTTTACCTTGAGGACGTGGCGTCCCGACTGGTTCACGGATTCGGGGAACAACGCGGACGAGGCCCGTCGCGTCTTCGGATTCAACGCGGCCGGCAACCACTCACTCCCGTATCCAACGAACATCGATCCGGATCCTCGCCACGACCTCCGAGTCGCCTCAGACCCTTGGCTCGCGGCGACCGAGCCCACGGCCATCGTGTGGCGACAGTTGCCGTTGAATTCTTCGGACAGCTCGCAGAACCGCGACAGCGATGGTCGTGGGCGTTCGATCCCGAACTCGACCTCGGGGGATCGGCACTCGCACCCGGCGCTCCGTTACCTCGACAACCACGACTGGGCGCAGATTTCAAACATCGCGCCCGACGGGCGGTTTGTCAATCTATTCAACCTGCGTGGGAACTTCGAGGCCGAGCCGGGCATCGGCGAAGGAAAGATGACATCAAGGCTCACGCTCCTCGAGATGACGCAGATGAAGCGCTTCGGCGATCTGCGGGCGACAACCCAGCTCCCGAACGGTCTCGGAGACATGGCGGCAAGCGAAGGTGAAGTTGCCGACGTCTTCCTCAACATCCCGGCCATATGGACCATGAATCAGAGGCACATGTTCTTCCCGCTAAACCAGCCGGAAGAGTTTGCGATCGGCAAGATCGGTGCGAGAGACGTTGGCAACAACGACTCCGAACGGGCGACCTGGGGCGACTTCGAGTACCCCGACTATCAGTACGCCGACGCCGACGGCGATGGGATGGCCGACTCTCGTTGGTTCGAGCTTGCCGACGCGAGTGATCCGAACAACGTCGTGTTCGGGCTGCCTGTTTCGAACAACCGCTACTTTGCGGCCGCGCGGATCATCGACCTTTCTTCGCTCGTGAACGTCAACGTCGCGACCGACAGCCTGACGCCCCCGAGCAGTTGGGCCCCTTCGGGCATGACGCCTTCGGACATCGACCTTCGCCGGTTGCTCACGATGACCGATCCGGCTCGTGCGTACCGCAATGCGTCGCTCGATACGAACCGAAGCCCGGGCCCCGACGTCATCAGCCCAAATGTCGCCTGGCGTGCCTGGACGCTTTCGGGTGGAACATCAGTCAACCCGGTGATCGATGGCCTGAGCCCTCGGTACTTTGAGCAGCCGTTGGGCTACGGCCAGGCGGAGGGCGTCGACCTCGTCGCCTCGAACTACTTCGGGTACAACGCGCCGCTCGACGGCGCCCTCGGGTCGTTCACCCCGGCCGCGGTAACCCAGGTGGCCAAGCTTTCCGGCGCCTTTGCGTACGACGCGATCCGCCGCGAGGTCGAGCAGGACCCCGACATCGGGCTGGAAGGCAACGGCGCGTGGTTCGGGACGGCGTTCGCTGCGAACGATCCGCTCAACTTCCTCAAGCAGACCTCGCCCTTCGACTACGGGAACTCGATCGCGGCCAGCGGTGACGTCGGGCTGTTCAACCGGTACTTCAACTCGGTTTCGTCGCTGACGCACGTCCAGAGGGGCGTCTTGGCGAGGGGCCAGTACTACAACGCGGTCGGTTCGCTCGACGCTTCGGACCCGAGCTTGCAGGCCAACGCTGGGAGCCTCTTTGGTTCGAACCTCTTCGGTGTCGGCGACCTCGCCGAGCTGAGCACGTTCCGTGGGGTCAACGACGACGATACGTACTCGCGTCTTGAGCGCGTGACGTCGGCCCGTTTCGGCAATGGTCTGTTTGCCAATGACCCCGAAACGTTTGCGAGGTTCGGCCCGCTCCGCGCCAACCGGCCCGATGGGCTGGAACGCCGCGCTCACGACAACGTCACTGACTTCCACAACGAATACTCGGTCAACGAACCGGACACGCTCGGCCCCGATATCGTGATCGACCTCGAGTCGTCGGCGCTGTTCGCGACCGACGTCCGCAGCCGCCTTACGACGATCAGCGGCGCCAGTCCGATCCGGGGCTCGATCCTGTACGACTACAACGCGCTTGACGACGACTTTAACTTGCTGCAGCCCTGGGAAGGCTCCGCGTCGGGGGCTCCGGACCTGCTCGCCATCGGTGTGGCGCCGGACGACGGGGACTATCCCGATACGTTCCAGGCCCTCCAGCACGACGCGCGGATCGACCTGAGGAAGCTGGTCGACGCGTTCGTCGACACGAGCGGCAGTACGACGACCGGCGAGCGGAGGCGCGCCGCGGACACGCTCTTCCGCGTGTACGCCGACGCGCTTGCGCCCGATACCGGGCTTCTGAACGGGCTCGCGTGGGAGGACAACGTGGGGGCCGCGCCGCTCCGGACGCTTTCGTACGGCAACCGCGGCCCGGAGCCGTCGATGCACGCCGCGGCTCATATGGCGGTGAACTTCATTGACATTATCGACGAGGAGGATGTTGGTCCGGAACGCCCAACGGCGGCGACGCTCATCATTGACGGTAACTCCGGTGACGAGACCGGTTCGCGTTGGGCGTACCCCGGCTTGTACAACGTGGGTGCCTTGACGTACGAGGACCGCGACTACGCCTTTCAGTGGGGTTGGGCCGACGACGGGTACATCTTTGATCTCGACGCCGACACGGTGCGGACGGACGTGACGAACAAGAACGAGCCGTCACGCGCGTCGACGCGTTTGCATCGATCGCTTACGGCCCCCGATTTAGAAGAACGTCGTGCAGTCACGGTCTTCGGTATCGAGGCCCACCCGATCATCACCGAGGTGTCTTCGATCATCGTGTATTCAGAGTCGGACGCGCCGCCTTCGATGGGCACCATCCCGGCGATCCTGTCCGCTGATCCGGCGGGGAGCGACGTTGCCTTGCAGGCGATGGCGTTTCAGATTCACAACCCGTTTGATGAGTCGATCCAGCTGCGGAGTTCGAACAGCGTGGCCGACGCGGCGGATGCCGGCAAGCTCGAACAGTGGGATTACTACATCGAATTCAACGGTTGGTACTACCCGCTGGCAGAATACGAGTACTCAACGGTCGGCGGCGGAAGGTACCAATGGACACAAAACGACCTGACGCTTGGGCCTGGCGAGACACGCGTGTTCTATGCGTTCAATTACGCAACGTACGAGGATCTTGAGGCGAACTGGGCATCGATCACGGCGGCGTTCGGTGAGGCACCTCCGGTCTCAAACCCGCGTGAGTCAAAGGCGTTCTTCGATGATCAGTTCAGGGGGCCGAGCTACGACGGGAGCGGGCCGCAAGAACCGATCCTGACACAGGCGGTCGATCCGCGCATCGGTGTCCGTCTCTTCGATGGCATCTCCGGTCCGCTCAACTTGTTCGATGCACCGACGGTTGCCACCGTCGGCCCGGACCGTACGGCGACGAATGATGAGGTGCGCCTCTGGAAGACGTATGCCAACAGGTCATCAGCCGGTGCGACGTCGAGCCGTGATTCGTCGGGCGAAGCCGAGACGATGATCCGGGAAGACTACGACGGTGGGAACGACCTCCGCGAGCATTGGATCGAGAACGACATACTGGTCGACCGCTTGCGCGATCCGGGGACCGATACATGGGACGTGTCACTGAGCGGTGACGAGAGAATCGACACCGCGACCGGCACTCCGAGTAGTCAACTCGCGGAGCGTCCCGGCGGAGTCGGGGGCTTCGGCGGAGGCACGCTCAATACGCTTTCTTCGGACTTCCATTCGAGTTTCACGATCACCCAGTGGGCGAGCGTGCGTCGGCCTGACCATGTCGTTGATACCTCGGGCGCTATCGCTGCGTCCGGGAAGCCTCGCGGTGCGGTGCCGGCGTACATGCTGGAGTCGATCACCGGCAACGCGGCCACACTCGAGAACCTGATCTCCGAAGTCCTGGTGTCCGACCAGGTCAGCGGGGATCTTCAGTACATCCGCGACTTCTGCAACGGTGAAACGGCCAATGACTTCGCCACAAATATCATCTTCGATGGGGATCGCGTCGAAGACGCGTACGTCGCGTACTCGTTCGAGTCCTTCCTCGACTCGATCGGCTTCTTTGCGTCGATCGGTGCCGCCGACCCAACGCCCACGGCTAACAGCAACGCTGCAGACACTCCAGAAGATCGTGCCTTTGTCGCAACGCTCGAACGTGATCCGTTTGACAAGGGGCCGAACGTCGACCCCCATCTGAATGATAGTTTGACGGCTCTGGACCCCAACCTTGCCATTCAGTACACCCCGGCCGCAGCTTCGGGCACTGTTTCGCCGGAAACGTCGGTCGATCCGACTATGGCGGAATTCGAGCTGTTTGAAATCCAACCTGAGCTCTTTACCAAGGCGGACGGGTTCGAACGCGAGATTCCTGGGACCAGTCCGATCGAGACGATCAGCACGCTCCGCGTGACCGACATTCTTCGTCCGATGGCCATCGGTCCGGCCCACTTCGCGGGGTACGACATCAACTCGACCGACGCGAAGGACGGAATCGATGTCGCAGTGGGCGAGTGGCTCACTCTGGGCGAAGCGCTCTCGATCGCGCTTGGCTTCGAAGACCCGATGTTCTACGACGACAACCGCGAAGCCAACGGCACTCCAAAGGCGAACGCGTATCCTGCTTTGGGCTTGGGCTACACCCCCCTCGCCGACGCGATCCAGCGCGAAACCGGCACCGTGGGCACCACCGAGCCGGTCCGCATGTTCGATCGGGGCCAACTCCGGTTGACCGACTACGTACCGTTCGTGAACGCGAGTGACTTGTTAGAGGTGCGCGATCTTCCGCTGTACCAGCCGGAGTTTGGCGACTACCGCATGCACCCGGGCCAGACTGCGGCTTCGCGGGTTCTGTCCTCGCTCCGGACCATCACGCCTCGGATCGCTGAGGACGACGAGGTTCGCGATAACGAACTGACCCGCGCCGTGCACGGCACGATGAACATCAGTACCGCCGCCGTGACCAACATGCGGATGCTCCCCGGGCTTTCGCCGACGATCGAGGTCGATCTGGTTGACGGTGAGAAGGACGAGTGGTGGGGCTCTCGCCCGGTCCCGGCCTCGAGTGCCAAGCTGTTGAGCAATGGTACCAACGGCCGCGACAGCATGGGGCTTCCGGACCCGAGGAGCATCGAGAACAACGGAACGAACGCGTCTTCGTACGACGTCACCGCACCGTTCACAACCGCGCCCGACTTGTGGCGCGAGCGTCCCGATATCGCGGCCGCGATCGTGGCCGGTCGCGATCGAGGGATCGCCGACTTCCGATTTGATTCTCGCGAGTCGTACGACCGTGACGACCGCATCGACGGGATGACCTTCGCGCCGATGCTGTTTAATGGGCAGAACGAAGTCAACCGGTTCGGGTTGCTCGCTCGGAACGCGAACGCTGGCTTGTTCGCCGCCACCGCTGGCATCTGGTCGCCCGAGATCAGTGCTGATCGCGGGCGCTACATGCTCAACGGGATCGAAGGCATCCGCGAGACGCCCGGGTTCGACAGCACCGCCGATCTGCTGAGCATCGCGATGGCATCGTCAGATCCGCTCCGGCGCGCGGGTGTCTACCTACCTAGCGGCGGGTACATCCCGAACGCGGCGTTGGACTTCACCGACGTCGACGTGCAGGCGGGTGGAGCCTTCGCCGATTCGCGATGGGAAGGCGACATCGTCGCCGACGCAACGAACGTGAAACGGAGCGGCTTTACATACACCGATGACGCGCCCGAACTCTTCGGCCCGCACGACATCTTCTCGTGGGCGCGTGACTACGACAAGTCGGACGCGCCTCCGGCGGGTCCGGATCGTCCCGACGGGCGGAACCTGGGCACGCGGGAACCGGCGACGGGCCTGGTCAACGATCTTGTCTTCACGGCTGATCCGTACCTGTACGAGAACAACTCCGGTGAACTCGTCCTCCCGGACGAACTGCCCAACGACTACGACGAGCAGCTCGCCGTGCTGGCCGGGCTCATGAACACGACGGACGTCCGCTCGGACTACTTCGCCGCGTGGTTTGTGATCCGGGGGTACACCCGCGACGACGTGGAGGGCCTGAGCGAGATTGAGCCGATGCTCCCGTCGTACCAGAAGCGGTTCTTGCTGATCCTCGACCGCTCGAACGTGGTCAGCGCTTCGGATCAGCCGAGGATCCTGCTCTACCGCGAACTCCCGCTCTGATTCGCCTGGCCGGGCCCGAGCCCGGTCGACAACCCGCCTCACCGCGCCCCGGCTCTGACGGACCCGAGACCCAAGAGCCGGGGCGTCTTTTTGCGCGGGTGTGCAGACGGAGCGGCGACGTGGGGCGGGTCCGCCGGGCGTCCGTCGTCCGCCCTAGCACCGGCCCTAGACTCTCGTGTTCGGGATGGCCGAACCGCCACCAGGGCGTAGCTCAGCTTGGTAGAGCGCCTGCTTTGGGAGCAGGAAGTCGTCGGTTCGAATCCGGCCGCCCTGATTGCCCGCCTCCGGACCGCCTCGCGAGGCGAACCCACCGCATGCACCCATCCGGCCAACACACCACGAGACGAATCGCCGCCGCGGCGTGGGCGGCGTCGTGTGTTGTGGGGGCGGCGACGGTCACGCTGGCGGTGGCGGAGGCCGAGCCCCGGGCGAAGTCGATCCGGTTGCCCGAGAATCCGCAGGAGCTGGGCGATCCCGACGAGGGGTATCGCTATCTGCTGCACGGCGACTACATCGGCTCGGGCATTCCTCTCCGGCTCTACGCGTCGCTTTCGAGGGGCGAGCCCGAGCCCGAGCATCGGTTGGAACGTCTGGGGTCCGGGGCCGATCTGCCTCACTTGCTCAACGCGTTCACGATGCCCAGCGGCGCTGAGGTGGTTGCGGGGATGAACTGCCTTGGGTGCCACGCGCAGGTGCTGGGCGATGAACTCGTCATCGGGCTGGGGAACTCGCTGAGCGATTGGACGGACAGCACCGGGCTCGGTCCGGTGCAGGGCATGGTGCGGCTGATGTACCCGCCTGAGCATCCCGAGCGCGTCGCCGCGGAGCAGTTTCTGCGGGGTGTCAACGCGCTGCAAGGCAAGACGGCGGCGCCGTTCCGGGGTGTGAACCCTGCGTTCCGGCTTGAAGAGGTGGCCGCGGCGTACCGCGATCCTGAGGATCTCTCGTGGACCGAGCAGCGCGGCTACGACTACGGTGAGATCTTCATTGCGAGCGACGTGCCGCCCTGGTGGAACGTCAAGAAGAAGAACGCGCTGTACTACACCGGTCTCGGTCGGGGCGACTTCGCGAAGCTGATCCAGCAGATCAACGTCGTCGGCATCGGTGACAAGACCGACGCGGCTCGCATCAACGAGTCGATGCATGACTTGCTCGCGTACATCATGACGGTCGAAGCGCCGCTGTACCCGGGCGAGATCGACCAGGCGATGGCGGTCCGGGGGGCGACCGTCTTCGAGATGAACTGCGCCAAGTGCCACGGGACGTACGACACCACCGGCGGCGACGACTGGACCTATCCGAACAAGCTGATCCCGCTTGAGAAGATCGGCACCGACCCCGAGTACGCCCTCGATCTCAAGTCGAGCGGACTGCACGAGTGGTTCACCGAGAGCTGGTACGCGAAGACCGAGCCGAAGGCGTGGGCGGAGCCCGGGCTGGGCTACGTCGCGCCCCCGCTCGACGGGGTGTGGGCGACGGCGCCGTACTTTCATAACGCCTCGGTCCCCACGCTCGAAGGCGTGCTCGACTCGGAGGCTAGGCCGACGTATTGGAGACGCTCGTTCTCGCCCGCCGACTACGACCTCGCCGCCCCCGGATGGGCCCACACGGTCGAAACCGGACCGATCGATGCGCAGACCTACGACACGACGCTTCCCGGGTATGGCAACCAGGGCCACACGTACGGCGATGATCTGACCGACGACGAACGGCGTGCCGTCATCGAGTATCTCAAGACCCTCTGAATCCGGCTTTCCGTCGAGTGTGGCGGGCGATCCTTAACGGTTTGGCAATGGGGGATGGGTGGGCGCCTCGCCTACTTTTACTGATCCTCTGAATTCGACTCCTCGACAAGGACAGACGATGACCCCGCCGACCGCCGCGTCTCGCCGTGACTTTCTCTTTGCCGCCGCTGGCGGTCTCGCCTCCGCCGGCCTCGCCGGATGCGCGCGGGGCGAGCAGGTCGGCAGCCGTGTCGGGGCGGCCGCGCTGAGCCCGACGAACGAGCGGGTGAAGAACGTGGTCTTTGTTGTGGCCGATGGCATGGACCACGCTTCGGTCATGCTGGCCGATTTGGTGTCGCGCCGGCGTGACGGGAGGGCGAGCCCGTTCGTCAGCTTGCGGGCCGACGAGCGGACGACGGTTGGTCAGTGCATGACGTTCGCGAGGGACAGCATCGTGACCGATTCGGCGGCCGCCGGTTCGGCCTTCGGGATCGGCGAGCACGTCGACAACCGTTCGATCAACTTCGTCGACGATCGGGAGCCGACGCCGATCTTGGTCCGGGCGCGGAACGCTGGCTTGGCGACTGGTTTGGTGACGACGACCCGCCTCACGCACGCGACGCCGGCGGCGATGGCGTGCAACGTGCCCTCGCGCAACCTCGAAGACGCGATCGCGGAGCAGCTTCTCGACCGGCGCGTCGATGTTCTGCTGGGGGGCGGCGCGAAGCACTTTCCCGACGGGTTGCTCGCCAAGCACCCGGACCTGACGCTTGTACGCAACGCGAACGAACTCGCGTCCGCATCTTCGGGCCGCCTGCTCGGGCTCTTCAACGACAGCCACCTGCGCTACTCGCTCGATCGGCTGGACGCCGAGCCATCACTCAGCATGATGACGCGTGCGGCGCTCGATCGCTTATCGGCGTCGGGCAGGGGGTTCATCATGCAGGTTGAGGCGGGCCGCGTGGACCACGCCGGTCACGCCAACGACGCGGCCGGCTTGGTGCACGACATGCTCGAGTTCAACGAGGTGGTCCGCGCCGCGGCGGAGTTCACCGACAGCCGTGACGACACGCTGCTCATCGTCACCACCGACCACGGCACCGGCGGCCCTCAACTCACCAAGTACATGGAACCGGGGGCCACCGGCATCGATCGGATCGCGAGCGCGAGGCGGAGCTTCGAGTGGATTGATGAGGAGCTTGGCGGGCTCCGAGCCGCGCTCGACAACCCCGGTCGTGTGCGCGAGGTCATGGAGTATGCCGCCGGATTCGATCCGGGCATGGAGCGCGTCGACTGGCTGGTTTCGACGATCCGCGAGCGCGAGCGGGGCGATGGTTTCGATGAAGCGACGAGCCCCACAGCGCTCTTGGGCAGCGTGTTCGCGAACGGACACGCGGTTGCGTTTACCTCGGTGAACCACAACGCCGACTACGTCGACGTTCTCGCTCGTGGTCCGGGGGCCGAGCGGCTGGGGCGGTTCATCGACAACGTCGACATTCACACCATGATGTGCGAGGGCCTGGGTATCCCCACGGCCTAGCGCAGGTTTGATCGCTCCGTAGCGGCCTCTGGCCGCACACTCGCTTGCGGAACCCGCGACGGCGTCACTCCGGCGGGCTTCCGGTCGAGATAACTGAATTCGCGGCGCTACATCGTCAGTGAAGACGCGCTAGCCGTTCGGTCGCCGATCAACTCCGTGGGCGGATCTGAAGGCGCCAGTCGGTCGCGTCCGGCTGCGTCGCGTTGGCGGTGAGGTAGTCGACCGAGCCGGGCTCGGAGTCGCCTCTGGACCAGGGGCCGTCAGGATTGATCGGGCGGCCTCTGCTGTCGAAGAAGATGAAGCGGTATTCGTAGTAGACGGGGTTCTTCCCGATCCAGCGGACGTCGACAGCAGCGAAGAGGATGCTGTTCTGCTGGTTCACGGCCACGTTGTTGACCCGCATGAACTTGTTGAGCCCGCCGGCGGCCTCGACGTTTGGATACTCGCTGACGTGATCGTCGCCGACAGCTGGTGGCGGGGTGCCACAGCCCGCGAGAGGGAGGGTGAGACTCGCTCCGAGCACCGCAAGCCCGAGTGCCCCCGCCAACGATTGCTTGAACGCCATTGCCGGTCTCCTTGGTCTTTCGTCATGAGGCATCGGTTAGTTCGCCGACGCCACCGGTCCTTCCGAGTTTGAGCGTAGGGATTGCAGGGCCACGCTCTTTGGCATGTACGAGGGGTGTGACCCGCAGAAGAGCCGAACAAAGCCGGCCGACCCGGGAGGGGGCGCGACCAGCGACGTTCCGCCCTCGAGCACGTGCGTTCGGGAAACTCCGCCTTGGTCGCCGAGATCCCACGTGAGTCCCTCTTCGCGGTAGAGGTTCTGAAGGTCAACGAGTGTGAAGTCGCGCAAGTTCCCCGCGGCCTGATACTCATCGAGCACGTCTTGCGTCGGCGTGCGGACGCACCGCCCACCGAGCAGGTAGGGCAGGTCGCCCCCGCTTACTGATCCGGTGTAGTCGTTGGCCCAGACGACCCGACCGGACGTTGCCCAAAGCGGCGCGGAGGCGAGCCGGTTGAGTCGGACGTACCGGAATTGGATCGCCTCGCGGCCGTCGGGCGGGTCTATGGCCGGGAGCACGATGCGCGAGCCCGGTCGGCCCGAGATGACGAGCTCGATGGTTGAATCTGGGTCGTCGATCTGAACAGCGGTGAAATAGCTGCGTTGTGGGAGTAGTTCGTTGTGCCTGATATCTGCCTTTGCAGACTCGGCCGCGATCGCCCCGATCCCAGCGACCAAGAGCCCGCTCAGTGCTTCTTCCCAGGTGTCGGCGGTTGCGGCATACGCGATACCCCCGTAGATCAAGACGTCACCGATCACGGCCTTGACCTGCCTGAGTTCTTGGTTGCTTCGCCAGCGATGGTCGAGGGCGTAGGCGTTAAAGTCGGCGGCCACGCCGACGTCGTCTGCGGTCGATCCGTTCACGCTCGCCAAGAGCGGCTCGTTCGTCGACGGTGTCCCGGTGAGTGAGACCCGAAACTCGGAGATGGTCTCGCGATACCCGGTGCGGTATTTCTCCGGTCCCTTTCCGTAATCGACCCAGAGGACGGTATTGGCACGACCGGAGGTGATCGCGTCCACAACCGGCTCGAGCGATGGCGCGTACTGAACCGCCTTCCGGAAGTTGTCACGCGCCTCACGCTCGAAGGTTGATTCGCCCAGGCGGACCGCGGTTGCCCATCGCCCGAGGCCCCTCATGAAATACCCCGGCGCGAAATTCGTTTCGATCGGTTGGTAGCCGTTGTCGAGAGCGTTGTCGAAGGCTTCTCGACCGAGGCGTGTGGCGGTGTCTTCGGTCTTGCCTGCGCCGATGGCATCTTCGTAAGCCTGGGATTGAGCGTCTTCCGCCGCCGCATAAACGCGCTCGCTATCGGTGAGGTCCTCGTCGGGGCGTTCTCCCTCGATGACTCGGGAAAAGTCTTGCAGAAGGAAAAGTGCGTTCTGGCCCGCAGCCGCGGCGTTGTCCCAGTCACCAACCGACGCGAGTTGGGCGGCGAAGTAGCCGTACGCGGCCGCCTGTTCGAACGGATCGCCCTTCCAGTACCGCCGGCCTTCTTCGGTGCCCAAGAAGGTGTTGACCGTGTTGTCGTCGTTCACCCCTTGGGTCCGAAGGACGTCGTACGCCGCGAGAAACGGGGTTTCCGCGGCCGTGTATTGCCCGTCGGCAAGATCGATCATCGCATAACGGACCTGATCAAGGACGAAGTCGCGATCGACGCGAGATCCTCCTGCGCCATCCGATGCGTTCGCCTTTGAGACGCTCGAGGCGAGCTTGACCGCCATCTTGTCTCGGGCACGGCCGTACTGCCCGGCGTCTACGTCGGACACGAGTTCAAGATCGGCTTCCCACGTTGAGCACCCACCCAGCACCATCGCGAAAGCGACGAGTGCGAACGGAAACGCTGGTAGCAATCGGATCATCCCATCCCCCCGATCAGTTGAATGATCGTCCCAGTGCCTTTCGTTCAAACTCGACGGTAGCGATCCACTCGAGCGTCGCTGTATCGAGGCTCACGAGCCGGTACTCCGCAACGTAAAGGTCAGAACGCTCATTCTCGTCTGAACGAGCGATGTTGTCGATTCGACACGTCATGGTGTGCGTCGGACGACGATCAGAGCCGGCCCGTTCGCTGATCGTTCCGCGGCGTCGTGCGTCCTCGAGACGGGCCGCGGGGATGACGAGCGTGACGTTCTTCTCCTCGCGGAGAAGGCGATCCCTGAACACCTCGTTGGCAACGCCCTGGGCGAGGTACCAGAGCTCCGATCGCGTGATCACGTCGTCGGTCGCGTTCGTCATTTCGGTAAACGTGACGACCGCCGGCGGGCTTTGCGGGTTGCGCTCGCCTATCCAATCGCTCGCGGAGAGTTCCTGTACGGTTTGATCAACAATGAGCCGCATGTCGCCGATGCTGAGCCGGCTCGATTGATCGAGCTGGACGCCCTCACAGCCCACCGTGGTAACCAGCGCGAGAGCGACAACCGATGCTCGAATGAAGAGGGCCATTCCCGATCCTCCGAAGCGGACGCGCCGTGCTCGATCCGTTAGCCCTCGCCGTACTGGACGAAGTAGCTGTTCGTCCACACGATCTCGCCGTTGGACTCGCGCGTGAGGGTCATCTCAAGGAAGAAGCCTGTCGCGTCGCGACGGTCGAGCTTGCGGGCATCGCCGTTCAAGAAGAACACGTAATCGGCGTCGACCTTGAGTCCCTCGAACCCATCTTCTTCCGCGAACGGATCCCCGCTCGCCTGCCGCTCGCGGTTGCTTAGGCTCTGCGTACGCGGCCCGGTCTCACGGAGCTGTATGTTGTCACGGAAGAAACGGTTGCTGTACAGCTCGGATCGCATCGTGCGCTGAACCACGTCGAAGTCGTTCGTCGATACCGACTGCGTGCGGTTGTCGATGTCGCCAAGGAACATCGCGACGCGCTCTCCGCCGAAGTCATACCGAACGAGCTCGGTCAGATCGGACGCGAGAGACTGGCCGGTCTCGGACGCGGCCTCGCGCAAGTCGTTTATCGTGATCGTATTTCTCTTCACGTCGTTCGAAGTCGTCTTTGGTTCTGCGCATCCGCCCATCACGATCGCCCCAAGACCGATCACGACCGCTGCCGAGTGCATTCGAATCATCGTGTTCCTTTCTCTTCGGTGTGGCCCTGCTGATAGTCTCATCCGATCTTGAGCCGGTGTCTTTCACCCTACCATGAATAAATGATGTTTGTGAGCGATCTGGCCATGAAGTCTCCACGCGACAGACCACGAGCGGTACCCTAAAATGGGAGTGGTGAAAGTGCCGGGTCCAAAAAACGATGCATGAGCGAAGATCTGCCCAGGTTCAGCGGGTTGACGATTGAAGGTCCCGCTTTCTCGCCCACGCGACTGTTCAAGCCGTCCACAATTTCGGGGTAATGCCCAGCCCCGACTGGTCTGAGGAGATTCCGATGAAGACCGCTTTGGCACAAGCCGTTCTGGCGTCGGTTGTCATCGTCGGCGTTGTCGCCGACGCGTCCGCCCAGCGGCGCACACTGCCCAGCCGGAGTCAGCCGCCAACACAAGCCCCTGTTGCTCGGGTCGACGTCGATCGATTCCTCGAGTGTTATCGCGACGATCGGTTCCCAAAGATCGCGGTCGTCGTTTGGCTCGGGGCGCCGCGCAGTGCCGTCAGTGATGAAGATATCTTCTTCCGAGATTCATTCGAGGCCGATCTCCAGGGCGTGTTCCAGGGATTCGACGTGCGGATGGAACTCGCGGCGAAGGCGGCGGTCTTGGACGATGCTGAAAACCAACGGCTCGTCTCGGGACGCCGATGGATTCTCGCGGCCGACCGCGTCGCTCAGCGACTCGACGTGGAGCGTGTTTTCTTTGTGACGCTCGTTCCGCTCGGGCGAAACGTCGACGGCGCTGGGGAGTTTTCCGGTAGGTACGACATAATCAACACGCAGACCAAGCAAGCGATCGCTTCGAGGCCTTTCCCAAAGCCGATCACCGGAATGGCGCCCAGCGACAGAGGTAGGCTTCCGAAGTCGATCGGTGCTGCCGTGAACGGGGTCGCGCGTGAGATGATCAACGACTACACGTCAAACCACTGTGGGTTCCAGGACCCGGTTCCGAGCGAGGCGGTGCCCACGCGGGTACCGACGCGCGAAGTGACGCGCAATCCGCCGCCGGTCGCGCCGATTCGCCCGGTCCCGCGCATCGATGGCCCGGCGGAGGAGGACACGTTGGGCGTGCCGATGGAGATGACGGTTCGGGTCATCGGCGAATTGACCAGGCGCGACCCGGCGGCGATTCGTGAGCAGGTTCGAGACTTCGAGTACCTCCGACACACGATCGGTGTTCCGCAGGTTCGCCAGGAAGGAACGAGCCGGTATCTGGAGATGAAGGTGAGTGCGTTCGGAGATCCGTTTCTCGTCGGCGAGGATGTTTCCTACGGAATCTTCCTGGCCACTGGGAAGGACTCGTTTGTTCGTCGTGCCACCGACGACCTTGTCGTGCTCGAGATCTTGGATCCAGCGGTCTCGCGCTGGATCGGTCCAGAGGACGAGCGAAACCGAGGTATCCGAGACGCGCTCCGCCGCGTGTACGCACAGCAAGGACGCCCGCCGATCGCGGTCGTGACCCGGAGCGTTTCGACGACGAACCGTTGGTTCGAGAGGCAAAGGTGGCAAGCGAAGACGGACACCTGGCACTGGTACCACGCGTTTCGTGACGACCTGCCCAGTCGCGAACTCGGTAGCGGTCTTCACGCGGGCGACGCGATGACGAGGGCACTCACGCGGCGGTTCGCGAATGTCGACCTCGACTCCGCGAACGCCTCCGAGGTCTTCGCTCTCAACGCGGCGCCTGGCATCTCCGAGCGTGACCTCCAGAGCCCCGGGGCGCTCGAACGCGTGCTCCGAGATCAGGGGTTTGAGTTGATCGCCGATGGACGGGGCGAAGTGGTGCTATCGCCGGATGGACTGCAAACTTCGTACGGTTTCGGTGTGCGATCGATCGCGACGAATGTCAGCCTTGCGTCAACGGACACCAGCTCACGGTCCGTCTCCGAGGATGACGTCCCAGCCGGCGTACCCACCAGCGAGATGGCGGATGAACTCGCCGCTCAACTCATCGACCAACTCTTCGAACGCTGGGCCGACGGGTTGGAGACGACGCACCTTGTGCTCGTTGACGAGCCGTCGATCGCGTACGCCGAAGACATCCAACGGGCGGTCGGAAGTGTTGACGGGGTTGAGTACACGATCATGCGAAGCCTCGGACAAAGCGGCCAGATCATCGAGATTGCGCACCGCGGAGCGGCCGATGACATCAGGCGGGCGTTGACCGAGGGGAACGATTCGGTCCGGTTCAGGATGACGCCGGGGTCAACGGCGAACCGGATGCGTATCGAACTGATGAGCTGACGAGAAACGACCTACGGACGAATCAGCAACTTGATCTGGCTGGGCACGATGGCGAACCCGGGGGGGCTGTTCGCGGCGCCCATCCCGTTCTGGGCAGACATTGACCCCATGTAGGTCGCAGGGCGACCCTCGACGATAATGCCGGTGCTCCCGAGCGTATCGGTCGAGGGGCCCATCATCATCTGGCTGACCATGCCGCCGGCGACGCCGGCGTTGTCGCCGTTGCTCAAGGGGACGTTGGTGCCCATCACGTGATTGGGCATGCACAACGTCAGGGTCTTCACGGCCGTCGTGCCGGGGATGCCCATCATGGGCATCGCAATATTGGGGTAGGGAATCGGGACGGGCGCCGGGCCCACCGGCGTGCGGCACACGTCGGGGAAAGCCATGTTCATGCCCATCATTTGCGTCTTCGCCGGCAGCATGATTCGTCCCCCCCTTTAGCCCAGGTGAACCGTGGAGCCGTCGATCCGCGTTTCCTTGGTCGACACCGCGTGGCTCCGCTCGCTTCGCTCGAATGAGATGCCTTCGACAACCCGATAGTCCGACCCGGCCCGGGTCAGGCGGCGCCCGGTGACGGTCTGCAGGAAGCTGCCCAGCGTCTCGCGGACCGACTTGGCAACGGTCTCGATTGTCGACGCGAAGACGGAGAGCCGCTCGGTCTCGAGCTCGACCGCGTCGGTGCCACCCAATCGGAGCGTCCCGGCGAGCGAACGCACCTCCACGTCGCCCAGTGAGGTCAGCGCGACATCGCCCTGGCCCCGAATGACGCCGATGATCCAGAAGCGATCGCCGTCGGTGGCCGCGAGTAATTCGTCGCCTGCCACCGGGGTATAGCGGACCGCCATCGCGGGATCGGCCCACGCTCGGAGGTCCCCCCCAAAGTCGAGCAGCGCCCGATCGCCCGACACCTCGTCGACGCGTCCCGGTCGGACGCCGGTCTGGGGGGTGTTGGCGACCGGGGTGGGGGATTCACTCGTCACTGCTGTCACCTCGGGTCCTCCTGACGTACTCCATGGGATAAGCGGGGGGACGGAACCGCTCCGCCTCCTTCAGTTCGTCGTCCGTCCCGACGATCCCGCCCAGTTTGGCGGCGGTCAGGTCGGTCCGGGTCAGCTGCGTATCGTGCATGACCGCGCCCTTGAGATTGGCGTCGATCACCTGGGCATCGCTGATGTCAGAGCGCGTGAGGTGGGCCTCCCTCACGTCGGCATCCGTAAAATCGAGCCCTTTCGCCGTCATCTCGGTCAGCATCGCCTGGGCGAGGTTCGCATTCTTAAACCCGACCATCTCTAGGGTCGAGCCGCCGAAGTTCGCCCAGCGGGCGTCGGCCCCACCGAAGTTCGCGTCCTTGATGATCGACTTGCCGAATTGCGTGTAGTTGGCCCTTGCCCCTGTGAAGTCGACGCCGGTGAGGTCTGACTCCATGAACTGCGACTGCGTCAGCTCCACGCCAGATAAGTTGGCCCCGGTCAGGTCCGACTTGTTCACGATCGACTGGACGATCCTGCAGCCCCGGAGGTCCTTGTCCCTGAAATCCGCCTCAGCCAAATAGGTGTTCGCGAAGTCGGTCTTGTCGAGGGTGATGCTCGGGAACGGCGGTGCGTCGAGGAACGCCGAACGGAATCGCGTGCCCGACATCGTCGCGCCCGTGAGGTCCGTCTGGCTGAACCCGGTCGATTCCAGGTGGCTTCGTGCGAGGTCGATCCGCGATGCGTCGGAACTGGAGATGATCAGTCGCTCCGCCCGACAAGAGGTCAGCTTTACGTCCGCAAGAACGCTCTCGACAACCGTGGTGTCCTTGAGGGTTGCGTCCGACAGCGTCGCGCCCGCGAGGTTGACCTGGATGAGTGCGCAGCTAGTGAGGTCGACCCCCGACAGCACCGCTCCGGCCGCGTCGCCACCGATGAACTGACTGCCGACGACCGACCTTGCCTCGATAAGCAGCGCGCCGAGCCCGAGGTCCTCGGCCGAGAACGCACACGCATCGAACGTGGCCTCGACCGCCGATGCACCGCCGATCTTCACGGACGTCAGCTGGCACTTGCGGAGTGTGGCCCGGTCGAAGATCGCCGCGGTCAGGTCCGACTGAGCGAACACCGCCCCGACGATCTCGCGTCCGGACAGGTCGAGCCCGCCGGCATCGCACTCAACAAGATGCACGTCCTCGAGCCGATCGGGGAAAATCACGTCCTTCAGGGCGCAACGCGCGATCACGGTTCCGCTAAGTGTCGCGGATCTGAGGTCCCGGCCCGTCAGATTGCACCCAATGATCTTCGACGCGGCGAGGCGGGCCCCCCCGAGCGTCGCGTCGGTCAGATCGAGGTTGACGAGGGCGGCGCCCTCGAACTCCGTTCCGCCGATCGCGAGCCCCGACACGCGGCACTCGATGATCTTGGACTCGCGCAGGTTCGCGTTGCTCAGGCTGACCCCGTCGAGCGAGCAGTTGATGAAGCTTGCCTCGGTCAGGTCGCACCCGTCGAGCCGCGCCGAAGTGAAGCTGCAGTAGGCGAACACGGCGCCCGACATATCGCAGCCGCTCAGATCAAACCCGTCGAAATCGACCCAGGCGAACTTGTTGCCTTTGAATCGAATCGTCGCGGGCGCTTCGCGGTCTGGCCACAGCGCGTCGTCGATCGTCTCGTACTGGCGAAGCGGCTCGCTCAAGAGTTGGCCCCCTCATCACGGACCGACCGCGAGGGGTTGTCCAGCATCGTTCGTTTCAGATTCGTGTCCGCGAGGAACAGCGTGTCGATCACGGACTCGCAGAACCCCGACTGGAATAGCGATGCACCTTCGAAGTGCACCCTCGTCATCTCGGCCCGGTCGAACATGCACCGGAACAGGTTCGAATGGGTGAAGTCCGTCTCCTCGATGATCGCGTCGGAGAAATCGGAAGCGGGGGCGTGCACGCACACCATCTCTGTGCCCTTCATCGAGCTCTCGGCGAAGATCGATCTCGCAAGCTCAGCGCCGCCGAACCACGCGTCGTCGAGCGTGGAGCCCTGGAACGTCGCGCCGTTCCCGTTGATCAGCCGCAGGTCGGCCTCCGTCAGGTCAGCCTTCAGGCTCACCATCGCGTTGGCCATGTCCGCCGCGACGAAGCATGCTCTCGCGGCCTTCGACCCGGCCAGCACGGCGCGCCGCAGATCGGCCCGGAACAACGAAGCGTCCTCGAGCGTGGTCTCCATAAGGATCGCCCTGGGCATCTCTGCATCGTCAAACACCGCGGCGGTGAGGTCGCTGCCAAAGAGAATCACGCCCTCGGCCCGGCACCCCGCAAAGTCGGAATGGTTCAGATCAGACTGCGCGAGGATCGCTTCGTTCAGCGAGGCCCGGGCGAGCGAACTCCGAGCGAGCTTCGCCTCAGGGAGCATAATCTTGTCAAGGTTCGCCTCGGTAAGGTCCGCCCCGGAGAGATCGCACTCGACGGGCGTAAGCCCGCTCAGGTCGGCCCCGCGCAGCGTCGCACCCGTCATGCGGCACCGGATCAGCGTGCACTCGCGGAGCACGGCCCCCGTCAGGTCCGCCTCGGCAAGGTCGGTTTCCTCCATGAGCGAGCCGGTCAGATCGATGCCCGCCAGTTTTGCTCCACGCAGGTCGACGTGCCCGAGGTCGCGGTTGTGCATCGGCTCGCCGGCGGCGGCGGCAGCCTCGAGTTCATCGCGCGTCGGTCGCTGGTGCTCCGCCTTGAGAAACGGGCGTTGCGCCTCGAGCTCCGCCCGCTTGACCGCCATCTCGTCGAGCTTCGCGTTGACCGCTTCGCCCCCGAGATCCATGCCCTTGAGTTGCTCGACGCCCTGATCGATCCCGGCGATCGCGGCGTTGACCTGGTCGTACCGCGAAGCGGGGATCTCCTTCGCGTCCCAGTCGATATCGGGCACCATCAGGCCCTCGTCGCGCAGGCGTTCGACGTGGGCCTCCGCCTTGGCCTTCTCCTCTTCGACGCGTTTCTTCGCTTCGGCGATCTGCTGCTCCGCGTCGGCCTGGGCCCGGTCGGCCTCTTCCATCGCCGCGTTGACCTCCGCCGCGGCCTCTTCAGAGAGGAACACGTCGTGCGGCCGATTCTCGTACCCACGGAGCCGTTCGCGGAAGTGCGACAGGCCCTTGTCGGGCTCGTCGAGCGCCTCGCGGACCAGCATGAGTTGCTCGAACTCAAGGAGCTTGAGCGACCGGGAGTCGGTCTGCCCTCGCCAGCAAACCGTGACCTTACCCTCGTCCGGGAGGATCGTCAGGGTGTCGAGCACCATCTCGACCTCCCGGAACGTCTCCGAGCCGTCCGGCTCTCGGATCAGGACGAACGCCCGGCATCGCTCGCCGCGTAGCGCCGTCTTGAACTCCTCGTGCCCTTTGACGAGGTGTCGCAGCTCGATGGTCTCGTCGCCCCTCAGAAAGCCCTCGACCTGCTGGTCGTCCGGTGCGCCGTTGAAGTGGGACCAGTCGAAGTCGCCCGGGAGCCAGGGCCAGTGCTTCTCGACGTAGTCCGGCCCGTAGCTCCCGGTCTTGTCTGACCGGGGCTTCCAGGCAGGGTTCACCGCCCCGTAGCACGTCGCAGGCGTCTTATCGGCGCGCCCGGTCACGTGGCGATCGGGAACCTCAAGATTGGGCAGGGCGTCGCCGCGTTGACCGCACCCGGCCGGGTTTCGTCGGTCACCGGGCCCGCCGAACGCCCGGTCCCACGTCAGGGGCATCTCGACGAACGGCTCGATATCGCTCCGCGTCCCGTCGCTCAGCCAGATGCGGTCGCCCAGGACGTCGATTTCTTTATCGACCACCGCTTCGCCGTTCGAGCGGGTCACGCGGAGCAGCGTGCGGACGGCCGAGACCGGCTCACCGCCGGGGGTGTGGGCTGATCCGAAGAGCAGAACGTCCGCCTTGAGCTTTGTCGGGGCCTGCTCGCTCGCCTTGACGAGGCCGGCGTCTGGCTCCCCCGCTGGGTCATCGGCCTCGAGCAGAATCTTGACCGCGTCTTCGAGGGCATCTGGGCCCGGGCCCAACACGCCCGGCTCCAGCGCGTACTCGGTCTTCGCCATGATCACCGCGTGCCGCTGCCCCTTCACGAAGCAAAAGCCGCGGGGCATCGCGGTCATCGGGAGGTCCGGCCAAACGCGCATCGGTGAGAGACTCCGTTCGTGGGTCAGATCAGCAGGTTCACGAGCGCCGTCTGCAGCTTGGTCGCGCCGCGCGTCTCGATGTTCAGGGCGCTCGCATCGATCTCGGTGGCGGAGTTGAGGTTGCACACCAACCCATTTGTGGAGTTAATGTCAAGGCCATTCTTGAGCGCCAGAGTGATCCCGACGCGGGTATCGATCCGGGGCCCGATACTGATGCCCACGGCGCTGCCCGCGACAAGCTCGAACTTCGCCGACAGCGTGAATGCCGATTCCGCCGCCAGCTTGAGGGCAAGGCTCGCAGAAACGTTGATGTCTTCGGAGAGCCCGAGGAACAAACCGAACTTGTTGCCGACCATGATGCTCTCGGTCGCGCCGAACCGAAAGCTGAAGTCGTTGCCCATGACCCGCTTGTCGGTGTTCTTGTGGACGACCTCGTAGGTGTTTTCCCGCGAGGTGACCGAGACGGTGTCGGCCTCGATGTCCATATCATCGTCGGTACTCTTGATGGTGACCTTGCCATCGGAGAGGATCTTCGTCGTGCCGGTCGTCTCGAGCTTCGTGTCGCCGGTGACGGTCGTGGTCCAGTTGCTTCCCGATCCAACGTCGCAGGTGTAGTTGCCTTCGCAGTCGAAGTCGAAGACTCCGGTGGTGACCACTTGAAACCCGACAACACCGTCCGCGAGGGTGTCGACGTCGCTTCCGCTGCCTCCTCCTCCGCCGCCCCCGCCGCCTCCGCCAGACGTTGAACCAGCAGCAGGAGCCGCGGCGCCGGCCGGACCGGCGGGTCCGGGAGGCCCAGCGGGGCCCTGCGGTCCAGCGGGTCCAGCGGGTCCAGCGGGTCCAGCAGGTCCAGCAGGTCCCGTTGCTCCGGGCGTACCTTGTGGTCCAGCGGGTCCTTGCGGCCCAGCCGGACCCTGAGGGCCTTGCGGTCCGGGCACTCCATCAGCCATTCAAAGTTCCTCCTCTGGGCGTCGGTACGTGGGTCATCATCCACCCCCGATGCGGATCCGGGTTCCACTCGACGGGCTGTACATCTCGATGACCTGCTGCCCCGACTCGGCGCCCATCACGATGTGGTTTTGCCCAGAGTCGCGGAGTTGCATCTTCTGACGGTTCTCCGCAGGCGTCATCATCGGACGGTTGTCTTCGTTGTAAACGCGTCCCACCACGAGCGGACGATCGGGGTCGCCGTTGATAAAGTCGACGACGACTTCCTGGCCCGGGTGGGGGATGCTGACCCAGCCGAAGTTCTTGCCCGCCCAACTCTGGCTCGTGCGGGCCCAGCAACTCGAGCCGCCGTCCGACGTGTCATCAACGTCACCCACCGGATGACGCCCATCGGCGTAGTGGTCCCAATGGAACCGAAGACGCACGCAGCAGTAGTCATCCGCGGCAAGATCGGGCGTGTCGTCGCCGTCCGCCGCCGCGACCACCAGCGCAGTTTGCATCGATGCTTTCGGCTTGGGTGTGGTCCGCGCTGGGCGGAACGGGCGTTCCGCATCGATCGCGGTGAACCGACAGGTGAACGCTGTCTGGCTCCCGCCGCTCTGCCCGACCACGTACTCCGCGGCCGTGGCCGAGATCGTGACCGACGTCACCACGAAGCGGTCGTCCGCTCCGTACCCGGGGTGTTCCGTGACGCCGAACTTTGTTCCGGGGGTGAGCAGGCGGCTCCTCGTCTCGCCGCTGAAGAGGTCGGCGGAAGCCTCCGATTCCTCCATGCGTAACCGGGCGGCTGTCTCGGCTTCGTCGAGTGTCCGAGATCCCCCGAACACTTCGGTGTGGGCCATCCGCTGACGCCAGGAAGGCCCATGGTCGAACGAGCCGTCGCACAAGCCAAGCACGTACGTCGACGGACGCTCGGGCGCGAAATCAACCGATGCGTACCGGGCGCACCTGTAGGAGGTGAGCCTCGCAAAGCTCGTGAGTGCTTCCTCGTGGAGGGCAGATTCACCGACTACGTCCGTCGGCTGGTAGGGGAGTGATTCAACCCCGGGCTTCGGCTCATGCTGGGTTGAGTCATCGCAAAGCACGAGCGACTCGCCTTCTTCCGAATACTCCAGGACGTAGTAAACGCCCTCGTCTTCGAGCAGCCGGCTCATGAAGTTGAAGTCCGATTCGGCGTATTGGATCGCCTGATATCTGGTGCGATACTGCCCGAACAGGTTGTTCTGTAACTCCATTGCGCCCGAGTGAGAGCCAAGGACCGCCTCGACCACCTCAACCGCCGATTTCTCGAGGAACACGCGATAGTCGCGGTTCGCATCGAGCATCGAGATCCAGGGCCTCACCTCCGCGTAGTACATCCAGAGCCCGCCGGCCTGTCCCATCGCGGTCAGCGACCAGACATAGCCGTGGATGTAGCGTTCACCCTCCGACGTGTTGAGCCGGATGGTCGCGGGTTGTCCGAGCAACTCGGCGGGATCGATGTCAGCACGCTCTGATCGCAGGTCGAGCGTGGTGACGCCTGGCCTCCCGAGTTCCGCGTCGTGAACGAACGACTGAAGGAGGAGGACATCGTCTTCGAGCGCCGGGGCAAACGAAACCCCGATCTCCCGTTCGGCCTGCGTCAAACCGTTCGACAAACGAGCACCCCGCTTCCTGAACCAGGCGACCAACGCCCCCGGGGCGTCCGCGACCCGGAGTGCTGCGCCGAGAGGCCCTCGCAAAGGGCGGACCCGACAACAGACTACCGCCCAGAGCGAGGTTGCGGATCATCACTCACGCGCCGCGGAAAATCGCTCGACGATCAGCTGTCAGGGCGCCGACGCAATGGAGACCCGCCCGAGCAGTTCCCGCACCGCTTCTTCGAGTTGGGGGTCTTCGCCCCGAGATTCTTCAGGCGGGCCCAGGTCGACCGGGATATCCGGGATCGCTCCGTTGTGTTCCATATCCGTCCCGTCGGGCAGGTACCAGCCTCGGAAGGGCATCCGGATCGTCGTGCCGTCGATGAGCCGGGCGCTTCCCGTCGAGATCACACCGCCGAACGTCTCTTCGCCGATGAGCGTGCCGCGTCCGATCGTCTTGATCGAGTGGGAGAAGATCTCCGCGTTCGAGAACGAGTTCGCGTTCATCACGACGTTGATCGGCCGCTGGTACGCGTAGATCAGTCGGCGACCTCTGGGGTAGTCGAACTTGGTCACGTCGTCCATTTCGGCGCCGCGAGGAATCGTGTACGCGTGCTGAGGGGCCGTGAGCGAGGCCAGCAAGATATCCGTCGTCCAGCCGCCCCCGTTGTCGCGGACGTCGATGATCAGGCCCTCGCGGCCGTTTGCCGCGGCGTAAAGATCACGCTCGAACGCCCGCACGCTCGGGGCGCTCATGCCCCGGATGTGCAAGTACCCCAGGCGACCATCGCTCAGTCGCTCGACGTCGGCGCGACGAGCCGCGACGCCTGTTTCGTAGCCCAGCGTGTTCTCGGCGCTCCAACTCTGAGGCATCACGACGAGATACACCGTTTCGGGGTCCATCTCTTCACCGGGCCGCGCAGGACCCGGCTCACCCCGACGCACTTCCAGAAGGGTCTCTGCGCCGCGCGTCCCCGTCATGGCGCGGGTCAAGTCGATCACGCCGGCTGCGGTATCGGCCGACGCCAGGGGCGTCGAATCCACCGCGACGATGACATCGCCGACATGAATCCCGCTTTCCCCGAGATCCGACGGTCCGTCGGGGAGCACGTGCGTCACGCGATACCCATCGCCCGCCGGCACAACGCGTATGCCCAGGTACCCGACCCGCTCGTCCGGAGCGCTGTAGCTCGGGCCGCCCCGCATCCCGGTGTGGCTGCCATCGACCTCGCCGAACAGGTAATCACCGATGCGGTTGAACGCGCCGCTCGTCCGGACACCGGCGGCGAGGTCCTCGTAGCGGGCCGACACGCGCTCCCAGTCGACGCCCTTGAGCGTGGGGTGATAGAACCCATCACCGAACGTCCGAGCCGCTTCGCGGAACTTTTGTCTCTGTTCGCTCGGGACGTCTACCGAAATTCTCGCCCGGACCGGCATCGAGGTCGACTTCCCGCCCTCGGGCCCGGTGGCCGACGCGCGACCCCCGCTGATCGAAACGAACTTGTCACCGGTCATCGAGGCGGACACGAACGACACCGACCCCGTGCGAAGCGTCTTGCGTTCCTCGCCTTCGTAGTCGACCGAGTACAGCGCACGATCGCCGTCGATGGTCGTCACGAACGCGATCCGGTCCGCCGCCGGGGTGATGGTGATGCCGCTCTCACCCGCCGGGACCGAGGTGAGCCTGCGGACGCGGAGGTGCGCGTCTTCGAGGTCAAACTCGAACGCCTCTGGCTCATCTGCTTCGTCATCGAAATTGACCGGCTCGATCGGCTTGAGCTTTTTGGCCGCCTTCGACTGCTCCTCGAAGTACTCCTCAACTTCGTAGTCGGCCCACGTCTCCATCGACGTGTCGAGGAACAGCATGTAGACGTCGTAGCTCCAGTTCTCGCTGTCGCGATCGCTGCCGAACACGAGTACCTTTCCGTCGTGGCTCAGCCTGGGCGAGCCATCAAGGTCCGGGTGCCGCGTCACGTTCACCGGCTCGCACGAACCGGTTTCGCAACGCGTGTCGAGGATCATGATGTCACCGTTGTAGTCGAGATCCGAGCGGGCGTACAGGAGGTGAACGCTGTCCGCTGCCCAGACCGGCGTCGGACCGTCCCAACCGGCCTCGAGAAGCCGGCTCTCGCCCGTCGCCAGGTCGAGGAGCATGATGTCGCCACGGCCGCGGACATACGTGAGCGTGCGACCGTTCGGGCTCGGCGCCGGAGCGGACAAACTGATATCCGCTGTTGCGACGCGTTCGACGTTGAACCGGAGGCCCGTCGCCCAACGCTCGCCCGGGGGCGGGCCCTTGTCCTCGTCCTCGTCCTTGCTCTCGTCTTCGTCGCTTTCGTCCGTCGCCTCATCGCCGGCGTCGTCGCCTTCCGACTCGCCGTCTCCGTCATCTGAGGCGTTCTCATCCGCGTCCGTCGCCGCGTCTTCCTCGGACGCTTCGCCGTCGCCTTCGGCATCCTCTTCGTCGTCGTCGGCCATCAGATCGGCACGGCTCAGGTCCACGGTGACCGCGAAGATCTCGTCCATCCCATTGGGATCGGCAACGAAGTAAAGCGAACGCCCATCGGGCGCCCAAGCGATGCTGTGCTCGCGTGCCGACGTCGAGGTGACCCGACGGGTCGGACGACCTTCCTCAACGCCTCTCACAAGGATCTCGCCGCGAGCGACGATTGCGAGCGCCTTGCCATCGGGGCTCAACACCGCCTCCGACGCTTGGCTGTCGAGATCGAGGGTCTTGGTGACACCGGTGTCAGCGTCGGCGCTCGCCCGAACGTTGACCGCGACCGGGTCTGCGTCTCGCGTCAGATCGAGCGTGTACAGCGTGTCCCAAACGCAAAAAGCAGCGGTCGAGCCGTCGGCGCTCACCGCGAGGTCGCGCACGCCGTGACCGATGGTCGCCTCCGCACCCGGCACAAAGGCCGACAGCGCTGTCACGGCGCGAGCGTTCGCATCGGTCACGCCGGCGCGGAGCCGATGCACGTTGTTCTGTCCGTCGCGGCTCGAAACGAACAACGTCGAGCCATCGGGAAGGCGCCAGGCATCCCCGTCGTTGCCGTCGTCGGCGGTCAACCTCGTGAACTCGTTCGCTCTGGGGTCGAACGACCAGATGTCCCGGGCTCCGGGCCCGTCGTACCGGGGACGACCCCAGGGGTTGTACCCGCGCTCGAACACGACCGATCCGTCCTGTCCAGCCCTCGGAACACTTCCATACGCGTCGGTCAGGCGCGTCACCGGCCCACCATCGAGCGGAGCGCGGTACATACGCGCGGCCCGGTACATCGACGGCTCGCGACTGCTGCTGAACAGGACCGCGTCACCTTCCGGCGTGAACGAACCAAGCGTTGCCGAGCGATCGCCCCAGGTCACCCGCTTGATCGACCCGAGCGCGATGGCCCCTGAGGCACTCCTCACGACATCGGCGACGAAGATGTTGTTCGCTCCGTCGCGGTTGGAGGCGAACGCGAGTTGCGTCCCGTTGGGGCTGAAAGCGCTGCGAGACTCGATCGCCGGGTGGCTCGTCAGCCGCGTCGCGACACCGCCGGAGCCGGGGACCGCCCAGAGGTCGCCGGCCCACGAAAACGCGATCGCAGAACCGTCGGGGCTGACCGAGGGGAACTGCGGAAAGCCGACCCGAGCCCCATCGGCTGCCGATGAGAACATGGGCAACAGGGCCACCGCGAGCGGTACGAACAAGCAACGCATCATGAACCGGTCTCCCGAGACGTGATTGACGGGAACAGAAGGCAGCGCCGGGCGGCCCGGAACCATCGTGCCAGTGTACCGCACTCGACGATCACTGGCGGATCGAGAAACTCACCCATGGCGATCCCGAGTAATCGCTTGTACAGTCGCCGCGCCGGGTGAGCGAATCATCCCGGTGCTCGGTGGAGCCTGACCGCGCTCCCCGAGGGAGATTTCCTCCGCGGCGACCCGGAGACACACAACATGGTCGAGATTTCCACGGAGACCACGGTGGCCGAAGCCGACATCACGATCGACAGGATCGAAGCGATTCTCGCCGACAGCGGGTACGAAGTCAGCGAGCACGACCTCCCAGACGGTGGGGGCGTGCTCCGCATCCGAGATCCCGAGAGCGGGGTCGTCCTCCGCGGCGTTCTTGAGGGCGACATCCTCTTTTTGACGATCTCGTGCCTCGCCGTTGATCGGTCCAAGATCTCACCAGACCTCATGCAACGCATGCTCGACGCGGGGAACGGGATCTCGACATCCTCGTTCCAGCTCTACAACCGCAACGACGGCAAGACCGCCATCACACTGAACAACTTCTGCAAGCTCCAGGAACTCGGCGCGGATGATCGCGACGACATTTTGTCTTGCGTCGAGTTTCTCATGGTCGACGTCATGGCCGCACGTGAAATCGTGGGCGACCTGGCGTAACCGACACCCGCTGAATCGTGTCAGAGCTTCAATTTCGGGGTTCGCGCCGCCCGGGGACTGAAATCCGAGGTCGCCAATCCCGAAAGAACAACATGCGAACAAATCCGAATGGGCGAGACCGTGTGATCCGCCCGGGTCGGAACGAAAGGACAACGCTCGATGGGCTTTTTCTCGAACCTGTTCAACCGCTCGGGCCGGGTCGCCAAGGGCCAGGTCAACAAAGCGATGGGCGCGGTGGAGGATGCGACGTTCGAGTCGACCGTCAAACAGACGATCCGCGACATGAAGACCGACCTCAACAAGACCGTGCGAGCCTCGGCCGAGGCGATGAGCAACTACAACCGCCTTGAAGCCGAGTACGCCAAGCTCCAACGCCAGTCCGAAGAGTGGCAGGGCCGCGCCAAGCAGGCCCTCGAGGCCGGCAACGAAGACCTCGCGAAGAAGGCGCTCGGGCGTAAGTCGCAGGTCGATGAGCAAATCGCGGGCATGCAAACCTCTGTCGATATGGCTCGCAGCACGAGCGACAAGCTTAAGACCCAGGTGCAGGCCCTCAAGCAGAAAATCGACGAGGCCGAACGCAACGCGTCGACTCTCATCGCCCGCAAAAACGCGGCGAAAGCACAGAAGAAGGTCGCCGAAGCCCTGGCCGGTGTCGGAGAGGCCGACAACGCCTTCGCGGCGCTCCAGGACTTCGAAGACAGCGTGACCAAGGAAGAAGCCAAGGCCGCTGCCTTTGAAGAGATGGCGTCAGCCGGGAGCGACGACGAACTCGAGAAGGAGTTCGCCGAACTCAGCACCGTGAGCGTCGACGATGAACTCGCCAAGCTCAAGGCCGATATGGGCAAGGCCTGATCGGGCTTCGCTGTTCCCACAGGCCGCCGGCGAGGACGGGGCGATCATGTTCTTCAATCGCAAGAAGAAGCAAGAGCCGGTCGAGAACCTCGCCGATCTCGCGCTCACCGCCGCCCGAAAGGGCGACACAGTCTCCGTTCTCGCCATGGGCGATGACTACGAGGATCTCGATTTCACCGTCGATCGGGTCAGCTACTACGAAGGCGACCCCGGGGAGCGGTGGACCGAAGTCAGCGGCGTGTATCGCGGCACACGGATCTTCCTCGAGGTTTGGGACGAGCCCGGCGTCGACGTGATCCTCACCCGAGAATCGGACGAGATCTCGTTCCGGTCTCTCGGACTCGGTGAACCCGACCTCGTTCGGCTCGACGAGACCAAAGACACGTCCGTGGAGATCGGGGTCGACGGTGTCCGATTCCGCTTCTCGGAGTCGGGCGAAGCGTTGTATTTCGAGGATGGCTCGCGTGAAGGCGAGGGTTACTACGAGTGGGTTTTCGAGGAAGTCGAAGGGCCGCGCGAGCTCTACGTCGAAAAGTGGGAAGGCGAGCCGTTCGAGGCTTCGCTCGGCCGAAAGATCCAGTCCGGTGACTGCCGGGTCTTCCGAAGGTAGTCTCTCTTCCGCGTCCACGCAGACCGGAGGTCATTCATATGGCACGCAACGCGCTCTCGGTGCTCGCCGCATCGTTCTTCATCGTCGTCATCATGACCGTGGTCGTCGGCGGCAAGCGGGGCCTCGACGACGCCGTGCTCCAGCGGTCGACGGTCCAACTGGCGAAGTTCGACGAGACAAGCCCCGCCGTGCGGGCCGACATCGAATCGGCCCGCAACGCCCTCACGACCGAACCCCAACTCCTCGGCGAATTCGAGAGCGAGTGGGGCCCGAGGCTCGACCAGGCCGAGGCGTCGCTCTCGAGCGCCGCAACCAGCGCCGAGCAGCTCAGAGAGCTCACGAGGGCCAACGACCCTGAGACCGCCCAGCAGGTCGATCAACTCCAGCAAGAGGTCTCTGCGGCCCTCGCCGCCGGCGCCGGCATCGCGTCCGAGATCAATACCGAAGCGAACCAACTCATCGCGTTCCGCGACAACGCGTCCACCGAGATCGAACGGATGAGCGCGGATCGTCTCGCGATCGAAGAGGTCAGCCTCAACGACATCGAAGCGACGGTCAGGCGAGCTCAGAGCGATTGGCCCGAGAAAGCGAACGACCTCGAGCAGCGGCTCCGCGTGTTCACCGGTGCCAAGGCGAGCGCGGCGCAGGTCTGGGCAGATTCCGCGGACGCCCGAGCCGCGGCCCTCGACGGAGATCCCTCGAGCGCCCAGATCCGGGCACTCGTCGACAGCGCCAACGCGATGGCGAGAACGAGGAGCGACGCGCAAGGCAGCGACCGCCTCGCGGCGCTCATCGAGCAGCTCTACTGGTCATGGGACAAAATCCTGGTTGATATGGAGATCCAGGAAGGCGCCGAGGTCTCCTTCAGCCATTCCTACCAAACGATCTTCATCCCGGGACTTCTCGTCGAAGGCGAGAGCGACCCGGAAGGCCGCACCCAGCGGATCGTCCGGGACACCGTCAAAGTCTCGAAGGCAGAATTCGAGCGGATGAAGAACAACCTGGGCATGACGGTGCTCCACAAGCCGGCCGGCAAGTACGACCACGAAGCCGACGCGACCGTTCAGCCCGGCGGCTACGCCTACATCGCACCGCCGGGAGAACGAAACCGGTATGGCTACTGGGGGCCCAACGGCTGGACGTGGGTCGCCGGCTACTTCATCATGAAAGACCTCTTCTGGGGCCGCTCGTACCGCCCGATCGGTCGCGATGACTACAACGGATTCCAACGTCACCGCTCGACCGGCAGGACCTACTTCGGGAAGACCGGCAAAGAGTACGGCTCCAAGGGCACGAACACCCGAGCGACCTACGGAACGAGCCGGTACGTTCAAACGAATGGCTACGCCAATTCGCGGTACGTACGGAGCGGGGGCACCTACCGCGGATCTCGCTACGCGAGCTCATCGCGGAGTTCCTCGTCAAGGAGCGGCGGATTCAGTCGCTCCGGCAGCCGAAGCGGCGGCAAGTAACCCAAGAGGAGCCCACCTATGGACACCGCTCTCTCGATCCTCTTCGGTCTCGCCTACATCGCCTTGGGCGTCGGCGTGCTCGTCATCGCGAAGCTCGTGCGTGATCTCGTCACGCCCTACAAAATCGACGACGAGCTGACGTCCAAGGACAACCCGGCCCTCGGGCTCGCGATGGCGGGGTACTTCCTCGCGGTTGTCATCATCTTCCTCGGCGCGGCCATCGGCCCCGAGCCCGAATCGAGGCCCACCGTCGCTGAGATGGCGTCAAACGTCGCCTCGGTCGTGATCTATAGCCTGCTGGGCATCGGCCTCCTCAATGTCGGCGCGATCATCCTCGACAAGGTCGTGCTCAACAACTTCAGCGTCCGCAAGGAGATCATCGACGATCGAAACTGCGGCACCGGCGCCGTGGTGGGGGGGGCCTACATCGCAACCGCCCTCGTGGTCTCCGGCGCGATCTACGGAGAAACCACCGGCGCCTGGTGGCACGGCCTCGTGTCCACGCTTGTGTTCTTCGTGTTGGGCCAGGCGGTTCTCGCGATCTTCGGCCTCATCTACCGGGGCGTGACCAAGTACGATCTGCACGCCGAGATCGAGAAAGACAACGTCGCCGCCGGCGTCGCTTTCGGACTGAGCGTGATCGCGATCGGCATCGTCCTGCTACGGGCCACAGGGCAAGACCTCAACGTCATCGCCCAAGCGGTCGCCGCCGAGCAAGCGGCCGAGGTCGTCCAAGCGATCGAGAGCGGCGTGCCGACCGATGAATTGCCAGATATCGTGCTCGACGACGAAGGCGAAGCGGTCGTCTCGATAGCCGATAAGTGGCGATACGCCCTCGTCGACTTCGGCTACTATGCCTTGGGCGGTTTCGTCGTGATCGTTCTGCTCCGCCGCGTCACCGACGCGCTGCTTCTTCGCGGCTCAACGATCTACGAAGAGATCGCCAGAGACCGAAATCTCAACGCCGCGTTCATCGAGGGCGCCGTCGCGATCGGCATCGCCGGTATCGCCTACTTCATGCTCTAGCGTCCCCCCATGCCCGCCGGGAGCGGGCGAGCGTCGGGCGTTTGGTCGTCTCCTGCCCGTCTACCCGGGAGCACAGCCTGTCAAACCCGCCCCCCAAGCTCCCTCGCGCTCGCCTCGTCCTTGCGTCGAGCATGTTCGTCATGGGCGTCGCCGGGATGCTCTACGAGTACGCCCTCGCGTCGATCGGCAACAATATGATGGGCTCGAGCCACGAGCAGATCTTCGTGATCATCGGGCTCATGATGTTCGCGATGGGCATCGGGGCCGCGGTGCAACGGAAACTCTCGGGGCCGGTTCTCGATCTCTTTATCGCCGCTGAGCTTGCCCTCGCCCTGCTCGGCGGTATGAGCTGCCTCATCGCCTATGCCGCGTACGGATACACCGCCGGCTACGAAGTTGTTCTCTACGCACTCGCCCTCGCGATCGGCTTTCTCGTCGGGCTCGAGGTCCCCTTGCTCATCCGCATCAACGAATCTCACGCCGACGCTCTTCGGACCAACCTCGGTGACATCCTCTCGATGGACTACGTCGGCTCGCTCGTCGGCGCGTTGCTGTTCGCCTTTGTTCTGCTCGCGAAGGTCCCTCTCCCGCAGATCGCGCTCGCCGCCGGCGTCGTCTCCGCGCTTGTCGCCGCGGCGGGCCTCGTGTACTTCCGAAAGCTCGTCGAGCGTCCGCGAACGCTCGGGTTCGGTTGCGTGTGTGTGCTCGCCGTCCTCGCCATTGGGTGGGTCTACGCCGACCGCTGGGTTGTCTCGATCGAGCAGCGAACCTACGAAGACCCCATCGTCTTCCGCGAGACGAGCGTGTACCAGCACGTCGTACTCACTCAGCGGGGCGACCATCTCCGTATGTACATCAACGGGCACCTGCAGTTTTCGAGCCGAGACGAGGCCGTCTATCACGAACTGCTGGTCCACGCCCCACTTGCCCTGGCAGAGCAACACGCCCGAGTGCTCATCTTGGGCGGCGGAGACGGGCTGGCCCTGCGCGAGGTCCTCGAGCACCCCGGGGTCCGCGAGGTCGTCTTGGTCGACATCGACCCGGTGATCACCCGCCTCGCCTCAGAGCAGCCCAGGCTCATCCAGGCCAACCGCGCCGCGTTCGCCGATGCCCGTGTTGCTGTTGCAGACTCGGCGGGTATAACCCCCGGCGAACCGATGAGCGTGACCCGACCGAGCACGCTTGCGTCCGAGTACTGGTCCGACCGCGAGTACGACCTCGCCTCGGTACGCGTCCTCCACCTCGATGCCGAGGTGTTCTTGCGCGAAGTCCCCATCGAGCCGTTCGACGTTGTCATCTGCGACTTCCCCGACCCCAAATCGATCGCGACCGCAAAGCTCTATTCCGTCGGCTTCTACCGCCGGCTGGCCTCTCGCCTCGCCGAGGGAGGGGTTATCAGTGTGCAGAGTTCGAGCCCCTGGCACGCGCCGCTGGTCTTTTCCAGCATCGGCCTGACGCTCGAGGAAGCGGGGTTCGCCACCCTCCCATATCACCACAACGTTCCGAGCTTCGGCGATTGGGGCTTCCATCTCGCCTGGCGACCAACGGATCGGGCCCTGCCGCCGACCGTTGAAGCCATGCGCGAACGCATCGCAAACCTCACCCGTCTCCACGCACGCGCCGACGTGCTCACGCCCGCCGTTCTTACGGCGAGCTTCGCGTTCCCAGAAGGCTGGATCGACACCGGCAACGAAACGGTCCGGCCCAACACCCAGATGCGTCCCGTCCTCGTCGAGTACCATCGACGCTCCTGGCGCAAGTAGACCCTCGAGCGAAGCCACATGCTCCTGCGACTCCAGCTCATCCGAGTGACCCGAAGGCTCAGGGCCCGCCGTGTTCTCGCTTTCAGCATCGTCGGGCTCGTCGTGCTCTTTAGCGTCCTCGCCAACGCGGTTATGTTCTTTTTGTTCGACCGAGGGGTGAACGAGGGCATCGAGCACTTCGGCGATGCCCTCTGGTACAGCGTCATCTCGATCACCACGATCGGGTACGGCGATTACTCCGCCCAGAGCGTCGGTGCCCGTCTCTCCACCATCGTGTTCATCGTGCTCGTGGGGCTCACTTCGTTCAGTGTGTTCTTCGGCATGGTGGTCGATCTCGTCACCGAGTCAGCGTCGCAACTCCACAAAGGGATCGGACAGGTCATGGCCGACGACCACGTCATCATCGTGCACTTCCCGGACGAGGCCCGCGTGCGCCAGCTCATCGATGAGATCCGCTCGGACCCGCACCACAAGTCCGAAGAAATCGTCATCATCGCAGACGATATAGACGAGCTCCCGTTCCGCGAGCCCGACGTGCTCTTCGTCCGGGGGTCTGCCCACGACGCCGAGAGCTACGAGAGGGCCAGCGCCAGGACCGCGCGAATGGCCATCGTCCTCAGCCGTGATTACAACGATCCGAACTCCGACGCCGTCGTCGCCGCAGCGGTCAGCATGCTCGAATCGGTGAACCCCGACATCCACAGCGTCGCCGAGTGCCTCCAAGACCGGCACCGAGCGCTCTTCGCTTCGACGAGATGTGACGCCGTGGTCTCGGCCGTGAAAATGGCCGGCAACCTGCTCGTTCAAGAGATCCACGACCCAGGCGTCACGCGCGTGGTCGAGGTGCTCACCTCCAACGCCGAGGGCGACACGATCTTCTCGACACCCGTCCCCGACAGCGCCGCCCCGGTCCCCGCCGACCAATTGGCAACCTCGCTGATCCCCCGAGAAGTGAACATGATCGCACTGCGCCGGGGCGACGCCGTGATCACGCTCTTCAAGGGCGAGCACGCCAACCCGGGTGACCGCGTCATCTACATCGCCCACCACAGGCACACCTGGAACGAACTTGCAAGGACGTAGGATGACTTCGCTGAGGTCGTAGCGTCGGGCGTGCGGTTTGCGCCCGGGAAAGCCCGCCGGTATCGCTCCCGCGCCGCTTCCTCTTCGAGCCCTGAGCGTAAGCGATGGGCCGGTAAACGGACACGCCCACCCATACATAGAGCGGCTTCACTGGAGATCAATCGCCTCGCGTTTGCTTTCTTCGACCGGATGCCCGCCGGATTCTCTCCGGCGCTGCTTCCCCAAAGCGAGTGCCCGCCCGGAGGCCGCGACAGAGCGAAGCCTGCTCGAAGTGACCTCGCGGGCGATCAGCCCCAAGCCCCCGCCGCGTCGAGCGCGAGCGCCGCGTTGACAAGCCCCAGGTGGCTGTACGCCTGCGGGTGGTTGCCAAGAGCAAGCCCGGTTTCCTGGTCGAACTCCTCAGCGAGCAGCCCGGTGGGGCCTGCGAGCGAGCAGTACGCCTCGAACAACGACTTCGCCTGATCAACGCGACCGTTCTTCGCCAACGATTCGATCAGCCACGTCGTGCAGATGTTGAAGCCACCCTCCGCACCGGGCAGGCCATCATCCATCTTGTAGCGGTAAACGGTGTTGTCCGTGCGCAGCGCCTTCTCGACTGCGTCGATCGTGCCGCTGAACCGTGCGTCCTTCGGATCGATGAGCCCGGTCAGACCCACCGCGAGCACCGACGCGTCGATCTCGGTTTCGTCGTACGCCCCGGTGAACGTCTGCAACTCGGTGTTGAATCCGTTCGCGTTGACGTCCGCCGCGATCGCGTCACGAAGCTCGATCCAATCCGGGCGGGGGCGGCCGTGATGCCGTTCGGCGATCTCGACGCCCAGCGCAACCGCCTGCCAGCACATCACCTTCGAGTGGACGTGGTGTCGTTTCGGGCCCCGGATCTCCCAGATCCCGTGATCGGGTTCCGACCATCGGCTCGCGACCGCGCCGACCATCGCGTCGACGAGTCGCCAGTGCTCCGCCGAAAGCGGGGCGCCGCTTTCAAGCAGGCTGTGAACCAGTTCCACGATCGGGCCAAAGACGTCGAGCTGGAGCTGGCGGCTCGCCGCGTTGCCGACACGAACCGGGCGGCTGCCGGCATATCCGCTGAGTTCCGCGATCTCCGCCTCCGGCGGAAGCTCTCCGCCGGCGACCGTGTAGATCGGGCTGAGGCGGTCCGGGTTGGGCAGGTCGTCGACCACGCCCAATAGCCAATCAAGCAACCGCAACGCTTCGTCGGTCGCCCCCATGCGCACCAGCGCCGTACCACTCAGCGCGGCGTCGCGAGGCCAGCAGTACCGGTAGTCCCAGTTCCGCACCCCGCCGATCGACTCAGGAAGGCTCGTCGTCGCGGCGGCCGCGATCGCGCCTGTGGGGCCCTGGCAGAGCCCCTTGATGACGAGCGCGCTGCGAACCATCAACGCACGCGCAGCGTCCGGAACCGCGTCGGGCAGGTCAAGGCCCGTCGCCCACGTGCCCCAGTACCGCTCGGTGACGCGGCTCCGCTTCCGCTGCTCGATCACCGCCGGCCCGAGGCTCCCGGTGCCGTACCGCAGCTCAAGCTCAAGCGGGCCGTCGAGTTCGCTCAGATCGACCTCAGCGGTCGCCGTGTGGTGGGGCCCCTCGTCGATGAGCGTCCACGCCACACGAGGTGAACGCAGCACAATGGGGTCGACGGTGTCGTCAACTTCGAGGCCATCGTCGACGATCCTGAGATGGGTGTGCGTCCGGCCGAAGTCGAGCCGAGGGGCGAACTCAATGCGGATCTTCCCAGCGCCGTCGATCACGCGGACGAGGTCGGTCCGCCCCGCGCGCTGGGTCACCCGCCCCCCCGAGCAGTCAAGGTAATCGGTGACCGTCACCTTCGGCCACACAGTGCGAAGGTGAAACGAATCGCCCAAGTATTGCTGGCTGAGCGGTGTCGCCGTGCCGACCGGCCTCACGCTGAAGTGGCCCGCGGCCGGACCGCCGAGCAGCTCGGCAAAGAGCGACCCCGAGTCGATGCGAGGTGCGCACATCCAGACGATCCGCGCGTTGGGCGTCACCATCGCGATCGTTCGCTGGTCGGTCAGCATCGCGTGCGTCTCGATCGGCACGGCGTCCGACCCCGCCATCCAGGCCTGTCGCAACTCACAGAGCCTCGCCAGGAGGCGCGCCACCTCGCGTGTGCTCTCGACCCGGAACGGGGCAAGCGTCGTGCCCCCGCCCACCTTCACGCCAAGGTCGGGACCCGTCAGCGTCGCGAAGCCATCCTCGTCCGTGACGTCGTCGCCCAGGAAGGCGATGGCCGAGGCGCCCACACGCCCCCGGATCACGTTGAGTGCCGTGCCCTTGCTGGTCGACACGACCGCAAGCTCGAGGACCATTTTGCCAGACTTGACGTACACGCCGTCCCACGACGCGGCGCCGGCCCGGAGCTTCTCGACCGCCGCTTCGCCGACACTCGGTTCCGCGTTGCGATAGTGGAACGCGACGCTCGCCGGCTTCACCTCAACGGTGCAGCCCGGGTGCTCGTTCGCAAGAACCGTGAGCGATTCTTCGATGCGGAGTTTGAGATCCGCCGCGTCCGGGTCGAGCGTGTCGGCAAAGTCGAGGTCGAACTCGCTGCCATGACTACCGACCAGGTGCAGATGGTCGGGCGCCTGGCTCAGCTCTGCGAGGTCCTTGAGCGCGCGGCCCGATACGAGCGCAACGTGGGTATTGGGAAGATCCGCGAGCGAGCGCAGCGCGATCATCGCGTCGCGATCGGGGCGTGCGTCGTCGGGGTTGTCGACAATCGGCGACAGCGTCCCGTCATAGTCCGACGCGACCAGCAGCACCGGGACCCTCGCAAGAGCGCTCACCCGGCCGCCGAGTTCACCAGTACCCGAATCCGAAAATCCCTCGTTCTCAACCGACACGCTCGCTCCTCATCAGAATTATTCGCTCGAAAGGCGTGAGATGAACGACTCGCTCCAGTCGTGCACCGAGCTCTTCTGAACGACGCGCCGCAACGCCGCCATCCGCTTCTTCGCCTCCGGCGGTTCGAGCGTCAACGCCCGTTCCATCACGTCGGCCATGCCATCGATGTCATAGGGGTTCACCGTGAGGGCGCTGCCCAACTCCGCCGCCGCGCCGGCGAACTCGCTGAGCACCAGCACGCCGGTGTCCTTCACCCGAGACGCGACATACTCCTTCGCGACCAGGTTCATCCCGTCGCGAAGCGGGGTCACCATCATCACGTCCGCAGCCAGGTAGCACGCCATCAGTTCATTGATGGGCAGGTTCCGGAACACGTAGTGGACCGCGATATAGTCGGTTTGGGCGAACTCACCGTTGATGCGACCGACGTACCTCTCGACCGTGTCACGCAAATCGTTGTAATCGTCGACGCTCTGCCTTGTCGGGACCGCGACCTGGATAAACACGCAATCGCGTGCCGTCGTCGATCCCCGGCTCAGCACTTCTTCGAATGCCCGGAGGCGGATGTCGATCCCCTTGGTGTAGTCCAATCGGTCGACGCCCAAAATGATCTTCCGGTGGCTCCAAGCCGCTCGGAATCGCTCAGCCGCGACGATGATCTCGGGGTCCGCTGCCATCGACTGGAACTGAGGCGTGTCGATCGAGATCGGGAAAGCCTCGACCTCGATCGTCCGTCCCTGGTACCGCAGGCGCTGCTCGTCGCCGGCCGCGTCGGTAAAGCGCCGGGCCGCCCTCGCGAAGTTTCGCGCGCTCAACTGGTCCTGGAAACCGATCACGTCGGCCCCCAGCAGCCCCTCGATGATCTGGCGCCGCCAGGGCATTTTCGCGTAAAGCTCTTCGGGAGGGAACGGGACGTGCAGGAAGAACCCGATCCGCGCCTTCGGGCTCTGCGCTCGGAGCTGACCGGGCACCAACTGAAGCTGGTAGTCCTGCACCCAGACCATGTCTTTGGCCTTGATGACCTGCGCCGCTTGGTCGGCGAACTTTTGATTCACGCGCACGTAGGGTCGCCACCAGTGCCGGTGGAACGCCGGCTCGCGGATCATGTCGTGATAAAGCGGCCAGAGGGTGCTGTTGCTAAATCCAGCATAAAATCGCTCGTACTCGTCCTTGGTTTGGGGCACCGGGAGCACCCGGAATCCATCGTGGTCGAACGCCGCCGTCTTTCGGCCCCCGGTCGAGCCGTCCCAGCCGACCCACGCGCCGCCACGTTCTTTGAGCACCGGGGCCAGCGCCGCGACCAAGCCCCCGGGGCTGGTTTCCCAGAACCCCTTGTTGCCCTTCTTGATCTTCCGCACCGGCATCCGGTTGGCGACGATCACAAGCTTTTGCTTGGTTCGACTGCCCCCGCCGCCGGGTGACCGGGGTTCGCGTCTTTCGCTGGCTGTTGACTTCGCCAATCCGTGCTCCCGTCCGACGTGCACCGAGCCCATGAAAATCCGGTGGGTACGCGTGCCACACCCTACACGACCGGACCGGAGACCGCCTCAGGGGCTGTCGGCACAACCCCCATCGGGGCCTACACTGTCCGCCCAACGACGGGGCCCCGGGCCACGTCGCTCAAACCCCGCTCAAGCACCGAGAAAGCGAGCCCGCACATGGCCGACGCCCAACAACCCGGACAGCAGATCCAACTCCGGATCGATGAGTCCAAGATGACCACCGCTTACGCCAACACCATCCGCACCTCGGTGACCCAGGACGAAGTCGTCCTCGACTTCGGCATGAACATCCCGATGCAGTTGCCCGGGCAGCAGCCGACAATGGTGTTCTCGGTCGGTCACCGCACCATCATGAACTGGGCCGGCGCGAAAAGGCTCGCGATCTCGCTCGGATCGCTCATTCGCCAGTACGAGGAGCGCAACGGCGAGATCCAACTCCAGCGTCCCCAAGGGCCCGAGGGTCAGCCGCCGGCCGAGGGCTGAGCAGCACCTTTCCGTGGATCCGGACATCGGAGAGTTCAACGGGAATGGATTGACGGGATCGAGCGGTCGGCGCATCTAGCCGAGCACGACCTCCGCGAACCGCCCCAGAGACGACCCTATGACGACCGCGAACCACCCTCAGACCAAGTCCGTACACGAGGGCGTCGCCATGAGTATGAACGACGCACCGCCTCAGAATCCCGTCGCCGAAGCCCCGCTGACCGAGGCGGATATCACAGCGCATTCTGAGGCGTTGTCGCGAGCGATCGACGTGGTTGCTTCCGTCGTTGTGGGCCAACAGCAGATGGTCCGGCGATTGGTGCTCGGGCTCATCACCGGTGGGCACGTACTGCTTGAGGGCGTGCCCGGGCTCGCCAAGACGCTGACCGTTTCGACCCTCGCGGGCGCCCTGCACGCCAAGTACAACCGCATCCAGTTTACCCCCGATCTGCTCCCCGCCGATCTGGTCGGAACGCTGATCTACAACCCCGCCGACGCCACCTTCGCTCCGAGGCTGGGCCCGGTGTTCGCCAACATCGTCCTCGCCGACGAGATCAACCGAGCGCCGGCCAAGGTCCAGTCCGCCCTGCTCGAAGCGATGCAAGAAAAATCGGTCTCGATCGGCGGCGACACCCACGCTCTGCCCAAGCCGTTCCTCGTGCTGGCGACGCAGAACCCCATCGAGCAGGAGGGGACGTACCCGCTCCCCGAAGCGCAGGTCGACCGGTTCATGCTCAAGCTCCGTGTCGGCTACCCGACCAAGGACGACGAGCGAGCGATCGTCGATCGGATGGCCAGCACCACCCCGCCGACCGACGTCGAGCCCGTTGTTACGCTCGACGAGATCACCAAGGTTCGTGGGCTCGTCAACCGCGTCGTCGTCGACCCACGGCTCCGCGACTACATCATCGATCTGGTCCACGTGACCCGCGAGCCCGGAGACACCGCGATCAAGACTCCCGCCGGTGAAACGACGCCGCTCACGCGCCTTGTTGAGTTCGGCGCGTCGCCGCGTGCGTCGATCGCGCTCGCCCTCGCGGCTCGGGCCGAGGCGTTCTTGTCAGGCCGCCCGTTCGTGACGCCCTCGGACATCAAGGCCGTCGCGCTCGACGTCATGAGGCATCGCGTGATCACGACGTACGAGGCCGAGGCCGAGGGCGTCGATCCCGACGACATCGTCCGAGCCGTCCTCGACACCGTTGCGGTCCCCTGACCCAGGCCCTTGCCTGCGGGGAGCACAATGCAAACCGAAGAGCTCATGCACCAGGTCAAACGCCTCGAGCTCGCGACCAAGCGTCGCTCGGGCAACCTCCTCGCCGGACGCTATCAGTCCGCCTTCAAAGGCCAGGGCATCGAGTTCGCCGAAGTCCGCGAGTATGAACCGGGCGATGACGTTCGCTCGATCGACTGGAACGTCACGGCCCGCGCCGGCAAGCCGTTCATCAAGCGCTTCGTCGAGGAACGGCAGCTCACGGTCGTCCTCGCGGTGGATACCTCGGCGTCGGGGCTGTTCGGATCGACGGGGCGCTCGAAGTCGCGGGCGCTGACCGAAGCCGCGGCGGCCATCACGCTCGCCGCCGAGCGCAACGGAGACCGCACCGGGCTGGTTCTATTCTCGGATGAAATCGGGCTGGTGCTCCCTCCGGCGCGAGGTCCGCGGCACCAACTCCGGCTCTTCCGAGAACTGCTCGCCGCCGAGCCCAGCGGTGCCGGACGAGCGATGCCAGAAGCGCTTGAGGACATCCGCCGTGTCGCCCGCCGGCACGCTTTGGTTTTCTTGCTCTCCGACTTCACCCCGCCTCCCGGGCGCCAGCTCGACGAATTGCACGTCCCGCTTACCATGTTGTCGAGACGGTGCGATGCCGTATGCGTTCGGGTGACCGATCCGCTGGAACGTGACTTGCCACCGGTCGGTCTGATCGAAGTAAACGACCCGGAGACCGGGCAGCGCGCCGTGCTCGACACTTCGTCAAAGAGAACACGCCGGCACGTCCGCGAGCGGTTCGATGCCGAAGCGGCGGCGGTACGCACGCTTTGCCGTCGCGCCGGAGCGGACCTCATCGAGAGCGCCACCGATCGCGACGTGATCGACGACCTCGTTCGTTTGTTCCGAAAGAGGGAGCAGCGGCGTTGATGCGTCCGATCCTCGCGATCGTCCTTTGTCTTGTTTTGGTCGCGTGTGACCGAGGCGATGTCGCGTCGTCTGCCGCGAAACGGGTGCAGGCGACCGTCGGCGAGATCGACGTCGTCTTCTCAGTGAGCGCGATCGAACTCGCGCCGACCGACCGCACAACACTGACCGTTTCCGCAGTCTTCCCCGCGGGCACGTCGTACGAGCCCGACCCCGAGTACGCGGCCGGCCTCGAGGCCGAGGGTTGGACCATCGTCGCGCAGCGTTCAGCTCCGTTGCGCCGGACTGACGACGGACGCCACTCGGTGGCCGCGGAGATCGTCCTCGAGCCGTTCCTCCCAGGTGAGTACCGCATCATCCCGCCACGCATCGGAAACGGTGTCCTCCCGATCGAACCGATCCCCGTCACCGTCTCGACGCTCCTCGCCGAAGACGATGCCCTTGCCGCCGATCCGGAGTTGGCCGATTTACGGACGACCCCTACTCCAGGCGAGTCGGGTGGGCACGCCTGGATCTACGCCGTGGTCGGAGGCGTGATCGTGGCCGGTATCGGGGTGGCCGTTGCGATGCATCGAGCCAAACCTCGGCCCGATATAGACGCGGCAGCGTTGCGTCGGGCTTCGAAGGACGCCCGCCGTATCGCGGACCTCGATGAGCCGTCGCGGGCGGACATCGACACGCTGGACGCCGCGGTCCGGGCGGCCGGTCGGATCAACGACCCGGACGAGAGCCTCGTGAGTCAGTTGGAGGCGGCCCGGTTCGGGCCCAGTCTTCCGTCTGTCACGGTCAGGCGCGATCTCGCCGAGCGGGGGCTCGAGTTTGTGTGCACCTCACAGCAGATGTTCCCCGTGGAACATCGTGAGCGGGACGGTGCGCATGGATGAGTTTGTCTTCGACCGTTTCGCGTGGCCCTGGGCCTTCTGGCTCTTTGCGGTCCCGGTGTTTGTGATCATTGTCGTGACGATCCGTCGGCTGCGTTCAAGGCCGTCGGGGATGGTGTATTCCGGTGGTCCCCGCCTGGAGGGGCTTTCACCGACACTTCGGCAACGTCTCACCGGTTTGCCCTTCCTGATTCGCCTCGCGGTGCTCGCATCGCTCATCGTCGCCCTGGCAAGGCCCCAGCACGAACTCGGCCGCACCAACACGAGCACCGAAGGCATCGCGATGCAACTGGTCATCGATCGTTCGGGGTCGATGGAAGAAGGGATGGAATTCGAGGGCCGGAACCTCAGGCGTCTTGACGTGGTCAAGCAGGTCGCGTCCGAGTTTCTCATCGGCAACGAAGGCGACCTGAAGGGGCGCCAGGGTGACCTCATCGGGATGATCGCGTTCGCAACGTTCGCCGATACCGTTGCCCCGCTCACCCAGAGTCCCAATCTCGTCGCCGAGGCCCTGCAGAACATCGAACTCGCACGCCTGAGCTCGGAGAGCGGAACCGCCATCGGAGACGCGCTCACCCTTGCGCTCGCGAGGCTCAAACGCGCCGAAGAAGAGCTCGGTATTGCGCAGCGCGCCGCCCAGGCCGACCTCGGCGAAGAGCCGGTCGGCGACACGTTCTCGATCAAGGGCAAGGCGGTCATTCTGCTCACCGACGGTGAGAACAACCAGGGCGAAGCCGACCCGCTCCAGGCCGCGGCGCTCGCCCAGCAGTGGGGTATCCGCGTGTACACCATCGGCATCGGCGGTGGCCAGTTTGTCAACTTCGGCGGGCGGCGCCTGCGTGTCGGCGACGGGCTCGACTCGCGGACACTCGGGGCGATCGCGGAACGCACCGGTGGGAAGTTCTGGGTCGTCACAGATGCGGAAGCGCTCCGTGGCGTGTACGCAGAAATCGACCGTCTCGAGACGACGCGCATCGAAACCCAGGAGCTGACCGATTACCAAGAGGCGTTCACGCCCTTCGCCGCCTTTGCCCTCGCGTTGCTCGCGTTCGAGGTCTTCGTCCGAACCGCCGTTCTTCGGAGGGCGCCGTAATGTACCTGACGCTCGGAGTGGCGCCGTTGTCGGAGACCGCGAGACTCGCGGACCCGGTGTGGGCGCACGCCTTGTGGGCCGCGCCGTTCGCGGCTTTGCTGATCGTGCTCGCGGCCGGTGCGAAGCGCCGGGCGATACGGCGCATGGTCGGGGCGGGTATGTCCGCGGAGCTTGTTCAAGGCGTCGCGAGCTGGCGGAGGTCCTTGCGTGCGGTGTTGCTGATCGCGGCGATCGTCGCGATCGGCGCGGCGCTCACGCGTCCGCAGTGGAACGCGCAGGAGCGCGAGGTCGAGCGCAAGGGCCGTGATCTGGTCTTTCTTATCGATGTCTCACGGAGCATGCTGGCGGAAGATCTCGCGCCCAACCGCTTGGAACGCGCGAAGATCTGGATCAAGGACTTGGTCGATTCAACGGCCGGCGATCGGGTCGCTCTCGTCGCTTTTGCCGGCGCGCCTTCGGTGGTTTGCCCTCTGACGCTTGACCGGAACTTCTTCGAGCTCCAGCTCGAACTCCTCAACCCCGACTCGGCGCCGCGGGGCGGCACGGCGATCGGTGACGCGATACGCAAGGCGATGACGGACGTTCTTCGCATCGACCCGGATAACCCCAACGCCGACGACGGGCGGTTCCGCGACATCATCCTGTTCACCGATGGCGAAGACCAGGAAAGCTTCCCGGTGCAGGCGGCGACCGCGGCGGGCACCGCCGGTGTTCGGATCATCGCCTTGGGGCTCGGGAGCGATGAGTCTGGGGCGCCGTTACCGTCCGCCGATGGCGATCGTGGATTCCAGACGTATCAAGGCCAGACTGTCATGAGCCGGCTCGATACCTCGACGCTCGAACGCATCGCGAGGGCTTCGCCCCAGAACGCGTTCTTAAACGTTGGCACCGGTGAGATCGATCTCGCGCAGGTCTACCGCGACCTCATCGCGACGAGGGACAAAGCGACCTTTGGCACGGCGAGCGTGCTCGAATACGACGATCGCTTCTGGGTGTTCATCGCGATCGCGATCGGCCTGCTCGCGCTCGAACCGATCGTCGGCGAGGGCGGCAGAAGGAGGGTCGGGCCGTGATCAGAGCGTTCGCGATGACCGCATCGGTGATGATGATGCTCGGAACGGCGCCGGTTCCGCCGTCGCCCGCCGAGCAGCCCGCCCAGACTGAGTCGGACGCGCAGCGCCCGAATCAGGTCGTCGCTTCCGAGTTGTCGATCTCCGAGGCGCTGGCTCGCGCGAACGAGATCAACGCGAACGGAAACCCGGGGCGAGCCGCGGAGATCATGCGTGAAGCGCTTGGCAACGCCGAAGCATCGCGGGAAGCTGATCTCGCGAGGATCGATGAGGCCAGGTGGTGGATCGAGGCGGAGCGGTGGGCAGAGGCCCTCGAAGCGCTCAGGGCGGTCGATCTCAAAGGGGCGCAGCCCGGTGACCGGGCCGTCGCGAGGTTCCTGGTGGGGCAAGTGCTCTATCGGGAGGTGCAGGTCGAGATCGCGGCGGACGAGGCGGCGCAGGCCCCGCCGAACACGGAGGCGTTGCTCGAACGAGCGGGCCGGTTACGCCGAGCGGCGAACGCGTTCCGGAGCGTCCTCGACGTCGATCCGAACGACGCGGTCGCGGCCCGCAACGTTGAACGCGTGCGTCGGCTCGTTGCCGATCTTGAGGATCAGGCCCTGCAGGAGGCCCAGCGACAGCAGCAGCGCGAGCAACTGCAGCAGCAACTCGAAGAACTCGCCCAAGAGCAGCAGAACAACGCAGAACAGACCGAGCGATCTCAGGGTGATGACGAGCAAGAGCTTCAAGACCAGCAAGAGCAGACGAGCGAGCGAACCGAGGACGCCCGAGAACAGGCCCAGCAGTCGGGTGCGAGCCAGGAAGCACAAGACGCGATGGAACGGGCCCGCGAGCAGCAGGCTCGCGCCGAAGGCGCCCTGGAGCGGGGCGACCTCGAAGAGGCAGAGCAGGCGCAGCGTCAAGCGGCCCAGGAGCTTCGCGAAGCGGCAGCGAGCCTGAGTCAACAGGGCGAGCAGGGCGAGGAAAGCGGAGAGGGCGAGGGCGAAGAGTCGGACGAGCAATCCGAGAACGCGTCCGACGAAGCCGAAGGCGAATCGCGGAACGAGCTGGCCGAGGCGCTCCTCGAACGGGAACGCCGCCAGCGTGAACAGCGAGACCGGGTCAGGCGTGCGACGCAGGGCACGCCGGTCGTTGTGGAGCGTGACTGGTGAAACACCTGATCTTCGTCGCAACCGCGTTGCTTGCCATCACGTCGCTCGTCGAGGGAGCCCGGGCGCAGGCCAATCAGGGGCGTGTCTTCGCCTACGTCGAGCCCGATCGGGGCTACCTGGGGACGTCGATGGCGTACGTCGTCGTCGTCGAGAACCTCAGCGGTGCCCAGCCGCCCGATGTTCAGCTCGACTGGGCAACGGTGTCGTACCAGGGCTCAAACAGCGTCACCAGCTCGTCAAACTTCAACGGGCGGTTGACGAGGACTGTCCAGAATCGCCTCCAATACGCCCTCGTGCCCACGAAAGCAGGAACATTCGAGATCCCGTCCCAAACCATTCGCGTAGGGGGCCAGCAGTACGAGACCAACGCTGTCCGGATCGTCATCAGCGAACCCGAGCGTTTGCCCTCGACCGCCGGTGGCAGTGTCGACATCAGGCTCGACGCCGACGAAGTGTGGGAGGGCCAATCGGTTCGCGGCGAGATCGTCTGGACGCTTCCCGACTTCGGCGGCTCGAGCAGCATCAGCGGGTTCCGGTTTGGCGGGGGCCAGCCCGACGGGGTGGCCATCGAGCCAAGGGGCGGCTCTCAGAGGCGCCGGGGCGAGCAGTACGAGGTCAACGTGTGGGGGCAGCGGATGATTGGTCGCGTCGCCAACGTGACCGGCCGCGATGGACGCGCGAGGCGTTCGATGGTCGTCGAGTTCGATCTCTTGCCCAAACGCTCGGGATCGATCGAACTCGGACCGATCGATGTCGGGTTCAACGTGGCCGATCGGTTCGGCCGCGGGGCCGCGAAGCGGTATGTCGAGTCGAGCACGCCGGTCGAGCTCAGGGTGTTCGAACTCCCAGAGGCGGGGCGTCCCGAGACGTTCGGCGGGCTCGTCGGCCGCTTCGCGATCGACATGATCGCCGAGCCGACGAACGTCAACGTCGGTGATCCGATCGACGTCCTGATCACGATCAAGGGCGAAGAGCCGATGCGGGGCGTGCGTTCGGGACCAGATCTTTCCGACCAGCCCGAGTGGGACCCGTTCCGGATCGGTTCGGACGGCTGGCGTTTCGAACCCGGCGGCGCGTTCGGGCAACGCCTCTTCCGGACCACCGTTCGCGCCGGCGACGATTCGATCCAGCAACTCCCGCCGATCGAACTGGCCTTCTTCGATCCGTCGTCGGGTGAGTACCGGGTCGCGAAGACCAGCCCGATCCCGCTGTCGGTCCAGAGCGTGAAAGAGTTCACCTCGGCCGACGCGGTCGTGTCGGGAGGGGGCGTGCCCACGATCTCGACCGGGGGCGTCGCGAGAGAACCGCTCGAAGACGCGGGGGCTGGCATCTGGGCGAACGACCTCGGGTCCTCCGTGCTCGCGGCCGACGCGTTCAATCTCAGCGAGGCAGTCCGCTCGCCGGTCTATCTCCTTGCGTTCGCCCTTCCTCCGCTCACGCTCGGCGCCGTCACCCTGGCTCGCACGATCGCAGACCGCCGTGATCCCGGCGCTGCGAAGAGACGATCAGCATCGAGCGCTGGCGTGCGGGCGCTGCGTCGAGACGGCGTGGACGCCGGACTTCGGGTCTTCGTCGGAGACCGCTTCGGGCTCTCGCGGGCCGCCGTGACCGCGACCGACTGCCGCGAACTGGCCGAGCGCGTCGGGTCGGATTCGGGGCGAGAACTCGCGTCGATGCTCGCCAGTGCAGAGGCCGTGACGGCGGGCGGGGGCGATCGCGATCGAGTTCAGGTCTCCGAGGCGGCACGGCTCATCCGGGCGTTCGATCGAGACGCCTCGAAGTCGGAGGCGACACGATGAACAGGCTGATCGCTTTCCTCGTGGTGTTCTTCGGCGCCGTCGCTTCCGCCGCATCTCCGAGCGATCTGCTCGCCGAAGCCGAGGCGTTGTATGCCGAAGCCCTTGAGATCAGCGTCGCCGATCGTGCCGAGGGACGCGAGGCGTTCGCTCGGGTCGCGGCGGCGTACCAGGCGCTCGTCGACGCGGGGGTGAAAAACGCCTCGATTCAGCGGAACCTGGGCAACGCCTACATGGCCTCCGGCGAACTCGGGGAGGCGATCGTCGCGTACCGGCGGGCGGAGCGAGACGATCCCTACGATAGTCGCGTCGCGGCCGCGCTCGCCGAGGCTCGCGAGCGGGTGCGGAGCATCGTCGAACCCGGGCTGCAGACGCGTACCGAGCAGGCCCTCCTCTGGTGGCGGGGCGTCATCCCCCGGGCGTGGATGGCGTGGGCGGGCCTCGCCGGCTGGGCCGCCGCGTGTCTGGTCTTGCTGTTGAAGAAGCCCGGCGCGAAGTGGGGCGTGGCGGTCGGCGTGGTCTTCGCGATGGTCGGCCTGGGGTCGCTGTTCGCCGAGTCGGCGTTGGAGGGGCGAGAAGCGGTGGTGGTGGTTCAAGACGGGGTCACCGCGAGGCTCGGTCCCGACGACGCGGTCTACGACGAGGCGTTTACCGAGCCGGTCCGCGAGGGTGTCGAGGGCGTGGTGATCGAACGCCGCGGCGAATGGGCGAGGATCAGGCTCCGGAGCGGTCAACAGGCGTGGTTGCCCGGTTGGGCGCTCGGGACGATTTGAGTTGATGGGTCTGGCGTGAGCGAACGTCCAACTCCAAGGCTTCTCGCGAACGCTGACTTCGACGTCAAAGCCCTGCTCGATGAGCATGAGCCCATCTTCATGGATCGCAACAAGAGCGTGGTTCACGCCATTGCTTCCGAGGTGTCACACCTCGTGACCGGCACGCTTCGATTTGCACGATGGTCGTCTGAAGAGTGGCGCATCTTGGTCCGGGTTGGTGCAGGTCCGGAAGTTTCGTCGAGACCGGGCGTCTTTGAGTACGGCGAGCCCAAAGGTTCCGATCTGACGGAGTGGCATGTCAACTTCGCCGATCCGGATCTCTTTCGCTACTACCCCACCGGGCTGTTTGCCCAAGATGAGATCCAGGTTGCCGAACATCCGGCGCTCGGGGCGCTCCGCGACCGGCTCGTCCGCGAGGGCCAAGAACCGCTCACAGAGCACCTCGGGGTTGCGACTCCGTGCACCGTGATGGGTGTCCCTCGGCAGTGCTCGGTGTCACTGGGAGCAGGGCCGGGACGCCCGCTCGGGCTCTACGGCAACGCCTTCTCCGGTGCGGCCCGTGACGCGATCACCGACGCGACGAGCGCGGTCGATCCACCGACCATCAGTAACATCGTCGCGATCGCTGCGCCGTCACACGGGAGCGGCCCGTACACCTTCGAAGACGTCGAGTTTATCCTCGGGGCGCTCACGACCGGCTATTCCGCTGCGGCAGCTCAGTCGGAGCGGTCAATCGTCCATACAGGGTTTTGGGGTTGCGGCGCGTTCGGTGGCAACCGTGTTCTGTTGCCGGCGTTGCAAATCGTCGCCGCCGCGTGGTCCGGGGTATCAGGGGTGGTCTTCTACACGTTCGACGCGGTCGGCCAGCTCGACTTCGACGACGCGTTCGAGGTGTCGAGAGACTTGCTGAGCCGTTTCGATCACGACCAGCGGATCGACGACGTCATCGATGCGGCCGTCTCGCTTCGTCTGGAGTGGGGCACGGGGGATGGGAACTGAGCGGAGCAGCCCGCCGCCCGGCGCCGTGATCTGAGCGGAGCGACGCCCGCGAACAACGGACGTGGAACGACGCGATCGTCCTTTGAAAACCGCCCTTTCGTGGGCTTCCTCGCCAAGGGCTCGTCAGGCGACAGCAGGCTGCACCCTGTCTCCGTGAGAAATTTTCGCTTAGGCATACGTATCCTGCCGGATGCCCCGTCAATTCACACTCGACCGCGTGCACGTATCAGAGCTTGGGACGGTCCGGTTACGACTTCAAGGGATACCGAGTGACGATGATCGGGCGTACTTCGGGTTTGCCTATCGAGCCGGTTGTTCCGTTCGCTGGAACGATGCGACCAACGAGTTTGTGGATATTTACGACCGGTCTGTTCTGCCGGTCGAGTCGTTGCGGCGAGTCTTGCTTGGGCTTTCCGACGAACTCGGTATCGCGCTTTACACCTCAGATATGACCGAATGGTGTGGCGTCACCGCGGATGATCAGACGCAATTTGTATTCATGATGCCGTCGGACACAGTCCGTTGATCCTTGAGTGCAGCCCGGTGTCGTGGTCTGACCCGAAAGGCAAGTCTTGCCCTTCGCCCCCGGACGCGATTATGAGTATTCGTGTTCCAGGTATGGGTGCCACTGGTTGCTCGTCAGCCAGTGCCCCAAACCGCACTTGCGTGCAAGTCGCCAGTGACACCCGGCGCGACGAATCTTCGCTGTGAGACCCGACGTGTCGGGAAAGACATGAGGCGTCATCGCGCCCAATAGCGAAGGAGTTCGAACACTTCGGCAGAGTCGTTGCCGATTGTCTCGCCCGTTACCCGTACGAAGTGATCGGCAGCGGAGAAGATCGTGCCTGGGTCGCTTCGTCCCTCTGAAGCCAAAAACTCCGTTGCGGCATGGTGTACGTCGTCTACCGCCGCCCGTTCCGCATCGAACAGGACATCCCGCAATGGTGACCTAGACAGGCTGTGGACCGACGACGACATGTCATAGACATCGTCCATGAGCCATTCGAGGGGGTCCTTTGCGCGACGGCCCCGCAGCAATTGCTCGCTGTAGAACAACACCGACTGCCAGTTGGCATAGGTCGCATGAACATCGGAAGGGCTAAACGAAGACAGTTCGCCCACGGCCAATCGCTCCGCACGGTGCCACTGGCGGCTTGCCCGCCAGTGGCTCACCAACCCCGATCCCTCTTTCGACACCGACGGTTGTCTAAATCGAGGCCAACCCGTGGTCGATCGCCCCCTTCAGATCCTCCACGTCCTCAACCCCCACACTCAACCGAATCAACGAATCACTGATCCCCAGCTTCGCCCGCTCCTCCGCCGGCACGCTCGCGTGGGTCATGATCGCAGGGTGCTCGACCAGCGACTCAACGCCTCCCAGCGACTCGGCCAGCGCAAAGATCTCGAGGTTCTTGAGGAAGGTCTTCGACTGCTCGAGCCCGCCCTTGAGGAACGCGGTGATCATGCCCCCGAACCCGCTCATCTGTGCTTTCGCGAGGGCGTGCTGGGGGTGGCTTTCGAGGCCCGGGTAGACGACGCGTTCGATCTTGTCGTGGGCCTCGAGGTGCTGGGCGATGGCCATCGCGTTCTCGCAGTGGCGTTGCATGCGCAGGTGCAGCGTCTTCGTTGAGCGAAGGATCAAGAAGCAGTCCATCGGGCCCGGGGTCGCGCCGACGGAGAGTTGCATGAAGCGGAGTCTCTCGAGCAGCTCGTCGTCGTTCATCGCGAGGAAGCCGCCGATGAGGTCGGAGTGCCCTCCCAGGTACTTGGTGGTGGAGTGGCAGACGAGGTCGGCGCCGAGGCTCAGGGGCGTCTGGAGGTAGGGGGTGCAGAAAGTGTTGTCGACGGCGCACATCGCGCCGATTCCCTTGGCCATCTCCGCGACCTTGGCGATGTCGACGATCTTGAGCGTCGGGTTGCTGGGCGTTTCGAGCCACACGAGCTTGGTGTTGGGTGTCAACGCTTCCTTCGTCGCGTCGAGGTCGGTCATGTCTACGCGGACGACCTCGATGCCCACCGGCTCGAAGACGCGCTTGAAGAGCCGGAACGTCCCGCCGTACACGTCGTCGGAGAGGACCGCCCGGTCTCCCGCCTTGAGCAGGTGGAGCACCGCGTCGATGCTCGCGACGCCCGAGGTGAAGGCGAGGCCGTGCTTGGCGCCTTCGAGGGCGGCGATGTTGGCCTCGAGCGCGGTCCGCGTCGGGTTCGCGGCCCTGGAGTAGTCGTAGCGGTCGACGAACTCGCCCGGGGCGGATTGGACGAAGGTCGAGGTCATGTAGACGGGCGTGCAGATGGCGCCGGTCGAGGGGTCGGGGGCCTGGCCGGCGTGGATGCACTTGGTGTTGAAGTTGGCGTTGTCATGCATGGTCTGGTTCTCTCGGTCTCTCAGTGCTTGTTGGACAGGTACTCGACCAGGTCGATCTTGCTCACGACGCCGACGAGCTTCGCGCTGTCGACGACGATGGCGGTGTGGTCTGTTTCGAGGATGTGGAACAGCTCTTCGATCCGGGCCTTGGGGTACACGAGACCGCCGATATCGCTTGCAACCTCGCGGACAGGGGAGTCGGCCCGGACCGCTTTGGTCACAAGGCCTCGGAGCAGGTCGGCCTCGTGGACGATCATCTTAGGAAGCTCGGTCAGCGCGTTGTCATCGACCAAAGGCACCTGCGAAACGCCGTGCTCTCGCATCATCGTCGCGACGGTGCCCACCGTTTCCGACGCACGCGCCGAGATGACGGGGTCCTTGCGGCCGGCGATGAGGTCTTGGACGAGACCGAGTTCGGGGCCGTCTTCCATGAACCCGTGGTCGCGCATCCAGTCATCGGCGAGGTACTTGGTGATGTACCGCCCGGCGTTGTCGCAAAGGGTGCAGACGATGACCTTGTCGGGCCCGAGCTCTTTGCCGACCTCGACCGCCGCGTGGACGATGGAGCCCGAGGAGCCTCCGCAGAACAGGCCCTCTTCGCGGACGAGACGGCGGGCCATCGTGAAGCTGTCTTTGTCGCCGACCTGCACCATGTCATCGACGTGGTCGAAGTTCATCGCGCCGCACTTGATGTCCTCGCCGATGCCCTCGACCTTGTAGACGTAGGGCGTGGGCATGGTCCCGGTGTGGAAGAGGTGGTAGTGCACCGATCCGAGGATGTCGACCCCGATGATCTTTTTGCTCGGGTCCTGCTCTTTGATGTACTTGCTTATGCCAGAGACGGTGCCGCCGGTACCGGTGGCGCCCATGAACACGTCGAACCGGCCCTGGGTCTGCTCCCAGATCTCACGACCCGTCGAGTGGTAGTGGGCGTCGATATTGAACTGCGTGTGGTACTGGTCGAGGTAGAACGAGCCGGGCGTTTCTTCGGCGATGCGCTTGGCCGTGTTGACGTAGTGCTCGGGCGAATCGCCCGGGACGTCGGTGGGGGTGATGATCACCTCGGCGCCGAACGCACGCATCGAGTTGATCTTCTCTTGGCTCATCTTGTCGGGCATCGTGAAGACGCACCGGTAGCCCTTCACCGCCGCGGCCATCGCAACGCCCATCCCGGTATTGCCGGAGGTGTTCTCGATGATGGTGCCGCCCGGCTTGAGCAGCCCCGACTTCTCGGCTTGCTCGATGATGTAGTTGGCCATGCGGTCCTTGATCGAACCGGCGGGGTTCATGAACTCGCACTTGGCGTAGATCTGGGCGCACCCCTCGGGCACGACCCGGTTGAGCCGGACGAGCGGTGTTTGCCCGATCGCTTCGAGGATGTTGGCCTTGGCGTTGGGGACTGTGGTCATCGGGTGGGTTCCGGAGGGCCTCGGGGCCGGGGTTCAGGGTCCGTCCGAGCGTAGGTGCGAACAGTTTGAGGGCGATGCGATCGGTTCTCGGACGGGTGCGAGAACAGCGCCCCAGAAAGCATGGGGTCCTGGAGCACCACAGGTATACTCGTTCCAATGAACCGGGGTCTGATCTATCTCGACAACGCGGCCACCAGCTGGCCAAAGCCGCCCGAAGTGGGCCAGGCGATGTGCGATTTCCTTGCCCACCACGCCGGCAATCCCGGGCGGGGCGGGCACCGGCTTGCCCGCGAGGCCGGCGAGGTCGTCGAAGCGGCGCGGACGCGGCTCGCCAAGCTCGTCGGCGCGACGTGCGAGCGGCGCGTCATCCTGACGCACGGCTGCACCGACTCGGTCAACATGGCGATCCACGGCGCCCTCCGAGCCGCTCTCCGCCGGTTCGGTGCGTGGGCCAGGCCCCGCGTGGTCGTGTCGGCGACGGAGCACAACGCCGTGCTTCGCACCGTGCACTGCTACGAGGCCGACGGGCTGATCGACGTGAAGGTGGCGCCCTGCGACGGGTGCGGGCACGTCGACCCGATCGCGGTCGCGAACCTGTGCACGCCGGCAACGGTCCTCGTGTGCGTCTCGCACGCTTCGAACGCCGTGGGTACGGTGCAAGACGTCGGGGCGATCGGCCGGGCGGCGCGTGAGCGGGCCCCGGAGTCGCTGCTGCTGATCGATGCAGCCCAGACGGTGGGGCATCTTCCGATCGACGTCGAGCGTGACGAAATCGACTTGCTCGCGATCGCTGGCCACAAGGGTCTCCGAGGCCCGACCGGGACCGGCGGTCTGTACGTCGGCCCTCGCGCGTTCTGCGAGCGCGAGGAAGAAAACCGCTTGTTCTGCCTCCGCCGCGGCGGCACCGGGATGACCGGCGTTGGTTTCGAGATGCCCCACGAACTGCCCGATGCGCTCGAAGCGGGCACCGCGAACGCGGTCGGGCTTGCCGGGCTCGTCGCGGCTCTCGACGCCTGGACGTCCGACTGGCACGACCGGGAGATGGCGCACACCGCTCGGATCATCGGCGAACTCAGCGACACACCGGGCGTCCGCGTGTACGGCCGCCGGGCACTCGAGGGGCGGACACCGGTGGTTATGTTCAGCGTCGACGGCGTTGGGCCTCGCGACGTCGCCAACCGGCTCGACGAGCAGGACATCTGTCTTCGCGGCGGGACTCACTGCGCGCCCCTGCTGCACGAGGCAATGGGCACCGCTCCGGACGGCGCCGTTCGTGCGAGCCCAGGTGCGCAGACGACCGACGACGAGATCGACCGGTTCATCGAAGCGATTCGCGCTCTGGCGCCGGCACGCGCTCTGGCGTGACAGGCGATCCCCTAAGGAGCGGGGTCGAAGGCAACGAATCCTTTCGGGCCCCACACGCTGGGCGGCACCTCGAACGTGCAGTCTTCGAACGTGAATGAGCTGCGGTACCCGCCCGGTGAGGTCGGCCCGCCGACGGTCTGGCTCCACACACGCAGCCGGCTGAATGACGTGTCGCGGATGAGTGCGTCGAAGGCGGGGCCGATCGTCACGGTCGAGGCAAACTCCGAGTCTTCGATCATCAGACCTCGGACGTCTTTCTCGAACACGCTCACCGAGTCGCTCGAGCAGTCGCGAACGAGCACGCCCTCAAGCGAGTTCGGGTAGCGCTGGCCCCGAACGTGGAAGCCCAGTCTCGCAACGTTCTCGGCGCGGCAGCGGATCAGACGCGTGTCGCTGGTCACCACCGGACGGTTCCAGCCGTGGTTGCGGACGCCGAACCCGTTCCCTCCGGCGTTGCGGACGACGCAGTCGACCAGTTCGACGTTGTGCGTGCCGTCTTCGATCTTCCAGGCGTTGTTGCGGTTCCCGGGCAAGCCGCCCTGGCCTTCATCGGGGCTGTTCTCCGCGACGCACCGCACGAACCGGATCCCCGAGCAGGCGCCGCTGTAGCCGTCGCCGCTCGCGTTGAACGCGTCGTCGTACCACCGGGTGATGGTGCAGTCTCGTGCTTCGGAGTCGTGGACGCCGAAGCCGAAGGTGAGCCCGACGAACGCTCGGTCGATCGCGACCCTCTCGATCAGGAGATTGGTCGCGTGATCGGAGTCGATACCCCTGGGGTTGTACGAGCCATGCTGGGTCCAATAGTTGGCGTCGATCGTGAGCCCCGAGATCACCACGTTTTCGGCGGGGTCATCGGGCGTGCCGCGGACCTCGATGACGTCGATGATCTCGCCGGCGATGGCCCCGTCGGCGAGTTTGAGAGTGGCTCCCGGGCCGACGAGACGGATGTTATCTGAGGAAATCTTCAGGCCGGTGTTCAGCAGATAGGGACGGTCGGAGGGCGGGATGACCACTTCCCCTCCGGTTTGGGAGACCGCGTCGATTGCACGCTGAAGCGCGCGGGAGGTGTCTGTTTGCCCATCGGATACAGCGCCAAACGCTGTGGCAGAAACCCGTTGGAACTCGGGCTGCTCCGTGCAAACAGCAAACAAAAACGTGGTGGGCCAACTTGCAGTGAGAGCGATTACGGTTGCAGGCGTCATCGTGCCGACAGTTTACTCGGCGGCAACCCTGCGTGATTTACCCCAAATTGGTGGTGTAAGGGTGCAGGTTTCGACCGGTTTTGAACGCGACCCGTGCCTGAGCTTGGGACTATGGGTAAACTCCAGGAACCAAGCAAGTCACCTTACCCAGTTATGGGCAACTCGAATCACTCTCTACTCTCCTCGAGACGGTGCCGCCCTAGCGGGCGGCGCCGTCGTTCGCTGTCCCCGTCTGGGGCGAGATGAAGAGGATCACGCAGCGGTGGCGTGCTGGGTTTGCGACTGCTGCTCGGCGAAGACCGTTGCCTCATCGATGTCCTCATTGGTGAGCTTGCTTGGCGAGATCAGCAAAACCAGTCGATCGTCGAGCTTTGCGACACCGTCGAGGAAATCCTCGTGGCCTTGGCCGAGCCGGGGCGGGGCGGCGATCTGTGCGGCGTCCACGCGGATCACCTGCTTGACGCGGTCGACCAGGAACCCGACCTGAGAACGGCCGATGTCGAGGACCACGATCCGCTGGTCATCCGATTGGCCGTCTTGCGAGGCGATGTTCAGGCGGTCGGCCATGTGGACGACCGGGATGATCGTGCCCCGAAGGTTGATGATGCCCTCGATGCCTGGGCCCGAGCAGGGGATCGCGGTCGACTCCACCCGACGGATGATCTCCCGGACTGAGAGGATCGGCACGGCGTACTCCTCTTGTCCGATGGTGAACGTGACCACCTGGCGGCTATCGGAACTGTTCTGGCCGTTGGCTTCGATCGTGTTCATCGTGGCTCTCTCCTCCCCCCGGGCGCACCGAGGTGACGGTTCGATCGGTGCTCCACCGGACCCACACCACTGGGATGGCTGACTGCTTGATCGCGGGGTCACAACCGCGCAAGTCCTGCGGCTTAGGAAATGCTCACCTGTTGGTTTGCGGGCGTGCGCACGACAACGCCCCGGTCCGAGAACCGAGGCGTTGGCAGAACGTCGGTTGGTTTGGCTTCGCGAGGGCTTAGCTGACGCCGTCCTTTTCGGCCATCATGCGGAGCATGTCGACGCAGCGGTGGGCGTAGCCGGCTTCGTTGTCGTACCAGCTCACGACCTTGAAGAAGGTCTCGGAGAGCTGGATGCCGGCCTTGGCGTCGTAGATCGAGCTGTGCGGGTCACCGACGAAGTCGGCGCTGACGACCTGCTCTTCGGTGTAGCCCAGGACGCCCGACATCGGGCCTTCGGCGGCCGCCTTCATCGCCGCGTTGATCGCGTCGAGGCTGGTGGGCTTCTCGGTGCGGAAAGTCAGGTCAACGCAGGAGACATCGGCGGTGGGGACGCGGAAGGCCATGCCCGTCAGTTTGCCCTTGACGGCGGGGATGCACAGGCCGACGGCCTTGGCGGCGCCGGTGCTGGCAGGGATGATGTTCATGTAGGCGTTGCGGCCGCCTCGCCAGTCCTTCTTGGACGGGCCGTCCTGGGTCGGCTGCGTCGCGGTCGCGGCGTGGATCGTGGTCATCAGGCCCTCGGCGAGACCGAACTCGTCGTTGATGACCTTGGCGATCGGGGCGAGGCAGTTGGTGGTGCACGACGCGTTGGAGATGACCTTGTCGCTCGCGGCGTCGTAGGTCTCGTGGTTGACCTTGTAGGCCATGGTCTTGACGGTGTCGGGGGTCTTGGTGGGGGCCGAGATCACGACGCGTTTGGCGCCGGCCTCGATGTGCTTGGCGGCATCTTCGCCCTTGGTGAACAGGCCGGTGGACTCGAGGACGTAGTCAACGCCCTGGTCCTTCCAGGGCAGGGTGGCGGGGTCCTTGATCGCGGTGCAGGCGGTGGTCTTGCCGTTGACGGTGAAGCTGTCCTCGGTGGCGCTGACCTCGGCCGGCTTGTGGTCGACGAGGAAGCGGCCGTGCATGGTGTCGTACTTCAGGAGGTACGCGAGGTTGTCCGCGGGGACGAGGTCGTTGACGCCCACGATCTCGACGCCCGGTGTGTTGGCGGCGATGCGGTAGACGAGGCGTCCGATGCGTCCGAATCCGTTGATGCCGACTTTGATCGCCATCGCGGCGTCCTTTCTCACTCGTGCGGCCCGCTCTGCTCCGGTGTCCGGAGAGTCTGGAACGGGCGGCGGTGGCCTGTCGCCGCTGGGCGTGTGCCCCCGTCGGCGGCGTTTCGGGGGATCGTAGACGGCTAGGGGTGGAATGTGGGGTTTGAGCTTGGGAGAGGGTGGAGGGGGAGGAGGTCCCCTGCTTGCGCCGCCGGCTCGTTTTGGTGTGCGCTACAGGGGTGGAGACCACGCCGCGATGTTTCGCACCCGAGGCGAGCCCTTCCGAGAGTGGTTGGGGTCTTGGAGTTCGGTCTCGAGCGCGTCGGCGAGTTCGGCGTGCCCGACCGAGAGGGCAACGATCGTCGAGATGTACGGCGGTTCAAGTGTTGGCCCGCAGTGGAACGCGAAGAACACAGCGTCATCGAGTGTGTCGCGTTCGTGGTGCGCTGTCGGCACCGTGAATCGATCCGCTGGATTATTGATCCGCTGCTCGTAGTACTCGATGATTTCGAGATCGAACCACAGTTCCGCTGCACAAGCACCCGGGCCCCACAAGCTCACGCCGCCAAGGCCTTGTCGGAGTGCTCGTGATGCGAGTGCGCGCGTTTTAGTTTCCCGATCCCGCCAGTCTGCACACGCAAGGAGATAGAAGAATCCGGGCGCGAGACCGAGCGATGAAGGCCACCGTTCAAGTGTAGGGATATGGAAACGGACGACTTCGGGATCGAGTGGGTTCATCGTGGTGATCACAAAAGAGTAGTAGTGGAGGCGCTTCGCTTCAGAGAGCCCCTCACCCCGGCCCTCTCCCCCTTGGGGAGAGGGAGGAACGCGCGACCCCGCGGCAGATCGTCCTGATTGCCCGGGCCTTGAGCGTCCGCACCATGAACGGCGTGTTCACGCTCTTCCCGGCGAGTGTGTCGGGCGACACCGTCCACTCGGCGTCGGGATCGATGATCGTGATGTCAGCGGGGCCGCCCACCTTCAGTTCGCCCAAGCCGAGCCTGTCGAGGTTGCAGAGCTTCGCGGGCTCGGTGGTCATGAGCGCGATGAGGCGCGGCCAGTCGATGAGTCCGCTGTGGACAAGGGCCTCGGCGTAAAGGGGGAGCGCAAGTTCGAGGCCGATGATGCCGAAGGGGGCGTCTGCGAACGGCGCGTTCTTCTCGTCGGCGGTGTGCGGCGCGTGGTCGGTCGCGAGCACGGTGAGGACGTCGTCGGCGACCGCTTGCCGGAGCGCGTCGACGTCGGCCTGCTCGCGCAGCGGGGGGTTCATCTTGGCGGCGGGCGTGGGGGTATGGCCGTCGGGGCCGGCGCAGGCGTGGTGGGTGAGGTGGAGGTGGTGGGGGGAGGCTTCGCCGGTGACTCTCGCGCCGCGGGCCTGCCAGCGTTTCAGAATCTCGACCGTGCCGGCGGAACTGACGTGCTGGACGTGGTAGCGGGCGCCGGTGATCGCGGCGAGTCGGCAGTCGCGTTCGACGATGATCTCTTCGGCCTCCCGGGGCCAGCCGGTGAGCCCGAGGCGGAGCGACACTTCGCCGGCGTGCATGACCGATCCGTTGGTCAGCGTCGTTTCCTGAGCGTGCTGCATCATCACGAGGTCGGCCGCGGCGGCTTCGGCGAGGACGGCCTTCATCATCGAGGCGCTCGCGATGACGTCCCCGTCATCGGACACCCCCACGGCGCCGGCTTTGGCCCCGAGTTGGATCTCGGTGATGGCTTCGCCTTGGCGGCCCTTTGTCGCGGCCATCACCGGGAAGACGCGGCACGCGGCGGAGCTTCCCTTGGCGAGCACCCACTCGAGCATCTCGGGCGTGTCGAGGGCGGGCGAGGTGTTGGGCATGCAGCAGACCGTCGTGAACCCGCCGGCCGCGGCGGCCCTGGCTCCGGTTTCGATCGTCTCCTTGTGCTCCTGACCCGGCTCGCGGAGGTGCACGTGGGGGTCGATCAGGCCCGGGGTGACAAGGTATCCGGACGCGTCGATAACCTCGTCGCCCGCCTGCGCAGCGAGCGCCGGGCTTATGTCCGCGACGCGGTCGCCTTTAACACGGACGTCGAGAACAGCGTCCGTTTTGGAACTCGGGTCGATGACACGGCCGTTGCGGATCAGGATGCTCATCGTCGGAGCGTACGGATGCCGGGCGGGTCGAACCGCGTTTCAAGCTCCAACACCTCGATTGCTTTGCACATTCTTGCACATTTGTCCTTGACACAAATGGACTTAGCGGTGTTTCTTCGTCGGATTCCGCTTGATCGCGAGCATGGTTGCTGAGATGGTGATCGGCCTGGGCGGGCTTTGAGACGGGCCGCCTATGTCAACGCGAGACGAGATCCAGGAGAGTGAAACCATGAGCGATTTGATGCGTGCGTTGTTGGTTGTTGGGGCCGCGGGTTCGATTGCGAGCGCCGGAGTGTCGATCGTCGATGGTTTCGGGGATGGTGATCGCGACAACGACGGCGTGCTCGAGGGTGCCGTCAACGACGCGTCGGACACTGGTATCCAGTGGTACGGCATCGGCGGCGCCACCAGCGGCGGCGATCCCAAGCCCGGGCTGACGGTTGAGGACGATGCCGCCGGCCTCGGCTCCGGCAACGCTCTCTTCGGCCAGGCACGCGGGGGCGGCTCGGAGCTCGCCGGTTTCTTCGGGCAGCGCGTCAGCCTCGGACAGAACGTCGGCGACAAGATGATTCTGAGCTTCGACGTACGCCTCGACACGACCCGCGAACCGCTCGACGAATTGACGAGCAGCGCCGAGCTCCGCTTTGGTCTCTACACCGACAACGACGGTGAAATCGGCAACGGCGGCTGGGGCACCAGCGATGGCGACTTTGACAACAACAACCCGGGCGTCCGGGGCGACTCGGGCTTCCTGTTCCGCTTGGGCATCGGCGAGACGCAGCCGGCGACGCCGCAGGGACGCATCGTGTACGAGCGCGAGGACGCTTCCCAGATCCTCGGCGGCAGCGGCGACGAAACCATCAAGGTGCAGGACGACTTCGCCGGGATCTACGACGACCTCGCGCACAGCATCGAAGTCACGTTCGAGCGCATCGACGCCGCGCCGGGCGAGGACTTGCTGATCACGGTTACGCTCGACGGCGTGTCGTTCAGCGACACAACCGCGAACGAGAACCTGCCGATGCTCTTGGATCTCGCGTCGTTCGACTACTTCGCGCTGACGACCAACCAGGACCAGGATTGGGCCCTCGACAACTTCTCGCTGCGGACGGTTGCGATCCCGGCTCCCGGCGCCGTCGGTTTGATCGGGCTCTCCGGAGTTGTGGTTGGGGCGCGTCGTCGCCGGTGATCTCGGGGCGCGGTATACCGCGTTTATGAACATCGTTGTCCTCGGGGCGTCCGGCCGGACCGGCCAGTGGGTGACGCAGGTCGCTTCAGAGCGTGGGCACCACGTCCGCGCCGTCGCGCGCGAGCGATCGGTCGCCAAGGTGGTCGCGGCCGACGAGGTCATCACCGCGGACGTCCTTCGTCCCGACGAGGTGTCGCGCGTCGCGGATGATCAGGACGCGGTCATCTCGACGCTCGGTCTGAATCGCGCCGGGTTGAACCCTTGGTCGCGTTTGCTGTCTCCTCCGGATGTTGTGGCGCGCGTGGTATCGGCACTCTCGGCCCGGTGCGCCGGGCGGGGCTCGCCTCGCGTGATCTGGATGAGCGCCGGCGGCGCCGGCGAGAGCCTGCAGGCGGCGAGCTTCGCGATTCGACGGCTGATCCGGGCTGGGAACGTCGGCGTGGCGTACAAGGACCTCGACGAAGCGGAACCGGTCGCCGCGGCTGCCGGTTTCATCGCGGCCAGGCCTGTGACGCTGCTCAACGGGGCTTCTTCGAGGCCAGCGAAGCCCTTGAAGAGCTATGGGCTGCTTTCAACGGTGCGTCGGAGCGCCGTGGCTCGGTGGATGATCGAGGCCGCGGAGGCGGAGGGCGAGCCCGAACGCCCCATGCTTCTCGGGTAGGGCGTCGAACCCGAGGTTGGCGAGCGGGAGGGATGGGGTCTACCATCCCGGTCCAGGGCTTGCGCCTTGGAGACAACCTGACGGGGTGTAGCGCAGCTTGGTTAGCGCGCTTGACTGGGGGTCAAGAGGTCGGGAGTTCGAATCTCCCCACCCCGATTCTGAGCGGCCATCGGCCAGATGTGTGCGGGTCTCGTACGCGTTAGCCTGGGTTCATGGCCGGTACTCCGAATGACATTGCATTGGAGCGGATCCGAGAGGCGAAGGCGACCGGGTCGTCGGTGCTCGATCTGTCGGGCCTGGGGCTCGAGTCCGTTCCTGCTGGGCTTGGCTCGTTGACGTCGTTGACGGAGCTGAATCTCAACGATAACCAACTGAGTTTGGTTCCCGCTGAGCTTGGGTCGTTGACGTCGTTGAGGGGGCTGCGTCTCGCAAGCAACCAGCTGAGTTCGGTTCCTGCTGAGCTTGGCTCGTTGACGTCGTTGACGGCGCTGGATCTGTCCAAAAACCAACTGCGTTCGGTTCCTGCTGAGCTTGGCTCGTTGACGTCGTTGACGGCGCTGGATCTGTCCAAAAACCAGCTGCGTTCGGTTCCTGCTGAGCTTGGCTCGTTGACGTCGTTGACGACGCTGGATCTGTCCAAAAACCAACTGTGTTCGGTTCCTGCTGAGCTTGCGTCGTTGACGTCGTTGCTGGAACTGCGTCTCTACTTCAACCAGCTGAGTTCGCTTCCCGCTGCACTTGGCTCGTTAGCGTCGTTGAGGGCATTGTATCTCTTCAACAACGAGCTGAGTTCGGTTCCTGCTGAACTTGGCTCGTTGACGTCGTTGAAGGTGCTGGATCTCTCCGGCAACAAGCTGAGTTCGATTCCTGCCGAGCTTGGGTCGTTGACTTCGCTGAAAACGCTGGATCTCGTCGGCAACCCACAGCTTGGGTTGTCCCCGCAGATCCTCCGGTCATCACCTCGTGCGATCCTCGACGCCTACTTCGGGAGCCTTGGGAAGGACTCGCGCCCGCTGAACGAGGTGAAGCTCATCGTCGTTGGGCGCGGGGCGGCGGGGAAGACGAGCCTCGTCCGGGCGCTGCGGGGTGAGCCGTTTGAGCCGGAAGAGGAGAGGACGTCGGGGATCGCGCTCTCCGACTGGGAGATGGAGTGCAAAAAAAGTCCGGTCACGGCTCACGTGTGGGACTTCGCCGGTCAGGTGATCACCCACTCGCTCCACCAGTTCTTCTTCAGCGTCCGGAGCGTGTACATCCTGGCGCTGACGGGTCGCGAGAACAGCGAACGCGAGGACGCGGAGTATTGGCTCCGGCTCATCCGGGCGTTCGGGACCGACGCCGACGGGAACGGTCCGCCGGTGATCGTGGCGCTCAACAAGTGGGACGTCGACGGGTGTCAGCCCAAGCTTGATCGGGGGGCGATCCAGGAGCGGTACCCGTTCATCCGTGGCTTCGCCGAGACCGACTGCAAGACCGAACGTGGCATCGAGAAGCTCCGCAAGGCGCTCGCGAAGGAAGTGGACGGCTTGCCCTACGTCCGCGAGAAGTTCAACGGGACGTGGGACAGCGTGCGCCGGTCGCTCGAGCCAACTCCTGGATCCAAGTCGTACATGACGTTCGATCAGTTCAGGAAGCGGTGCGCTGAGCACGGCGTGACCGACGAGGACGAGCAGGACTCGCTGGCGGAGGTTCTCCACAACCTCGGGATCGCCCTGAACTATCGGAGCTTCGGAGAGGACGTAGGTTCGGGGCGGCACGCTCGCTTGCGCGAGGCGACGGTCCTCAGGCCCCATTGGCTCACGGACAACGTGTACAAGATCGTTCGGAAGGCCGAAGCCGAGAGCGGGATCCTCGACAGCGAAGGCGTCAAGAAGGTGCTGTACCAGCGGGTGAGAAAGCCTGAGATGCGCGAGTACCTGATGCGCCTTATGGAGCTCTTCGAGATCGCGTACGCGGCGCCGGGCGTGCAGGGGCGGTGGGTGGTGCCTCAGGCGTTGGCCGACGTTCAGCCGAAGGGTGTAGAACTGTTCGCGAAGGAGCCCGATGCGACGCGGCTTCGCTACTCGTATCAGGCCCTTCCCGAGGGATTGGTCGCCCGGGCGATCGTTCGCCTGCACGACCTCATCGAGAAGAAGAAGCAGTGGGCGAGCGGCGCGATCTTCGAGCGCGAAGGGGCGAGGGCGTTGCTCCGCACCGAGCCTCAGGACCGACAGGTGATGCTGACGGTGACCGGGCCCGAAGACGCCAGGCGGCAGCTCGCGGGGCTGTGTCGCGACGAGATGCGATCGATCCACGCCGAGATCCCCGGGCTCGACCCGACCGAGGAGGCTCAGGAAGAGGGCGAGTGGGTGCGGACGTCGACACTGGAATTCGACGAGAAGGAGGGACGTAATACCGGGATCGCGACGAAGAGCCGCGGGACGATTCCGATCGACCCTCGCCGCGTGAACAACAAGTTTTCCGTTGAGGCGGCGAGGACGGACGCGTTTTGGAAGCCCCGCGTGTTTATCTGCTACTCGAAGGAGAACATCGATCAGCGGAAGAAGCTTGAGCAGCGGCTCAAGATTCTGCGGAATGACGGCAAGCTCGCCGAGCACTGGCATGATCGCATGATCGACCCGGGTGATCGCTGGGATAAGGCCATCAAGAGCGGCCTGGACGAGTCGGACATCTTCATCGTGCTCACGACGGACGCATTGCTCGCGACGGACTACGTGACGGAGATCGAGATTCCCCGGGCGATCGAGTTGGAGGGCGAAGGCAAGCTCGTGATCGTCTCGGTGATCTTGCAGGACGGGCTTTGGTCAACGAGCGAACTCGCGTCGCGCCAGGTGCTTCCTGAGAAGGGGAAGGCTCTGAACGAGTGGAACCCGCGGTCGGCGGGGTGGAAGAGCATCTCCGCCGGGATCTCCAGAGTTGCTGATTCGTTGATAGAGGCCCGAAAGAACAAGCACTGAGTCGGCGAGGGCGGCACCCCACGCCCCTTTCTGGTATGAACGTTTGATGAAGTCCAGAGTGAAGTGGATGCTGGTTGCCGGTGTCGCCGCCGGCGGGGCGTGCGCGTACATCGCGCTGAACACACGGCTCGGCGTCCACCTTGTGCTCGATGTCCTTTCGGAGATCGGGAGTCCCAAGGAAAGACAGACCGAAGCGAGCGAAGGCCCGCTCCGGCTCACGGCGACGCTCGCGCCGATCGACAAGATCCAATTGCCGGCGTCCATCGAGCAGCCCTCTGGCATCAAGCACCGCAACGAGGCGGTGTATATCTCCACCGATCAAACAGAGATCTTTAAGCTGGACGCCAATTTCCAGAACGGCTCCGAGCGGGTCTACTTGCTTGGTGGGCCTTTGCTCTTCAAGCAAGGGTCGCTCGAGGGCATCGAGGTTCGCGGCGATCAACTCGTGGGCATCGGTGAGTTCGGTTCCTTGCCGACATGGGTCGAAGGTGGCCAGGCTGAATGGACCCGTGGTGCGGACATCGAGCTGCCGTCCCAGACTGCTGACGTGGAGTTTTCTGGGGTCGTCGATACACCATCTGGCCGCTTCGCAACGTCTGAGGACCAACTCGCGATCTTCAATCTCGATGATGGTTCGGTGCATGCGATCGACTTTGCAGGGGTCTTGAGGGAGAGCGCCGACCCGTCCGTGTTGGCGTTGTCCGGGATCGCTCACTCAACGGGACGGTTCTACGTGCTCTCGGAGAGTTACACGTCGGTGCTGGTTGTCGATGCGGCGACCTTTAAGGTGCAGCACGTCTTCGGCATCGAGCCATGCGCTGCAGCCGATCTCTCGGTTTACGAAGGCAAGTGCTACGTGGTGATCGACCACAACTACGACGAGCCGGTGGAGCCCGTCCACGTGTACGACCTTGAGGCTGCGGTCAAGGCCGCGGAAGAAGACGGTCAGAATGCGTAGCTGACCGTAGAAGGTCGAGGTGATTCAACCAGATCACGAGGCGCAAGCGCCGGCCCAGAGGTTCGGTTCGGGCGATGGGAACCGTTTTCAAGCGGTTTCTTTCGCGTCTTTGTCTCCAGGGCTTGCCCCAAGCCGACGGCCAGCGAATCATCCCGGTTCACGCCGGTGGCCTCGCCCGTCCGACCGATACGACGGGGACACGAGAATCTGCTGGCAGCGTCTCACGGCGGACTCGTGAGGCGTTCGCATAGCAGGCCACTCCAGCACCAATTGAGATTGGTTCCGGGTCGCCCATACGCGCACCACATGCCGTCCCTCTGCGGGTCGGGCGCGGTGCTGGAGATCGCTCTGTTGAAGTTTGAAGATCTGAACCTGTCCCCCCGCCTCCTTGAGACCCTCGTTGCCGAGGGGTACGAGACGCCGACGCCGATCCAGGCCCGGGCGATCCCGCCCGCGCTCGAGGGTCGCGACGTGCTCGGGTGCGCCCAGACCGGGACGGGGAAGACGGCCGCGTTTGGCTTGCCCCTGATCGACCGGCTGGTTTCTGAGCGTCCCAATACCAAGCAGAAGCGCGGTGCTCGGGCCCTCGTGCTCGCGCCGACGCGCGAACTCGCTTCTCAGATCGAGGACGCGATGCGCACGTACGGGCGCGGCACCGGCCTGCGCGCGGTTGTGATTTACGGGGGCGTGAAGCAGTCGGGCCAGGTCCGCCAGCTTCGTGCCGGCGTCGACGTCATTGTCGCGACGCCCGGGCGCCTGCTTGATCTGATCGATCAGGGCCACGTCGATCTCGGGTCGATCGAGGTCTTCGTTCTCGATGAAGCCGACCGCATGCTCGACATGGGGTTCATCGATCCGATCCGCAAGATTGGCCGTCAGCTTCCCGACGGGTGTCAGACGCTGTTCTTCAGCGCGACGATGCCCCCGAAGATCCGTGAACTCGCCGATTCGATGCTCTACGAGCCGGTTTCGGTGGCCGTGAACGCGGTGGCGTCCGCGGCTCCCCTGATCGAGCAGAGCTTGTACCACGTCGCCGGTGAGAACAAGCCAGGGCTGCTGACCCACCTTTTGCAAGACGCCAAGGTCGAGCGGGCGGTCGTCTTCACGCGCACAAAGTACGGCGCCGACAAGCTCACCAAGACGCTCACGAGAGCGAACGTATCCGCCGGGGCCATTCACGGCAACAAGACGCAGAGCCAGCGCGAGCGAGCCCTCGATGCGTTCCGGGCGGGACGGGCTCGCGTGCTCGTGGCGACCGATGTTGCGGCGCGCGGGCTGGACGTCGACGGGATCACGCACGTCTTCAACTTCAACCTGCCCAACGAGCCGGAGGCCTACGTGCACCGGATCGGTCGGACGGGGCGCGCGGGCGAGACCGGGATGGCCGTGTCGTTCTGCGCGAAGGACGAGCGTGGGTACCTCAGGGCGATCGAGCGGCTCATCGATGACCGCATCGACACCGTCCGTGTGCCGGAGATGCTGGGCGTTGAAGACGAGACGCCGGCGCTGACACAAAAGAAGGCACCGAGGACACGCGACGGCGCCGAGCGGAAGGGTCGCAAGCCGCGGCGGAAGAGCGGCGGTGGGCCCGTCGGCGACGTCGGCGCGTCCAAGACCCGTCGTCGTGCTGGAACGAACACCGGCTCGAAGCGAGGAGCCAAGGCGGATGCCGGCGAGGACAAGACTCGCCGCAAGGGCGGGGCACGTTCAAACTCCAAGGCCGCGTCGAAGCCGGTATCCAAGAAGAGTCGCCGAAAGTCAAGCGGTGCGTCAGGTGAGGGCGCGACGCGACCTGGCGTGGGTGCAGGCGGCCGTGGACACGGCCCTCGGCGGGCATCTGCTCGCTCGGCCTGACGAAACTTTGTCGAGTACTTTCGGAACCGGATCGGCGGGGAAGTTCACTCGCCGTGGAGATTCAGTGCCCCGGCGCTTCTGGAGTCGAGTGGCTTGGTGAGGCCGATTTCACGTTCCGCGAGGAGATAGGCCACAATGGCCCATTGGTCATCGTTGCTGAGTGCGGCCCGCGTCTCGGCGTCCGGCGGCATTGCGACGTGTGTAGTCGGCGAGTTCCTTCGCAGTCCCGAAGCCTTGGAGCGTGCGTCGCCCCACGAGATCGATGAAGCCGGACCCGCGGCCCGCAACGCCGTGGCACTGCGCGCAGTGTGTCGCGAAGAGACCGGCGCCGTGCATTTGTTGATCTGCGACCGTCAGGATCACTGAATCCGTGTGATCGTCGCCGTGGTTCTCGGCTGGCTCGTGAGCTCGGCAGCCGTGACACGCTGCAAGAACGCCGATGCTGGCAAATGCCGCGATAGCAGTGTCAGCGTGCAAGAAGTTTCCTTCCGGTCGTGGTTTCGGGGCGGCCGGTCGTTCGCAGCTTACGTGGTCCGGTATCGCCGCTTTCGACGGCGCTCAGTCGATTGATTTGATTTTGTTCGGAGTGGACAGCGGGTGTGTATTGAACAGTTCGGTCATGGCAAGCGTTTTCTTAGAAAAAGAGATCGGAAAGCCGGTGGTGACGTCTTGTTCGTCTTCGGACTTACCACTACATTCTTTATGGAGGCCCGGAGAAAGCCTCTGTAGTCGGCCGCTTGACGGCCAGAAGGAGAAAAAGGGATGAACCTGTCGAAGACGCTTTTCGGCGGCGCGCTCGCTTGCGCCGGTCTTACTGCAAATGCTCAGCAGTTCATTTACAGCGCCACGGATACGTCCGGTGCGTACTCGTCGTTCGCGTATTCATACGCCTACGGCGGAGTGACCGACATCAGCTATGACTCGGGCAACCTGAACACCGCGTCGGGTGCGTACAGCGCCTATTTCGGTGGTCTTGACACCAGCACCAGCCAGACCGCCACCAGCATGAACGTCCAGGGCACCTGGGACGGCACCGGCATCGCGGCCTACGGATACGGCGGCAACCTGCTCCAGCAGTTCTTCACCGTGAGCCAGGACGCCCAACTCCTGATCTCGTGGGACTTCTCGGGCACCGACCTGTTCGCCCAGGCCCTCGTCCTCGAGGATCCGGGGCTCGGCTCGATCTTCACCCTCGACGGTCTCGCCGGCGACCCGGCCACCGGTTCGACCACGATCGACGTGTTCGCCGGTCAGCAGTACGGCCTCGTCATGGGCCTCAACGCCGGCTTCTTCCCGTTCTACTTCGACACGTCGACGCAGTTCATCGACGTCCAACTCGTCCCGGCTCCGGGCGCCGTCGCCCTCTTCGGTGGAGCCGGCCTCCTGGCCGCCCGTCGTCGTCGCTGATCTCCGCTTGTTGACCGTCAAGCAAACACACAACACGCCCGGGTCGGCCCGGGCGTGTTGTCTTTTGTGCTGGTGCCAAACGAGGGCGGGTTATGCGTTCGGGACGATGACCCGGATCGCGTAATCGAAGAGCTTCGCCCGCCGGTCTGCGTCGAGTGTGTCGTAGATCCGACGCATGGTTGCTCGCCGGTCGGCGGGGGTGCGGTCTGGGCCGGTGCGTTTGAAGTCCTTGAGGACGATTTCGCGGATGCGCTCGCGTTGCTCGTCGGTCGGTTCGACGGCGCCGTAAATCGCCTGGAGGGCGTCGCGCGTTGGTTTGAGGCTTTGGTCGTACGCACGACGGATTTCGCGATTGAATAGATCACGCTCGAGGCGTTCCCGTACCCTCACCCGTCGACGCTCCGGCGCGTCTTCCGGATCGACGCCGGAGTTCGCGAGCCGTCGGTCGACCAGGGCGTCCCAGTACTCGTCGACGATGCGGCGAAGCTCAGGCTCGTGTTCATCGCCGATGACGTCGACGACGCGTTCAAGCAAGACATCGCGCTCACGGTCGGGCTCGATGACTTCGCGGAGCCTGGTGAGCCTTTCCTTTGCTTCCTCGCCGCGACCTTTGACGTTGAGGTCTGTGATTTCGGCGACGACATCGATGTGTTCGATCATCGATCTCGAGAGGAAGTCGAGCCGGTCGGCCTCGAGTTGTACCGCTTGGGCGCGCACCTCTGCGGGGATGTTGATGAGGTCGACCGCCGCGATCTCGGGGCGGCCACGAAGGATTTCCATCTTGCCCGTCATGGTTTTCGCGACGAGCGAGGGTTTGTCGCCTTCGAGGATGCGGGGGCCCCGCAGGAAATCGGGGGCGGGCTGAAGAGTGAGCGAGAATGCCGCGACGACGACGGGGAGCATTTGAATCATCCCCACAGATTACCTTGGGGTGTTCGGTTCTCAAACTCCGGTTCCGACAGCGTGAGGTCATGTCCGGAGGTGCCGTGGGCGGAGCGATAGGGAATCCCCGCTTTGTGCAACGTCTCCACTCGCCTTGTTCGCTGACGACTCGCCCTCGCTTCGCCGAGCGTTGGCTTGCTTTCTTGATTCGCCCGTTCCTCGCGCTCACGCGGCTACGTTAATGCCATGGAGAAGTCGGACCGTGGTCACCAACGACACCGCCGAGAGGCGTTCACGCTTATCGAGTTGCTTGTGGTGATCGCGATCATCGCCCTGCTTATCGGGCTGCTGCTCCCGGCGCTCGGGCGTGCCAAGCAGGCCGCGATTAACGTTCAGTGCCAGTCGAACCTGCGGAACGTTCACCAACTGCTGGTGCTGTACGCGGATGATTTCGACGATCGCCTTCCTCTGGGTTACCGCGGCGGCCGCGTCCAGTGGAACACGATGGTGTACTCCGGGTTCGGAGGCGGGAACCTTGTGCTCTTCGGCCGTCTTTACGCCCATGACCTGCTGGAGGCCGGTGAGGTGTTGTACTGCCCCGCTGAGAAAGCCTCGGGTCAGGCGTTCGATACGACGGAGAACCCCTGGCCCCCGGGCACTCCGGGCGTGAACGTCCAGGGCGGCTACGCGTCGGCGCCGTTCGTCGACTGGGGTTTTAACTCCGTGATCCAGGGCATGCCCCGGCTCAGCATGCTCGAGCCTGGCGATCCCGTCCTTGGTGATGGCGTCGGGTTGCCCGACCGGGTCGATTCGCGCCACCAGGACGGTGTTCACGTGTTGTACGCCGATTCGGCCGTTGCGTGGGTCGACCGAGCCGAGTTCGAGGAGCCGCTGTCCAGGTGTGTCGAACTCGATCCGACCTACAACGCCGATCAGATGGAGATCTGGGAAATTTTGTCCCGTCGGTAGGGCGGCTTGGACGGGCGGCCCCGTATCGGTACGCTCTTGGTCCCGGAGGTACCCATGATCGACTTTGGCCTTGCGTGTGTCGTTGTTGCCGCGACTGCTTCGTTTCTCCCCGAATCCGAGAACACCCTTTCCGAGATCGGGCTGCCTCGTTCGCTGACCGAAGCGGAACGGGCGATGATTTCCGTGAACCCGATCCTGGTTCCGGAAGCGGCCGGGATGCCGATGGGCTCGGTGCGCACACCGGCCGAGTACGAACCGATGGAGGGCATCCTCATCGCGTACGAAGGTCCGGCTTCGTGGAAAGCCATCCTGCACGCGATGGCGGCCCAGATCACCACCGTTGGCGAAGCCAACATCTACGTGATCTGTGATTCGCAGGGCGAGGCGAACTCGGCTCGGTCGCAGATCCTCAACGCGGGCGCCGACGCCGATCGGGTGTTCACCTTCGTTCGCCCAACCGACAGCATCTGGATGCGCGACTACGGGCCGCGGTATATCTACGAAGAGGGCATTCGCGCCGTTGTCGATCACACCTACAACCGGCCCAGGCCCAACGACAACCTCCTGCCCGATTTCTGGGCGGCGCAGCGGGGCGAGGCTCAGTACGACATCCCGCTCGTTCACGGCGGCGGCAACTACCACCTCGACGCGTTCGGCGGTGCAGCGTCGACGAGGCTGATCAACAACGAGAACCCCGGGCTGTCCGAGTCGCAGATCCTGCAATTCTGGCGTGACTATCAGAACCTGGAAACGGTGCTGTACGAGCCGTTCCCGGCGTTCGTCGATGCGACACAGCACATCGATATGTGGATGCAGATCGCCGGCGACGACCGGATCGTGATCTCGGACTGGGTCAACGAACCCGGCTCGGCGTGGGACAACGTGTGCGAGCAGGCCGCGAGCGACTACGCGGCCGCCGGGTGGACGGTGACGAGGGTGCCGGCGGTACGGTCCGGTGGAACCCACTACACCTTCACCAACGTCGTGATGAGCAACGACCTCGTTCTGCTCCCCGAGTATGACAACATCTCGGCCTCGTTTAGTCAGCAGGCTCTAGCCGCGTGGACGGCGGCGTTCCCCGACAAAACGATCGTCCCGATCGACTGCGACGGGATCGTCACGGCCGCCGGCGTCATGCATTGCATCGTGATGCACGTGCCGGCGAGTTCTGGGGGCGAGACGCCGGTCGTTTGGGTCACCGAGCCGTCGGCACCGCTCGAGGTCGCTCCGGGTGATTCGCTTACCGTGAACTGGAAGACCGACGACGATTCGGGTGCGATGAGCGCCGACTCGGTCGACATCGTTCTCGTCGGCACGAACGGGGTCGAGGTCACGCTGGCCGAAGGCCTGGCCGACACCGGCGAGTTTGTGTGGCAGGCCACCGACATCGCGGTCGAGGGCGCCGCGGTCCGCGTCGTCGCGTCTGATACCGACGGAAACACCGGGAGCGACGACGCGTCCGGCGTGGTCACCGTCACCGGGTCGGCGGCTTGCAACGTAGCGGACTTGACGGTCCCGTTTGGCGTCTTGGATCTCTCCGACGTGAACGCGTACATCGGCGCGTTCCAGGCGGGTGACCCGGCGGCCGACGTGGCAGTCCCGTTTGGGTTCATCGACCTCTCGGATGTCGACGCCTTTATCGCCGACTACCTGAGCGGGTGCCCATAACCGCTGAACGTTCTCGGGGTCACATCGGCGAAGCAGATCGTGCTCGGTGGTCTCCCATCGGGCACGTGTCGCTCACTCCGGTCGGAAATCGGAGGGGCGGGAACGAACCGCGGACTATGTTGTCTGCGAACAAAGCAGTACCGCGGTGAGTTGATCTGGGGATGTCATCCATCCGAGGTGCCGCGACGGCGGGAGTGGGTTCAAAGTCCGCTCGTCGTCAAACGGATTTGGCGTAGGGGGTTGAGTATCCGGTCTGGCAACCGTTCGGTTGTTGGGCCCTAGCAGCAAGGGTCTTTTGCGCATGACGAACAACATCGGGAAGAACGGGATGGTTCGGGCCATCGCATTGACGATCGCCGCCGGTCTCGCCGCGACGCTGACGCCTTCGGCCGTCGCACAGGGGCGTCTGTTTGACGCCGGCGTGCGCAGCGTCCCGGTGTCGGCGGATTCGGTTCGGGTGGTGAGTGGTTCGCTCAACCTTCAGCCGGGCGACGCCGACGTGTTCGGTCGTGTCACCCAGGTGCGTCAGCAGTTCGAGAGCGTGGCCGGTCGGTACGAGTTTAGCGGGGCGATGCAGGTTCGCCTGGCTGCCGACGCGTCGCGTGAGCGTGCCGTGAGCCGGATCGCGCCGATTACCGGCGAGCGCTTCGAAGACGTCGGTCAGTTCGTCATCGAGCTTCCGGCGGGCGTGGACGAGAACACCTTTGCCGAGTTGCTGATGGCCACCGGCGAGTATGAGTGGGTCGAGCCGGACTACACCGTGTTCCTTGCAGCTTCCCCCAACGATCCGTCGTTCGGTTGGCAGCACACCAGGATCCAGTCGACCGCGGCCTGGGACATCGAGACCGGCTCGAGTTCGGTTGTCGTCGCGATCGTTGACTCCGGGGTTGACCCCGACCACCCGGATCTTGAGGCCGCGATGATCGAGGGGTTCAACTCGGTCAGCAACCTCAGTGAATCACAGGGCGGTGAGACGTTTGACATCAACGGTCACGGCACGTTCTGCTCGGGTCTCGCCGCGGCGATCGGCAATAACGGGACGGGAACCGCCGGTGTCGGCTGGAACTTCTCGCTGATGCCGATCCGGGCTTCGTTCAACAACGCGGGTGACGCGTCCCTCTCCGATCTTCAGCAGGGCGCTCGTTGGGCGGCCGACAACGGGGCGGATGTCGTCAATGTGAGCTTTAGCGGGATTGAGCAGCTCAGTTGGAACTCCACCGGCGATTACGCCAAGCAGCGGGGTGCCTTGATTTTCCATGCCGCTGGAAACGACAGCCGCGAGTTAGGCGGGAACGAATACGAGCACGTCGTCGTTGTGGGGTCGACCACGAGCAGTGATAACAAGTCGGGCTTCAGCAACACCGGCGACCGCGTGACGCTCACCGCGCCCGGTTCGAGCGTGTTCTCGACGCGTAACGGTGGCGGTTATGGCAACAGCTCGGGGACGAGCTTTGCCGCGCCGGTCGCGGCCGGCGTCGGTGCCCTCATCTTCTCGGTGAACCCCGAGTTCGGAGCGGCTGACGTGCAGGAGATCCTGTACGACTCGCTCGATGACCTCGGCGCACCGGGCAAGGACGACCTCTTCGGCCGCGGCCGCGTGAACAGCTTCCTCGCGGTCACGAACGCTCAGACGTTCGTCCCACGCGTCGATAGCCCGTTCAACGATCCGTTTAATATCTCCGGGCCGGCGTCTGACATCTGGGACCAGGTCGTCGGTGCGACGGCCGTCGAGCCCGACTTCGCTTCTGCCTCTGACGGTTTCGCGACGTTGCTCGACGGGGACTCGCTCCTCGCCTCGCGTCCGCTTCGCTTGCAGGAAGCTTCGTCGCCTTCTCGCCCGCTCTCGGTGGTCCTCACCGCGGCCGATCGCGGCGTGGAGGCCGGAGAGGCGCTGGTCATCGAATACGACAACGGCACCGGCTGGCAGGAGTTCTTCTCCATCACCGGCAACGGGCTCCAGCGTGACGCATTCGTCACCTACGAAGTCATCCTCCCGGAGGACACCTTCGTGAGCGGGACGGTCCTGCGTGCTCGCCCGGACAACGCGGACGCCGACGACGCGTGGTACCTCGACAGCTTTGATGTCACCGAGGTGACCCGCAACGAGATCCGGGCTCTGCCGATCCTTGAGACGTTCGAAGCCCCGCTCGACCTGAACCCCCGCATCGAAGAGTTCGAGTCGGCCTCCGTCGTGGCTCCCGCCGGCGGCGCTCCGGGCGGCGGCAAGGCGGTCGCGATCACCAACGGCGGCTACGTCGAGTTTGAACGCCTCGCAACGCTCGATCCGGACAACATCTTCAACCCGGCCGATCTTCGGTTCGACTGGGCCACCGAAGGAGTGCCGGCCGGTACCCGCCTCTTCCTCGAGTACGAGCCGACCGAAGACTTCTGGACCGAGGTCGTCTCGGTCGTCGCCGATGGCCAGGGAGGCTTCAAGACGTTCGACGGTGAGATCACCTTCGTCGGCTTGGGCGATGTCGTGAGCTACCGGTTCCGTCCCGAGAGCACCGAGGGCACTTGGTTCGTCGACGAACTCTGGCTGGCTCGCGGCGACGACTACCCGACCCTCGCGGTCGACAGTGATGGTCCCTGCGGCCCGGCCGACCTCGCGCTTCCGTTCGGCGTCCTCGATCTCGCGGACGTCGACGGGTTCATCGCGGCCTTCGTCATCGGTGACGCGGCCGCCGACCTGAGCGCCCCGCTGGGCGTCGTCGACCTCGCCGATATCGACACCTTCATCGGGTCGTTCTTGTCCGGTTGCCCGTAAAGAGCCGCTCCGAGTAAGGCATATCTCCGCCCCGTCGGGTCGTCCCGGCGGGGCGGTTTTCGTTCGACGAGGGCTCGGCGCCGGTCGACGCATACCGTTGGAGATGAACTCAAGCCGATCGCAATGTCGACCGTTCCGCTCCGCGTTGCTCGCCCTCTGTCTTGCGGCGGCTCCGGCTGCTTGCCAGCCCTCCACACTCGAAGGCCCGGTTGAACAGTCGGGCAAGGCAAAGGAAGCCGACGGTTACGCGTTCGAGCCTTTGGTCACCGGGCTAGAGCGCCCTTGGTCGGTCGCGTGGCTCCCCGGTGGAGACATGCTGATTACCGAAAGGAAGGGCACGCTCCGCGTCGTCCGCGATGGCGAACTCGTCGGTGAGCCGATCGAGGGGCTGCCGGCGATCGGAGCGTTCGGTCAGGGCGGGTTGATGGAGGTTTCACTTCATCCCGACTTCGATCAGAACAAGTTTGTCTACCTCACCTACACCGAGGGCAGCAAAGCGGCCAACCGCACCGTGCTCGGGCGCGGCACGCTCGACGGTGATCGGCTCGCGGACTTTGACGTGGTCTTCCGCGTCGCAGAGACCAAGTCGGGCGGTCAGCACTTCGGGTCGCGGATCCTCTGGCTGCCCGATGACACGCTACTCCTGGCGATTGGCGATGGCGGCAACCCGCCGACGCGCTATGCCGACGGCTACATCCGGGACCAAGCGCAGAATCCCGGCGCTCATTTGGGCAAGGTGCTCCGCCTCAACGATGACGGGACAGCCCCGAGCGACAACCCGTTTGCCGAAGACGTCGACGCCGCGGCCGAGGTGTACTCGTACGGGCACCGGAACATCCAGGGCATGGCGAGAGACCCCGAATCCGGACGGATCTACGTCAACGAGCACGGTGCCCGCGGCGGCGATGAACTGAACATCGTCGAACCGGGCGTGAACTACGGATGGCCGCTCGTTACCTACAGCCGCGAGTACTACGGCCCCAGGATCAGCGAGCGGACAACATCGACGGGTATGCGTGACCCACATCTCGTGTGGACGCCATCGAAGGCGCCCAGCGGGCTCGCGTTCTATACCGGTGACAAGCACCCCGGCTGGAAGGGCGACCTATTCAGCGGGGCGCTCATCCACAAGCACGTGCGCCGCGTCGACCTCGACGAGGCGGGCAACGTGCTCGGGGAAGAAGAGTTCCGGACCGAGAAACGCGTCCGCGACGTACGCCAGGGGCCAGATGGCCACCTGTACGTGCTGACCGACGAGAGCCGAGGCGAACTGCTCCGTCTTGTACGGACCGGCGGCTGAAGCTGCAACCGCGTGATGGGGTAGAGTTCCCCGGAGGCGGTGTCGGCGCCGCCCGAGTTCGAGATCAATTGAGCGACAGATGGGCAAAAAGGGGCGCGTCGCCCTCCAACTCGTGGGGTTTGGCGCCGGCGTCGCACTGCTCGTCTGGGTGATCGCTCGGGCGTTTGCGACGATGACGCCGGACGACTGGGATCGTCTGCGCAACGCGTCCACCGGCCAGCTCGCCGGGCTCGTTGGGCTCGCGGCCTTGAGTGTCGCGATGAACGGCGTGCTCTGGTGGCTCGCGATCCGCCCGGTGAAACGGCTGCGGCTCGGCGATACCGCATCGGTCAACGCGATCGCGACTGTCCTGGCGTATGCGCCTTTCAAGCTGAGCGTGGTGTTCCGCGCGACGTACCACCGGTCGGTCGACGGGCTGGCGGTGCTCACGTTCGGTGGCTGGGCCGCGGCGATCGCGGCGGGGCTGCTCGCTGGGGTTGTGCCTGCGCTCGCCCTGCGGCTCACTCCGCTCTCGTCGAACCTTACGCTCTGGATCGTTGCCTCGGCCGTCGGCGCTGTCGTTGCCGCGATCGTCGGCTCAGCCTTGAGCCGTTCGCTGGCGACCGGGGCGGGCTGGCGCTTTGTCCGCCGGTCTGCCTTTCGCCTGGGCGGCGCGCGGGGTCTCCGGCTGGTACGAGGGCCGATGTTTACGAATCTGCACGCGGCGACGCACATGCTTGCCCAGCCTGGACCGGTCGTCGCGGCGGCTTTGCTCCGGCTCATCGACGCCCTGGTCCTCGCGGGGCGGTTTCTGATCGCCGCGAGTGTTTTGGGTGTCGACGTATCCGCGGCGACGGCGGTGGTGGTGGGGGTGGCGTTCTTTCTCATCGGGGCCCTTGCGCCGACGGGCGCCGCTGGCGTCCGCGAGGGTGGTGCCGCCGGGCTCCTAGCGCTGCTCGGGGTCGACGAGAGCGTGACTCCGATCGTGGTCTTCGTCGCGGCGACCGGCGTTTTGGGCGAACTCGGAATCGGGGCCATGGCCCTGGCCTGGCTGGGCCCCGGCCGACTCCGGGGCCTGGTGAAACGTCGAGAAGGCGCCTCAAGCGGTGGCGAAACGCCCGGCGCTGCGTAGACTCGCCGCATCGCCGCCTTAGCTCAGTTGGTAGAGCGGGTGTTTTGTAAACTCCAGGTCGCCGGTTCAAGTCCGGCAGGCGGCTGTTCCCCTGATATCTCCGGTGCCCCCAGCAGAATCGACCCACACGATTGGGTGGCTTTGTCGGTCATCACACACCGGTCTGTGACGGGTCGCCAGAAACCCCACAATTTCTCAACTTTCCGACCGATGTGTCCACAGGTCGGCGCGATCGCCGGTCCGCGAGGGGTATGCCATTGCCGGCGGCACCGATTCCAACCAACGAAGCCGAACGCTTGGCCGCGTTGCTGCAGTGTCGCGTCCTCGATACCGATCCGGAGTCCGCGTTCGACGATCTGACCCGCCTGGCCGCGCGTCTACTGGATGTCCCGATTGCGCTCGTATCGCTTGTGGATTCGGACCGTCAGTGGTTCAAGAGCCGCGTGGGGCTTGACGCCCAACAAACGCCCCGGTCGCAGGCGTTCTGCGCGTACGTCGTGCACGCCGGCGAGCCGCTCGTCATTCCCGATGCGACGCTCGACGCCCGGGTTTCGGACAATCCACTCGTGGTCGACGACCCACGTATCCGCTTCTATGCCGGCTATCCGTTGCTGCTCTCCTCTGGGGAGGCATTGGGCACGCTCTGCGCAATCGACTTCGTGCCGCGGACGCCGACCCAGCAGCAACTCGACGACTTGTGCTCACTCGCTGCTCAGGCGTCGACACAACTCGAACTCCGTCGCAAGGTGTTTGACCTTGAGGTCGTGAACGAGCGTGTCCAGCGTGCGTCCGAGGCCAAGTCGGTCTTTCTTGCGAACATGAGCCACGAGATCCGCACGCCAATGACCGCGATCTTGGGGTACGCCGACGTTCTGGCGACCGACCCGACCATCGTCATCGACGAGAATCGGCACAACGAAGCGGTGGGGGTTGTCCGACGCAACGCGCATCACCTGCTCGCGATCATCAACGACATCCTCGATATGTCGAAGCTCGAGGCGGGTCGCCTGGCGATCGAGCGGCTCGACGTGTCGATCTCTGAACTCATCGGCGATGTCGAGAAACTGCTCCGCGTTCAGGCAGAGGCGAAGGGGCTCACGCTGGATGTTCGCGTCGCGTCGCCGATCCCAGAACGCGTCACGACCGACCCGACACGTCTGAAGCAGATCCTGCTCAACCTCGTGAGCAACGCGATCAAGTTCACCTCCGAGGGCGGGGTGACCGTCGACGTGTCCGACGGGAACACCCCGGGCATGATCCGTTTCGAGGTTCGTGATACCGGCGTCGGGATGTCTCCCGAGCAGTTGGAACGCGTTCGTTTGTTCGAAGCGTTCACCCAGGCTGATGCGACGATGAGCCGTCGCTTTGGAGGGAGTGGGCTCGGGCTACGGATCTCCAAGGCCCTTGCCGCGTTGCTCGGGGGCGATCTCGAGATCGAGTCGATCGAGGGCGAGGGAACGACGTCGATCGTCACCGTTTGCGCCCCTGCGTGTACGAAGGTCGAGCCGGGCCCCGGCGCTCTCGGGCCGTTCAAGTCCCGCGCCGGCAAGGCCAACTCGGCCGGCGCGCTCGAGGGCGTCCGGATCCTGCTCGCAGAGGACGGGCTCGACAACCAGCGGCTCTTCATGTTCCATCTAGAGCGAGCCGGGGCCGAAGTCACGCTCGCGATCAACGGCCGTGAGGCGATCGAAGCGGTCCGGGCGCCCGGGAACGCGTTCGACATCGTGCTGATGGACATGCAGATGCCCGAGGTCGACGGCTACGAGGCGACCCGGGTGCTCCGATCGGATGGCTTCGAGGGGCCGATCCTTGCCCTCACCGCCCACGCAATGTCGGGCGACCGCGAGCGGTGCCTCGCGGCAGGGTGCGACGAGTTCCTGACCAAGCCGATCAACCGCGACAAGATGATCGAGGCGATCGGCTCGAAGGTGCGGGTGCGGCGGGCGGCGTGAGGTGCGTGTTGACAGAATGTGGGCGTTTCGACGCCCCGGCCCATCGCTGACGCTCAGGGCTCGATTGGGTGGGCGGGCTGGTTGGGGTGGGCAGGCTTACTGACCGCCGACGGTGAGGGGGACCGGGGCGGCGCCGTAGACCGCTTCGGTGATCTCGGGGGCGGAGACGCTGATGCGTCGGTCGCCCGGGTCGATGCCCTCGGCCTTCATCGCCTTCTTGAGGCTGATCGGAAGCCCGAACTCGACGCTCTCTTCGAATACGTCGGCGACGCACAGTTCGGCGCCGCGCTGCTCGACCAGCGTGCGGACGAGATGGGCGACGAGGTCTTCGGGCGCCGAGGCGCCGGCGGTGATCAGGATCGAGCCCCCGTTGGGCGCGTCGGCATCGGGCAGCCAACGGTCTTGGAGTTCGCTGGAGTCATCGAGCAGGTAGGCGTCGGTCCCGACGTTCTTCGAGATCTCGGTGAGCCGCACGCTGTTCGAGCTGTTCTTCGAGCCGACGACCAGCACGACGTCGACCTTGGGCGCGATCAGGCGGACCGCCTGCTGGCGGTTGGTCGTCGCATAGCAGATGTCTTCGCTGGGCGGGGCCTTGAGCAGGGGGAAGGCCTTCTTGAGCGCGTCGATGATGACCGCCGCGTCGTCGGTGCTCAGCGTGGTCTGGGTGAGGTAGACGAGCTTGGACGGGTCTCTGATGTCGAGGTGCTCGACATCCTCGGGCGACTCGACGACCTGGATCGCGTCGGGGGCCTCGCCCCGGGTGCCGATGACCTCTTGATGGTCGGCGTGCCCGACGAGCAATATCTGGAAGCCCTGCTTGGCGTAGCGGACCGCCTCGGAGTGGACCTTGGTGACCAGGGGGCATGTCGCGTCGATCGAACGCAGGCCCCGGGCGTCGGCGGCCTGGCGGACCGCTGGGCTGATGCCGTGGGCGCTGAAGACGACGACGCGGCCCTCGGGAACCTCCTCAACGTCTTCGACAAAGACGACGCCCTGATCGCGGAAGCGGGTGACGACGTGCTTGTTGTGCACGATCTCGTGATAGACGTAGATGGTTTCGTCCGGGAAGAGTTCGAGAACCTGATCGACCACGTCGATCGCCATCCGCACGCCGGCGCAAAATCCACGAGGATTGGCAAGGATTACACGCAACGCGGCCTCCCGGATAGGCTTCCTGTTCCAGACGAACGATGGTAGACCGGCCCCCGATCGCGAAGACAGAGACACCGTTGCCCCCGACCGCTTCCCCAGCCCCCAACTCCGCCCGAGCCGCCGCGCCAACCGACGCGCCAGCCGACGCGCAAGCCGCCGCCGATCCCATAACGCTCCTGGAGCGGTGGGGCCCGACCGCCCCGCCCGGCGAGCCGATGCCGACCAACGAGGCGTACGAGCTGTGCCACGCCTTGGCTCGGAGGCGGTACGAGAATTTCAGCGTGCTGACCGGGCTCGTGCCCGAGCGGCTCCGCGACGACTTCGCGGCGGTCTACGCCTACTGCCGGTGGGCCGACGACCTGGCGGACGAGACGCACCGGCTGTCGGGCACCGGGGTGCGGACACCCGAGATCGACCGGGCGAGGGCGCTCGAGCTTCTGGCGTGGTGGCGGACCGGCTTGGAGCGGTGCTTCGCGGGTGATGCCGACCACCCGGTGTACGTCGCGCTCGCGGAGACGGTCCGGCGGCACGATCTGAGCCCGAAGCCCTTCCGCGACCTGCTCGACGCGTTCGAGCAGGACCAGCGGGTGCAGACGTATCAGACCTGGGGCGACCTGATCGGCTATTGCCGTGGGAGCGCCGATCCGGTCGGGCGCATCGTGCTTACGCTGGCGGGGCATCGCCCGCCGGACGAGGACTCGCGCAGCGCCGAGTTGTACCGCCTGAGCGATCTCGTCTGCACGGCCTTGCAACTGACCAACTTCTGGCAAGACGTGCGGGGCGACCTGGTCGAACGAGGTCGGGTGTACATGCCCTTCGAGGATGCAGGGCTCTCGCCCGACGAACTCAACGACCTGGCGGGCCGCTCGGAAGAGCCGGAGGCTCGGATCCGGTTCATCAAGGCGCTGCGCCCGTTGGCCGAGCGCACGAAGACGATGTTTGCCGAGGCGAGCGACTTGCCCAAGCGAGTTGATCCTGCGATCGCACCGGTGGTGTGGCTCTTCGCGGCTGGTGGATCGAGGGTGTTGTCGAAGGTGCTTGCGAATGGGTGCGTGACGCTCTGGGATCGGCCAAAGCTCCGGGGATACGAGAAGGCGGGGCTCGTCGGGCTCGGGTGGCTTCGGGCGAAGATTTCATCGCAGCGTACATCCGGTGCATCGCGAACGGGCGGCGAGACGAAAGCGGGCGAGGCGTGAGCGTGTCCGTGGATCCAAAGAGGCCCTGGAGCGACGAAGTCGAGGCGTCGTACCGGCATTGCCGCGAGGTGACCCGCGAGCGCGCGGGGAACTTCCACTATGGGATCCGTTTGTTCCCCGAGCCGAAGCGTTCTGCGATCTATGCGATGTACGCGTGGAGCCGCGTCGGCGATGATCTGGCGGATAGCGAGCGCGACGCGAACGAGCGGGCGGCCGAGGTTCGACGGTTCGGCGAGCTGACGCGTTCGCAACTCGATGGCGGGGATGTTGCATCGGGCGGCGAGCATTGGCCGGCGTTCATCGACGCGTGCGGTCGCTTCCCGATCGAGCGTTCGGCGATCGACGACATGCTCGACGGGCTCGAGCAGGACACACACCCGGTTCGGCTTGAGCGGTGGGCGGACTTGGACGCCTATTGCGACCGGGTCGCGGCGTCGGTGGGACGGATGTGCGTTTCGATTTGGGGGCCGGCCTTCGGGGTCGACCCTGCTTCGATGCGCGAACCGGCGATCATGCGGGGGCGTGCGTTCCAACTTGTGAACATCCTGCGTGATGTCGCCGAAGACCACGACGCGGAGCCACGCCGCGTGTATCTGCCGACCGAGGCGTTCGAAGAGGTCGGGCTGACGCCCGAGCAGCTCCGGACGTGGTCGGAGCCCGGGCGGTGTCGGCGTCTGGTCGAGCAAGTCGCGGCGGCGGCGCGTCACCGGTTCGATCGGTCGGCGGCGCTCGAGACGTTGGTGGATCCGACGTGCGTGCCCGGGTTGGTGGCGATGACACGCGTGTACCGGGGCATCCTCGATCGGATCGAGCGAGCGCCGGCGGCGGTTGTCGGGACACGCAGGGTGGGGCTCCCGGCATGGGAGAAGACGGGGATCGCGCTCCGCGCCGCCGCGAGCCGTGTCGCGGCGGGCATGGTGGGGGTGCGGCGGCCTTGAGCGTCGACGTCGTCATCGTGGGGGGCGGGCTCGCGGGGATCAGCGCCGCGGTGCAGCTTGCCGATGCGGGCGTGCGTGTCGAACTGCTCGAGACGCGCAAGCGGCTCGGCGGGCGTGCGGGCAGCTTTGTCGACCCGCGATCCGGGCTTGAGATCGACAACTGCCAGCACGTCACGATGGGGTGCTGCACGGCGTACCGCTCTCTGCTCGATCGGCTCGGGATGGGCGGTGCTCTTGGGTGGCACGACACGCAATGGTGGGTCGAGCCGGGCGGGCGCACGAGCGAGATCCGCATGAGCGGTTGGCCGGCGCCGCTGCACGCGGCGCCCAGCTTCGCGAGGGCGTCGTTCCTGTCGCTCAAGGACAAGCAATCGATCGCCAAGGGCCTCGTGGCGATCGCCTTGAGCCGGCTTGGTGAGTTGCGGCGCAGGACGTTCGGCGAGTTTCTGCACGAAACGCACCAGACGAGCGGAGCCGTCGCTCGGTTTTGGCAGCCGGTGATCGTGAGCGCGTGCAACCTGCCTGTCGAGTTCGTCTCGGCTGAGCCGGCGGCTCAGGTGTTTCAAGACGGGCTGATGAAGTCGGCGAACGCGAGCATGATCGGTATCCCGACGTGCCCGCTGACCCATCTGTACCGGGAGGTTCCGTCGATCGTTCAAGCCCGGGGCGGTCGGGTGCGCACCGGCGTGAGCGTGGCGAGCGTGGACGAACATTCGGCAACGCTGGCGGACGGGAGCGTTGTCGATGCGGATCGGGTGATTCTCGCGACTCCCTTCGAGCGCACCGCAACGCTCGTGGATGCCGAGCTCGCGGAGCGTGATCCTCGGTTGACCTGGCTCTCGGTCCTCGGGCACAGCCCGATCCTGGGCGTCCATCTGGTCTTCGATCGGCCGGTGCTGCCGACGCCGCACGCGGTGCTTGTCGACAGCGGGACGCAGTGGTTGTTCCGTAAGGACGAAGCGGGGTGCGTTGTGCACGCGGTCATCAGCGCCGCGTTCGCGTGGATGCACCTCAGCGAGGAGCAGATCGTTTCGCGTGTTGTGAGCGACCTCCATAGGGCGTTCCCTGAAAGTGTTGGGGCGGCGGTGGTGTCGGCAAGGTCGGTGAAAGAGAAGCGGGCGACCTTCGCGGCGACCCCGCTGGCCCAGGCGTCGCGCCCGCCGGTCGCGAGCGACGCTTCGCGTTTGCTGCTTGCTGGCGATTGGGTCGACACCGGGTGGCCGGCCACCATGGAGGGTGCGACAAGGGCTGGGTTGCGGGCCGCGTCGGCGGTTCTTGAGGGGTAACCTCAAAACCCACACGGTAGATCTTCAGGAGGTGCCCACATGACGACGGAATCGGCGCTGGCGTGGCTGGAAGCGAACGAAGACGCTGGGATCGAGCGGCTCTGCGAGTGGCTCAAGATCCCGAGCGTGGGCACGGACCCTGCGTTCGACGATGACACGCGCCGCGCGGCCGCGTGGTGCGCTGATCATCTTCGTGCGAGCGGGTTCGACGTTGAACTCAAGGAGACCGCCCCGGACGACGGTCGCGGTCAGCCGATCGTGCTCGCGACGTGCGGGGACGCTTCAACGCCCGGGCCACATGTTCTGTTCTATGGGCACTACGACGTCCAACCCTCCGATCCTGACGATCTCTGGGAGACCGGCCCGTTCGACCCGGTGATCCGCGATGGTGAGGGAGGCGGCAAGATGGTCGTCGCTCGCGGTGCTTCCGATGACAAGGGGCAGGTCGCGATGTTCCTCGAAGCAATGCGAGCCTGGAAAGAGTCCGGTGGCCCGGTGGGGGGTGGCGTGCGGTGGACGGTCCTCATTGAGGGCGAAGAGGAGTCGGGATCGGTCAACCTTGAGCGTTTCCTCGAGCGCGAACGTTCGCGGCTCGCGGAGTGCGACGTGTGCGTGATCTCGGACACCGGGATGCTCGCGAGGGGCAAGCCCGCGATCACGTACGGCGTTCGAGGCCTCGCCTATACCGAGGTCACGCTCCACGGCCCCGATCGCGATCTTCATAGCGGGATGTGGGGTGGGCGATGTCCGAACCCGATCAACGAACTCGTCCGAGTTCTCGCCGGGCTCTGGGACGGCGACAGGAAGGTCACGCTGCCGGGTTTCTACGACGGGGTTCGGGGCCCGGTGCAGGACGAGCGGGACGCCTGGTCGAAGCTCGGACGCGACGCTGCGAAGCAACTCGAGGAAATTGGTCTTTCACCCGAGGCCGACATCGGCGAAGCAGGGTTCACCGAGGTCGAGCGCGAGTGGGGTCGGCCGACTTGCGATATCAACGGAATCCAAGGTGGGTACACGGGCGCGGGCGCGAAGACCGTTATCCCGGCGCACGCGTCGGCCAAGGTGAGCTTCCGGCTCGTCGATGATCAGGATCCCGAGAAGATCCGCGACGGGTTTTTCGCGTGGCTCGAGGAACGGACCCCGCCCGGGTGCCGGTGGTCGTTCCTCGATCATGGAACGGGTTTGCCGGCGACAATGTCATTCGACAACCTTTACCTTCGAGCCGCGTCGACCGCCATCGAATCGGCGTGCGGCGTCGCCCCGGCGATGATCAAGACCGGTGGTTCGATCCCGGTGGCCGGGCTGCTCAAGCAGAACCTCGGGCTGGAGACGGTCTTTATGGGCTTCGGTCTCGATGACGACCGCGTGCACTCGCCCAACGAGAAGTTCGAGGTCGAGTGCTTCCGGATGGGAGCGCGTTCGCACGTCGAACTCTGTCGCGCGTTGCTCAAGGGCGTCTGACGGGTCAGGCTGCTTTGGCGGTGTCCGGTGCGTCCGAGGCGTCGTGGGGCTGGGCGGGTTCGGAGGCGGCAGTGTCGAGTTGGAGGGATTCGTCGGTCTCCGCGCCTTCATCTGAGTCGTCGTCGATCACGTCGACGTCGAACACCTCGTCGTCTTCGCCTGGCATGGGCACGCCTCGGAGCCTCATGAGGTCGCGGGTGTACCGGTTTTGAAGTTCCACAACCGCCCTGTGGGTGTCATGCACGTAGGTCACGTTCCGGACGAGCGACGTGACGATGTGGGTCCCGGAGGCGACGGCGACGATGATCGCCACCGCCAGCACGATCCACTGCACCGTATTCTGATCGATGAACGGGTCCACGCTCGGGACTTCGGCGAAACTGACCCGCGTCTTGACCGTAGACTTCGACCGCGGGGCGTTGAATCGTCGAACGTGACACTGGTGGGTGATTGCAGCACGTACCTTCTATGAAAGACTTTACGTTTCTGGTCCTGTTGGTTGTCACAACCATTGTGCTATCGATGTTCGGTGTGGGGGAGGTGTTCGCCCAGGACGGCGAAGACGTGCTCGACGTCGAGGTGGCATCAGGGGCGTTCGAACTGCGGGTGGTCCGCGTTGGCCCGGGCGGGCTCGCGAGGCGAGGCGGTTGGACCGGTGTCTTGGTCGAAGCTCGCGATCGAGGCTTGCAGCAGCGCGAGATCGTGCTCCGCGTGTCGGTCGAGGACCGTGACGGCGACGACGCCCACTTCGATCGTGTGGTTGCTTCGAACCCCGGGTTTGACCAGTCCTTTTGGGTGTACGCGCGGCTCCCGTCTTCGGGCGGCTCGTTAACGCTCTCTGCGTACAGCGCGACCGAGACGGTGGTTGATCCGAACGCTCCCGAGGGGCTTCGAGGCTTCGACGCAGGTGCTTTGCTGACACGGACACCCGTTGATCTGAGCCGTGCGGTCGTTTCTGGCGAGGGGATGTACGCCGTCGTCGGCCCGAACGACTTCGGGCTCCGGCAGTACAGCGCAGGATCCGGCCAATCTGGCCCGAGGGAGAACGCGAGCCCGGCCGGTCATGAACCGACGCGCGTCGCAACGGGTCTTGCTGCCCAAGAACTCCCCGATCGCTGGCAGGGGCTTGAGCCCATCGAAGTGCTGGCCTGGGGCAGCGACGAGTTGCCGTCGGGGCTGACGGGTGATCAGGCCCGAGCGCTGCGCGAGTGGGTGCTGCGAGGCGGTCATCTCGTCGTTGTTCTCGGAGCGACCGACGGCGTCTGGCTGTCGGAAGTGGATAACCCGATCCACGACATGATGCCGGTGATCGCGCCTCCGCTTCGGAGAGAGGGCGTCGACCTCTCTCTGTACCAGGGGTTGCTCACGATCCAGCCTTCGCGCGATCTGCCCGATTCTGCCGTCGTGCGATCGTTTAGGCACGCGGACGATGCCGGCGCGTATGACGCGATCCCGATCCTCGAGGGGCCCGGTGGCGACGTCGTTGTGATCAGGCGATTGCTCGGCAGCGGGGCGGTCACGCTCGTGGGCCTCGATCTCGCGATGCCGGCGTTGCGCTCGACGGGGTTGCCCGAGGCCGAGGCGTTCTGGCACCGCGTGCTCGGCCGGCGAGGTCCAGTGGTGAGCGGGGCCACCGAACTCGCGCAACGTTTCGGTGACGACGCGGCCCGAGCGGCGAATCGGCGAGACCCGTCCATCTTCGACGCCGATATCGACGAGCAGGTGGACACGTCTCGGAGGGCCGCGGCCGGCGTTCTGCTCGGGTTCATCGTCTTCGGCGCCTACTGGCTCATCGCTGGCCCGGTGGGGTTCAGAGTGCTCCGGCGCTACGGCATGAGCCGGCACGCCTGGGTTGGCTTCGGGGCGAGCGCGGTGGTGTTTACCGCGATCGGATGGGGCGGCGCGACCGCCATCCGCCCGAGCACGATCGAGGTTCAGCACCTGACCTTCCTTGAGCAGGTCCACGGGCAACCGATCCAGCGAGGGAAGAGTTGGGGGAGCGTCCTGGTCCCCTGGTACGGCGAGGCGCGTATCGACGTGGGAGGGACGGGCTCGGCGCTTGCGGAGAGCTTCGACATTCGCCGGTGGCACAACCTGCTCGCCCCTTGGTCACCGATCGGGGACTCTGCGTTCGTTGGCGGGTTCCCGGATAACCGGGCGTACCGGATCGAATCGAGAGCGCCGTCGCTGGCGTCGGTGCCGGCTCGGAGCACGGTCAAGCAGTTTCGGTTCGACTGGGCGGGCTCGAACTGGGCGATGCCGGCGCTCGCCGGCCTTCCTGGGCAAGTCGACGCACCGGTCTTGGTTTGGCATAACGGCACCGCGATCGACGGGGCGTTGCGACACAACCTTCCTGGCGTGCTTGAGGACATCGTTCTCATTTGGTCGAGGGGCCAGACACCGGTTGGATCGGGCGGGAGCGAGCGTGCGATCTCCTCGCAGATCTTCACCAGCAAACTGGTGTTCGAGAACCCCGACGACCCGGGCTGGGAGCCGGGTGAGCGGCTCGACCTTCTCGCGGCTACGGCCAACGGAGAACCGGCGACCAAGTACCTCGGAGACCTGCTCACCACCGGTCGTCGTCTCGGCGGTGCCGGCGGTCTCGCGATGGGCGATATCGACGATCGGATGATGGCGATCAGCCTTTTCAACTTGCTCCCGCCTCCTGATCTTCGAGCCGACGCGTCGTCGGGCCGCGTACCGGTTCTCGCGTCGCGATCTGAAGGGCACGGGTGGGACCTCGGAAGATGGTTCACCCAACCTTGCCTTATCGTCGTCGGTCACCTCATCCAGCAACAGGATGAGGCGGGGCCGCCTGTGCCGATCACGGTCGACGGTCGGGTACCGCTCGCAAGCGGACGCACCGTGGTGCGTTGGATATACCCCATGCCGGCGGACCCGCCCGGTTGGTTCTCGGAATAGCGGTCGTGACGGAGGGACGTACGACGTGGCGATGATCGAAACGGTGAACCTGACGAAGCGGTACCAAGACGTGGTTGCGCTCGATCAGCTCAATCTCAAGATCGAGGACGGTGACTGCTTCGGCTTCATCGGGCCGAACGGTGCCGGGAAGACGACCACGATCAAGATCCTCGCAACGCTCCTCAAGCCTTCGAGCGGGCAGGCGCAAATCGGCGGCTTCACCGTCGGCTACCAAAACCGCGACATCCGCCCCCTCATCGGGTACGTGCCTGACTTCATGGGGGCGTACGACGACATGGTCGTCACCGAATACCTCGAGTTTTTCGCGTCCGCGTACGGCATCCACGGCGCTCAGCGGACGACTGTTGTGAACGACGTGCTCGAGCTCACCGACCTCGGGTACAAGGCGACCGCCGAGGTCAACAGCCTGAGCCGCGGCATGCAGCAGAGGCTCAGCATCGCGCGGGTGCTCCTGCACGACCCGAAGGTGCTGTTGATGGACGAGCCGGCCTCGGGCCTCGACCCGCGAGCCCGTGTTGAGATCCGCGAACTGCTTCGCGAACTCAAGCGGATGGGCAAGACCATTCTGATCTCAAGCCACATCCTTCACGAGCTCGCCGAGCTGTGCAACGTCGTGGGCATCATCGAGCGTGGTCGCCTCCTGTTTAGCGGGAGCGTCGGCGATGTTTTGCGACGGGCAAAGGTCGGTCAGACCATCGAAGTGGGGGTGGTCGAACGCGTCGAAGAGGCCGCGGAGATGCTGGGGAAGGTCCCGGGGGTGCAGCGTGTCGGTGTGCTCGATGCTCCGGGCGAAGGCTCGGGGCGGATGATCCACCTTCAGTTCGAAGCGTCCGCCGGCGGGACGTTCAGCGATTTGCCTAATGTGTTGGTGAATAACGGGTTCCGGATTACCCGTTTCCAGGAAGAGTCGGTGAACCTCGAGACGGCGTTTATGCGGCTCACGAAGGGACTGGTCCAGTGAAACGTTCTCTTATCGCATGCGTGATCGGGCTGGCGAGCGGTGTGGCGTTTGGGGCGTGGCTCCCCGAAACCGAAGCTCGCCCTGTGACCGACAACCTCCACGGCGAGCAGGTCGTTGACCCGTACCGGTGGCTCGAGGGCGACAACTCCGACCCGACCCGCATGGGACAGATGACCGACGAAGTCGCGACCTGGACCGACGCCCAGAACGCGTTCACGCGTGAGACGCTCGACCCGCTCCAGGGACGCGCGGTCGTCGAGCGCCGTGTACGCGAACTCATCGAGAGTGGATCGATGGGCACGCCCAGGGCGTATGGCCCGTACACCTTCTACTCCAAACAGCTCGGCGCCCAAGCCCAGCCTGTGCTCTATGTCGCTAGTGGCCACGGCGGCAACGGGAACGGGGTCGCCAGCGGTTCGGGTGGCACCGCGGGACGCGTCCTGCTCGATCCGGTGAGCGTCGACTCGACGGGGCTTACGAGTCTCGATTGGTACACGCCCAGTCAAGACGGTTCGCTCGTCGCGTTCGGCATGAGCCGGTCGGGCGACGAGAACTCGACGCTCTACATCCTTGAGACCGAAACCGGTCGCTGGCTGAGCGACGAGATCCCGGGCAAGACCCGGATGTCGGGATGGTTGCCCGACAACAGAAGCTTTGTGTACAGCCGGCTTGAGGACATCAACGACGCGTACTCGCGCACGACCGCGATCCATGTCGTTGGTCGCCACTGGAGCCAAGACCCGGTCCTGCTCCGCCAGCGCGCTGTCGAGGCGATCTACGACGGGCTCGGGAAGAACGAGGACGAGCTTGCAGCCCTCGCGACGACATGGGGCCCGGGCGGGGTACCGAGCCGCGATGGGCGATGGCTCGCCGTGACGTACTGGACCGGGACGAGCTCCAACGACGTGTGGGTGGCCGACCTCGAGGCGTACCAGCGCACCGGTAAGCTCAACCTCGTGCCCGTCCTCATCGGCGCCCAAGGACGCAACGCGCCGTTTGTGCATGGTGACACGCTCTACATGCAGACCTACGTCGACGCTCCGAACGGCCGCGTTGTGGCGATCGACCCGTTCGATCCGACGCTCGAGTCTTGGACCGACGTCGTGCCCCACAGCCGCGACGCGATCCTGCAGGGCTACTCGTTCGCAAGGGGCATTCTCGCGGCCCGCTACCTCGACGACGCCAGCACAAAGATCGAGCTGTTCAAGATGGACGGCTCACCGATCGGCCCGCTCGAACTCCCGGGGATCGGAACCGCAAGCCTGAACGCGGCGATGGACCGCACGACGGCGTACTTGCGTTACGAGAGTTTCAACGAGCCTGACTCGATCTACGCCGTCGACTTGGCGACGCCGACCGCGCCCGCCAGGCTCTGGGACCGCGTCGACATCCCGTTCGACGGATCGACGCTCGAAGTCCGGCGTGTGAAGTACTCGAGCAAGGACGGCACCGAGGTCGGCATGTTCATCGTGCATCCCAAGGGGATGGAACTGAACGGCGAGAACCCGACGATCCTTTACGGGTACGGCGGGTTCAACATCGCGATGGACCCGTTCTTCAGCACGACGTACGTACCGTGGTTCGAAGCGGGCGGCGTCCTCGCGGTCGCGAACTTGCGGGGCGGCGGCGAAAGGGGCCTGGAATGGCACCAGGCCGGCCAACTCGACCGCAAGCAGAACGTCTTCGATGACTTCATCGCTGCTGGCGAGTACCTCGTCAACAGCGGGTACACCAAGCCCGAGAAGCTCGGGATCATGGGCGGCTCGAACGGGGGCTTGCTTACCGGAGCGGCGGTCACCCAGCGTCCGGACCTCTTCGCCGCGGTGTACGTCGGCGTGCCACTGCTCGACATGCTCCGCTTCGAGAAGTTCCTTATGGCTCGCTTCTGGGTGCCCGAGTACGGCAGCGCTGAGAACGAAGAGCAGTTCAAGTTCATCAAGGCGTACTCGCCCTACCAGAACGTCGAGCCTGGAACGCGGTACCCAGCGACGTACATCACCGCCGGTGAGAACGACACGCGCGTGCACCCGATGCACGCGAGGAAGATGGCAGCGCTGATGCAGGCCAGCACGAGTGCCGACCCGGAGGCCGACCCGATCTTGCTCAAGGTCGACCGGGATTCCGGCCACGGCGGGGGCAAGCCGCTTCATCTGCGTGTTCGTGATACGACCGACACGCTGATGTTCTTTATGTGGCAGTTGGGGGTGTTGGATAGCGAGAGTAGATAACTCCGCATGTAGACGAAAAATGTCGTACGATTCTTGTCATGCGATGTCTCTTCGCTTTCTGCGTAGCACTTTTGTTGATCGGTTGCGGCTCGTCCGGCGAGAAGTGGTACACCCGCGAAATCGAGCGGGGTGACCCGATCCCTCGCGTCGACGATGTCAAGGTCGCCTGGCTCGGCGTGTTCACGCTCGCGATTACCGACGGCGAGACCACGATCATCGTCGATCCGTTCGTGACGCGTCCCAGTCTCGGGTGCGTCGTCGGCAACGAGCCGCTGGCATCGAACCCCGAGGTCGTTGACTGGTGGGTCGACGAACTCTGTATTCGTTCCAACATCGGTGCGGTCATCGTGACCCATAGCCACTACGACCACCTGCTCGACGGTGCCGCGTTCGTCCAACTCGCGAATCACGAGCACGGCGGTCCCAGGGCGAAGCTCTACGGGTCGCGAAGCACCCTGATCGTGGGCAAGACTCAAGGCCTCACGCGGGATGAACTCTTCGGGGTGTCGCTCGGTGAGCCGATCCGCGTGGGCGACTTCACGATGACGTTTCTCCCGGACGTGCACGGCCCGCACGTCGGGGACATCACGCTCGCCGGGGGCGTCATCGATCCCGATGAGTTCACGAGGGAGAGCGGAGCATGGGAGTGGTGCCTGGGCGCCAGCTACGCGGTGGTCATCGAGCACTCCGGTCGGCGACTCCTGCTTTCGAGCGGAACGGGTCGGGTCGAAGTCGACACGTTCACCGAGCAGCGAAAGGCCGAGGTCGCGATCCTGGGTGTGGGGGGGCTCGATGGCGACGATATCGACGACTTCATCCAGGAAGTTCCGTTGTCCGCCGGCGTCGAGGAGGTCATCCCGACGCACTTCGACAACTTCTTTGTCCCGCTTACAGCGCTCGTCGACGATTGCGTCGGTATCCATGCGCCGCCCGGCGAGAAGGTGCCATGCGCTTGGAACGACGACGTGGCGCCCTCGTCATCGGTTGAGCCCGGAGGGTTCAAGTTCTTCCCGGATGAAGTACATCACGTGCACCGATTCGCGGAAAAAGCCGAACTCTATGGGCTTCGCGTGCGTCCGATCGAGATCGGATCCTGGTATTGGGTCTTTCGTGATCGGGATCAGCCGGGGGTTCTCGGCGACCCTCGTTTCGGCGAGAAGTGCGGCATCAGAACACTGGGTGATCCGTGTCCCCGTGACTGAGCCGACTACTCCAGCCAGTCCTCCGCTGCCAGCCGCTCCGGTACGTACGTCTCGGTCACGTAGCTGATGTCCTTGGTGATCAGCGACTCCACCTCCATCTTGAACCCGTTGTTGAGGAGCTTGTCGATCTCGCGCTGCCAGCCTTTATGGCCCTCGAACCACTGGTACGCCTTGATCTGCTTGGCCCGGTTTACGTCCTTGTCGTTCAGCGCGATCTGGACCTCCTCGCCCAGGTCGCACGCCTCGTAGTCCTTGGCCCGGATGCCCAGGAACTTGGCGCTCGGGACCGCGAGCCGCTCAGACTCGAAGGCGAGGCTGATCGAGCCCTGCTTGATGACGCTGTAGATGTAGTGCCCCCAGGGGTCGCAATCGAGCAAGCAGATGACCGGCAGCTTGGCCTCGTTGCTGAACCGCTGGAGCAGCCGGCGCACGCCGCGGCTGGGCTGGCCGCCGCCGTGTGTGAGGATGCAGTTGTGCTGCTCCCAAAAGCGGTCCTCGTTGAATCGTTGCCAGACGGTGCCCTTTTCAACGTGTAGCACGAAGTCGGCGTCGATCTTGGTGAACTCGATCACGTCGGGCTCGACGATCGACGGGATGGCGTACCCGCCCGAGCCCATGCGCCGGCAGTTGATCTCGTCACCCCGGTCGGTGATGGTGATGTTGCCGACCATCGCGCCGCGGTTCTCGGCGTAGAGGTGCAACTCTTCGCGAAGCGAGCCGAGCATGACCTCGAGGTCTTCGAGGATGCCGTCGGATTCACTCTGTTCGTCGAAGGTCTTTTCTTTCGTGTCCTTCCCGTCGAAGTCTTTGATCGTGTGGAGCCCGGCGTAGAACAGGCCACGGAGCGAGCTGGTCTTTCCTCGATCGATGAGGTCGTTCACGCCTTTGGCGTGGAGCAAGGTCTGCATGAACTTGCGTGCCTGGCCCAGATTGAACAGATGGCGATCCGTCGTCGCGTCGCCCATCCGCAGGATCTTGGACTTCTTGTCCCAGTGCGTGTTGCTCAGCGTCCGCGTCGGGATATCGATCGAGGGCTCGGTTCCCGCCAGCGACGCGTCGACCACGTCGGACGCCAGGGAGCGGATCGCAGCCGCGGTGCGGTCGTCGCGGTCTGCCACGCTCGACTTGGTGGTGGACGAACGGCGTGCCGTCTTCTTCTTTGCGGACTTCTTCGCCATAGTGCTGCTCGCTTAGCTCGCAAATAGGCCAGCGTCGCCCGACGCTTTCTTGCGGACCTTTTTCTTGACTTTTTTCTTCACGCGCCTTGTCGCGGCCGCCTTCGACGGCGGGGCCATCGTGCTCTGTTTCGTAGGCTCCGATGGCGTCTCGGCCGGGCCAGCGACACCGTCCGGGGCCGGCGGCGGATCGTCGCGGACCACGATCACGTCGTCACCCATATCATCGTCGGGCTTCTGGCCCTTGTACCCGACGATCTTGCCGTCCTCGTCGAGGATCGCGTCGGCGATCTCCGTGCGTGCTCGGGCCTGCTCTAGGAGGCTCTCGTACACCTGAGCGGCTTCCGCCCCCGTGATCGCCGAGCAACTCCGCGCGATCTCACCGATGTACCGAGCGAAGACGTCGCGCTTCTGACCCTCCCGGCGCATCTTCTGGCGCTTGCGCAGGTACGTCCCGAGCTTGCGCCCGCACTCCTGCATCGCAAGCTTCATCTCCTTGCGAATCTCGTCGTAGTCCGCGATCGCTTCCTTGCTCTCGCTGGTGAAGGGCACCCACACGCTCGCCATGTGGATCATGATCACGAGCGGTCCCACCGGCAACGCTCCGCGCGGCTGGCTCAGCCCATAGTTCTTCCACGTTGCTTCCGTCGCCGACTTGAACGAGCAGCACGCCGACTGCTGGTAAAGCAGCGGGACACGGTTCGCAAAGCGGATGACCCTTGCCGGTTCATCGCCCAGAAGATCGCCACCGAACGCCACCGCGGCCTCGATCTGGAACGGGTTGCCCCGATAGACCGCCGGCGTGCGCGTGCTGGCGGTGTAGAACTCGGCCCTCACGCCTTTGAGAAGACCGGCGAGCATCGTCCGGACACCGATCGGCGCGAGGCAGTCAGTGGGGGGGCTTCGGAGCTTGGCGTTCTGCAGCGCATTGTACAGCTTCTCCGCGGTGTCGTGATCGACGTTTTTCACCCACGACTGACCGGTCACGCTCTTGCTCTTCGAACTCGCGGCCGCCGTGACTTCCTTGATGATCGCCGGCGGGACGCGACAGAACTCGTTCTTGAAGAAACCCCCGAGCTGTTTCTCTCCGGTCATCTTGAGCTTCTGGAGGAACGTCCCGAGCTCGACGCCGTAGGGATGGGGCTTGATCTCGACCGTTTCGGGCGGAAGCTCGTCGACGGCTCTTGGGTACTCAATCCGGTCGGCGTGCTCGGTTGTCCGGACGAACTCTCCCTGGGAGTTCGCGTCGGTGGCTTCGCTCGTGGCTTCGGGATCGCTCGGTTCGGGCTGGAGCTCCGGGTCTTCCTTCGCCTTGTCTGGGGGCACGAAGGTGATCTTCGCGTGCGGGTTGGCGATGGCGGTCTGCTCCAGGTAGGCCTCGACCGATGTCTTCCCGCGGACGTACTTGGCCTCGAGCTCGATGGCGACCGAGGTGCCGGTGCCGGTCGAGCTCTCGAAGTGCTCGTCGGTCTCACGGTCGATGGTCACCTCGGGCTTGTTCTTCGTGGTGTCCATCGCCAGTTCGATGTGGTGAGCCGGCTTGCCCTTCTTGGGCTTGGTGACAATGACCATCGGCTTACCGGTGGTCATGAGCCCGTACATGCCGGCGGCGGAGATGCCGATGCCCTGCTGGCCGCGGCTCATCTTGAGGCGGTGGAATTTCGAGCCGTAGAGGAGCTTCCCGAAGATGTTCTCAACCTGGCGCCGGACGATGCCCGGGCCGTTGTCGGTGATCGTGACCCGGTACCGCCCCGATTTGCTGGGGCTCGGCGGCGGGGTGATTTCGTCGAGCCGAACGGTGATGTCCGGGAGGATCTCGGCTTCCTCGCACGCGTCGAGGCTGTTGTCGACCGCCTCCTTGACGGTTGTCAGTAGGGCTTTTCTTGGGTTGTCAAACCCGAGAAGATGGCGGTTTTTGGCGAAGAACTCGGAGACCGATATCTCGCGCTGCTTTGCAGCCATCGACTCCGCATTGGCTCGTGAGGCTTTCTTGGCCATCATGGCTCCGTATGCCGGGTGAATTCGGTACAGCCTATGGGGGGCAGACTTCGAATCCAACCCAGATATCGTGGGTCCGGAATGTTCGGAAAGTGGTTCTTGAAGGTTTTGTGAATCGCTTCATGTCAAGCGGGTCTGTGAAGACGTGATCCAGGAAATTCGGTAGCATTGGGTAAGGCGGTTGACTCCGCCGGGACATGGGCTGGGAGAGAGACCCCCCACGAAACTGCCGGTCGATTCTTTCGGCTGTCGTGCTAGGGCTGCAGGGCGTGCGCACGAGATTCAACACACGGCGCAGTGTTCGCGTCGTGAGTCCTCAAGTGGGACGAGAGAGCGTCAAAAACAGACGAGACAGTCAGGAGAGACACCATGAAGATCGCGATCCTCGCCGTCGCCGGCCTCGCCGCCGCCGCCGCCGCCCAGACCTCGCCCAACGGTGGCAACGTTGTCGCCTGGTGGGACACCTTCGGTAACGACGGCAACTCGCCGAGCCTCCCGACTACCGGCACCGTGTCGAACCTCAGCGCCGCCGATTGGACCCGCAGCGCCGACATCAACCCCTCCAGCGCCGGCAACACCTTCGCCGCCAACGGCTGGAACGACGGCGACGAGACCACCAACTACTTCAGCACCACGCTGACCGTCGACGCCGGTTACCAGCTTGACCTCGCCGACCTCGTGATCGGCATTCGTCGCTCGGGCAGCGGCCCGACCTCGATCAACCTTCGCAGCAGCCTCGACGGCTTCTCGTCGAGCCTCTTCACCTTCGACGGCAGCGACGACGGTTTCCAGAACGACATCATCGATCTCAGCAGCCTTGGTCCGATCACCGGCTCGGTCGAGTTCCGCATCACCGGCGCCGGCGCCAGCAGCGCCAACGGCACCCTCCGTATCGGCGACTACTCTGAGTTCCCGACCTTCTTCGATCTTCAGTTCCAGGGCGACGTGAGCCTCGTCCCGACCCCGGGCGCCATGGCCGCGTTCGGCCTCGCTGGCCTCGCCGCCGCCCGTCGTCGCCGCTGATCCGACCCAGTCGGAAAGCGACACGACTCATCTGAGTTGATTCGGCGGCCCCGGCTTACAGCCGGGGCCGTTCTTGTTTTGGGCTCAGGGTTCACCTGTGCCGCCGGGGCCGATAAGGACTTTCATCCCCTTGATTTGTGGGCAGAGTTCTCGGCATGGTGTACGTTCGACGCGTTGGGCGCAAGGGCGTCCGTTCATCGCATCGCAGAGCAAGAAGGGCATCACGTCATGCACGCCAAGACCACCGCTTCCGCTATCGCTGCGCTCGCACTCGTTGCTGGAGCCGCGTCGGCCCAGGTGTACACCCAGGAACTCGGCACCGGAGCCCTCGACGACGGCGTCCAGGTCGAGACGTTCGGCCCGGGCGCTGCTCCGTTCTTTGCCAACGCCCAGGGCAACGACGATGAGTTTCAGGAGTACTACGTGATGCGTTTCGACCTTTCGGGGTACAACCTCGGCGAGGTCGCCTCGGTCGAACTCGACATGCGACACGAAGAAGCCTTCTTCGCGGCGTCAGGCCTTGTCTCGCTGAGCTACAGCTTCGACGACATCACCGCCCTGAACTCGCTCATTGTGAACCCGAGCGACGTCGGCGGCAACGACCAACTCGATTCGGTCGAGGTCGCGACGTTCGAATACATCGATACCCCTGGCGTTGATGACCAGATGACGATCGACACGTACGTTCTTTCCGATCTCGACGGTCTGTTTGCGGATGTCGAAGCGGGTGGCGTCATCACGCTGATCCTCGAGGCCGCCGAGCCCGGGACCGCGGCTCTCTATTCGGGCATCGGTAATCTTGAGGGCGCGCCGGTCCTTCGCGTCACGGCTGTTCCAACTCCTGGTGCAGCGGCGATCTTCGGCTTCGCTAGTCTCACCGCCGCCCGTCGGCGCCGCTGATCGACTTCTCAGGCGAGCACGCACGTCATCGAGCGGTCCCGGTCTCGTACCGGGACCGTTGTTCTTTTGAGGTGGCACGCCAACAATCGCCCGCAGCGGGCCGATGCCCGCGTCACCCCCCTTTGAGGAGACGACCATGGAGACCACGCTGATCATCCTCAAGCCCGACGCTGTCCAGCGGGGCCTCTGCGGCGAGATCATCACCCGATTCGAGAACAAGGGCCTGCAAGTCGTCGGCATGAAGCTGATGCAGATCACCCGAGATCTCGCCTCGACCCACTACAAGGACCACCACGGCAAGCCGTTCTACGACGGCCTCGTCGGGTTCATGACCTCGAGCCCGGTCGTTGTCCTCGCCCTCCGCGGCGTCGGCGCCATCGCGATCTGCCGCTCGATGATGGGCGCCACGTTCGGTTCGAAGGCCGACGCCGGCACCATCCGCGGCGATTACGGCGTCTCGAACAGCTTCAACCTCATCCACGGTTCGGACAGCCCCGAAGCCGCGGAGCGCGAGCTGAGCTTGTTCTTCAGCCAGGGCGAAGTGCTGAGCTATGACCGTCCGATCGATCAGTGGGTGTACGACATGTCGGGCGGCGCACCCGAGTGAATCCGGGGCCACCCCTGAAACGCAGAACGCCCCGCAAAGCGGGGCGTTTTTCGTAGCACACACCATTCCGGCCGAAGGCCGGGGATGCCCTGAGCAGATCGCTCCGGTTCAGGGCGCGGTGGCGGCGGGCTTGATCGTTCCGATCACCGGCGATGCGACATCTGCATCGTCCTCGACGATCTGATCAGCGACCTCGCGCCGGTGGATTTGGACGTCACGAGGGAACTCGAAGGCGACGCGTACGCGCTCGCCCTTGATCGAAGCGATGCGCACAACCCCCACAGGGTTGCGCGGGTCACCGATCACGATCTCCTCGCCCTCGCGGCGGGTAATGACCAACATACGGACGCTCCTGTCGCGGCGACTCCGTGCCGCGATCCTCCACAAACACTGTACCTCGCTGGCTGTGCCTTCCGCAACGACAAACCGCCCTTGCGGGAAAAGACCGCTCGGTCAATCCACAATTCAGGAATTCGGGATACACGAGACGGGAATTATTCGACCGCTTCGACACCGCTAATTTCGGGGACGTGCTTCATCAGATTCCGCTCAATGCCCACCCGGAGGGTGAGCGAGCTCGACGGGCAGCCAACGCATGCGCCGTGGAGCCGGATCCGCGCAACCCCATTCTGGGTGACTTCGAGGAACTCCAGGTCGCCGCCATCGGCCTGGATGGTCGGGCGCATCAACTCGATGACGTGCGCGACTCGGGCGTGCAGATCGAGTTGGTCGGTTGTCGTCGCTGGTTCGGGCATGGGAACTCCCTACATAGAGCGTAGAGCGGATGTTGCCCCCGATCTAGATTCACTTCCCGGGCGGTACCATTGCGTATGACTCATTGGCCTTGCCCGCGGCCCTTTGCCCGCATCCTGCCTGTACTTCTCGGAATCACGATTGTTGCGGGCGGGTGCAGCACCCCGCCTCCGCCGGATCTCGGTACGTCGCTCGTCCGACTGCGGGATCCTGCGTTGCCGATCCCTCAGCGGGTCGACGCGGCAGACGAAGCCGTGGAGGCCGCGGATGCGGGGATCATCGGGGGCACCGAAGTTTGGAATTCGCTCAAGGATCTGGGGTGGTCCGAGAACACACCTTCGGCGCTCCGCCGTCGGTCGGTCGAGCTTCTGGCGACCGAGGGCGTGGTCGCCGACCCGGAGAGTGTGCGCGCGTTTGTGCGCTTGCGATTACCGACCGAGTCCGACCGGGCCGTGGTGGCGATGCTCTCTGCTGCGGCTTCGGACAACGGTTGGACCGACGCAACGACGGCCCTATCGAGGCGCTTGGCGGTTCCGGATTCCGAGGTCGATCCGAACAGGCGTGTCGAAGCCGCCGCGTTGCTCGCGCTGCATCCCAACCGATCGCTCGAGGCGACGGTGTTCGACGTGTTTCTGAACCCTGATACTCCGGCCGCCGACGACCGCGACCGATGGCGTGCCGCTGTGCGGGGCGAGCTGTGGGAATTGCTCGGAAGGCTCGATCGCGACGCGTCGGTGAGGGCACGCCTGCTGTCCGACGAGCCCGAGGTCGATCTGCCGGTTGACGCACGGCCGGTGCTCGCGTGTTTGCGGCGCGGCGTGCGAGACCTGGGCGTGGTGCCCGACACGGCCGCCGAACTCGCGTGGCTGGAACGTCTGTGCGATTCTTCCGACACGAACGCGAGTTGGTGGTCGGAAGTGTCTTCGGTGGTCGATAGCGTGCCTCTCGGGCGCCGGCTGGGAGTCGGGCTTCGGCATCTTGAGCCGATGCGTTGGGCCGCGGCCCATCGGCCACGGTGGCTCCGGGCGACGCGTGACGAACTTCTTTTGGAGTTCCGCGGTGCGATTGCGGACAGACGCCATGAGTACAGGACGGCTCAGATGGGCCCCGCCTCGCGCGCTCGGAGCCGGGAGCGCCTCGAGGATTGGGAGGATCGTTTGCGCTGGGGCGACGTCCTCGCGTTGCTCGTGGTCGATGCATCGCTGGGGGAGCCGGCGCTGTTCGAGCAGGTCTTTCGGTTTGCTGACCTGGATCGAGGGGACGAGGGCACCGAGTACGGCGGCATCATCGAGGCTTTGGATACGGTCGCTTCGGGTTCTCCGGGCCTGATCGGGCTCGACCCGTCGGGCGGCGCGTTCCGGGCGGTGTTGTTCCCGCCGAGGTCGCGCGATCGCGGCAACGACGAGGTCTTCGTCGCGAGCTTCGACATGATCCGGCAGAGCGACCGGGCGTTGTTGCACTTCCATCAGCAAGTGCAGCGTGTCAACAACGATCGCTTTGCGGGGCCCAGCGAGGGAGATCTCGCCTACGCGAGGCGGAGCGGGCGCACATGCCTCGTCTTTACCTCGGTGGGCGACGATGAGCTCAACGTCGACGTGTATCAGCCGAACGGGGTTGTGGTCGACCTCGGCACTTTCGAGCGACCCGAGGCAGGCGCTCGTGTGTCGATGGGCTCGCGATGGTGACGATCGGCGCCCTCGCGGCGCTCGTCTTGATTCGCGCACGAGACGCTCTCGGGATATCGGTTTCTCTCGACGTGCCCGGTTGGGTGGTCTTGGTGTTCGTCTTTATGGCCCCCGCTTCGGTGTTGGGCCTCGCGTGGGGCATGGTGCTCCGTGCGGCGAGGCGGCTCGAACGGTCCGGGTCGCCGGCGCTGGTTCGGGGCGCTCAGCGGTGGGTCGCTGGCGCCAGGGCGCTCATCATCGGCATCCATGTCGCCGCGATTTTTGTGCTGGGATGGACCGAACTCGTTCGTCGCTTCATCGGGAATCTACCTTTGCTCGACGAGCTTGTCATCGCCGCGCCGGCGTTGTTTGCTCTGGTGGGCACCGTCGCGATCTGGCATCCGATAGAGCTGCGAATCCGTGAGGCCGGCGTGTTGGCCCAACTCGACCGGGGCGGCGCGATCTACCCGCCGCCGGCGCTTGGGCAGCACGTCGAGTACGCGGTGCGCTACCACGTCGGCACACTCGCGGCGCCGCTCTGTCTGCTTATCGCGTCGTCCGAGTGTGTGTCTTGGCTCGGTGCGTGGGCTTCGGGCCCCGCCGGGAGCGCACTGCCCGGGTGGGTCCGCGAGCCCTCGACGCTGGCCTGGATGGTGCCTCTCGGGCAAGTCATCGCGGCACTTGTCGCCTTGACGTTCGCCCCGGTTCTCATCCGGTGGGTTTGGGATGCGCCGTCCTTGCCGCACGACTCGCTCCGGTCCGAGTTGGAGAGCGTGCTGTCAGCCCACGGTACCGCGGTTCGCGACATCGTTGTCTGGCGCACCGGGGGGACGATCGCGAACGCGGCGGTGGTGGGGGTGTTCCCGACGCTCCGGTACCTCGCCGTGACCGACGGGATGCTCGATGCGCTCGATGCAAGAGAACTCGAGGCGGTGACGGCGCACGAGGTCGCCCATTTGCGCAAGCGGCACGTTCCCTGGCTTGCCGGTTCGACGCTTACGGCCGTGCTGGTTGCGGGCGGCGCGTCCGGTGTCGGTCTCGGGCTGCTCGGCGTGTCTCACGAGGCGGCGTTGGTCAGCGCGAGCATCGTTACCGTTGCGGTTGCGTTGTTCTGCATCGGGGCGGTCAGCCGGCGGTTCGAATGGCAAGCCGACGCGTTCGCAGCCTCGCACCTCTCTGGGAACTCCGAGCGTCTCTCAGAAGACGGCGTCGCCACGATGTCCGGCGCACTCGATCGGGTTGCGGCCTTGAACCACACCGATCCATCGAGATTTGACTGGCGTCACGGTTCGATCCGCGAGCGAAAGCAACGGCTCTCCGCATCCGTTGGTCAACACCTTGACAAGCTGTCGCAAGACCGGGCGGTGCGCCGTTTGCTTGTCGGCGTGGTGATCTTGGCACCGATCGGCGTCGCGTTGACGTTGCTTGAGGCTTGGCTCGCCGGCCGTTCTTGAACGCGTCACCCTATTGCATAGGGAGCACCCGCAATCTCACGAAATGAGATCGCGTTCTCACGCTCGCGGGCATCCGTGACTCGCTCTCGCTCGTAGGCAATGCTAACGGGAGAGAACGGCGGCACGCTCGTGGATCCGCCGAGGCAAACGCCACAAGACACCGGGGTAACTGAGTCTCTGTTCGATGCCGGCGTGCGTGCGCACCGAGCACGCCGGTTGTCCTGTCGCCGCATAGCGCGGCCACGGGCGTGGTCTCGGTGCGTGCAGGAGTTTGGATCATGAAGAGTGGGTACGGACTCGCGGCGGTCGTTGCGCTTACTGGGGTTGCTTCGGGCCAGATCGATGTCATCGGTGGTCAGACGAGCGTGTTGCTTGATACGGACGCGTTGTCGGCGGCGGCTAGCTTGAACCTCAGCAGCGTTTCGCCCGACGTCATCGCGCCTGGTGAACTGGGTGGTGACTCGGTGGCCTTCGGCATCAACAGCCGTGATGCGGCGGGGCTGCCGACGACGTTCAGCTATTCGGATGGGCTTGGTGACTTCAGCGGTGCGATCGAGCACACCGGATCGGTGTTCTTCAATGCCGACACCGTCGAGGTCGGCAACTTCACGATCGGCTTTGACGCCGACCGCGTTGGTGGCGATCGCTCGGGTTTCTTCGTGGAGAGCACCACCGGTATCGCGGCGATCCTCTTCGACGTCGCCACGCCGTCGTTCCTGAACGCCGATGCAAGCGGGCTGATCATCGAGGCCGATCTGCTCGTGTCGTCGGAGTTCGCTGGGTTCCTCGTGGCCAACAGCCTGGCGAGCGCCGATTTGACGGGCGTCGACGTCGGCGACGCTCGCGTGAATGGAATCGTTCCGTCGCCCGGTGCGTTCGCGGCGATCGTGGGGATTGGGCTCGCGGCGGGAAATCGTCGGCGTCGCTGATCGGGAGCGGCGTCTCTTCTCATGGACCAGCCGGCCGCGGACACCCCCGCGGCCGGCTGGTCTTTTTGGCGTGGGTAGACTGGTCGATGCCCACCAGCGAAATCGAACAGCGGATCGCCAGCGAAATCACGACGAGGGCCGAGGCTCTCCTCGATGACCTCCGTACGCATGTCAACCTTCCGACCGGGATGGGCAACGCCGCGGCCCTCGACGAAACACGAGAGTTGTTCACCGGACGACTCGCCAAACTCGGCGCCGTGGTCGAATATGTCCCCGGAGACCCGAAGCCTGAGTGGCTCTTGGGTCAGGCGGCCGGGGGCACGCCCCCTCCGACCGCGGTCTGCCGGCGGACGGATCGCGACGCCGACAAGACGGTGCTCATCGCTGGGCATCTCGACACCGTCCACGATCCGCGGGGCGACTTTCTCGAACTGAGCATCCGACCCGATGGGAAGACGGCGCTCGGCCCGGGGTGTGTCGACATGAAGGGCGGGTTGGTCATCGCGGTGCATGCGCTCGAAGCGCTCGAGGCGTGCGGCGTCGATGCGGCCTGGACGTTCCTCCTGAACTCCGACGAAGAGACCGGCACCTACCACAGCGAGCAAGCCCTGCGGGCCGAAGCCCCGAAGCACGATCTGGGCATCGCGCTCGAGCCGGCGCTCGCCGACGGCTCGCTCGCGGTTGAACGGATGGGTTCGGGCCAATTCATGATCGACTGCAAGGGCCGGAGCGCCCACGTTGGGCGTGAGTTCGAGAAGGGCGTGAGCGCGGTGAATCATCTGGCCGCGTGCCTTATGGAAGTGGCGAAGCTGCCCGACTCGCAGGCGGGCAAGATCGTGAGCGTCGGGCCGCTCCAGGGGGGCGTGGCGACGAACGCGGTGCCCGACCGGGCGAAGGCCTGGGGCAACGCTCGATTCCCGACCAAGGCGGTCAGCGATGAAATCGAGGGCGCGATCAAAGCCCTCGCGACCGAGAGCGATGCGATGCCTTCGGTCGAGGTGTTCACGAGCTTTAACCGCCCGGCCAAGGCGTTGATCCCGGAGACCGAGAAGCTGGCCCTCGCGGCGAGGGGGGTCGCCGAAGACCTCGGTCAATCACTGCCCTTTGCGAAGACCGGCGGGGTGTGCGACGGGAACATCATGCAGGACGCCGGCTTGCCGACGATCGACACCCTGGGTGTGAGGGGCGGGGGGTTGCATACGCCCGATGAGTGGATCGACCTTTCGAGCTTGGTCGAGCGGTGCCAGCTTCTCGCGATCTTGGTGTCGCGCATCGCCCGGGGCGGGGCGTAATGGCCGTCTGAACTGATCGATTCGAGCTTCCTGACCGATACACTTCGCGACGCTCGGGTGCTGTTTCCGGGTGGCTTTGGGACTTGTTCAGGGCGGGAGGCCATGATGACGCAGGCGGCGACGGGGACGGTTGGAGCAAAACTCCTGGCGGACGACACGGTTCAGAGCTCGATCGACGCGATTGTCGACCGGGTGCGGGACGCGTCGTCGCAGATCACCGACGTCCGCCCGCCCTCGTCGGATCTTGCTACCGAGTACGACGAACTGCTGAGCCGGGCCGCGGCTGTCAAGGGCCGTCCGCTGCTCTATCCGTACCTGGGGTCCGGGGCCGGTCATGGCGCGTTGGTCGAACTCGCCGACGGCTCGGTGAAGTGGGACATGATCACCGGGATCGGTGTTCACTTCCTGGGGCATAGCCACCCGGCGATGGTCCGCGCGAGTCTGCGAGCTTCGCTCGAGGACACCGCCAAGCACGGCAACCTCCAGAGCGGGCCCATCGCCTACGAGTTCGGTGAGCGGCTGCTCGAGCATGCCGGCAAGCATTCCGATCTCAAGCATGCGTTCGTGACCACCTCGGGCGCCGTGGCGAACGAGAGCGCCCTGAAGATCTGCTACCAGAAGCACTTCCCCGCGAGCCGTGTCCTCGCGTTCAAGCACTGTTTCATGGGCCGCACCGTGACGATGGCGCAGCTCGGCGATTCGGCCAGCGGCCGCGAGGGCATCCCGCTCTCGACGCAGGTCGACTACATGCCCTTCTGGAACGAAGAAGCGGTCGAGAAGGTCGGCGGCGCGAAGAATTTCATCGATCACACGCTCTGGCGTCTCGACCAGTACGTCGAGCGCTACCCGAAGATGCACGCGTGCTTTATCTTCGAACTGGTGCAGGGCGAGGGCGGGTTCAACGTGGCGCCCCGTGACTTCCTCAAGGCCCTGATGGACCGGTGCCGCGATCACGGAATCGCGATCTGGGACGACGAGATCCAGTCATTCGGCCGCACGCCCCGCATGTTCGCGTTCGAGCACTACGACCTGGGCGAATACGTCGACGTCTTCTGCGTCGGCAAGATGACCCAGGCGTGCGCCACGCTCTGGACGGAGCGATACAACCCGAAAGGTGGCCTGCTGAGCGGGACGTTCACCGGTGCCGGTCAGGATTTCGCGGCGGGCCTCGCGGTGCTCGATGAGATCGCGGACAGCGGTCTGTACGACTCGGCGCCGGGCGCCGGTGACGGCCGGATCAACGCCCACCACAAGGCGTTCCTCGAGCAGGTCGACGCGCTCGCCGCCAAGCACCCGGAGTGGTTCCCGAAGACGCCTTGGACGCCCCGTCACGCCGATGGCATCGGTGGGATGATGCGGTTCACGCCCTTCGGTGGCGACAAGGCCAAGATCGGGGCGGCCGCGAAGGCGTGCTTCCAGGAAGGCGTGGTGCTCTTTTGGTGCGGGCACGGCCCCTTCCACCTGCGGATGCTCCCGCCGCTTGGCGCGATGAAGCTCGAGGATTGGCCCCGGGTGTTCGCGTGCATCGAGAAGGGGTTGGCGAAGGCGGCGGGGTGAGGCGAACCCCTGTCCCCGCGTCAGATGAGGAGCAAAGCGATGGGCATGGTTGCCCTGTTCTGGGAAGTCACGCCGACGCGGCTTGAGCGGTTCCGGGAAGACGGCGAGGCCAACTTCATTTGGGATTTCGAGGGTGAGTCGCTCGGGACCGAGGACGGGGCCCTGTCGACCGTCGGCCTCGACAAGTCCTGGTGGGCGATCCACTTCGTTCTGACCGGAACGACCGAGGAGTTCGACGGGCCGCTCGGTTGGGTGCTCGGGGGCGAGCCGGTCGGCGACGACCAGGGCTACGGGCCCGCTCGGGTCTTCGAGCCGGGTGAAGTCGGTGCGATCGCCGACGTGTTGCGTCCGCTGGACTCCGACGCGTTCGCGGTGCGCATCGACACCGCGGCGCTCCGGGCGAACGACGTCTACCCGGGCGTTTGGGAGGATGAAGACGACCACGAGTACGTCATGACGTACTACACCGTTCTGCGCGACTGGGTCCTGGGCGTCGCGGCCCGCGGGAACGGCGTGGTCACGATCGTCGGATGACCCGTTGTCGAGCCGGGTCGGGCATCAGGCCCGCCGCCTCCGGGCGACGACGATCCCCGAGAGCCCGAGCAAGGCGGCCGCGCCGGGCGCCGGCACGAGCCGCCCGGTGAACCGGATCTCGGCGAAGCCGGGGCCGAAGACCCCGCCGAAATTCGCGGTCGAGCTCACGCGGATGAACGCCGCGTCGAAGGCGCCGAGGCCGAAGGCCTGCTCGAAGGAGATGTCGCCGAACTCCTGGTCGAACGAGGCAGACCCGACGAACGCGAAGTCCACGCCGTTGGTCGAGGCGAAGAAGTCGAGCCCGGAGACGCCGGTGGCGCCGAGCGGGTCGGGTCCCCCGTTGTTCTGGTTCCAAAGAAAGCCGCCGTCGACGGTGTACAGACCGCCGAGCTCGTAGACGCCGGTCAGCTCGCCCGAGAAGAACGGGTCGACGACCCAGGAGTTGTCGGGCAAGGTCGGGTCATGGGACGCACCGAGACCGGGCGTGCCTACGAGGCCCGAGCCGTCGATCGTGGCGGTCGGCGAGGTACCGAAGTCACCGAACCCGGTCGCGGCGATCGGGGTGATGACCTGAGCGCCCGCGAGGGCGACGAGCGAGCCGGCGGCGCAGAAAGCGAGCGCACCACGGTGGATACGTGACATGTGGATTCCCTTCGTTCTCCTGCGCGGCCCCTCAGCGGGTCGCGCAACCCTTTCGGGTCCAACCACACTATCGCTTCGACCAGACTCTGCGCAGAAAATTCCCGAGATCCGGCCGGCGAGGACCGGATTCGGGGCTCGACCCTACAGGGCCGACGATCGATATAGAGTTCTTTCGATGGGTCCGGCGGGTCCCCTCCGAACGACACGCCCGAGCATCTCGATCCAGCCCTTTCGACGAGCCCGCCCATGTTCATCATCCGCCGCGCGAAGGTCGACGACGCCGACACGCACCTGAAGCTGGACCGGATCGGCCACTTCATCAACCTGGCAGGGGGGTGACCTGGGATGGGGTTGTGCTCTCACTGGTACGAGTTGACTCCGGCGAGGATGACGTCATTTTTGGCTGGTGATCGCAAGTTGTCGACGTGGGATGATGCGCTCGATGACCTCGTTCGCAGCGAGGGCGTGCTCGCCGAGACCGACATCGACAAGTCGTGGTTCGCGATGCACTTTGTGCTTTGCGGTACACCGGACCCGGTGGATGGGCCTTTGGGTTTCGTTATGACCGGCGAAGTTGTCGACGAGGGCGAGGACTATCCGCAGCGCGTGTTCGAGCCGGATGAGGTCAACGAGATCGCGGCGGCGCTCCGACCGGTAGACGGCGAAGCTTTCCGGATGCGAATTGACTTCACCGCGATGAAGCGAGCCGGTGTGTCGAGGGGCTCAGAAGCTGACGAGCTCGAATATGTCGGCGACTACTACATCCAACTCCGGGAGTTCGTGCTCGGGGTCGCGGAGCGGGGCAATGCGATCGTCACGTGTATCACCTAGCGGGTGGCGTCGACCATGAGTCGCGCCGTTGCCGATACGTCGGACCTCTGGCGGCGCGTGATCAACCGCCTCGAATGGGTGGCGTGGGTGCCATCGACAACGACGCTTCACCCGGATGGCGGATGGGTCATCGTGCTCTCGCAACGCGGAGGACTTTTCGTCGGTATTCCGATCATCGAGTGCTTGCCGGGTGGTAAAGCGGTCGTACTCAAGAAGCGGACCTTCGTGGGCGCGAGGGTCATCGAGCGATGGGATGACGTCGGGTCGGTCAAGGCCAAGGCGATCGTCGACGCGGCGACGAGGCTGGCAGGCAGAGAGGGTCACCGCTATGGACGACGTTGAACGCTGGGCGATCCCGTCAGTCGACGCCGAGGCATTCGTCGGTTCGGTCCCACTCTCGCGTCACTACTGGGTCGCGTGTGCCACGTTCATCATCGCGGTCGGCGGCGTGGTGTCCGGGGTCGTCCAGAACGCGTTGACGCTCGGCGACCCTCTGGTTTGGATGCTCGGGCCGTTCTTGATCACCCTTGGGATCGTGATCGGTATCCCGTCATTGCAGCGGATGGTGATCGATGCGACGACCCTGAGGGTGTCGGGGGTCCTCGGGGTTGAGCGCTCGAGTTGGCGTCGATCGGAGATATCCGGATCCACCGGGGCTGGGCGTCAGTCCCGGAAGAGATCGCACGCGTGAGCGTGATTATGGACACCGGTGAAGTTTTCTTGGTCCCGCTTGGGCGAGGCGTTTGGGGCGACTGGGTCCAGAGACTGGGCTTTGAGCCTTACGCCCCAAAGGAGGACGATCGGTGATGGACTCCGGGGCTGTGCGGAGCGAAGCCTCCGATCAACGACGTGATATCGCCAGAGCCATGGTCCATCGAACAGAGCCGGTGACGCCCGAATCCGAGCCTTCGCGTCGCTCAGACTCGGCGTCGGCGCGCCTCTGAACCCAGGCAGGTGTTGGGCCGATACAGTACCTATGGGTCCGGCGGGTCCCCCTGGAACGACACGCCTTCAAACCGCTTTGACGAGCCCGCCCATGTTCATCATCCGCCGTGCGAAAGTGGACGACGCCGACACGCTCTTGAAGCTGGCCCGCATGGTCCACTTCATCAACCTTCCACCCGACAAAGAGATCATTGTCCAGAAGATCATCCACTCTCGGAACAGCTTCCTGAAGCTGATCAACGCGAAGGCGAAGTTTGAGCCGGAGCCGGAGCCGAAGACGATCCCGGTGACGCGTTCGTCGGATGGGATCGCTGGGCTCGGGTCGAGCACCGTCAAGAGCCCGCTTTTCATGTTTGTCATGGAAGACACCGAGTCCGGGGGCGTTCTCGGCACGAGCCAGACGCTCGCGAGCATGGGCGGACCGGGCAACCCGAACGTATCGTTCAAGCTCGAAGAGCGGACTTTCTTTAGCAAGAGCCTGCAGACCGGCACGACCCAGATCGTGGCGCAGATGCATCTCGACGAGTCATCGCCGACCGAGATCGGCGGGCTCATTCTTCAGCCGAGCTACCGGGGGCACAAGCTCAAGCTGGGGCGGTTCCTCAGCCTGGTTCGGTTCCACTTCATGGGCTTGCACCGGCCGACCTTCTCCGATCGGGTGCTCGCGGAGATGATGGCCCCGATCACGGCGGACGGGGACAACTTGCTCTGGGACTACCTGGGCCGTCGGTTTGTCCCCCTGAGTTACGACGAGGCGGACCGGTTCTGTCAGTACAGCCGCGAGTTCATCACGAGCATGCTGCCATCCGAGCCTTTGTACCTCTCGCTTTTACCTCCTCAGGCGAGGGCGGTTGTGGGGGAGGTGGGCCCCGAGACGCGTGCTGCCCGGCGCATGCTTGAGCGGCTGGGCTTTGTGTACGAGAACATCGTCGATCCGTTTGACGGCGGGCCTCACCTCTCGGCGCCGACCGACGAGATCGAGCCGGTGAAGCACACGCAAAGGCTCGAACTCGGCAAGCCTCTCGACGAGGTCCGGTTGAACCGTCGGGGCATCGTCAGCTTCCAGCAGTCTGACGGCGATTTCTTCGCCGTGCACGAGGCGTTCTCGATTGACCGTGCGGGCAGGCTCTGTGTTTCGGCCGAAGCGATGGAGCACCTGCATGCGAGGCCCGGCGACCAGATCGGCGTGACGCCCACCGACGGAGAAGGGGCCGCGGTGGACCCCGTCGCATCCGGGGCGGTGAAGAAGGCCCGGACGTCGACGACGAAGAAGGCGACGAAGAAATCGAATCGAAAGGCGCGGGCATGACCATCCTCTCGAATGCGTCCGCTGACTTGGTCGGCGGCGAGTGGGTCGCGTTGACAGGCGACCGGATCCGGTCGACGAACCCGGCCCACCCGGGCTCGGTTCTTTGGCAGGGGACGCCCGTTCGGAGCCACGTCGACGACGCGGTCGCGGCCGCTCGCATTGCGTTGCCGGCGTGGAGTTCCTGGGGCATCGACAAGCGGGCGGCGGTGTTGTCGAGGTTCGCGGCGCTGTGCGCCGAGCGGGTCGAGACGATGGCGGAGGTCATCTGTGCCGAGACCGGCAAGGCGTACTGGGATTCGAAGGCCGAAGCCGGGCTTCTCGCGGCCAAGGTCAAGATCACCCTCGACGAGACGGACAAGAACTTCGGGCGTTCGCGCGTGACCGGGTACGACCTCGACCTCTCTGAGACCAAGCGGGCGAGCGCCTGGTTCAAGCCTCACGGCGTGATGGCGGTGGTCGGTCCGTTTAACTTCCCGGCGCACCTGCCCAACGGGCATATCGTCCCGGCCCTGCTCATGGGCAACACGATCGTCTTCAAGCCGTCGGACAAGACTCCGGCGGTCGGGCAGTTGCTTGTTGAGTATCTCGATGAGGCGATGAAGGCCGAGAGCGCGCCGGCGGGGGTCGTGAACCTCGTGCAGGGTGATGTCGAGAACGCGGCCGCTCTCGTCGCGCATCCCGATCTCGATGGCATCCTGTTCACCGGGTCGTGGCCGGTCGGGCGACGGATCCTCGAAGCCAATCTCGACTTCCCCGGCAAGCTCATCGCGCTAGAGATGGGCGGGAACAACCCGGCGGTGGTCTTGCCCGATGCTGATTTGAGGCAGGCGGCGATCGAGGTTGTCCGTGGGGCGTTCGTGACGACCGGTCAGCGGTGCACGTGTACGCGGAGGCTCATTGTCCACGAGTCGGTGGCTGACGCGCTGATCCCAGCGGTCTGCAAGGCCGCGGAGAGCCTCGTTGTTGCCGATCCAAAGGCCGAGACTTGCTTCATGGGGCCGCTGGTGACCTCGGACGCTCGCGACGCGGCGCTCGCGTTTCAGAAGAAGGTCGCAGAGGCCGGTGGTGAAGTGCTTGTTGAGATGACACGTGATGTTCCGGGTGTGTCCGAGGGTGGCGGGCACTACATCACTCCTGGTGTCGCGAAGGTCGACGCGTTTACCACGTCAACGGACGACGGGTCGGCGGGCTTCGACGCCGGGTGTGACGAAGAGGTCTTCGGCCCTCTGCTCCGCGTCGCGGTTGTGAAGGACTTGGATGAGGCGATCGCCCAAGCCAACGCGACACGGTTCGGGTTGGCCGCGTCGGTGTTTACGAAGAGTGAAGCGGATGCGATGCGGTTTCGGGCCGAGGTTCGCGCCGGGTGCATCAACTGGAACAGCGCGACGGCGGGGGCCAGTTCGGCGCTTCCGTTCGGCGGGCTGGGGATCTCGGGCAACCACCGGCCGGCGGGGAGCTACTCGCTGGATTACTGCGCGTACCCGGTGGCGGGGATGACCGAGAAGGGCGACGCGGCGGCGATCGCGCCGGGGATGGCGTTCGAGGACGGCTGGCTGTAGGCAAGCGGATGGAGCTCGATCACGTGAACGATGTCGCGGCGGGCTCCTCGTTCAGATCCCGCCGCGTTTCCGTTCGGCGAGTTCTGCTTTCGGTCTATGCAGTTCTGGTCGTTGCGGCCTTTGGCTTCCACCACTTTGTGCTCAGCGCCGGTAGTGTCGGCTGGCTCATCGGTTGGGTGATCCCCACAGCCGGGGTGCTACTGGGTACGGCACCGATCCTCATCACCCTCTATGCCAGCCGAAGGTCCTGGTATTGCCGCGTCTTCTTCGGGTTCTTCACGCTGCTCACAGCGTCGATTGCGCCTGGTTTTGTGCTCGTTCATCCGGGGTATCGAGACGAACTCTTTGTCGGAGTCACGGTGATGTTTGTTACCTGGAGTCCAACTGCCTTCGCCGCATGGGTCGTTCGGACGCGTCTTTGGTACGTGTGGCTCCCGTTGATATTCGTGTCGCTTGTCTGGTGGTGGTTCGCCGCTGGCGTTGGGCTCTACGTGTCGACGCACTACGTCTGACGAAGCCGAGTGCGTCACCCCGCTCACCCGCGGCTTGCACTGGGGCGCACAGCCTGGGAAACTCCAGATATGCGCACCAAGCTCCCCGACGCTCGACTCTCCCCCCGGTTCTCTGGTTATGTCACCTTCGGCCGCTATCCCCGGCTCCAGGACGTTGAACCCGGATCGCTCCCCGTCGACTGGTCTATCTACGGCGTGCCGTACGACTCGGGTGTCACCTTCCGCCCGGGCTCGCGGTTCGGTCCCCGGGCGATCCGTGACGCCTCGCAATACCTCAAGCGGTACCACCTAGAGCACGAAATCGACCTGTGCGAGACCTTCAGCCTCGCCGACGCCGGCGACACGCCGGTCCGGCCGTTCTCGCCCGTCGAGATGATGGAAACGGCGAGGGTGTTTGCCGAGGGGCTAGGCGATCGTGAGCGGACCAAACTGCTCGCGCTCGGGGGCGACCACTCGATCGCGTACGCCAACATCATGGCGACGTGGAAACGCCGGGGTTCGCCGAAGGGCGGGTTGGCGGTGATCCACTTCGACTCGCACCTCGACACCGTCCCCGAGGTGTGGGGCGAGAAGTACTCGCACGCGTCTCCGTTCATCCGCGCGATCGAAGACGGCGCGATCGATCCGAATCGCATGATTTCGATTGGAATCAAGGGGCCTTTGAACTCGAAGCACGATCTGGATTTCGCGCGCGAGCAGGGGGTCACGATCTTCACGCACGATCAGTGGCGTGTCGAGGGTGACGCATTCGCTCGCGCGTTCGTGCGCCGGCTCGAAGGTCGCGAGGCGTACGTGAGCTTTGATATCGACTGCGTCGACCCGGTCTTCGCGCCGGGGACGGGGACACCCTGTCCGGGCGGGTTCACGTCGGACGAGGTGCTCGTGCTCATCCGGGCGCTCGCGGGTCTGAACGTTGTTGGTGCTGACGTCGTTGAAGTCTTGCCCGATCGAGACCACGCCGACGTGACCGCGATGTTGGCGGCCCATGTCGCGTTCGAGATCATGTGCCTCGATGCGGTGAGGCCAAAGGTCGAGGCGATGAACGAAGCTCGTGACGGGCGTTGATCAAGGCCGTCGCTGGGTTGGGCATCAAGACGCTCGCAGTGCCAGAATCAACTCGACCTCGCCTACGGGTCGGTTGAGTTCTTGTGCGATTTGCACCGGGTCGTGTCCCTCGTCGGCGAGTTTGTAGACCCGGTCGTGGTCGTCGGCGGGGGTGGGCTCGAAGTCGTTGCCGTTGATTGGATCGTCAGACACGGTCCGGGTCTCGGTCCGAGTTTCAGGTCGGGGCTCTGGCGCCACAAACGACTGCGTATCTGGCGTTGCGCCGTCGAGCTTCGCGATCCGCTCGTCGGCCTGTTGGATGAGCAGTTCGATCCGCATCGCCTTGTTGTCGAGGATCGCCGCGAAGTGCCTGGCCATCTCTTCGAGGTCGGCGGTCAGGCCCTCTGCCTTGCCACGCTTCGAGGCGTCGTGTCGGATCTCCTCGATCCGCTCGGTCGGCTCGATGGACGCTGCCCTCCGACGCTTGATCGCGTTCTTTCGGAGTCGGCGGAGGAGGACCATCACGATGACGCCAACGCCCATGGTCATCATGAAGCCGCTGAGGGCGTCACGCCCCCCGACCCCCGGGATCACGCCCTCGAGCCGTTCGACGAAGGCGATTCCGGAACCGTCGTCTTGGGCTTCTACCGCGGCGGTCTCCGGCGAAGACTCGTCTGGTAAGTCCGTCAGGGTCGCTGGCGTGGCGTCTGGCGACGGTTGGTCAAGCGCCGACGGTGAGGCCGGCGTCCGTTGGCGGACGGCGTCGAGGATCTCGCCCGGGGGCGGATGAGCCTCGGGCAGCGGGGGCCCTGCGATCCCATCATCAAACCAGACGCCCGGAGTCACCTATCAACCTCCCGACCGGCTCCGCCGGCCCGAGCAAGGATTGCGCACACTACTACGATCGGTCTGTGGACGCGCAACACTCCACCCCAGGCATCCCCTCGCGCCCGGAATCGTCCGGCGGTCGCTGGGCCGATGCGACGCGACCGAGCCGCAAGGACCCGTTCGCGCGTCGCGTCATCGGGGCGTGGCGATCGAATACAGGCGGCAGTGCGGTTCGCGACGCCGACCGCGGGACGCTCGTAGCCTGCTCCGGCGGGGCCGATTCGACCGCGCTCGCCGCGGCGTTCGCATCGGTGAACGCCCCGATCGTGATTGCCCACGTGCGCCATGATCTCCGAGAACCGTCGGAATCGGCCGCCGACGAGGCTCAGGCCGAACGCCTTGCGGAGTGGCTTGGGCGTCCCTTTGCTCGTGCGTCGATCCGAACAGCGGCGATGCCCGGGAACGCGGAGGCGAACGCGCGCCGTGCCCGCTATCGAGAACTGACTCGGATCGCCGAAGGCCGAGGTCTCGGGGCGGTGGTCACTGGGCATCATGCCGACGACCAACTCGAAACGCTCCTGATGAGGCTGCTCCGAGGGGCGGGACCCAAGGGCATGGCGGGGATTCGGGCGGCGAGGCGATTGGCGGAGGGCATCACGCTCGTGAGGCCCATGCTGTCGGTGCCACACGCCGATGCAGTCGATTTCTTGTCTCGGCACGGCATCGGATGGGTCGAGGACCGCACCAATCAGGACGTCACTCGCTTGCGGGCGGCGCTGCGTGCCGAAGTCCTGCCGAGTCTTCGGAGGCTCCAACCGGCGGCATCTCGAAAGGCCAACCAAGCGGCGATCAGCCTCGCCGAGTCTGCCGACGCCGTTGACGCCATGGTGTCTGAGATGCCCCGGTTGACTGACGATCCGGCTTCGTGGTCAACGCCTGTGCTTGCGCAACAGCCGGCGGTGGTGATTGCAGAATGCCTACGACGGGAAGCGGTACGGATCGGCAACCCGACTCGAAGACAAACACCTACCGAGTCCGAGGTTCGTGTAGCGGTCCGGGTCATTCGTAGCGTTCCGGCGTCAGCCTGGTGTGCGCCGCTCGGGGCGGCCCTAGTTCGGGTCACGGCGGCTTCGACGGCAATTGAGTCCCCTGGAATAGGTTGAGTTGCAGGTGTTGCGCTCAGCGGTATCCTCGTGGAACGCCCCATATTGCCGAGAGTCTCCCCCTTTACAGGCTGGTCTTATACGCCTATTTGCCCAATCGTATTGGTAAACCACCTAAGTTTCGCCTCTCTGCCTAGGGCAAGTCGAAACCTGGATGTACGGTCCAGGCGCAGGACGAGCCGCTCCGCGGGTCTCCAAGGGATGGAACCTGAGCGACTCGCCTCAATTCGCACCTGTTCATGTGTGCCCTGTTCAGGGCATTCGGGGAGTAGGACGCTCGTCCGATGGCCGGCTGGCTGGGGCCGCGGCCTTTTAGGGGCAGATCATGGCGGACGACCCCCGCGGGAACATGGTTCTTGGTCTCTTTGAGTCTCACTATGAGCGCGTCTATGCGTTCGCGCGTCGTTCGCTCGATGCGTCGGCGGCTGAGGACATCGCCCAAGATGTCTTCGCGCGACTCCTTGATCTCCCGGATCTCGAAAGGCGCGAGATCTCGGTGAGTTATCTCTTGAAGATCGCGGACAACCTTGTCAAGAGGCGGTACTGGCGACGTCGGAAGCTCGATGAGATTCTGGAAGACACCAGGACCGCTTCAGGGAAGCCCGGTCGGTCAGCACAGGCGGATGGCGGCGCGAGGTGGGACGCGACGCCGACAGCTCCCGGGGAACTCTCCACGCTTCGACCTTGCGAACGCGAGGTTGTGGAACTCGTCGTGTGTCGAGGGCTCTCGTATCAGCAAGCGGCCTCGGCGCTCGGGGTCCGAGTCTCAGACGTCAACAATTGGAAACACCGTGGGATTCAACGACTCAAACAACACGCGGTTCCCCAGGACGAACGTCGAGGCGACCGGCAGCGAGGAACGGCTCGCCGCGGAGGCGGCTTCGGCCAAAGAGCGAGCTAGGCGGCGCTTGGTTCGCGAGGTTCGCGCCAGGGCTCAGGCCGATTTCCGGGGTTGGGCCGACGCGGCGTTGGCGGAGGTGGCTTCAGCCCTCGCCGTCGGCGAGGGCTCTCGCTCGCTCGACGAGCAACTCGATCTCGTTTTGGCGCGTGTATGACGCGGCGTACTCAACGCCGCGGTCTGGCCTGATGAGCAGCAGCCTCGTCGGGTGGATGACGTTCAGTGTTTCACCGCCACCCTCGACCGGGAATCGATTTGTGTCGTCGACACGGATGGTCATGCCTAGCCCCTCTTCGAGCATCGCTTGGACGCCTTCTTGAGAACCGGTCAGGAGCGTCCAGCGGTCGAGGTCGAGTTCGTTCTTCGCGGCATAGTCCCTGAGGCGTTCGGGGGTGTCGGTGGCGCCATCGACGCTGACGCTGACAAAGCGAATCGGTAGGCCATCGAGGGTTTTGGCCAGTCCCTTCATTTTCGCGGTCATGCCCGGGCACGCGAGGGGGCAACTGGTGAAGAAGAAGTCAAGGATGGTGACCTGATTTTCGAATAGCGCTTGGTCGGCCGTGCTCCCGTTGTGATCGGTGAACTCGAATTCGGGTACGCGGAGTGATGCGAAGTCTTGCGGTTGCGGCACTTCGGGCGCGGAGAGCCCCGAGTTGCTCGTTGCACGTTGGCCTCGAAGCGACGACACGAGCACGAACGCTCCGAGTGAAGCGATGAATCCAGTAATCGCGACAAGGGTGAGAACTTTGAACGCAGCGGGGGTCTTGGACATGACCATTGATAGGCGTTCAGGGCCCGTCTGGTCGGCGTGCGATGCCTTGGGTGATGGCGCTGATGGCGAGGGAGGTCCCGATGATGGCGAACGCGATCAGGGCCACCACGCTCGTCGGGGTGAGGACTCCCTCGAACACGGCGTCGTGCAAGGCGGTATTCGCCCACGCGACCGGATTCACGATGGTAAGTGCTCCGACCCATCCGGCCGCGTCCTTGACCGGGAACAGGGCGCCGCTGACGAGCCAGGCGGGCATGAGCACGAGGTTGATCAGCCCATGGAACGCTCGAGCCGATCGGACGATGCAAGCGAGCGCCGTGGATACGCCCCCGACCCCGAGTGAAGTGAGCAGCAAAGCGAGCAGTATCAGGTGAAACGCTGGCCAGGGCGCTTCACCCACCGCCAACGCGGTGAGTACGAGCACCGCCAGTGCTTGGAGCGTCGCGAGGATCGCCCCGGTGGCGATCTTGCCGAGGGCGATGCTCCCAGCGGGTACGCCTTCGGCGGTGAGCGTCTGGACCCACGCTCGCTCTCGGTCGTCGGCCATCGTGATCGCGGCATAGAGGGATCCGAAGACGACGACGAGCAAGGTCATCCCGGGGATCAGCGCAGCTCCGGACGAGCGTTCACCGTTGAAGGCGCCGGCGAGGCCACCAGAGAACAGGATCCACGCGACCAGTGGCGTGAGGAGGGTCGCGCCGACGTGCGCCGGTTGGCGGAGCGTGCGGAGCACTTCTCGTTTCGCGATGGCGACTTCAGCTTTCATCCAACGCGTCCTTGGCAAGACGGCGAGCCGCGTCAGAAAGCGTGGGAGGCCCAAGACTGACTGTGTGCCCGCTCTGCGCGAGATCGGCCGCGGCGCGTTCGACGGCCTTCGGATCTTGCGAAGTCAACAAGACACCAGAGTGGTCGACGATGCGGGTGAGCTCCTCGGGCGTGTCGAGCGTCGCATGCGTGAGTCTGTCGACTTTCGCAACGAGCGGGCCCATCTTGGCCATGATCTCCGATGGCGGCGCATCCATGACGATGCGTGCCGACGTGACCGCGAGAAGGCGGCTTGCGGACGCTGCAAGGTCTGTGTCGTGGGTGACGGTGACGACTGCGGCGCCGTCGCGCGCCGCGTCTTTGCAGCGTCTTTCGATAAGCGCTCGGGCGTCGGCGTCGGCCCCGGCGTCCGGTTCGTCGAGCACGATCAGTTCTCGCTGGGCGACGAACGCCCTCGCGACATGAGCGCGCTGCGCGAGTCCGCCGGAGAGCTTGCTGACTCGGGTCGAGATCCGATCCGAGAGTCCGAAGGCCTCGGCCTCTCGCTCGGCGTCTTGCTCCGGTGAACGTCGTCCGGCCATGGAGGCTGTGAGGGCGAGGTTCTCGCCGACGGTGAGCAGCGGGTCGAGAACAACGGACTGGGTCGCGACGGCCGTGCGTTTGGCCGGGCGCGGATCACCGCCGAATCGCTCGATCGTCCCGCTAGAAGGACGGGCGAGGCCGGCGATGAGCCGAGCGAGGGTCGACTTGCCCGATCCGTTGGGGCCGATGATGGCGGTCCACGCCGAACTGTCGATTTGAAGCGTCGTCTGGGAGAGCCCGAGGGGCTGTCCGGCGTTGTCATGGGCATAGATCAGGGCGGCCCGGTTGAGGCGGGCGGGGAGAACGCCGGTCATGCGAGCACGAGGGTGCGGAGCGCGGCCTCGGCCAGCAGCACAAACATGAGGATCGGGAGATGGGCGATAGATGCAAAGAAGACGGTCTTTGCCGCGGTGTCGGTCCGCTTGCGGGCGAGACGGAAGGCGAGCCAGAGATACGCGAGCCCAGTCAGCCCGGCGACGGCGGCATAGACCGGGCCGGCGACGGAACTGTCTGCGAGGATTGGCAGGAACGAAACGGCGACGAGCAGCGCTGAGGTGATGACGATGGTGACGACTGTGGCGGCGCCGTTGCTATCGACCGACGGGAGCATGCGGTACCCAGCCTTGGCGTATTCGTCTCGGTACTTCCACGCGATGGCGAGGAAATGAGGCAGCTGCCAAACGACCATGATGGCGAAGAGCGACCAGCCGATGGGGCGGGCGAGCGGCTCGAACCCCGAGGCTTGGGTGGCCGCGGCGGCGCCGATGAGCGGGGGGACGGCGCCCGGGAAGGCTCCGATCAGGGTGTTCCACACCGTGACGGGCTTGAGCGGGGTGTAGACGAGAACGTAGAGGGCGACGCCGGCGAGCCCGACGAGCCCGGCCGCGGGGCCGGCGAAGAGCAGGAGGATGAGGACGCCGGCGGTGGCGAGCAGGAGCCCCCAGGAAAGCACCGCTTTCGGAGTGAGGATGCCTGTGGGGAGGGGACGCGAGGCCGTTCTGGGCATCAGAGCATCGCGTTCGGGCTCCATCCACATGTTGAGAGCGTTGGCCCCTGCGGAGGCGAGCCCCGCTCCGAGAACCACGACGACGGCTCGGACGACCATGTCCCCGAGCGCGAGTTCGCGGCTCGCGAGGGCCTCGATGGCGAAGCCGAAGAGTGCGGTGATGGTGACGAGTCGGGTGATCCCGGGCTTTGTGGTCTCAAGCAGGGCCGCTAACACCGAGGCGTCGCTGTCGGCGGCGCCGGTCGGAATGGCGACGCTCTGGAGCCTGGACTGGGTCGAGACGGGCTGCTGGGTCACGGTGCGATCCTAGTCGGTTTGCTCGCCGGCGGATGCGGGGCGGCGGCGGACTCTCGGGACGCCGTCGGTTCGTGGCGAACGACGCGGTCGATGCCTTTGACGACGCTACGCTTGCCCTCCGGGCCCCTGTAGCTCAGCTGGATAGAGCAGCGGACTTCTAATCCGCAGGTCGGAGGTTCGAATCCTCCCGGGGGTGTTCATCGAGGACCGGCGAGCGCCCCTCGGGGCGATACCCTGGCGTCGATGTTGCTACTTTCCAAAATCTCCGCGCGGATCCTGGCGCCGGCGCTGCTCGTCGGCCCGGCCTTGGTGATCTCGACGCTCTTGATCATCGGGGCGACGCGGCAGAGTGCCAAGATCAGTGAGGATCTGGGGGCGACCGCGATGGCTGAGACGCAACGCCGCATCGGCGAGCGGATCGGCGGGTTGCTCGAGTGCCCTCATCGGCTGGTCGACCTGAACGTTCGCCTCGCGACAAGGGGCGATCTGGCGGTCTACACCCCGGCCGAGTTGCTTCCGGCGTTTCTCGACCAGTCGCTAGCGTTCGATCAGCTCAGCGCGGTGTCGTGGGGAAGCGAGCGGACCGGGTCGGCTTGGGTGGCGCGGTACACCGGTGAGGATGGGCTCCGTTGGGCGTTGCAGGACCGCGACACCGGCGACATGATTCTCTACGCCTTGTCGCCCGACGGGGTTGTTTCGGCCGAGCCTGTAGAGCGTTTTGCGTACGAACTGAGCGAGCGAACGTGGTACGCCGAGCCGATGGCGTCGGGGCGGGCGGCTTGGACACGCCCCTATGTGTGGGGCGGGAGCGACGATGGTCCGAAGACGCTGGGCATCGGGTTCAACGCTCCGGTGTTCGACGAGAACGGCCGGGCGTTCGGCGTTTTGAATGCGGACCTTTCTCTTTCGAACGTGTCAAAGTTTCTTGCGACCGTCGAGGCGCCCGAGGGAACCGCGATCTTCGTGATGGACGATGAGGGCACGCTGGTTGCGACTTCTCTCGGGCCGGTCGCGAGCGGGGACGCGACGCTGAAGGCGTCGGCGTCGCCCGAGCCGATCGTTTCGATCGCGTCTGCGATCGCGGAGGACGTTGTCGGCCCGACCGTTGTGCAGAGGCATGTCGTCGTCGAAGGGGAACGGTACTGGGTCGATGCTTCCGGGATGACGGCAGAGGGCGGGTTGGAATGGGTCATCGTCACGGCGATGCCCGAGTCGGCTTTGCTCGGAGCGGTAGACCGCGCGAGGGCGGAGAACCTAAGACGCGCCGGGATCGCCGTGCTTGTGACGGTGCTCGTGGGCATGGTGCTGGGGATGCTTGTCGTGCGTCCGCTTCTTGCGATGCGGAAGCATGCGTCGCGGATCGGCGAAGGCGACTTTGAGTCGCGCGTCAACTTCGGCGTCACACCCGAACTCCGAGGTCTGGGTGAGGCGATGAACGAGATGGCGCTGCATCTCAAGGAGCGGTACGAGATTCGCCGGTCTCTTGAGTTGGCGAGCGAAGTTCAGCGGGCGTTGCTCCCCGAGACGCCACCTCAGCCCAAGGGCTTGGAGCTTGCGGGACTGAGCCGATACTGCGATGAGACCGGTGGTGACTACTACGACTTCCTTGAGGTCGTGGGCGTGTCGGAAGAGGCGACGGTCATCGTCGTCGGCGACGTCATGGGGCACGGCATCGCCGCGGCGATGTTGATGGCGACGGCGCGGGGTATGCTCAGGAGCCACGCGGTGACGAGCGGCTCGCTCGCGAGCCTGTTGACGCACGTGAACAGCCTCTTGTCGGTGGATACCGGTGGACGACGGTTCATGACCATGCAGTTGATCGAGATCGAGCCGGTCCGGAGATCGCTCCGCTGGGCATCCGCTGGGCACGGCCCGCCTTTGATCTACGACCCGGTCAAGGACGAGTTCATCGACACGGATGGTGGTGGTTTGCCCCTTGGTTTGGACGAAGAAGAGACGTACGAAGAGGTGACGATCTCGGAACTCGCGGTCGGTACAGTGCTGATCTCGGCCACCGACGGCGTCTGGGAAGCGAAGGCCCCGAGCGGCGAGCAGTTCGGGCTTGAGCGTGTGAAGGACGTCATCCGCGAGCACCACGCCGGCGGGGCGGACGCGATCTCGAAGGCGATCAACGCCGCTGTTCACGCGCACATGGGAGATGAACCGGCTGACGATGACGTCACGTTGGTCGTCGCGCGGATCGTCGACCCGGGCGATGCGGAGGACGGATGATCGAGTTGGCGTACTGGGTGTTGGTCGTGCTCGTTGCTCTGCCGACCGCGGCATGGATCGGCGGGGCGATCTACTACGACGTTGCCGATGCGAAATGGTGGGGGCGCGTACTCGCCCTGGTGTGGCTGGCGTGCGTGATCGCGGCGTTTGTGTTCTGGCGTCCGGCGTGGCAGCCGCTTGTCGGCTTCGCGGCGTCGGTCGGGGGCTTTCTGGCGTGGTGGTCTTCGCTCGCCCCGAGCCAGGATCGCGACTGGAGACCGGAGCTCTCGAGACCGCCCTCGGCGACAATCCGCGGCGACGAGATCGTTCTGCACGACGTGAGGCACGCGACGTACCAGAGCCTCGACGACGTCACCCCGCGGTACGACGAGCGTTGCGTCCGCCTGAGCAAGTTGAAGAGCATGCACCTCCTCATCAGTTGGTGGGGCTCGAAGTTCATGTGTCACCCCTTCGCGATCTTCGAGTTCGCGCCCGAGCGAGCCGGGGCCGGGCCGGTGAGGGTCGCGTTCAGTCTTGAGGTGCGAGCGAGGAAGGGGCAGAGCTTTAGCCTCTATCGCAACCTCTACAAACAGAACGAACTGATCTGTGTGATGGCCGACGAACGCGACTTGATGCGTCGACGTGTGGACCACGAGCCCGACCGGCGGCTCTTCCTGTACCGCTTGAAACTCACGCCCGAGACGATCCGTACGCGGTTCGGCGAATACCTCGACCTCATCAACGCGCTCGCGGCGAAGCCGGCGTGGTACCACGCCCTGATGACGAATTGCACGACCGCGATCTTCAGGCGGTATCGATCTCGCCGGCCTCCGCTCGACTGGCGTGTGCTGGTGAACGGGCAGATGGACGAGTGGCTCTATGACCTTGGCGTCCTCGAGACCGGAGGGCTCGAGTTTGATGAACTCCGTGAGCGGAGCTTCATCAACGATCGGGTGCGGGCCGCGACGGACGAAGCGGTCGGAGAGCGGTTCGGCCACGTCGTTCGGGAGGGCCTTCCGGGGTTTGGGTTTCGATAGAGCAGGTTCGGTCGCGTGGTGACGTGGTCACACGGCTCGGTCCGGGGTAGTATTTCGACCGCCGCAGGAGCGGTGACAGGGCGTGTACCCAAGTGGCCAACGGGGGCAGACTGTAAATCTGCTGGCATCGCCTTCGGGGGTTCGAATCCCTCCGCGCCCATTGCTTCAGACGACAGACGGTTGTATTCAAGATCTCAATATCGCTAAATGAGTCTCTGCTTGCGTGCCGATCAGCATCTGTAAGCAGGGGCATTGGCGCCTACTTGTTCAGGTGGGGACTCTGCCGAGGGAGCATGATGCGTTCGAATTGAACGGCGGCTTTCTGCCGTTGTTGCTCCTGATTGAATCCGCTATCCGCATATCACGATGCTCTATCCACTTGCAGGGCGGGGTGTTCTCCCCGTGTCCGCACGTTGGAGGCCGTCGATGCGTTTTGGAATTCAAACGTGGGTCGTCGGGGCGTTGGCTCTGTTGCTCGGACTTCAGGCCTTGGTTGTGGGCGGCGTGGCCTGGGTCGCCTCGGCATCGACGGCCGATGCGCTGCAGATCAACCTCGCCGGTCGTCAGCGGATGTTGTCACAGCGGATGGCCAAGGAGTTTGGCGAGCACCTCGCAAGCGATACCGCTGAGGCGGCGGGCGATGCTCTCGAACGCCTGGGCAAGACGGTTGGCTTGTTTGATCGAACGCTGGAGGCGCTGATCAACGGCGGGACGACCTCTGGGGCTGGGGGGAACGAGGTGGTGCTCCCTCCTGCCCAGGGCGAAGCGGTCGAGGCGCTCAACACCGGGTTGACGCGCTGGGGCACTGTGAAGGCGGCGCTCGATCCTGTAATCGGTGGTACCGCGAGTGATGAGGAACTGGCCAACGGTTGGGCGATCGTGTCTGAGAACAACGTTCCGCTCCTCAAGGAGATGAACGCCGGTACCGTTGCGTTCCAGCGCGGATCGGACGCACGGAAGTCTCAACTCACGACGATCGCGATGGGTTCACTGGTCGTCTCTATCGGAGCGTTCGCGTTCGCGTTTATCGCGGTCCGTGTCGTCGTCATCGGTGGTATCCAGCGCGTTTCGAAGGCGTTGTTGGAGATCACCGAGGGGCGGCGGACGGTGGATGCTCCGCTCGCGGAGAAGAGCGGGTGTCGCGAGGTGTTCGATCTCTCGCATTCGGCCAACGCCTTGTTGTCGACGACCGGCGGGATGCTTCGTCATCTCGCATCGCACGGGATGGAAACCAAGCAGAGTGTGGACGACTGCAACTCGCGGAGTGACGACGCCCGGCGGGAACTCGATGAAAGGTTGAGCGACGCCGAACGGATCTCGGCGGCCGCGACCGAGTCGGCGGCGTCGGCTGAGCAAGTCAGCTCGACAGTGACACTCGCATGCTCGTCGAACGATGAAGCATGCGCGGTGCTCAACTCCGCGTCGGAGTCGCTTGAGACCTCCATCGACGCACTGACCAACGTGACGAACTCGATCGAGGGCGTCGCGAACAAGGTCCAGGGATTGAGCGAGGACATCGCTTCGATCTCAAGCATCGTCGAAACGGTGAACGACATCGCCGAGCAGACGAACCTGCTTGCGCTCAACGCGGCGATCGAAGCGGCGAGGGCAGGCGAACATGGCCGGGGCTTCGCGGTCGTTGCCGACGAGGTCCGCAAGCTCGCCGACCGGACTCAGCTCTCGACCGAGGAGATCACCAACGCCATCTCCGGAGTTCGCGCAAGCGCGGGCGTTGCGGCGGGAGAACTCACCGAGATGACGCGATCTGTGTGTGAGCGAGCGACCGAGGCAAAGGCAGCGGCCGGCCAGTTGGGCGAGGCGAGGACGTTAAGCGAAGGCGTGCGGGGTTCATTCGAACAGATCGCCGCGGCTGCTGGAGAGCAGGCGGCGGCGAGCGCCGAAGTCGGGCAGGGCATCGGGACCATCACCGAGGCGTTGCAGTCGATCGATCGCTCGTTCAGTGACGCTTCTACGAGCTTGGCTCAGCTTTCCAAGAGCAGCGTTGACTTTGAGCAGTTCGTCACCGCATCGAACTTGCGGATCGATGACAAAAGGGGTGTCGCGTGAAGCGGAGCCTGACGATCGTTGTGTCTGCCGGACTGATCCCGTTCTCGTCGGCGCTGGCCCAGGAGTCCGCTCCGGATGCTGTGGCTCGCGACGCTGAACTCGTTGAGTCGACGGTCGATGCGGAGGGGGTATCGCTTGTCGATCGCCTCAGCGAGGCGCTCGGCGGAGGGAAAGTCCTCTTCAACAACCGGTTCCGAGTCGAACTCGCTGATACGCGGGGACGCGACTCCTCGACCGCGGTCACGAACCGCATCCGGCTCGGGTACGAGACCGAGGAGATCTACGGGTTCCGTGGGCTCATCGAGATGGAGAATGTCTCGTCGCCGGCGACCGACAACTACTTTGTTCCGGCGACCGGCGAGGGCACGCCGACGAGGACAGTCGTCGCGGACCCGACGGGGACCGAGGTCAACCAGGCGTACGTTCGATACTCGCACCGCGATGCGGACGGGAACGCCCTGTTCGAGCTGTGGGGCGGCCGGCAACGCATAACCCAAGACGATCAGCGATTCATCGGCAACGTCGGGTGGCGACAGTTCGAGCAGACGTTTGATGCGGCGCGGATCGAGAGCACGCTGGGCGTTGAAGGGCTCTTGCTGTCGTACTCGTACGTTTGGGGCGTGCAGCGGATTTTCGGGCCCGATGGGCCCAACTGGGATTCCGAGTCGCACCTTATCCGCGCGTCGTACAAGTTCGATGACGCGTTCGAGATCATCGGATTTGGGTACCTCCTCGACTTTGAAGACGACGCGCCGGCGGCGTCCACCGACACGTTCGGCGTCCGCGCGAAGGGCAAGATCAACGTCGGGCTGGGTGACTACGCGGAGAAGGGGCCCAAGCTGAGCTACGACGTGACGTACGCTCATCAGTCTGACGCCGGCGACAACCCTGTGAACTACGACGCGGACTTCGTCGCCGCCGAACTGGCGGTTTCCAAGAGTGAGCTCGGGTCGGCAACGGTCGGGTATCAGTTCCTTGGGAGCGACGGCGGAAACGCGGCGTTCCAGTTCCCGCTGGGAACGAACCATAAGTTCCAGGGCTATGCCGACGTGTTTCTGACAACGCCGGCGGTGGGTCTCCAAGATCTCTACGTCGGTGTCAAGGGCGACTTGCTCTGGGGTCTCAAGGGCGGGATCACCTACCACCAGTTCTGGTCTGACGAGGGCGGCACCGACTTTGGAAACGAGATCGACGCGGTGCTGTCGAAGAAGATCACCGAGAACCTGTCGGTGCTCGCGAAGCTCGCGTTCTTTGATGGGCACAACGGGCAGCCGGACACGACGAGGGTGTGGGTGCAGGCGACTGTTTCGTTCTGAACTGCTCCTCGGCGTCAACGAACAGGGCCGCGGATCTCGCCGCGGCCCCTCGTGTGCTGAAACGATCTTTCGTCTACGTGCAACCGAGGAGGACCTGTGCGATGAATACATCGACATCGCTAAGGTCGACGACCCCGAAGATCGCGGTGATATCCGCCCTTGCATCTCCGGCGAGGAACCACGCGATGAACAAGTCGATGTCGGCGAGATCGAGGAGCCCAAACGGCGGCGCGATGTCAGAGCTGTTGCAGGGCGGGTGGAACTCGTAGACGCCGACATCGACCTCTATGCCGTTGGCATCGTCGCTATCGGCGATGCGGGGGCGCCCTCGAGATCGGTTGCGGGGAGGCTGACGGTCCCGTCACCGGTATCGATTGCCGGTGAGGTGGAGACGAGTCGGAGATCGATGCTCGGGGAGTTCGAGAGCCGGTCGTCAACTTTCTACGGGATGACGCTGTAGGTTTCGGGGACGCTCACGAACAACAGGTCCGCGTCGACGATGTTCGGGTGCTTGGCGAGTGAGCAATCCTCGAAGTCGGAGTTGGTAACAACGTCGGTGGAATTCGGTGGGTCGATGCTGGAACCGCCCCAGAGTCCATCGAGGCACTTGGACAGATTCTGCACGATCCCGATCCTGTAGTGTCGCCATGAGATGACGTTCGCTACGCGGACGCCGCCGTGCGGTGAGGTAAAAGCCGACCTGGGCGAGAGCGCTGGAGGCCATGCCTGCAACGATCGCGCACGCGATACCACGGGTGTTCATCATCACTACTCCTGTGTTGTGGGGCGCACCACTGGCCCCGCGAAGCTCTCATAGACCATTGGGCGCGCACCGTCGACGCGAACCAGGAATAAGAAAGGCCCCTCGTCAACGCAGATGGCGCCGACGAGGGGCTTTAGCTCAAAGGTGAAGCTCTGGTAAAAGCGATTGGGCTCGGTCGCCTACAGGCACACCAAAGCATTTTGCCGTTGCGCTTTACGGGCAGCCGCCGAGGAACGCGGCGATGAACGCGTCCACGTCGGTGAGGTCGAGCACACCGAACGGTGCCGCGACGTCGGCGGCGAGGTCACCGTTGGTGAACGCGGCGATGAACGTATCGACATCGGTGAGGTCGAGCACGTTGAACGGGAACGCGACGTCGGCCGCGTTGCAGCTCGGGTTGGCGTCGGTGCAGGAGAGCTTGCTGACCTGGAACGCGTCGACGCCCGCTTCAACGACGCCCTGCGGGTCGTCGTCGCTCACGGTGAAGCGGACCTGTGTTGTGGTCGACGCGAGCGAGGCGTCGACAACGATTTCGTCGGTGCGCCATGAGCCCGAAGCGCTGCCGTAGCGAGCGATTTCCGTCCAAGGAGTGACGTTGTCCGGACGGATCTCGACGACGAGGTTGTCCGTCGCCGAAAGCGGGCCACCGGAGATGTCGTTGAGCCAGTAGGCAAACGAGACGGTGCCTCCGCCTTCCAGGTCGAAGGTCGGGCTGGTCAGGCGGGTGAAGCCGTCGTCGACGTCGGAGTTGCCGTCGGCGTTGTCGGTCACGTAGCAGAAGCCCGAGCCGTCGAAATCGGCCCCTGGGGCGCCGCGCGAGTCGTCGCTCGGGACGGCGCGCTGCCACTGTCCGTCGGCCGCGGTCGAGACGACGGTCCATCCCAGGTTGAGCTGGTAGTCGTCGTCGAACGTGAGTTCGCTGTCGCTGGCGACGATCGCGTCGAACGCGTTGTTCGGCGCGTCGGCGGGGAGGGTGAACTCGAGCTGACCTTCGTCCAAGGCGCGGAAGAAGTACGACACGTCGGTGCCGCAGTCGACCGGCGGGAACTCGAACGTGTAGAGGTCACCCCCGGCGGGCGTGCCCTGGACGACGGTTTGCTGGCCGCCCTGGTCGACGACGAGCTCGGCGGTCGACGGATCGAGCACAAGTCCCTGCTCGCGAATCTCTACGGTGACCGATTCGCCGCCGGCGGGGTCGAGGATGGCAGGGGCGTCGGAGATGCTCAGCGCGAGGCGGTCCATGATCGCGTCGACGGTCACGACGAAGAGGCCGCGTTCGATGTCGGAGATCAGGACGGTTCCGCTCGGGAAGAAGGGGTAGGTCGACCACGCTCCGTTGAAGCTGGCGGCGTTCGAACTCGGGAAGGTATCGAAGAACCCGACCTGGACCGGGTCGAGCGGGTCGGCGATGTCGAACACGCGGAGTCCGGACGTGTAGTTGGCCTGGTACATGTACCCGTCACGCACGTAGAGGTTGTGGTCGATCGACGGGAGGCCCGAACTCGTGGTTCCGACGAACTGCGGGTTGGTCAGGTCCGAGACGTCGATGATGCGGGTCGTGGTCTGCGGGACGAGGCCGCCTTGCTCGTCGGTCTCGTCGTTGAGGTAGAGCGTGTTGCCATCATCGGAAAGCCAGACCTGGTGGGCGTAGCCGGCGCTCGGGTAGAAGAGCGTCGACAGGACCTGCGGGCTGTTGGGGTTGGTCATGTCGACGATGCGGAGACCCGTCTGGGTGAAGCCGCCGTTGAGACCGCCGGCACAGAACGCGATCTCGCGGCCGGCGAACGGGCCCGATGTCGGCGTGACGACCTGGGCGTCGTGGACGTAGATGTCGGTGTACCCGCCGGCGATGGCAGGCGAGGTGGCACTGCTGAGATCGACGCGGAAGAGCCCGCCGTTGCCGATGTTCGTGCCGCACACGTAGAGCGCGTCGGAGTCGAGGTTGACGATGATGTTGTGGGTCGAGGTGTGGCCTGAGGTCTGGAAGTTTCCGATGTTGGAGACGCGGGGCCCGGCCACGTTCCCGTCGATGTTGCCCATGTTCATGACCTGGATGCCGCCGCCGCCTTCGCTCACTCCGTACGCGTATTGGCCGACGACCTTGACATCGTGCCAGGGGCTGCTCGGAGCGCTGATCGCGCCGACGATGACCGGGTTGTCGGGGTCGGTAACTTCGACGAAGCCGTAACCATTGCTCAGGGTGATGATCGCGTACTCGCGGCCCGACGGGCTGACGTATCCCCAGCAGTCCTGGGCCTCGGTCGAGCCGAGTCCGAAGTTGTTCACCGGGATGTTGGCGTTGCAGGTGACGCCGTCGGCGTCGAAGGTGTCGTTGTTTCGTAGGAAGACGTCCGAGTCGACCTGCTGACCGAGCGACCAGACCGGGCCGAAGATCGCCGGCAGTTTATCGGCGAGCTTTCGCCAATCTTCGTCGTGACCGGTCGCCGTCGCGGCGGCGCCGGCAACGCCAGCGACCAGAGCGATACGGAGAGCGGCGGAAACAGCGGTCCGGCGTGCGCGGCGCGTATGCATAGTCGTTTCTTCCCGAGATTCTGACTTCTTGAGACCCAAACTCGCCCCGGCACCAAACCGGAACGAGACCCCTGAGGCTATAGCTATACAGCATGTACGCCACCAACCAAGCAACGGCTGCCCCGAATCGCCCCTATTGGTCCAAGAAGGCGATTCGGGTCGGAAACTTGACCCAGACTGCCATCGCGGTGCTCCTGTTTGCGGGTACGGCGGGTGCCGGCCAGCCGAAGCAAGTGGTTGATCAGGAGCCGGTTAGGACGACCTGGCCGTCTCTTCTGCTCGTTGATGACTCGAAGTTGCCCAGTTTGATGCTTGAGTGGACCCGCACTGACGGCGAGCGGGTGAGCTTGGTCGCGGCACTCCCGTACGGCGTCGACGCCGACCGGGTTTCCCTGGGCTCGAATGTTGAGGCGTACATCGGTGTCGGCGGAACGCGGTTGAGCAAGGGCGCGGGGCACCCAAAGGGCTCGATCATCAAGGTCGGTTTCTACAAGGTGGTCGGGCCGAAGCCGTTCTTCGAAGGGATCGAGTCGGGCACGTCGGTCGACGTGACGCTGTCGGGCATCGGGATGAACCAGCCTGCGTACGCGGTAGGCGACACGGTATTGATGCACTTGAAGTACAACCCCGACGACTTGATCTCGTGTGGTTTGCCGCCGGGCGCGCGCGAGTGCTTTAACTTAGCGAGTCCTGTCGACGGGTTGAACGACCGCACGCAGCCCGGCGTCGATACGCGGATGGGGGTGCTGGCGGAAGCATCGGGTTCCGGTGCATCTTCGTCGGTCGGTCGAGCAGAGGACGGGACGCTGAGCGTGACGACGTCGGTCCCGTACGGCCTCTTCCGGAATATCCTGGACCCTTGGGAATCTGAACTGCCCGGCACCTTCCTCGAACCGGTCCACTTTCACGTCGAGGTCGAGGTCTTGCCGGAAGGCGTTGAGCCCCGTGATCTTGAGGCGGAGCGTGCGAAGATCGAGGCGATCAGGGAGCAACTCCGGGAACTCGACTGAGGCTCTACCCGCTGTACGCGGCGATCAATTGGTCGACCTGATCGGGGTCGTTGTACGCGTAGACCGACGCGACACGCCGGTCCGAACCGACAAGGAGGAGACGCGTCGGGTGAATGATGTTCGGGACCGATGCGCCACGTGGTCCGGGGACCGTCTGCCCGTCGGGCTTCTGGATCGTAAAGCTCAGGGCGTCTTTCGCCATCGCGGCGACTTCATCGGGCGCGCCGGTGGCGAACGTCCAACGGGAAAAGTCGGCGCCGTAGGCCTCGCCGTACCCCCGGATGATGTCGGTGGTGTCGTTGGCACCGTCGACGCTGATCGAGAGGAACCTGAGGTCGGACTCGGGCGTTTCGTCTTGCACGCGTTTGATGATTCGCGTGAGCGCCGGGCAAGGACCCTGGCAACTCGTGAAGAAGAATGTCACGACGGTTTCGCGACCATCAAAAATGGTCTCGTCGATGGGCTCGCCTCGGTGGTCGGTCAACGTGAGATCGCTGAACTGAAACGCGGAAAGATCAGAGGCTGAGGCTGTCGTTGAGGTGATCTCTGCCTGATCAGGAGATGCCCCGTTCCCGGCCTGGGCCTGGGCCTGGGCCTGGGCGGGGACCGGGCTTTGTGCGTCGCCCTGGGCCACGATCGGAGCGCCGCTTTGGGCCTGGGCCGCGTCGGATGGGGTTGAGTCGGAGGAGGACGGAGTGGGGGGCTGTGACAAGTTGGTCTGGTTCGCGACGGTGACGTACCCGATAACAACTCCGGCCACGGCTCCAACCCCGACGCCGATCGCGATCAGGGTGTACAACGGGTTGCTAGGCTTCGATTGCGTGCTCATGCCCGATGGTACGGCGAGCGGCTACGCGGCGGTTTCAGCATCTGGCGACGAAGCTTGGGCGTCCGGCAACCGGTCTGCGAGGAACCCGATGAGTCTGTTCACCAGCGCGTCGTTCGTGAAGGTCGCGCGGACGCGCTGGCGTAGGAGGTCGCTCCACGCGGCGTGTTCGGAGTCCTCACCCAAGACGCGGGTCGTCACCCGCTGTTCGAAGTCGGAGCGGTCGGTGAACACGTAGGGCCGCAACGCAGGAAAGAGCCTGGTTGGGCGGATCAACTCGGCGTCTCGTATTCGGGCACGCCCGGCGGCGATCTCAAGCCACTCAGCCTTGACCTCAATCGTCGCTTGCACCGGGAGCCCGAGTTCTTGTCGCTCGACGGCATCGCGGAGCAGTTCGGCATGGTCGGCTCGGTGGATCGCAACAACACCGTCAGTGGTCGTGGGCTCGCAGTCGTCCGGGCGGAGACCGAGGTGAGCGGCGAGCGTGCGGTTGTGTCCGAGTGCGCCGAAATAGTAGTTGGCCAGGATACAACCGCCGCTCAGCGCGCATTCCAGGACACGTTGGTGGTTCAGGGCACGCACGGTCGGATGAAGGTGGAGCTTCGCCGACGCGTAGCACGCGCGGAGTTCTTCGCCGTGTCCGACCGGGCCGGAGGCGTACCGCGCGAGACGGGGGTGGTTCTCCCATCCGGAGCCGAAGACCTTGAAGCAGAGACCTTCTCGATCGGCGAGGTCCGCGGCCCACTCAAGCGTCCTGTGGCGTACCAAACGCTCGGCCAAGGGCCAGGCGGCGGCCTGGGTGAAGAGCGCGTTGAGCGATCCCTGGGGGTCATCGCGAACGCCGATCGAGTTCAGGGCTCCGGCGACCGCTTCGCGCAGAGCCGGAGTGAGCGGGTCGGTGACGAGACGATCGAGAGCGTCGCGGACCCTCGGCACCAGCGCGTGAACTGCCGGCGCCGCTTCGACGGGCTGAATCTCTGAGGCGAGGCGTTCTGCCATCGCTTCGAACGGCTCGCTCTGGTGGCTGACGTACGCGATGTCGCAGGCGAATCGTTCTTGCAGTGCTGGGTTGACCGGGCCGTTATGGAACGCCAGCGGATCGATAACGACCGGGGTTGCGAGGGCTTGGGTGGTCGGATACCCGATTCGATAGTAGAGCTCAGTCGGCACGTGACCCATGGTGAAGTCGAGCGTTCCCTGCTTTCGGGCGATCGCGGGATCATAGAGATGCGGCATGTGATCCTGGATCCAGCAGACGAAGGGGACATTCTTGGGGAACCACCCGGCGCGCGATGCCCTCGGAAAATTGATGAGCACGATCAGGTCAGGATCGAGTCGTTGGCAGGCATCGAGGTAGCTCGCGTCGGAGAGATTTGTCGAAGCGTCTGGCTCGATGAGGACTTGGACGTCGTGCCCGGCGCGGCGAAACGCGTCGGCCAACAACTTGCTCGAGTGCTGCAAGTACGTGGAGAATCGGCACGTTGGGATCAGCACGCGGAGGCGGCGGGCTCCGGTTGCCGCTTCTTGATACACGCGGCGCCAGTCGTGCAACGCCCGCGCTGTGTCGCGAACTTCGACCGACGAACGCACCCTCGACGCCAAGGCAGAGCTTTCCCTCGCGGCGACGTGAAGGTGATGCGTTGCGTTCGCTTCGGTCGGCGTTCCGACGTGCGGGCCGATGCTCGCGACGTTGCTTCGGGCTGCGAGGTATGAACTAAACCGAGGGCCGGCGTCCGAACCGAAGAACAGAACAAAGCGAGGTTGCTTCAAGACGTCGATGAGGCGCTTATGGGTTAACGCGGCGGTGAGGAGTCGATCGATCGAAGGCTCAACAAGACGAAGCCCTCTCCAGAACCCCGATGCGAGCGGAGGTGTCGCGTTGGCAACCTCGAGGACGAGGCTCGGAGCATGGAGCCCCTCGATCGTGATCGGGGGTGTGTTTTCGCCATCGAGGGCATCGCCCCCCGGGACGATGGATTCCCCGTCGCGCCACGACCCAAGCCACAGCTTTGGATCCGTCGAGCCCGAAGCGACGCGGATTTCGGTGCCGTCGGACGCGAGGTGGTGCTCGTAGGAGCTTTCGTGCTTTACGAAACGGGCGATAGCCGCTCGGGCTTCGGTTTGGGGCACTCCGCCGAGGGTAATCACGCCTTCCAACAATCGAAGCTGTCGGGTGCGATCGGCGAGTGGCCGGAGTGACCCGTCGGCGTGTTCGAGTCGCTCGGCGAGGGTTTGGGTGGGGGGAGCGGAGGCGGCGGGGCCGCTGAGCGACGCGAGGATTTGCTTCGCGAGCGAGGGGACGCCGGCGTCGGCGAGATTCAACGCGGTCAGATAGACGAGCCCTGGGTCGCCGTCGATACCGAGATTCGAGGCCGCGCGGAGATAGCGCCAGGGGGTGCCTGCTTGACCGAGTTTGACCAGCTTCGCTCGTTCCACACGTGGTTCCCGGGGGTGCTGCCCGACCGGAGATCGACCGAACGGTTGTCGAGGCTTGAGGCGGGGTTTACCTGGCCTCGCGAGGCGTCATGGAGGGCATACTGCATAGGTAGAAATTGGAACCAAATTGGCCCAGACGCGAACCGAGGGTGACAGTGGTCTCAGCTCAAAGGTCACCGAGTCTCGGTGATCGTGGGCTACAAGGGGAGTGTTTGGTCGGTTTGGCCCTGCTGTGGATAGGCAGGGTCTTGTGTCTGCGGGACTTCCGTTCGGAGTTTCCCTCGCACAGCTGATCAGTCGCTTCCAAAAATGGCCCGCGAAGGCGGGCCGGGGATGACAACGCCGGTGACTCGTGGGGATGAAGCGGCCACTGTCCGCCGCGGTCCCGGCACAATTCTCGGGAGTCTTTGAAGATGCAGATGCGTTCGACCCTCGTGCTCGCGCTCGTCGCGGGCGGGACGTCCATTGCCGCCGAGCCGGTGCCGGTGGCTTTGCAGGCGCCGACCCACGGATGTGGTGTCGCTTGTTCACATACGGCGGCGATGAACCAGGCGCAGGTCGCCGGCCTCGACTTGATCAAGGCCCAGACCTTCTGGTCGCTCCGACCAGAGGACCGTGCTGAGGTGGCCAAGGCCCTCGAGGCTCGGGGTGAGAGGATCCCGATGCTGACCCGCGGCGCCGACGCGGTCCACCCGAAGCAGGCCGAGCTCATGGTGCCGCTGACGGCGGACGAGTTCGAGGTCGCGTTCGAGAAGATCGAGCGGTTCACCGATCGCGAGACGTTCGCGAGCTTCACCCCGCTCCAGCAGCGGATGGTCTCGAACTTTGCCGAGATGGCGACCGGCCCCGATTGGATGCCGGTCGCGCCGTGCTTCACGCCCGGCACACCCTTCGAGTACATCGAGCTTTTCGACTCGATCGTTTCTTACGGCCTGAGCAACGGCACGAGCATCCAGTTCGAGCAGACCGACCGTTGGTTAGGAACCGCGCTCGACCCCAGCGGGGGCGGCCAGGGCAACCCCACGATCTTGACCTACTCGTTCCCGCCGGACGGCACCACGGTTCCGTCGGGCGTTGGCGAGCCGCAGGGCCCCAACGACCTCAACGCCTTCATGGACGGGATTTACGGAAACCGGGCGACATGGCGCGGTCTGTACGACCAGATCTTCGCCACGTGGGCTTCGCTTTGCGGGAACACCTACATCCTCGAGCCCAACGACGATGGCCAGACGCTGTTCAACTTCCCGGGTGTTTCGGGTGTGCGCGGCGACCTCCGCATGGCCGGCAAGTTTATCGACGGTAACTCGGGCACACTCGCGTACAACTTCTTCCCGCAGAATGGCGACATGGTCGTCGACACCGGCGACAACTTCTACTTTGGTACCGGCTCGAACTCGCTCCGGTTGCGGAACATCCTGCTCCACGAGCACGGCCACGGCATGGGTCAGCTCCACACCTGCCCGGTGACCAACTCGAAGCTGATGGAGCCATTCATCAATCTGAACTTCGATGGCCCGCAGTTCGACGACATCCTCAACGCGCAGCGGCACTACGGCGATCCGAACGAGCCCAACGATGGTTCGGGTCCGGCGACCAACCTCGGGTCGTTCGGCATTGATAGCTCGACAACCGTTGACAACGTTTCGCTCGACGACGACCTTGACACCGACTGGTACGAGTTCACGATCAACCAGACGTCGGAGGTCACGGCCCGCCTTCGCCCGCAGGGTTTCCTCTACCAGGCCGGCCCGCAGACAAACAACTGTAACGAGCAGCAGCCCTACAACCCGCTGCTCTTCTTGAACCCCGGCGTCGAGATCATCGCTGGCAACGGGTTCAACGTTCTCGCTTCCGCGAACTCCTTCGGCGCCGGCGAGATCGAGACCGCCTCGGCGAGCCTCGATGCCGGAACCTACTTCGTTCGCGCGTTCGGCGGCGACCGGAGCGGTGACGAGATTATTGCCTACGAGCTCGACCTCGACGTCGACTTCGACGCACTGACGATTTCGCAGATTGATCCGCTCCCGACCGAGCTCGAGCCGGGTGTCGGCACGTCGTTCAACATCAACATCAGCCCCGATGGTGAGAACCTGATCGGGACCCCAGTGGTTTCGTTCCGAACCAGTTCGAGCGGCGCGTTCACGACCGCGAACCTCACCAACGTCGGCGGCACTGTCTGGCGTGTTGACCTTCCGGCGTTCGAGTGTGCCGACAGCCCGGAATACCGCATCCAAGCGACGGGTGATGTCGACGGCACCAAGTTCTTCCCCGCCACCAGCACTCAGAGTGCTATCGTGGGCGAGTTCGTCGCTTCATTCGACGATAACGGCCAGGTCGATCTTGGCTACGCGGTCACCGGTAATGCTGGTGATGGTCAGTGGGAACTCGGCGTCCCGGTCAACAACGACCGCGGGGACCCGCCGGCCGACTTCGACGGTTCGGGGAGCTGCTGGTTGACCGACAACACCACGGCGACCGACAACTCCGACGTCGACGATGGCGAAACCGTCCTGACCTCGCCGGCTCTTGACCTCGTCTCCGGCTCGACCGTGAGCTACGCCTACTGGTTCAACGACATTGCCGGTGGTCCGATCAACGGCGACAGCTTCCGCGTGCAGGTCTCGACCAACGGTGGTTCGAGCTACACGACGGTCCGCACCGTGACGACGGCGCAGGGCGTGTGGCGTACCGAGTCGCTCGTCGAGGGCGTTGACTACACCGGCGCAGCCGCCGGCCAGGGACGCCTGCGGTTCATCGCGAACGACATCGGCACCCAGAACGTCGTTGAGGCGGGCGTCGACGCCATCGTCGTCAGGGCGCCAGAGTGTGAGGACCCGGTGGTCGATTCGTGCAACGCGGCCGACATCGCCGAGCCGTTCCAGATCCTCGACCTGGCCGATACCGATGCGTTCATCAACGCATTCCTCACCAGCGGGGCGGATGCTGATATCGCGCCTCCGTTCGGCGTGCTCGACCTCTCCGACGTGGACGCGTTCATCGCCGCGTTCCTCGCCGGCTGCCCGTAAGCGGCTGAACGCTCGCCCGGGTAAACGCCCGGTGCGGTTTAAGTGACCAACGAGGCCCGTCCCCGGGAGGGGGCGGGCTTCTTTCTTGGGTTCCGGGCTGAGGACACGCCGGGACCGGGCACCCTCGCTAGCCTTTCTGCGTGAGCGAAACTGAACGCCCCGAGAACGAAGCGGCCGAGGATCTCCAGGCCGAACCCCGCTCCGACGATCCCATCGCCGACGCGGTTGCGCCCGACAGCGCTGGCGCTTGCGACGTGGACGAGGCTCCAAACAACGCTGCCCGAGGTGATCCCAGCGATACTGAGTCGGATGGAGATGTTGACGTTGAGACGACGCCGGTGGAATCACCTCTCTCGATCGACGTGACGTACCGCGAGGTGGTCGGATTCGCGACGCACCAACACGGCGTTCCCGTCATCGACCGGCTTGAGATCAGCAACAACGGTGATGAAGCGCTTGGTGAGTTGGACGTGTCGGTGCGGATCACAAACGGAGCCGCGGCGCCGTGGGCCGCGAAGGTCGACTCGATCTCCCCTGGGCGGACGGTTCATCTCGACGCGGCGGAGCTGTCGCTCGCATCCGAGCCGCTGGCCAGGCAGACCGAACGCGAGCGGACCGAGTTGGTCGTCGACGTGCGAGCGGAAGGTGTTACACCGGCGGTCTGGGCCGGCCCGCTCGATGTTCTCGCGGCGGACGAGTGGGGGGGCGCAAGGGTCTTGCCGGAGCTGCTCGCGTCGTTCTCGTTGCCCAACCATCCCGCGATCGAGCCGTTGCTCTTGCGCGCGAATCAGCTCTTGAAGGACGCGGGTGTTCCCGCCGGCTTGGACGGGTACCAGTCTCGCGATTCGCGTCGCGCGAGACAGCTTGCAGAATCTGGGTACGGTGCGCTCCTCGAACGCGGATTGGAGTACGTCACCGCCTCGGCGAGCTTCGAAGCCGAAGGTCAGCGGGTCAGGCTCGCGGACCGGGTTCTCGAGACCAGGCTCGGCAATTGCCTTGACCTCTCTCTGCTCCTCGCCGGTGTCTGGGAGAAGAGCGGCCTTCATCCCATCATCGTGCTTTTCGAGAGTCACGCGATCGCCGGCGTTTGGACCCGGCCGGAGCACTTCGCCGACGCGGTGCTCGATTCTGACCTCTCGGTGATCAAGCGCGCCGAGCTCGATGAGATCGTGCTCGTCGAATCCACGCTGCTCACAAAGGGAGACTCGGGCGGTTTCAACGCGGCCTCGATGACGGGGTTCGATCGCTTGGCCGAAGACAAGGGCAGCGTCCAGATCATCGACATACGCGCGGCCCGGAAGCTTGGGGTTCGGCCTTTGCCCATCCGTGTCGATCGCGATGCAGCGTTGGGGGACGGTGAAGCCAACGAAGATAGCTCCGCGGCAACCTACACGCTTTCGCCTGATGCCCCGACGCCTTCGCGGCCGGAGTTCGAGCCGCTCTTGGTCGAGGAGCCGGTATCGCATGCCGCGGCCGACGGAGATCGGCTGTCGCGATGGAAACGTCGGCTGCTTGATTTGTCGCTGCGGAATCGTTTGATCAATTTCCGGGAGACGCGGAGGACGATCCCGCTGGTCTCGGGTGACGTCGCGTCCCTTGAGGATCGGCTGGCGTCCGGAGGGTCGCTTGAGCTCCGAGCGAGGCCACTCAAGGTGCCCGAGGGGCCACGAGATGAGGACGGCGTCTCGCCTCGCACGGCGTTCGTGAGGGCCGAGCTCGCCGCTGGGCGTGCTCTCGTCGACCTGACCGAAGCGGAGACCCAGCGGAGATCGATCGAGCTCTTCCGCGATGCCCGGTCCAGCATAGAGGAGACTGGTGCCAACCTTCTGCACGTAGCGCTTGGCACTCTGGTGTGGAGTGAGAGCCAGAGCGGCGAAGCACGCGAGGCTCCGCTCGTGCTGGTACCGGTCAAGCTTGAACGGCCCGGGGGCGGGAGGCCTCTCCGGATGTCGATCAGCGACGAACCGGCGAGGGCAAACGCGGCTCTGCTCGAGAAGCTTCGCGTCGAGTTCAACATCGATGACCCATCTCTCGGCGAGTTGCCCGAAGACGAGCGGGGAATCGACATCCCTCTCATCTTCCGCCGGTACCGCGAAGTGGTCAAACGCGTTAGCGGCTGGGAGGTGCTCGAAACCGCACGCCTGGGGCTCTTTAGCTTCAGCCGGTTCTTGATGTGGCGCGATCTCGAAGCGCGAGCGGATGATCTGCGGAAATCGGCGCTCGTGCGGCGGTTGGTCGAGGATCGAGACGAAGAGGGCGATGACGCAGACCCGATTGTGGCAGAGCGGCTCGAGGATCCGGACGCGATCCTCAAGCCCGGGGCGCTGCTGTTGACCAGAGAAGCGGACGCCTCGCAGCTCGAAGCGGTTCACGCCGCCGGCCAGGGCGAGACGTTCGTCTTGCAGGGGCCCCCGGGCACCGGGAAGAGCCAGACGATCGCGAACCTGATCGCCGATGCACTCGGGCGAGGCGAACGGGTGCTCTTTGTCGCGGAGAAACGCGCGGCGTTGTCCGTCGTTCGGCGCCGCCTCGAGCAAGACGGATTGGGTCCGTTCTGCCTCGAGCTTCACTCCAACCGGGCGAGCAAGCGCGAGGTGCTTGCGCAGTTGGGCGAAACACTCGAACTGGTGTCGACGGGCGAACCGGAAGGCTGGGATTCGACCTGCGAGAAGCTTGCGGAAGCCCGAGATCGTCTCAACGACCTCGTTCACGAACTGAACGATCCGCAACCGAGCGGCGAGTCGGTGCGGGGTGTCATCGAGCGGCTCGCCGAACTCGGAGACGGGCCGACGCCAAGGCTCGCGGTGGGGGAACCGGCTGATCTCGGCGCTGAACAGCTCGAGGCGGTCCGGGCAAGGGTGGATGGGCTGGCCCAGGCGGCTCGGGTTGCTCAAGCGGATCGTGACGACCTTGGGTCACACCCGCTCCGCGGCATCGGAGTGCGCGAGTTCTCCTTCCGGCTGCCGGACAACGCGGCGACCGAGCTCGGCGTACTCGCGAAGCAGGCGGATGCGCTCCGTGAAGCGGCGAACGCGTGGGTCGAGGCGATCGGTTTGTTGGGCGATGGGGACGAGGTCAGCGCGCGGGAGGTCGAGTGGCGAGCGGAGGCGGTCCAGCTTCTGGCCAACTGTCCGGGCACCACGAAGGCGCTCTTGGAAGAGCCCGAATGGCCCGAGGTTCGGGCTGATCTTGAACGCTGGATCTCGCGAGGTCGTGAACGCAACCGGCGTCGGAAGAGCTTGCTCCAGCGGTATGACCGGGCCATTTTGACGCTCGATCTCCCGACGCTGACGACCCAGGCGAAGCGTGCAACTGCCAAATCGGGGCTGGGCAAGTGGTGGGGCACGCGTCCGGTCCGCTCGGCGTTGAAAGCGGTCGCCCTTGACAAGGCCCCGGACGCCGATCAGGCCGCGTGGGATGTTGAGGAGGCTCGCGCCGTCGTCGAAGAAACAGAAGCGCTGTCTGGTGCGGCAGAGCCTGCACGCTTGCTGGGTCGGAGATGGGCGGAGGGCGAAGCCGACTGGGACCTGCTCGTGGATGTTGTCGCGTGGACCGACGCGGCCAGGGCGTTGCTGGCCGAGGCGGGGGCGGGTCCCGAGTCGCTGGGGTTGCCGGCCATCGTCCGTGATCTTGCGACCGGTGACGGCGATCCGCTGGCTGAGGCCGGTCCCGGGCTGACCAAGGCGCTGGCCCAGTTCATCGCTGCACGCGATCGGGTGTCCGAACTCCTGAGCGTCGATTGGAGAGCGGCCTGGAACGATCGAACGGAACGACGCTATCTCATCCGTGTCGCGGAGTTGGCGGAGCGTTGGCGGGCGTCGTTGCCCGAACTCAGCGATTGGTGCGCGTGGCAGACGGAGCGCGAGCTTGCGAGATCGGCCGGGTTGGTCGGGCTCGTTGACGGGCTCGAGGAAGGATCGCTGGCTCCGGACGAGGTAGTGCAAGCCTTCGAGCGGTCTTTCGGCCGGCGCTGGCTGAGCACGACCGCCGACCGCCTCGAACGGATACGCACGTTCTCCGGGCGTGCTCACAACCAGGCCATCCGGCGGTTCGCGGAACTCGATGCCAAGCTCCTCGATCTCACGCGACAGCTTGTGCGTGCGCGGCTCGCCGCGGCGGTACCCCCGCCCTCGTCGAACCCCTCGCCTCATTCTGAGATCGGGGTTCTCAAGAGGCAACTCGAGCTGAAGCGGAGGCACCTCCCGATTCGCCAGCTCATGGAGCGGATCCCGGGCACCCTTGCGAGGCTCAAGCCTTGTTTCCTGATGAGCCCGCTCTCGATCGCGCAGTACCTCGATCCTGCGTTGCCTCCGTTCGACCTCGTCGTGTTCGACGAGGCGTCGCAGATCCCACCTTGGGAGGCCATCGGCGCCATCGCTCGTGGATCGCGCGTCGTGGTTGTGGGAGACTCGAAGCAGCTTCCGCCGACGAGCTTCTTTGAAAAGTCGGAACCGGAGGACGACGAGACGGCGACCGAAGCGGAAGAGCTCGAGAGCATCCTCCAAGAGTGCGTTGCCTCTGGCGTGCCGGCGCGTCGTTTGCTCTGGCACTACCGCAGTCGGCACGATTCTCTCATCGCGTTTAGCAATGAGCACTATTACGACAACACGCTTCGGACGTTCCCGGCACCGGTAGAGCCGGGCGATGAACTGGGCGTCAGCTTTCGGCGCGTTGAAGGTGCCTACGACCGGGGATCGAGCCGGACGAACCGGGCCGAGGCGGAAGCGATCGTCGACGAAGTGGTGAAGCTGCTTCGTGAGGGCGGCCAGACCATCGGCGTCGTTTCGTTCAACCTCGCGCAGCAGGTGTTGATCGAAGACTTCCTCGATGAACGGTGTCGCAAGGACTCGGCTCTGGAGGAAGCGCGCGAAGCCGGCGACGAGCCGTTGTTCATCAAGAACCTCGAATCGGTCCAGGGCGACGAGCGCGACGTCATTCTTTTCTCCGTGACGTACGGGCCCGGAGAATCAAGCAAGATGTCGATGAACTTCGGTCCCCTGAACCGCGACGGGGGCGAACGCCGTTTGAACGTTGCGGTCACCAGGGCGCGGAGACGCGTCGTCGCGTTCGCGAGCTTCGATCCTGAGGCGATTGATCCGGCCCGCACCGGCGCCGTCGGCGTCAAGCACCTTCGCCGGTTCCTCGAGTTTGCCCGGTCGGGCCGCGTCGCGAGCGCCGCGCACGACGCCGTGGAACTCGGAGCGATCGGGCGGGCGGTCGCCGATGAGCTTTGCGGGAACGGGCACGACGTTGCCGAGCACGTTGGCTCGGGCGGGTCGAGGGTTGAGCTTGCGGTACGGGACCCCGGGGATCCAACGCGGTTTATCCTGGGCATCGAGTTCGATGGCGCTTCGTACGCGGACGCCCGCACCGCACGCGATCGGGATCGGCTCCGTCCCTCGGTCATGGCCGGTCTGGGGTGGCGGCTGCACAAAGTCTGGTCGGTCGAGTGGCACCTCAACCGCGAAGGCGTCATGCGATCGCTCGAGCGAGCGATTACCGAGGCTCGGAGGGCGGCGAAGCGGGAACCGGCCGCCGAGGAACTGATCGCCGAAGCGGAGAGCGTCGAGGATGCGGGATCCGGCTTGGCGTCGGCACCGCCGGCGGTCGCTCGCGAGCCCGAAGCGGTGATGATGCCCGACTACGCAGCGTGGTTCCCGCAGACGCTGATCGGCGATCGCGACGCGTTGCTTGATGAGGCCAACTCTGGGCGGGCACGGGAGGTCCTCGTCGAGATCGTCGAGGTAGAGGCCCCGGTGACGCGGACGGTTGTGATCCGACGCCTTTCGGAGGCCTTCGGTGTCGATCGTCTGACCAAAGCGGTCAGGGATCATTGCGCATCGCTGCTCAACGCGGCGGTCGCCAAGAGACTCGTGCGCGAGGTCGGCGATGCGATCTGGGCGAAGTCGGGTGACACGACGCTCGACGCTCCGAGACGGCCCGGGACATCCGAACATTCCAAGAGGTCACTCGATGAGATCCCGCTTGTTGAACGCATCGCTGCCGTGAAGTGGGTCCTTGATGAGCAGGTGGCTCTCCCGGACGAAGAACTCGCCAAGCACGCGGCCCGCGTGCTCGGAACCCATCGGCTCACGGAGAAAGTCGCAGGGCTGATGAACGAGGCGATCGAGGCGTATCGGGCCGATCAGGACACGTGACCCGAGGGCGGGTCGAACAACTCCGGCCGCGGTGCGGCGCCGAGCATCGCGGCCGCGGTACGTCTGCCGGCAAGATGCCCGAGTGACATGCCGTGCCCGGTGAAGCCGGCGCACACCCAGACACGCTCATCGTCGGGCGTCGGACCGACGATGGGGAGTCCGTTCGGGCTGAAGCCCATGACCCCCGACCAACGGGCGACGACCTCGTACCGGTCGGTCACGAGTTCGCGCAGGTGCCTTTCCAGTCCGTCTTGCACGGCCGGGTGGACGCCACCCCGGTCGCCGGACTGGTCCTGAGGCTCGAACCTGCGGCATCCGCCGACGAGGATCAGTCCATCGGGGCCTGTCCTGATGTACTCGTCGCCGCGGTTGAGGTAGTACGCGAAGTCGAGCGGCGTGGGCTCGACCGGTTTGGCCGCGAGCATCTGCCCTCGCTTGGGCTCGATGACCCCTCGCATATCGGGTACGAGTTCTCCCGCCCAGGCGTTCGTGCAGACAAGCACGCGTCTGGCGGCGATCGTGAGGCCCCTCGCATGCACCAGGACCTGGTGGTCGTCGCGGTCGATCGAGAACACCTCGCGGCCTTCATTCACAGGTGTCGAGGTCAAGCGGTCGCGAAGCATGCGCATGAGTTCGACGGGGTGGCAGACCGCGTCGTTCGGATTCACGAGTCCGACCTTTGGGCGTCCCGACCGCCAGAGCGCGTCGGTCGTCGCCGAGGGTTCGAGAAGGTGCGTCTCGAATCCATCCTCGGCCATGAGCGAAATTGAGCGTCGGAGCTCTCGTTCCTCGGTTTCGTCGAGGGCCACGATACAAGACGGCCTTGGTTCGCAATTCTCGAGGTCGCTAGCACCCAGGTCACGCAGTGCAGTGAGGTTGTCTTCGCTCCAGGCCCAGACGGCGCGGGCGCGGTCGCGGCCGTACATCTCGCACGCGACGGCGTACGACTCGGCCATGCCTCGCATCAGATAACCGGCGTTCCGCCCGCTCGCCCCCGACGCCACGCGTTCGCGTTCGACGATCAACGCGTTGACGCCTCGCGCTTCACATTCAAGTGCGGCGCTGAGGCCGCACACGCCGGCGCCGACGATCGCGACGTCGGTTTCGACCTTCTCGCTCGAGTCCCTTTGCCAAAGGCTTACGGTCATAGGTCGAACGTGATGCCTTGGGCGAGGGGAAGTTCGGTGGAGTAGTTCACCGTTTGCGTTTGGCGTCGCATGTACGCCTTCCACGAATCGGAACCCGATTCACGCCCGCCGCCGGTTTCCTTTTCGCCACCGAAGGCGCCGCCGATCTCGGCGCCGCTCGGGCCGATGTTGACGTTCGCGATCCCGCAATCGCTGCCGACTGCGCTAAGGAACCGTTCGGACTCGCGAACATCGGTCGTGAAGATGCACGAACTCAAGCCCTGCGGGACGTCGTTTTGGAGTGTGATGGCATCCTCAAGCGTGGTTGCTTCGAGCGCGTACATCAGGGGGCCGAAGCACTCGTCTCGGACGCACGCCGATTGCTGGGGCATGTCGACGATCGCCGGGGCGACGTAGTGGCCGTTCGGGTACTCGTCGGTCAAAGTCTTCGTTCCGCCGACGAGCAGCGTTCCGTCGGCGTCTTGGGCCTCGCGCACGCGAGACAGGAACGCGTCTTGCGAGGCCTCGTCGATCAACGGGCCCAGGTGGCTCTCACGGTCGAGTGGGTTCCCGACGCGCAGCGATCCGTACGCCTTCACGAGGCGTTCGAGCAGCGGGGCCTTCATGTCTGGATGGACGATCAGGCGACGCAGGGTGGTGCACCGTTGGCCCGCCGTGCCCGCCGCGGCGAAGACGATCGCCCTGACCGCGAGATCGAGGTCGGCCGAGGGGCGGACGATCATCGCGTTGTTCCCGCCCAATTCGAGCAGGCAACGCCCCATGCGGGCCGCGACGCGCTGGTTGACAGTGCGTCCCATCGGGACCGAACCCGTCGCGCTGAGCAAGGCAACGCGAGGATCATCAACAAGGGCCTCGCCGGTGCCGCGAGCGCCGATGATGACAGGGCAGAGATCATTCACCTCGATCCCGGTCGAGGCTTTGAAGGCTTCAGCCGCCTCGTCGAAGATCTTTGAGCACGCGAGGGCGGTGAGCGGGGTCTTCTCGCTGGGCTTCCAGACCACGCTGTTCCCGCAGACAACAGCGAGAGCCTGGTTCCACGCCCACACGGCGACCGGGAAGTTGAACGCGCTGATCACGCCGACGACACCGAGCGGGTGCCACGCCTCGCGAAGGTGGTGGCCCGGGCGTTCGCTGGGCATCGTGAGCCCGTAGAGCTGACGACTCAGGCCGACCGCGAAGTCGCAGATGTCGATCATCTCCTGGACTTCGCCCTCGGACTCCCCGATGGGTTTCCCGCACTCAAGAGTGACCAGTTGAGCCAGCGGTATTTTGTGCGCGCGGAGCGCGTCGCCGAAGAGCCTGATGAGTTCGCCGCGCTGCGGAGCGGGTACGGACCGCCAAGCGTGGAACGCTTCGTGGGCCCGGCCGACGACCGCACCTACATCATCGGTGACCTTGGTGGCGCTCAGGCGTTCTCCGTCGACGGGGCTGTGTACGTCGAGGGTGCCGTCGTCCGCGAGTTGGTATCGATCGGCGAGTGGGCGGAACGTGTCAGTCGATAGGGGCATGCGCCAAGTCTACTCATCCCTTCGACTCCCACGCCTCGAGCACCGCTGTTTCTCGCTCTGGGGTCAGCCCGCCTCGGAGACGAGCCGCGGCCTGGGTCGCGACTTGGTCGCCCTGCTCGGCACGCGCTCTCTGGATGCGTTCGCGATAGTCGTCCAGCGTCGCCCGGCTGGTATCGTCGATCGAGCGGATCGCTAGGCCGGCGGCCATCGCCTTCGACGTGCTTGCCAGGCCGGCGCCGGCGTGGGTAGGGCTTGAGTTTGGAATCCAAACCGGAAGATCGGCCCACGCGCGGACGCCCTGGGACTGCAGGAACGGGGTGTCCATCCAAACCGGTTCGGTGCCGGCGTCGGCGACGCGGATTGCAGAGTTGACCATGTCGCGGCACGTTCGTTCGCCGGCGGGGCTGATCGCGTTGTACGCGCCGAAGAGCTGACGCTCGATCGCTCGGATGACGAACGGACCGAGGTCGCGTGCATCGATGTACTGGACGTAGTCCGTCCCGTCGCCCGGGGCGATCATTCGGCCGCCTTCGCTCGCACGCACCGGCCAATAGGTGTAGCGGCCGGTCCAGTCGCCCGGGCCGACGATCAGCCCTGGGCGGATGTTCGTGACCTTGCCAGGCAAGCGTGCTTCGGCCGCGTTCTCCACGCGGGCCTTCATCGCTCCGTAATAGGCACCGACCTCTCGGTGCGTCTTGATGCCCTCGGCGACATCATCCGGCATGGTTGCGAGGGGCCATGTTTCGTCGGCGCCAGGTTCCATACCGTCTTGGTAGACCGAGACGGTCGAGACAACCACGTACTGGTTCATCGCTGGCAAGAGCACGTCCATCGCGTCTGTGACGGTCTTGGGCACGTAGGTAAAGGTGTCAATCACCGCGTCCCACTTGCGTCCGGCGGCGACTTGTTCTTCGAGCGACGTGAAGTCGCTGTACCGATCGCCCTTGAGCCACTCGAGATCCGGGAACTTCTCCGGGCCGGACTTGCCGCGGTTGAACAGGGTCATCTCGTGGCCCCGTTGGACCGCGTACTGCACAACGTGCGGCCCGAGGAACCCGGTCCCGCCGAGGATGAGCAGCTTGAGGTTCCGCTTCGGCTGAAGGAGATCAGCAAGGGCGAAACTCGGCAGGGAAGCCGCGGCGGCGAGCCCTGCGGCTCCGGCGAGAAACGTGCGGCGATCGGTCGTCATATCAAGCTCCCGGGGACCGCCTGGTTCGAAGCGGTCGAATCATCGGCGGGCGTCTCGCTCGTGTTTCCGAGACGCGATTGTGATCTCCCGAGCCACGCGGCGAGCGCGGCCCAAGCGGCGGACACTGGGGTCACGATGAGGGCGAACACGCCGACCCCGGCAACAGCCAGCGGCGCAGCGCTGAGCAGCACGCCGACGACGTCACCGCCCCGGTAAACAAAGACATCAAGAACGGGCTTGGCCTTGTATTTGTCTTCATCGGGAACAACGGTGAAGAGCGTCTCGCGGGATGGCCTGGCGATGGAATACCTCGCGGCGCGGTGGAGGGCCTGGAAGAGCACGAGGACGCCCCAAACCGGCGCGACGGCCAGGGCCGCGAACCCGAGCAGCGTTACGGCGGGGAGGATGATCAGCGTTCCGCCGACGCCCAGGCGATTGATGATCCGCGACGTGATGAAGAGTTGGACGAGAAGCGTGAGAGCCTGGGCCGCCGCGTCGAGCTGCCCGAAAGCCGCGATGCGTGCGCTGAGCGTGTCGGTCTCGTCGAAGACGAACGATGCCTTCGCGAAGTAGATCAGCGTGGAACTCGTCGCCATCAGGCCGATGTACCCGCCGATGCCGGCGAGGTAGGGTGAGGACAGCACGTGACCGAGCCCCGCCCACGCGTTCCCGCCGATCGAATCGGGTGCCTTCGCTTCTTGCGAAGAGCCGCCCGGCCCGAGCCAGACAACGAACCGCACACACACCTCGAAGCACACGCCTGCGAGCAGCATGAGGCCCCACGATGGCATCCGGTCGGCGAGCCACCACGGCACACTCGATCCGGCGAGGGCGCCGAGCGTCCCGCCGACACCGATCGCGGCGAACAGGCGCTTGCCCTGGGAGAGCGTCCAGACGTCGGCCATGAACGCCCAGAAAACACTCACGACGAAGAGGTTCACAACGCTGATCCAGACGTAGAACACGTAGCCGGTCGCGAGACCGAGAACATCCGGCGCGAGTGAAAGGACGAGGACGAACACGAGCAAGCACGCAATGATGCATCGGTGCACGACGGGGATGAACCGTCGGCGGTCGACCTTGGAAACCAGTTGTCCGAACACGAGCGTGATCAACAGCGAAACGACGCACGTCGCGCCGAAGAGCCATCGCAGGTCGCCCATGGAACGCTGGACGCCCATCGCTTCGCGGACGGGGCGGAGCATGAAGTAGCCGAAGAGCAAGACGAAGAAGTACGCGGCGCTCAGGAGCAGCGGGCGGAGTTCGCCCTGATTGGCGCGGAGGGCGCGGTGGACCAGCGACTTGTATTCGTCGGTGTCGTTACCGCTTCTGGAACCGCTCACGGACATCGCCATCCCCTTCTTGAGCCGCCACCCAGGATGTTCCCTGTGGGCGTCTCCGTCGCCACCGCACGACTTTTCCCCGGTGCCTGCCTAATGTCCCTCGTGTTTACCCTCCACGCTCATCACCGCACCCATCACTCCTCAAGCGAGGTCCGGCGGTAGGAACGCGTGGGCGATGCCCATCTGAGTCTTTCCAAACGCCGGCCTCGCAGCCGGCGTTTGTCGTTTCAAGCACCCCGCACCGTTCACACCGGCCACCGGCCTCGAGAATTCAGGAACCACCCCATGTCCGATGTTCCGACGATCAAGCTCGCGTTGCCGAAGGGCCGAATGGCCAAGGGCGTTAACCGCCTGCTCGCCGACGCCGGGATCCACGTTCGCGAGACCGCCAGGGGGTATCGGCCCGATATCAACCTCCCGAACTACGACGTCAAGATCCTGAAGCCGAGAGCGATCATCGAGATGCTCCACGAGGGGGCGAGAGACGTCGGGTTTGCGGGCGCCGACTGGGTCGAAGAGCACTGCGTTGCCGAGGAACTCGTCGAACTCCTCGATACCAAGCTCGACCCGGTCCGTCTGGTCGTCGCGGCACCGACCGAACTGCTCGTCGACGGGCAACTCCCGAAGCGAAAGCTCGTCGTCGCGAGCGAGTACGCCGAACTCACGCACCGCTGGATCACGTCCAACGGTGTCGATGCGAAACTGCTCCGCTCATACGGCGCGACGGAAGTGTTGCCGCCAGAGGACGCCGATTGCATCATCGACAACACGGCGACCGGAGCGACGCTCCAGGCCAACGGGTTGAAAATCATCGATGAGGTCATGACAAGCTCGACGCGGCTCTACGCCAACCCGGCTTCCCTCAAAGATCCAGAGAAGAAGTCCGCGATCGACGATCTCATCACGCTCGTGAAGTCGGTCCTCGAAGCCCGGAGCCGCGTGATGCTCGAGGTGAACGTTGAAGAGGCCAACCTCGAACAGGTCGTCGGCGTGCTCCCGGCGATGCGGAGACCAACGATTGCATCCGTACATGGCTCGTCGGGGTTTGCTGTCAAAGCCGCGGTGCCACAACGCGATCTTCCGATCCTGATCCCTCAGATCAAGGCGAAGGGCGGGACGGACATCATCATCACCAACCCGGAGCAGATCGTTCCATGACGATCCAGACGAGCAAACCACCGGTGCCGGTCGATGCCGTTAAAGGGCTACGCCCTTACGCGCTCCCACCCCGTCCGCCCTCGATCGACCTGCACCTCGATTTGAACGAGGGCACGCCAACAACAGACCTTGTGATGCCCGCGCTCGCGTCGGTGTCGCCCGAGCAAGTCAGGCTGTACGAGAGCCCAACAAAGCTCGAGGCTCGTATCGCCGAGCGTTGGGATCTCGACCCCGCCCGCGTGGTGGTAACCGCCGGTGCCGATCAAGCGATCGACGCGGTGTGCAGGGCGTACCTCCAGCCCGGGCGACGGATGCTCGCCCACACGCCAAGCTTCGAGATGATCCCCCGGAGTGCAACGCTTGCAGGAGGAGCGATCGATGAGGTCGTTTGGACACACGGCCGATTTCCAAAGGCCGAATACCTCGCCGCGATCACGCCCTCGACTTCCGTTTGTGCCGTCGTGAGCCCCAACACCCCGACCGGCGGAGCGTTGACGCGCGAAGAACTCTCCGAAGCGGCGGACGCCGCGGGGGTCAACGGGGCGCTCTTCATGGCCGATCTCGCCTATGCCGAGTTTTCAGTGGAAGCGAGCGATTACCGAATCGTCCGAGACATGGCTGAGCGAACGAACTGCGTGATGCTGAGGACGTTCTCGAAGGCGTACGGACTCGCGGGTCTCCGTGTTGGCTACGCGATCGCAGACGTCGATGTCGCCTCCGCCCTCCGAACGATTGTCGGGCCGTTCCCGGTGTCAACGCTCGCGACGGTGGCAGCCGGTGTCGCGTTCGACGCTTCTGATGACCTGCTCGCAGGCATGGCCAGGATTGGTAACGAACGCCAAGAACTCCTCGACCTGCTGACGACGCTCGGGGTGGTGGTGAACCCCTCCGAAGCCAACTTTCTTCTGGTCCGCGTGTCGGATGCGGTCGCGCTTCGCGATGCGCTCGGGGAGCGAGGCATCGCCGTTCGCGTCTGGCCCGGACGCGAGCATCTCGCCGACGCGGTGCGGATCGCGCTCCCGGGGAACGATGAGCATTTTGTGCGGTTGCGAGACGCGATCGCCGAGATCCTGGGAGGTGCGTCATGACCCGCGTCGCAACCATCGAACGCTCGACGAAAGAAACGAGAATCGCACTCACGCTGAATCTCGACGGGGCCGGACAAGCATCTGTCCAAACCGGTCTCGGGTTCCTCGACCACATGCTGGCGGCGCTCGCAAAGCACGCAAGGCTCGACCTTAAAATCTCATGCGAGGGCGATCTCCACGTCGACGACCATCACACTGCTGAAGACTGCGCGCTCGCTCTGGGCCAAGCTCTCGATGAGGCACTCGGAGATCGATCAGGCATCCGGCGTTTCGGGTCGGCGTACGCCCCGCTCGACGAATCGCTCGCCAGGGTGGTGGTGGATCTTTCCGGTCGCCCGCACGCTGAGATCGATCTCCGGCTCGTCCGGTCCAGCATCGGCGAGATCGCGAGCGAGAACATCGCTCACGTCTTTCATTCGTTCGCGATGGCATCGAAGACAACGCTCCACGTCGACGTGATCCGAGGGCTCAACGACCACCACAAGGCCGAGGCCGCGTTCAAAGCTCTTGCGCTCGCGCTCCGCGACGCGGTCTCGGTTGACGGAACGGGCATCCCGTCTACGAAGGGGGTACTGTGACGACGACCGCGATTATCGCAACGGGTGTCGCCAACACCGCATCAGTCGCCGCCGCCCTTCGCAGAGTCGGTCTGGACCCGAGGGTGACCGCCGATCCATCACAGGTCGAGTCCGCCGACCTCGCGGTCCTCCCGGGCGTTGGCTCGTTTGGCGTCGGGATGGCGATGCTCTCGCAGACCCGGAATGACCGGGTCGTCGTCGAACGCATCAACGCCGGCCGCCCGCTCCTCGCAGTCTGCCTAGGCATGCAACTCTTCGGCACTTGCTCCGATGAGTCACCCGGTGTCGCCGGTCTGAGCGTCGTACCGAACCCGGTTACGGCGTTCCCCGAGGGCGTCCGTACGCCGCAGTTCGGATGGAATAGGGTGGTTCGGGTCGATGACGCGCGATTCACTGAGGGTTACGCCTACTTCGCCAACTCGTTCAGATTCACTAAGGCGCCCGAAGGGTGGGAAGTCGCGGCCGCCGACCACGGCGGGAAGTTCATCGCCGCGATGCAACGCGGTCACACACTCGCGTGCCAGTTCCACCCCGAGTTGTCCGGCGCCTGGGGTCTCGGGCTCCTTCGGAACTGGGTCGAACGGTGCGGGGTGAAGACCAAGGAGACGGCGCCGTGCTGACCAAGCGCATCATCCCATGCCTCGACGTGAAAGACGGGCGTGTCGTCAAGGGCGTCAAGTTTCAAGGCCTGCGGGACGCAGGCGATCCCGTCGAGCGAGCAGCGGAGTACGAGCGTCAGGGCGCCGACGAACTGGTCATTCTGGACGTATCCGCGACTCCAGAGGGAAGAGCCAACGCCGTGGAGACCGTCGCCGCGGTGCGATCGGTGCTGTCGATCCCACTGACCGTTGGCGGCGGTGTCCGGAAGTTCGAAGACGCCGAACGGCTCCTCGCCGCCGGCGCCGACAAGGTCGGGATCAACACCGCCGCCGTCGACCGCCCAGAGTTGCTCACAGAACTCTCCGAGCGTGTCGGCCGGCAGTGCGTTGTGCTAAGCCTCGACGCGGCTCGTCACAAGGGGCGTGACGGCTGGGGCATCGTGACCAAATCGGGGACCGAGCGAAAGCATATGGAAGCGCCCGATTGGGCCGCGGAGGCCGAGCGCCGCGGTGCCGGCGAGATCCTGCTCACGAGTTGGGACCGGGATGGAACCCGCGAGGGATACGACACCGAGCTCATCGCCGCTGTTTCCGCTCAGTGTGGGATTCCGATCATCGCATCCGGCGGCGGGAACGGGGCCCATCACATGACAGAAGCGTTCGCGGCGGGCGCGGACGCGGTGTTGGCCGCGTCGATCTTCCATGACGGGGACACAACGGTGGGGGTTATCAAGGCGAAACTCGCGGCCGAAGGCGTGGAGGTGCGCACGTGATCGTTCCATCGATCGATATCCAGAACGGCAACGCGGTCCAACTCATCGGCGGCGAAACACTGGAGATTGACGCCGGCGATCCGCGGCCGATCGCCGATACGTTCGGCCTCGTTGGCGAGATCGCGGTGATCGACCTCGATGCCGCGATGGGGCAGGGTGACAACCACCACGTCATTCTTGAGTTGGTTCAAAGCCATCGCTGCCGTGTCGGTGGAGGTATTCGAGACGTCGATACCGCTATCAAGTGGCTCGATGCTGGCGCGGCCAAGATCATCTTGGGCACCGCTGCCAAGCCGGAGATCCTCCGCGAACTCCCCAAGGACCGGGTGATCGCGGCCCTCGACGCTCGCGATGGAGAGGTCGTTGTCGAAGGATGGAAACAGAAGACCGGCGAACGTCTCCAGGACAAGATCGACGAACTCAAAGATCTCGTCGGGGGGTTCCTGATCACGTTTGTCGAACGCGAGGGTCGCATGGGGGGGCTTCCCGAAGACCGCGTGCACGAACTCGTCAAGCGTGCCGCGCCGGCGAGGGTGACCGTCGCAGGCGGCGTCCGCACGCCCGAAGACGTCGCGATGGCCGACGCGGCCGGCGCCGACGCGCAGGTCGGAATGGCGCTCTACTCGGGGGCGTTCGATCTCGCTGACGGATTCTGCGCCCCGCTGACGACCGATCGAGCTGACGGCCTCTGGCCGACGGTGGTCACCGATGAACGAGGAACCGCGCTCGGTCTTGCATATTCAAGTTGTGAGAGTGTTCGCCGGGCGATCGAGACCCGCCGGGGGGTGTACTGGTCGCGCAGCCGCGGCGGGCTCTGGGAAAAGGGCGCTACCTCCGGTGATACTCAGGAACTGCTCGCGATCAACGCCGATTGCGATCGGGATGCACTGAGGTTCATGGTGCGTCAATCCGGCGGGTTTTGCCACCTTGAGACAAGGACCTGCTTCGGTGCCGATAGCGGACTCGGGGCGCTCGAACGCACGCTCCGCGAGCGGCTCGTATCGGCGCCGGAGGGTTCGTATACCAGGCGGCTCTTTGACGATGCGGACCTGCTCCGGGCGAAGCTGATCGAGGAGTCGAACGAACTCTCCGACGCGTCCACCCCCGCCGAAGCAGCGTGGGAAGCCGCCGACGTGATCTACTTTGCGCTCGTCCGAGCCGTTCAGGCGGGCGCTCGCCTCGAGGATGTCGAGTCGATACTCGACCGCCGTGCGCTGAAGGTCACGCGGCGCAAGGGAGATATGAAGCCGCAGGGGAACACAAATGGTTGATGTTTCCCTCCGACGCGTCCGACCCGGAGACGTCGGTCGCCAAGACCGTCCCGCAGTCACGCCGACGGCTCTCGCCGACGCGTCGAAGATCGTCGAGGATGTACGCAACGAGGGTGAGCCCGCTGTTCGTCGGTACGCCGAACGATTCGGCGAGAGAGCGCCGGGCGAGCCATTGATCCTCGGGCCCGGCGAGATGGACAATGCACTCGCGTCCGTTGATGGTTCGACAAAGAGCGTGCTGACAAGAGCGGCCGATCGGATCCGTGTGTTCGCAGAGGCTCAACTCGAGGCCATTTCACCAATTGACATCGAGGTCCCCGGGGGGCGTGCCGGTCATACGGTCGAGCCCGTCGCCGCGGCGGGCTGCTACGCCCCGGGCGGGCGGTACCCGCTCCCGTCGTCAGCGCTCATGACCGCGGTCACCGCCCGAGTCGCCGGGTGCTCGCGTGTCATCGTCGCGTCACCGGCGGCGTACCCGGTGACCCTCGCCGCCGCGGCAGTCGCCGGGGCCGACGCGTTCTTCGCTGTCGGTGGTGCGCACGGGATCGCCGCCCTCGCATACGGATACGCCGGATTTGAGCCTGTCGACGTCATCGCGGGTCCCGGCAACGCCTGGGTGACCGCGGCCAAGCAACTCGTGAGCGGGGTTGTCGGAATCGACATGCTCGCCGGGCCGAGCGAGCTTCTGGTGCTCGCCGATGATTCGGCAAATCCTGACCTCGTCGCCGCCGACCTGCTCGCGCAGGCGGAACACGACGACGAAGCCGCGGCGTATTTGGTGTGCCTTTCGGAAGAGTTCGCGGCAAGTGTTGACGGGGCGCTTCGCCAAAGGCTTGAAACTCTCGGCACGGCCGCAACAGCTCGAAACGGGCTGTTACACGGGTTCGCCTGCGTCTGTGATTCTCTTGACGAGGCGCTGGCGGTGACCGACCGGGTCGCGCCCGAACACCTCGAGGTTCTTACCCAGGATCCGGAGGGCGTGGCCTCGCGTGTCCGGAACGCCGGTGGTGTCTTCATTGGTTCAAACGCGGCCGAGGTCTTGGGCGACTACGGCGCCGGACCGAACCACACGCTGCCAACCGGGGGAACAGCCCGATTCAGAGCCGGGCTGAGCGTCGCGAGCTTTCTTCGGCTCCGGACGTGGCTCCGGATCGATGACGTCGAAGCCGGCGCCGGCCTCGCATCCGATGCCGTCGCACTCGCGGAGCTCGAAGGCCTCGAAGCCCACGCGGCGTCGGCGCGGCTGAGGACGACTTAAGTCGAGGCGGGCTCGGCGCTCTCCGCCTGACGCGCGATCGAGAGTTTACGCATCCGATTTCTCAGCGTGGACGGATTGAGACCCAAGGTCGCTGCGGCGCCGCGCGGTCCCTCGATGATCCAGTTCAGCCTGTCCAGAGTCTGAATGATGTGAGCTCGCTCGATCTCTTCCAGCGTTGCCGAGGGGCGTTTGGCCGTAGGAGCCGGCGGTTCAGGGAACGCGGACCCGTGCTGGAGTTCGTTGACCGAAAGGTGTGCTCGCATGACCGGCTCGATCACCTCGCGCATCCGGAGCACGATCGAGAACGCGTGCCCACTGAACGCGTTGCGCTGGCGGGAGAACATGTAGAACAAACCGGTACGATGCCTCGGGAATTGGCCTAACTCGATAGGGAGCGTGCAGAACGCCTGGAACTGCTCGGCCAGCATGAAGTCGTGCGTCCGTCCGAACCGCGTAACATCGGCGACCTCGTTCGCAACGAAGGGCACTCCGTACGCTGTCACCCAAGCCCCGGCCGTATCCGCAGCCGAAAACCGATGCCTTGAGTCTTCTTGTTTGCCCTCCGGACCGACATGGGCGAGAACTTCGAATTCAGCGTCGCTGACAGCGATGGCGATGCTTCCGAGATCCGCCTTGAGCGTGGGGCCCAGATCAACAAAGACCGAGGCGAGCGTGTCGGCGGGGTCGAGCCGGTGTTCAAGGGCTGCAAGTCCGGTTGCATCGCGCATGGGCGTTCCTCGGATTCGGGTAGCGGGCGGTGGTGGGGCGGCCTGTTGCCGGGAAGCCTATTCGTGCCGCAGGGCTTCGATCGGGTCGAGGTTCGCCGCTCGGGCAGCCGGATAGAGCCCGAAGATGACACCTACACCCACCGAGATCCCCGCCGCCAACGCGATAGACCAGGCGGTGATCTCCGTCGGCATCCCTGCGAATCTGGTCACCGCCCAGGGTATCGCGAACCCCAGCGCGATTCCGACGATTCCGCCGATCACCGAGAGCACAACGGTCTCGATCAAGAACTGCGAAATGATCTGGATCTTCTTCGCACCGATCGCCCGGCGGATCCCGATCTCGCGCGTGCGTTCCGTGACGCTGGCGAGCATGATGTTCATGATCCCGATCCCGCCCACGAGCAGCGAGATCCCGGCGATCGAACCAAGCACGATGTTCCAGCGATCCCTCGTGCGCTTCGCTTCCTGGAGCAACGCGAGGGGAACGGCGATGTTGTAGTCCTGGACCTTGTGAAACCGCTCGAGCATCGTGCGAATGCCCGACGCGGTCCCTTCGACCGCGTCGTCTCCGTCAACGCGGACCAAGATCGAGTGCAACTCCACCTGCTCCCGGAGGAACGAGCCCGAAGATCGGGTGACGTTGAGATCGCCGAACCGCTGCCGGGCGGTCGAGATGGGTATGTAGGCGTCCTCTTGCTCGTCCGGTGTTTCCACCGACCCCGCCGACGCGGCTTCGACGATCCCGATCACCTCATAGATCGAACCTGCGATCGTGACGGTGTTGCCGATGGTCTCCTCGGTGGCGAGGAGCTTCCGAGCGCCGTGCTCGGTCAGGACGAGTGAACTGGAGAGAGACTCCACGTCCGCGTCGACCAACCGGCGGCCCGCGACGAGCGGTCTCGGAACCAACTCGAACCAGCCAGGGGTTGTCCCCATCACGCGGAGTTCGGCGGTGCGTCGACCAAGGCGGCCTTCACGCTTCAGGCTCTTGACCGGGACGACGTTCGTGACCCGAGCGAAGCTCTGGTCGATCCGATCCGCGTCGTCGTAGGTAAGCCCGTAGATGTTGATCCGGCGGTTGCCCGCGTTCTGGTCCTCCGCCGCCTTGGTCGACTCGATGATGATGTTGTTCGAGCCGAGCATGCGGATCCGCTCGAGCGCTTCCCGGCTGGCGCCCTCGCCGACCGCCAGCATCGCGACAACAGACGAGACACCGAAGACGACCCCGAGCATCGTGAGCATGCTCCGCAGCTTGTGCAAGAGCAGGGTCTTGACGCCCAGGCGAACGTTCCGGGCGAGCCTGAGCCAGATCACGACGAACCCCCCGCCGTAGCGACACTCGCGGGTGCGAAACGCTCATCGAGGTCTTCTGGGTCGAGCCCTTGAACCCTGAGCCCCGGGCCCGAGTAGCGCTGGACGATCCCGTCGCGCATGTGGAGGTGCGTCGGGCAGTACTTGGCGATGTCGGGCTCGTGCGTCACCATGACAATCGTTGCGCCCTGCGAATTGAGATCGGTGAGGATCTCCATGATCTGCTGCGTCGTCGCGGTATCCAGGTTCCCTGTCGGCTCGTCGGCCAGCAGCAGCCGCGGCGTGTTCGCCAAGGCTCTCGCGATCGCGACGCGTTGCTGTTGGCCGCCCGAAAGTTCGTTCGGGCGGTGGTCCAAACGTTCGCCCAGACCGACGCGTTCGGCGAGCGTTTCCGCACGCTTCGCCGAGGCTTCGCGGTCGACCCCCTGGTAGTAAAGGGGGAGCTCGATGTTCTCGCGGACCGTGAGCTGCGGGACGAGGTGGAACGACTGGAACACAAACCCGAGCTTCTGCAGGCGGATCTCGCTGAGGTCTTCATCGGAGAGTTCGGAAACCGCGTCATCATCGAGGGTGTATGAGCCCGACGTCGGGCGGTCGAGGCACCCGAGGACGTTCAGCATCGTCGACTTGCCAGAACCCGACGAGCCCATGATGGCTGTGAACGTACCGGCCGCGAGCGAGAGCGTGACCCCGTCGAGGGCGTGGACGGCTTGATCGCCGATGACGTAGTCCTTTCGGACGTTATCGAGGCGGATGAGCTCGTTCTCAACTGGCTGTAGCGTCATCGGTGAGGTGTGTCGGTCTCTGATTAGCCGCCGCCCTGTTGTTGGGCCCTCATCTTGCGCCATTGCTCGATCTGAGCCTGCGTCGGTCGCTGGCCTTGCTGAGGCTTCTCGGCGGTCTGCATGGTGGCCCCCGCGCCCGCCGGCTTGGATTCGGACGCCCTCGAGGCCGGGCCAGCACTGGCGTTCGGGCGTCCGCCAGAGGTGGACGCGGGACGTGCCTGACCGCTAGACGCTTCGGCCCTTGCGGCCGTACGGGGCGGGCCGCCAGCGGCGGGTGCCGAGTTCAAGGGCGGGCTGAGCGTCACCATCTCGCCGGCTTCGAGGCCACCGACCACACGGACCATGCGGTTGTTGTCGAGCCCGATGTCCACCGGTCGCCTGGTGAGCGTGCCGGTTTCGTCGGCGACGAAGGCGACCGCCTCGCCTCGCGAACGAGTCACCGCTTGGACAGGTACGTAGATCGCGTCGTCATACTCCTCGACGATGATCTCCGCTTGGCACGACATCCCGGTTCGGGCGCCGTTGACGTTGCCCACGAGATGAATCTCGGTCGAGTACACCCGAAGGTCGGGGTTCCACCAACTGCTCTGGTCGGGTAGCGGAGCGATCTTGGCGACGCGTCCTTCGAACGACTGGTCCGGGATCGCCGGGACGGTGACACGCACGAACTGATTCTCACGAACCTTCTCAAGGGCCGATTCGTGGATCGCGACCTTGGCCATCATCGATGACGCGGTAGGAAGGTAGATGAGCTCTTCACGCTCACGTGCCTGGTATCCCTCTTGGAGAGGTTCTTCGTTGCCGCCCCAGCGGCTCCGCTGGTTGACGCTGGTCGCGTAGATCACCATGCCGGCGGTCGGGGCGACGATCCGTGTCTTCGAGATCTGATCGACGACGTCGGCGAGCTGGTCCTTCTGGCGATCGAGTTCAACCTCCGCGGCACGCAGGTTTGCCTGCGCCTGGACGATATCGGCCGAAGCCTTCCGCTTGACGCGGTCGAGCGCGAGCTTCGTTTGCTCGATCGCGCTATCGAGCTCATCGATTCGGCGGGGGTAGGTGTACTTCTCGAGCAAGTCCTTGTTCGCGACCGCGAGCTGATAGTCGAGCTCGGCACGGTTCTTCGCAAGACGATCAGACTCGAGTTCGCTCTCGGCGATGTACTTCTCTGCGAAAAGCCGCTCCGAACCTTCAAGCTGATCGACCGCTCGCTCGAGTTCTTCGAGCGCGAGGGTGATCCGGCTCTCGAGCTCGGTCAGTTCTTTCGGATACTCGCCTTCGATGTACCGTGACTTGTCCTCGATCGCGAAGCGGTGATCCAACTCGGCCTGAGACACGTCGCTCTTTGCTTGGCTTTCGGCGACCGCGAGGTTCTCCCTCGCCCTCACAAACGCGGCGTCCGCGTTTTCGACCTGGATCTCCTCTTCGCTCTTCTTGTCCTTCAGAGCAGAAGAATCGAGCTCGATCAACAGGTCGCCGGTGTCGACCAGTGCCCCTTCGTCGACGATAAAGATGATCTCGGTGCGCCCCTTCACGCGATTGATGATCACCTCTTGTTCACGCGCCTGAAGCGTTCCCGCCTCGGTCACCGAGATCGTCAGAAGACCCCGAGCAACCTCGAATGTCTCACCGGTATCCACAGAGCTCGCGTCCGAAGCGCCGCGAAGCATCGCGAACGCACCTCCTCCGAGGGCACCGACGAGCGCGAGGCCGACGATGATCTTGAGCGCTGCGCCGCCGCGACGACGAGCCGAGGATTGACCAGTCTTCCGTGCCATCCGCTAACTCCTGCTCGCTTGGAGGCCCTGCGTGGCCTCTGTCACCGGGTCGACCGTGCTTCCCGGGCGCACCCCCGGGAAGGCTTCACCGCCGGGCATCGGAGGGCCGGCGGGCTCTGGGGCCAAGGCCTGCAGCTCGGTCGGCCCGAGCTCGGTCCACAGCGCGTCTTCGTTGACCATGAGCACGCCCATGTCCGACTGGATCTCAAGCTCCGCGATGCGGTAGTTGACCAGGGCGTTCGTCAGAGCGTTCTGCGCCGAGATGAGCGACTCCTGCGCGTCGAGAAGGTCACGCGTCTGCGCCCTACCGATCTCAAGGAACAGACGTGTGCTCTCGACGCGTCGCTCGGCTAGCCGGACCGCGGCCGCCTGAATCGCGAGCGACTCGCGGTTGGTCAGCAACAGTCGGAGCTGATCGCGGACGTCCGCTTTGATCTGGTCTTCGAGCGCTTGCACCGATCGCACGGCTCTCTCATAGTTGATCAGGCTCACCCGGTAGTCGTTCCGCTCGGCGGTTCTTTCAAACGGAAGGTCGATCGTGAGAACGCCTTCGTAAATGCCATCGTCGAATCGCAGCGAAGTCGAGTCGTCGCTTGTGGCGTTCTGAAGCGTCCGTCGTTCCCCTTGGCTCGCAGAGGCACCGAGTGTGAGTTCGGCACGGAGCGCGTCCGCGCTGATGACGACGTCGCGCCGGGCATCGATGACCTCGCCCAGTTCGCGCCGAAGATCAAGCCGGTTGGAGAGAGCGAGACGGACCGCGAATTCCTCATCGACCTCGTACGGGCCACCGTCCTCCTGGCTGGGTTTGACGAGCTCAATCGGAGCGTCCGCACCCTCTTCGCCGTCGGCCCCGGTCCCGCTCGCCGTCGGATCCGTCGAACCGAGCGTATTGGTCACCGCGAGGGCCAAGCGTTCGAGTTCCTGACGATCGAGCGCGACGTTGGCGTCCGTTGGGAGGCCGATGAGAATCCGGAAGTTGTCAAGCGAACGGTCGAAGGTTCGCTGGGCGTTGATCCACCCGTTCCGGGCGCTCAGTTCGTCTTGTACAGCTTGGTCTACCTCGACCTCGCTGATACGTCCTTCGTCCGCGAGCCTGCGGAGACGGCGGGCGGCCAATATGAGCGAACGGTAGTTCTGTTCCGCGTTGATGACGCCGTCTTCGTCTCGCAGCACGCTCAGGTAGTCCGTGGCGACGTTGACCACAAAGGTGCGTTTGAACCGCTCGAAGTTATAGATCGCGTAGATCGTGTCGCGTTCGGCCTGAGTGAGCGGCTCGCGGACAATGTGCTCGCCCGATCCTCGGAGCAGGGGCACGCTCACCGCGGCGTCCCCGAACAGACTGATGCTCGACGATTCCGACTGTGTGAACAGTTCCACCAGGTTGAGCCCGATCAGGCCGGTAACGTTAACGCCGTTCTGAAACTGTCGACTGACGCTCAGGTCGGGTTGAAACTCGTAGCCCGAGACATCTTCGTCGCCACTCAAGTTCGCGATCGCGCTGAACTCGGCTCCGCCGCCGAACGTCGGTCGAAAAGCATCGCGGTTCAAATCGAGCGAAAGAGCCGCTGAAAAAACAGTTTCCTTCTGATCCTGAAACGCCCGGCTGTTCTGGGCCGCGACCGCGAGCGCTTCGATGAGACCGAGCACGATCGGCTCGGATGCCGTCCCGTCGTCCGCAAGCCCGGCGTAAAAGCCGATGTCCGGCTTGTCCAAGTAGTTCGCGTCGGGCCAACGCTCACCGCCCGGCAAAGCGGTCACCCCAAACGAGGCAAGCGACGTCACGGCGAGATTCTGATCGATGAGCAAACGCTCACGCAGAGCAGCCGCTGGACGCTCGATCGTGAACGGTTCACTACGGCCGAGTGCCGCTTGCTGCGCTTGATCAACGATATCCAAAGCGACGTTATCGGCTTCCTCTCGGTACGACTCAGCCGACCGGCACGCCGAGAGCGTCACCGCGCACGCGGCACCGACAACCGCCAAGAGACTGCGACCCCGCACGAGATTCGCCCGTGTTCTTCCCGATCTGCCCTTCGACACAAGGCCTCCGCGTTCTTCCCCGGCGTGGAGATTGTAGCTTCGAGCGGTTCTGAGACCTAGATGCCGCCACGACGCCGAGTTGTCAGCTATCAAAAGGAGAAACTCAGCCGTCAACGGATAATTCGATCCGAAGCGGATGTGTCGCTTCGGTTTCCGCGACGAACACGCCGCTGCCGCTGATAACCCGGGCCCGGGTCGTGCGCGCCGGTGGTGCGAAGTCACCTGTGCTCGTCGAGGTGACAACGCCCGTTCCGCTCGACGAGTCGAAATTCAGCGCTGAGTCGCGGAACCCACCGGAAGCGTGCTCGTGTCCGTCGCCTCGGTCTTCGTACACACGCCCCGTCGCACGCCCTTCTTCGTCGGGGCAGATCAACAGTTCAAGCGGGTCGACGTCGCGTTCGTCCGACCATTGGAGGATCGGCCCGAGGGCGATGATGGATCCCCGTCTCGCGAAGACCCGCGGCAGCTCCGGATCGGACTCACCCTCGACCAACTCCACCTGCTGCCATTGCCCGGGCATGGTGTGGTCCGGATGGAAATGACCGGCGTCACCTCCGTGGCCGACGTCACAGGCGACCAGCAGATCAACGCCGAGGAGGAACGCGCGATCTTCGTGGCGCAACTCCGGGTTCGATGGGTTGTTCCACCAGACCGGCCGCGCGATCGGGGCACCTGTCTCGTGGGCCTCACGGAACAGCGTGTAGAGGTACGGGAGCAGGCGGTACCGGCGTTCGATAGCGCGCCGGGAGGTCGCTTCGCACTCGGGGCCGAGTGACCAAGGTTCTTTGTCGGGCGAGTGGGCGGCGACGTGCGCACGAGCGAACGGGAGCATGCACCCGATCCCCATCCAGCGTGCGTGGAGGCGTGCGTCGCCGCCGGTGTGGTCGATAAACCCGCCGATGTCGGGGCCGCAGAAGGGTTGTCCGGAAAGGCCGAGGTTGATCGTCATCGCGATCGAGGCACGCAGGTCGTGCCACGTCGCTTGGTTGTCGCCGGTCCACGTGGCCGCGTAGCGCTGGCTTCCGATGAAGCCCGAGCGTGTGAGCAAAAAGGGGCGTTTCTCGGGGTTCGCCTTCGAGATGCCCTCGAAGCTCGCGCGTGCGTTGAGCAACCCATAGAGGTTGTGGTACATCGCGTGCGGGCCCGGGGGCAGGTCGCACCCCTCGTCGAGCTTGCCGCCGCGGTGCCATGCCCGCTCGGGCATGGTTTTCTCCGGCGTGTCGAACACGCTCGGCTCGTTCATGTCGTTCCAAACGCCGTCGATGCCTCGGGCCATGAATGGGGTGTGGAGCCCGGCCCACCAGTCTCTGGTCTCAGGCCTGGTGAAGTCCGGGAAGGTGCTGGGGCCTGCCCAGACCGATCCGATGAAAGGCTGGTTGTCGCTATCAAGTGTCGCGTGTTGCCCGGCAACGATCTGGTCGTGGATCCAGTATTTGTCGGCCGCCGCCGGGGCTGGATCGATCATCCATACGGTCTTGAAACCCTGCGCATGAAGGTCGTCGTTGAGCTTGGCGGGGTCGGGGAATCGCTTGGCGTCGAAGGTGAAGATCCGGAAGCGGTCCATGTAATCGATGTCGAGCCAGATGACGTCGCAAGGGATGGACCGGTCTCGGAACCCCTGCGCTACCTGTCGGACCTTTGAGTCGGGGAAGTAGGACCACCTCGATTGTTGGTAGCCCAGCGCCCAACGCGGCGGCATCGGCATGGTTCCGGTGAGTGCGCCCAGGCGTTCGAAGAGTTCCGCTGGGCTCGGGCCGTCGATGATCCAGACCGGGTGGACCGGGCCGGAGGCTCGGAACGCGACGCGGTCGTGCGTGTCGACCTCGATGCGCCAGGTCGTATCCGCGAGGACACCGACGCAGGTCCCGTCGGCGCGCACGATGACCACCCACGGGTGCGACTGGTAGAGAGCCTCGTTTCGTTGGTCATACGCCGGCGTGTCCGCGTTCCAGCACACGGCCCGTTGGCCCGACCGTTCGAGGGGCCCGGCGCACATGCCGGTCCCGTAGACAGAATCCCCCGGTTCGAGTTCGACCACGCTGAGCGCACGCCCGTCGAGGCATCGCCCGAATCGAGGAATGGTCTTGCCCTGACTCGCCTCGGGTTGGAGTTCTGGTGGGCGGACGAACGCCGGGTTGGGCAAGCGGTGGTCGGGCGTCATCCCGATCGGCAGGAATGCTCGCACACCATCCGACACCCCGAAGCACGCGCCGTCGGCAAGCGGTCCTGCGTCGTGGTCGAGGCCGTTCTGTCTGGAAAACTTGAGCCAGCCGGGCGCGAGTCGGTAGTCGGCGGGGAAAGCCGGGTTGGAATCGTGTCCGGTGCGCAGCCATCCGAGGACGTCCTGCTGCTCGTCTTGACCCTCGTGCATTCCGCGTCTCCGTGCGTTCAGGGTGCGCGAGCGTAGGCCTTAGCCCTTGATCGCTGCGAGGATATGGTCATGGACGTGCCCGTTCGTCGCGAGCAGCGAACCGGTGTGGATGCTCTCCCGGCGGTTCCAGTCGGTGCACACGCCGCCTGCTTCGGCGATGATCGGCTGCATCGGCCCGTTGTCCCAGGGTTTCATGTTGGGTTCGACCATCGCTTCGATGCGGCCAGTGGCGAGCAGCACGGCGGGGTACGCATCGGACCAGCCGCGCGAGTGCCCGGTCGCGGTCAGAATGCGTTCGAGGACGTCCAGGGCGTTGTTCCGAGCGAAGTGGGCGCGGGTGGTGATGCACGTGGTGGCGTGCTCGGGATCGGTGACGTCGGAAACGCGAGCGCGAACGGGCTCGGCGTTACCAAACTGGTGCCACGCGCCGCCGCCCCGAACGGCGTAGACGTACTCGCCCCAAGACCCTCCTCCCGGGGGGCAGAGCGCGGGCATCGCGATGACGCCGATGCGCACGCCGGCGTCGACGGGCTCGCCGTTCTCAAGTTTCTCAACGGCGATCAGCACCGAATAAAGAGGTACGCCCCGGGCGAAGCTGAACGTGCCGTCGATCGGGTCGAGGATCCAGCGGTACCCGGAGTCGGATCGGCGATCCTCGAACTCCTCTCCCATGATTCCGTCTTGAGGGAACTTCTCGATGAGCTTGGCGCGGATCATCCGCTCGCACTCGTGGTCGGCCTCGGTGACTTCCGAGCCGTCGAGCTTGCGTTCGATCTGGAGCGAGGGCTTGTTGAAATAGGTCAGGCTCAACTCGCCGGCGTCTCTGGCGAGGGTGCGGGCGAGTTCGAGGCGGTCGGCTTCGGCCGGGATCGGGCTGGGTTCGGCGTTCATGCCTCGTTTGTATCAGAAGCCCGGGGCGGCGGCGAAGGTAGGTGGGCGGCGATCCTAAGGGACTCCCCTGGGTACGGGTTCGGTAAGAGGTCGTGGTGTTCGCGTGCAGCGCGCACGTCGGCGATTGGAGCGTGCATCGATGTGTTGTGCCTTTAAGGGTCGGCGGGTACCATCACGGACCGGTTTCGGAGCGGCACGGCTTGTTCGTGTTCGCAAACCTTTGCTGGCGATGGGGTTGGAATCGTTGGTTCGTCGCGGCGCTGCGGAGCTTGCAGCGTGACGAACTGGGCGTTGGTCGACCTCGGAAAGGCTGATGATGCGAGTGAAGAACGTGCTGTCGCGTTTGGTGTCGGCGGCGGTGATTGGTGTTGCGGGCCTTGTGGCTACACAAGCTTCGGCCCAGGAACGCGTCCTGCCCCTTCCGATCCGCACCGACGGGCCCAAGAGCCTTGACCCGGTCGAGGGATCGACCACCTACGACAACCTCGCGTGCGTCCAGATTTACGAGACGCTGCTCGTCAACAAGTATTCCGATCCGATGAAGTACGAGCCGCTGCTGCTGACGCAGATCCCGACGAGCACCGACGGGGGGCTCACTTGGGAGTTCGAGCTCAAAGAAGGTGTGTACTTCCACGACGACGAGTGTTTCCCGGGTGGTCGTGGCCGAGAGGTGGTTGCCGACGACGTCTTCTACTCGCTGAAGCGGATCGCCGATGCCCATTACCAGCGTGAGAACTGGTGGTTGCTTCAGAACACGATTGAGGGGCTCGACGAGCTTGCTTCAATCCAGGACACCGAGTCGGAGCAGATAGGCGGGCTTGCCCCCTTCCCCTACGACATCCCGATGAGCGGTTTCCGCAAGACGGGTGAGCACACGTTCGAGGTTCGTCTGCAAAAGCCGGTCACGCGGTTCCTTTGGTTGCTCACCATGTTCCAGACGTCAATCGTGCCACGCGAGGCGGTCGAGTACTACGGCGAAGACTTTTCATTCAATCCGGTGGGCACCGGCCCGTTCGTGCTTGAGAGCCCGGACGACTGGGTTCCGAAGCAGAAGCTGACGGTGGTGCGTAACCCCAACTACCACGAAGTGCTATATCCGGAACGGGGCGAGTGGGATCGCGACGCTCGTCGCATGCGCCTGCACCGCGCTGCGGGCAAGCGCGTTCCCTTCGTGGACAAGATCGAGTTCACGATGTACCCGCAGGACCAGCCGATGTTCCTGCAGTTCCGTGCTGGGCGATTGGGATACTCGGAACTCCCGGACGAGTTCTACGAAGAGATCTTTGACGAGCAGACGCGCGAGGTTCTTCCGAGCACGAAGGCGGAAGGCATTCGGGTTCACTCGGTGCAACTCCTCGATTTTATCTTCCGTGGTTTCAACATGGAAGACGAACTGCTGGGCGCTCCCGCCGGCGAACGCGGCAAACTGATCAGGCAGGCGATCAGCCTCGCCATCGATCTCGAAGAGACCAACAACCGGTTCTACAGCGGATCGAACGTCGTGTACGACGGGCCGATCCCGCCCGGTCTCGACGGGCACCCGAGCCCGGGTGAGAACGTGAACCCGTACCGTGGTCCGAACCTCGAACTCGCCCGGCGGAAGCTTGCTGAGGCGGGATATCCGAACGGGCAGGGTCTTCCGTCGATCCGCTACTACTCAACGCGAAACGCGAGAACCGTCGAGGTCGGCGAGTTGACCAAGCGTCAACTCGCGAGGGTCGGCATCCAACTCGACGTCGTTCCCGTGGACTTCAGCACGCTCATCGAAACGGTGAACAAGAAGAATGCCCCGATGTTCACGTTTGCGTGGTCGAGCGACTACCCGGACGCTGAGAACAACCTCGCGCTGTTCTACGGCCCGAACGAGAGCCCCGGCTCGAACCATTACAACTACAAGAACGCAGAATATGACCGCCTGTACGAGAAGGTTCTGACGATGCTTCCCGGCCCGGAGCGCACCGAGATCTACGAGCGGATGCGTGACATGCTGCTCGAAGACGTGCCCTACATCGGGTCGATGGCCCGCACGCGGAACTACGTGATCAACGATTGGCTCTTAAACGCCCGCCCAACAGAGCGGTACTACGGGTGGTTCAAGTATCTCGACATCGACGAATCGAAGATGCCGGAGAACTGACGGCGGTTTTCCGGGAGCTATCGCATGTGGGCGTACATCGTTCGGCGGGTGCTGTACTACATCCCGCTCTATCTGTGCATCCTTTTGGTCGTGATGCTCTTGTTGCGCATCAACCAAGGGGAAGCGGTGGCGAGCCAACTCGGCAAGAACCCGACGCCGGAGCAGATCGAGTTGATCAAGGCGGATATGGGGCTCGATCAGGGCGTCCACGTCCAGTACTGGAACTACCTGACGGACGTTTTCACGCTGAGCTTTGATGCGCGGAGCTGGGACCAGAAGCGGCCGGTGGGGGAGATGATCCGATCATCGATCCCGCCGACGCTGATGATCACCGTCCCGAGCCTGCTCACCACCGCGGCGATCTCGATCGTGATCGGGCTGGTCTGTTCGTTTAAGCGAGGGCGGATCACGGACAAGGGGCTGATGTTCGCGGCGGTGCTCGGGATGAGCGTGAGCTATCTCGTGTACATCATTATCGGGCAGTACTTCGGAGCGTTTTTGCTCGGCGAGCGGATGGGCATCACGCCTTTCGCGGTCGAGGGGTACGAGCCGATTTTCGGGGCGCTCGAGGCGGGCGATACAGCGTTCTTCGCGCCGGGAAACTGGGTGAAGTACTGCATGCTCCCGGTGCTGATCGGCGTGATCGTGTCGATGGGGTACGACACGCGGTTCTACCGGGCGGTGATGGTTGAGGAGAGCACCAAAGACCACATCGTGACCGCGCGGGCCAAGGGAGCGCCCGACTGGAAGATCATGAGCGTGCACATGCTCAAGAACGCGATGATCCCGATCATCACGCGTGTCACGATTACGCTTCCGTTCTTGATCACCGGTTCGATCCTGGTCGAACAGTACTTCAACATCCCGGGCATGGGCCGGATGCTCATTAACGGCATCGTGGCTCGTGACTTCCCGGTCGTGCAAGCGACGGTGGCGATTCTCGCCGCGGCGGTGATCGTGACGGTGATCCTGACCGACGTGCTTTACGCGTTGGTCGATCCGCGGGTGAGGCTGTCATGATCAAGAAGTTTCTGAGCAGCCGGGGTGCGAAGAAGTTCCGCAAGAACCGCTCGGCGATGCTGAGCCTGGGGATTATCGCCGCGTACACGGTGCTCGCGCTGTGGATCGCGGTTTCGAACAGCCTGAATTGGATCGGCGAGCAAACGGGTGCTTTTAGCCTGAGCGGGAACCCGCTCACGCGGTTATTCCTGACCGAAGGGACGACGCGTGTTGTCGGTCCGAAGGAGATCCCGGGCTTCGGGATCGCTCCGGACACGCAGGGTCGGCTCGCTTCGGTCGACGAGATGATCGGGCTCGCACGCCGCGGGCTCGAAGCGGTCGGGCAGATCGACGCGGAGTCCGGACGCACGGTTGCCCAGGCTTTGTCGGACGTGTCCTGGCCGGATCGTCCGTTTGCCGACGTCCCGGTCGAAGAACTCCGGCAGCGCCTCGGTGAACTCGAATCAGCGTTCGCTGATGTCGTCTCGGTGCGCCGCGGCGTGCAGCAGCTCGAATCACTCCCGGTGTACGCGGAACGTGTGCGCGATCGTCGCGCGGAATTGAGCGCGTTGCTCGATTCAGGGGCGGACGACGAGGACGCGCTGCTCATCGCGCAGGAAGAGCTTGCCTTCGGCCTTGAGGAGTTCGCGGAAGCGGCGATCGACTACGCCGATGCAGCGGGTCCCGAAGACCCGATCGCCCAGGCGAATCCGCAGAGCCTCATGGACGCTTCTGAAGCGTTGCTCGACGCGATCGATCCGGAAGAAGTCCGCGGGGCAATCCCCGGCGACGAAGCGATCTCGGCGATCCTTGACGCTCGCGGAGCGGCGGCTGAGCGGGCCGACGCGGCGGTCGCGGGGTTGCTCGACGAACTCGAGCCGATGCTCGTGGCAGTCTTTCCGGAGCCGACGGGTCTGGCGGGCGCCGTATACGCGTTCAAGCTGATGGCGGGCACCGACACGCAGGGCCGGAGCATCATGGTCCGCGCGCTCTACTCGAGCTACGTCGCGATTCAGGTCGGCTTTGTAACAGCTCTATTTGCCGTGATTTTCGGAGGGTTGTTCGGCGCCGCGGCGGCGTTCATCGGCGGGCCCTTGGACCACGTGTTCAACTGGGTCTACAGCATGATCACGTCGATCCCCTACCTCGTGCTGCTCGCCGTCCTGAGCTTCTTGTTCTTGGGTTCTGCGGTTGAGGGGACGCTCGTGCCGCTCTACGTCGCGTTCGGCGTGACGTATTGGGTGGGCCCAGGGCGGGTGATCCGCGGCGAGGCGATGAAGATCAAGGAACTGGAGTACGTCCAGGCGACGACCGCGATGGGCTTCGGGCGGGTGTACATCCTGCTCAAGCACGTGATTCCGAATACGAGCCATCTGCTGTTCATCAACTTCAGCTTGCTCTTCATCGCGGCCATCAAGGGCGAGGTGATCCTGACCTTCTTGGGCCTCGGTCTGAAGGACGGGGCGAGTTGGGGGATCATGATCGATCAGAGCAAGAGCCAGGTGGTCAACGACTTCTTCTGGCAGATCGGAACGGCGACGTTCTTCATGTTCTTGCTCGTCCTTGCGTTCAACATCTTTACCGACGCGTTGCAGGACGCGTTTGATCCGAAGCACGTGAGCTGATGTATGGATGCTGATCAATCAGGAATGCCAGGAAGGTGGATGAAGATTTCCATCGCAGCGGTCGCAGCTTCGCCGGCGTTGTTTGCTTCCGCAGTTGTTCTCGTTGAAGCCATCGAGTGGTACGGACCAGCGTTGCCGATCTTCGAACCTCTTGATCCGTCGGGAGGATTCGGTGGCGGTCAATTGAGATTTTATAGACGGGGATCGTTTTTGATAACGGAACCATCACGCGAGCCAGTCGTGTTCGGCCCGGTTCTTGATCGCCCATTGCGGACCGAGCCGTTGGGGAGTTCGTGGTGAGCAAAGCGGGTGGAATCGTACTCAGCGTCAAGCACCTCACGACGCGCTTCCGCACCGATGCCGGTGTGGTGACCGCTGTCGATGACGTGAGCTTCGACGTTCGTGCCGGAGAAACGCTCGGGATCGTCGGCGAGTCGGGGTGCGGGAAGACGGTCACGAGCAAATCAATCATGCGGCTGCTGCCCGAGCACGTCACCTCGTTCGGCGAGAACAGCGAGATCATGTATCGGGGCAAGAACCTCACGCGAGCCTCTGCAGAGGAGATGCGTGATGTTCGCGGCGACAAGATCGCGATGATCTTCCAGGAGCCGATGACGAGCCTTAACCCCGTTTTCACCATCGGGTGGCAGCTTGATGAGGCGCTCAAGTATCACACGGATCTTAAAAGGCGCGACCGCCGCGATAAGGCAATCGAGATGCTCAAGCTGGTGGAGATGCCCAACCCCGAGCGCCGGTACAAGGAGTACCCGCACCAGCTCTCGGGCGGTATGCGCCAGCGTGTGATGATCGCGATGGCGCTGTGTTGCGACCCGGACGTCTTGATCGCCGACGAGCCGACGACGGCGCTTGACGTGACCATCCAGGCCCAGATTTTGGACCTGATGAACCAGCTCAAAGAGAAGACTGGCACGGCGATCATCCTCATCACTCACGATCTAGGGGTTGTCGCGCAGGTGTGCGATCGGGTGATGGTGATGTACGCAGGGCGCGTGATCGAGACCGGGAGCGTCCGGGACATCTTCAAGCGTTCTTTGCATCCTTACACCAAGGCTCTGCTCGAGTCGATCCCGAAGCGGGGAAGCAAAAAGCAGCACGGGCGCAAGCTCCCGACCATCCCGGGTATTGTCCCCGGGCTTATGGAACTCCCGCCCGGGTGCCGGTTTGAGACGCGTTGCGAGAAGTCGGACAAGGACCGGTGTCGAACGGACGAACCGGATCTCATCGTTGAAGAGGACGGGCGCCAGCGCCGGTGCCACTACCCGCTCGATGCGGACGCGAAACTGACGGTGGGGGCGACCGATGGTTGAGGCAACGCACAGCGCTGAGAACACCACCTTGCTTGAGGCCGAAGCGGTCGTGAAGCACTTCCCGGTGCGCGGCGGCATGCTGAACCGTGTTCAGCGGAAGGTGCACGCCGTCAACGGTGTGAGCCTGAGCATCAAGCGGGGCGAAACGCTCGGCGTCGTCGGTGAGTCCGGGTGCGGGAAGAGCACTCTGGGCAAGGTCTTGATCCGCCTGACCGAGCCGACCGATGGGGCGATCCACTTCGAGGATGCGGACATCACGTCGCTCGATCACGAGGGCATGATGCCCTTTCGGCGGCGGATGCAGATCATCTTTCAGGATCCGTACTCATCGCTGAACCCTCGGTTGACCGTCCGGCAAACGCTCTCGGAGGCGGTGCGGTTCCACAAGGTGGTTCCCGAGAACGAGGTTCGCGAGTACGTCGAGGGACTGATCAATGTGGTTGGGCTGAGACCCGAGGCGGCGGATCGGTTCCCGCACGAGTTCAGCGGCGGTCAGCGTCAGCGCATCGGCATCGCCCGTGCCCTGAGCGTGAAGCCGGAGTTCATCGTTGCCGACGAACCGGTGAGCGCGCTCGACGTGAGCGTGCAGGCGCAAGTGCTCAACCTGATGACCGATCTGCGCGAGCAGTTCGGTCTGACGATGCTGTTCATCAGCCATGACCTGAAGGTGGTCGAGCACTTCTGCGACCGGATCATGGTGATGTATCTGGGGTTCGCGGTTGAAGAACTCCCCGCCGACGAGATCGAGACGAATGCCCAGCATCCCTATACCCAGGCGCTGCTCGGGGCGAACCCGATCGATGATCCTGACGACCGGCGCCCGTTGACGGTGTTGCAGGGAGACGTTCCGAGCCCGTTCAATCCGCCGAAGGGCTGCCCGTTTGTTGGGCGGTGCCCGAAGGCGTTCGATCGGTGCGAGACCGAGCGCCCGACCCTTGAGGCCAAGGCGAACGGCCAGCGTGTCGCGTGTTTCGCCGTGGAGTGACCTCATGGCTCGACGCCCCAGCGAGGTCCCAGCGAAGACCGTTCGCGAGTTGAACGCGGGGATCCGCGAAGCGTCGAACCTCGCCGAGTCGCTGGCGATCGATTTCAAGAAGCTCGCCAAGGCCGCGCTGCCCGACCACGCGAACGCGATCGCGAAGGCGTTGGGCGACGAGCACGCGGTCACCAAGCGGATGCGGATCGTGGGCGGGGTACTCGTCGAGCGGGCATCGAAGGAAGATTTGGCGGTGATGTGCTCGCACCCGAGCGACACCGTTCGCTCGTGGGGGTGTTATGCCATCGGCCTCGGAGCCGGGACGCTGAAGACCAAGCTGGGGCGGCTGAAGTCGCTCGCGGACGACCCGCACTATGGCGTGCGCGAATGGGTTTGGCTGGCGGTACGGGACGACATCGTTGCTGATCCAACGAGAGCGATCACCCTGCTCGAGCCCTGGGCGAGGGCGAGGTCGGCGAACGTCAGGCGGTTCGCCAGCGAGGCGACGCGGCCCCGGGGCGTGTGGTGCACGCACATCCGTGAGCTGCGCGATGATCCGCAGCCCGGGCTGGCGATCTTGGAGCCCCTGAGAGCAGCGCCGGAGAAGTACGTTCAGGACAGCGTTGCGAACTGGCTCAACGATGCGGCGAAAGACCGTCCTGACTGGGTGGTGGGGGTGACTGATCGGTGGCTCTCTGAGAGCCCGGGTGCGGCGACGGCCAGGATCGTGCGGCGGGCGCGGCGGAGCCTGTAGCCGAAAATCTGCGTATGACCCCCTGTCCGACCGGGTGATCGGCCGAAGGGCAAAGCGGCGGGCAGCGACGGGCGTGGGAAGAGGCCCGCTCGCTGCTCCGCCGCTGCGACTCGGCGTGTCCTCGGCGGTTTATGCCATGAATCCGAGGTGGGTCGCCGCGTTGGACGGGTCGAGGAACCGACTGATGTTGGGGAACACCGTCGCGATCTCGGAGACCGGCACACCCATCCAGCGGGCGAGTTCGAAGCCGTACTGATCGACCGAGGTGGTTGGGATGAAACGCCCGAGTCCTGTGTCATCGGGGCCATCGACCGCGATGTTGTTGAACGATCCATAGAGGCGGTTGCCCCGGACCTGCGAGCCGCCCATGACGAGGTGGTGGGCCCCCCAGCCGTGATCGGATCCGTTACCGTTGGAGCGGAACGTGCGACCGAAATCCGAAGCGGTAAATGTCGTGACGTTGTCGCGCTTGCCGATTTGGCCCAGGGCATTCCAGAAGTACATGAGGGCCTGGTCCACTGCGGTCATGAGTCCGGCGTGCGGTCCGCCGGCGCCGTTCGGGCCGACAAGCCCGTCGTGGTTGTCGAAACCGCCGATGGCGACGAAGAAGATCTGTCGATTATGACTGAGTCCGTTCTGGCCCTGCTCGATCAATCTCGCGACGGTTTGGAGCTGGGCGGCGAGTTCGTTCCCGGGTGGGGGCGCATGGGTGATCTGGCTTGAGCTGCTCAGGATTCCCTCGACAAGTTGATTGCTCGTGAGGGCGCGCTGCGTGATGTCGTTCACGCTCTTGACCATCGCGTTTCGGTTCGGCTGGTTGGGGTCATTGGCCGCGCCGATCATGTCGAAGAACGCTCGCTCGAAGTTGCCGTCGATCCCGGGAGGGCCTTCGGTTCCCAGGACGTAGCTGTTGACGTTGCGTCCAGAAAGGAACTGGTTTGTTCCGGCGATCGAGATGTTCATCGAGACGGTTGCGTTTGGGTTGGTTCCATTGGCTTGGAGCATGTCGGCGAGTCGGCCGCCCCAACCGAAGCCGTCTGTGGCGTCGGGACGGGAGAGCTGCCATTGCTCCTGCTGGATGTTGTGTGCGAAGAGTTGATTCGGGACGGGGACGGACCCGTTGGTGTACTGGGCTTTCGTCGTTGGCTGGAGCAGCGTGCCCACGTTCGCGATGAGCGCCGCGTTGCCTTGATCGAAGAGCGATTTGACGCCGGTCAACGAGGGGTGCAGTGCGAAGCGCCGCCCGCTCGTGTTCTGAGGCGATATGGTCGTTGCACCGAGCTTCGCGAGGGGTATCGCGAGATTGGACCGCTGGGCGACGTAGTCGGCATGGTTCTGGTTTCCACCGTCGATCGGGATCAGCGTGTTCCCCGAATCGTTGCCTCCGAAGAGGAAGACGCAGACGAGGGCTCGATAGTCGTTGAACATCGCGCCGTCGAGGGCCGCGGCGATGGCTCGTCCGGTGAGCAATTGTGATCCGATACCGGCCACGCCCAGGGCGGCACACGAACCCCGGCGGAGCATCGAGCGACGGGAGATGAGTTGGTCGAGGTTGTCGTTCATCGTGGATCTCCTTGGGGCTCGGGTTAGCGAAGGACACGGAACTCGGGGTGCCCGAGCGTGAAGAGCACGGCGGCGGTGACACGTCGGTCGATGTCAAGACTGGTGAGGGCGGCCCTGATTTGGCCGATCACTTCCTCGGTGGCCCAGCCGTGATCGAGGCGGCCGGCGATGAGGCGTGCGAGCGCGTCGGGGTTCTGCTCCTGGGCTTCGAGGTCGAGGAAGAACTGCACGTCGAAGTCTTCGAGGGCTTCGAGGACCATCCCCGACATGGAGTCGAGGCCGGCGATGGCGGTGAACTCGTGGAAGATCTGCAGCTCGGGAGCAGTATTGCCCGAGTTCGCAAGCGGGCTGTTTGCCGGGGTGTAGTTCGGCTGATAGAAGTTGAAGACCGAGGGTGTGAGGTAGAACCCTTGGGCCGTGGTCTCCATCAGGTACAAGCCGGTGTCGATCCGACTCCGCAAGCCGAGGGGCTCGGATGTATCAATCGCTTGCGTCGAGCGGGCGGAGCTGAGGACAATCTGCATCGGCTCGAGCACGCGGCCGTAGGCGGGGTTGGACCTATAGGCCGGGTTGCGGGCCTCGTCGTCGAGCAGGATCGCGCGGAGCATCGCGTTGATGTCCCCCTCGGCGCCTTGGCCGAACGGTCCGTCGCCCAGATACGCCTGCGCGACGCGTCCCACGTACGCCGGCGTGGGGTTGGACATCGTGAACCGTTTGATCATGAGCTCGGCGAGGAACGGCGCGTGGCTGGGGTGGAAGAACAGGTTCATGAGCGCCGCGTCGATATCGCTCGCCACGTTGAAGGGGTTTGCGAAGGGCACAGCGGGGACGAACCCGTTGGCGGGCAGCACGCCGGGATAGTTGAGGAGCTGCTTCGAGCCCGGTTCGTGGTAGGGAGGGAAGATCAGCATCGGGCGTGGGCTCGGATCGAAGTCGCTCGGATTGGTGACGCCGTCGAGGTCGGCGTCGACGAGCCCGGTGAAGATCCGCGCGAACTGCCGGATGTCCGAGTTGTCGTAGGTGGGAATTCTGGCGCCGAAGGGGTCTAAGACCGGTGTACCGTCCGGGTTGCGTTCGAAGAGACCGATCGAGAACAACTGCATGACCTCGCGGGCGTAGTTCTCGTCGGGCGAAGTATTCAGGACGGTGTCGGCCTTGCGGTTGAACTTGTAGGTCAGCCAGTCCCCCATGGATCCGCTATAGGTGATCTCGGACAAGAAGTCGTAGTAATTGCCTTCACTTGCTTCGCCCGGGTCGGCGAGGGCATTGCGGAGGTAGATGTTGTACACGTCCGCGTGATCGAACGTGGATCCGAAGTCGAAGTTGGCCCGAAGGGGCACGACCTGCAGCAGCGCCCACGCGGCGCGTTGTCGCAGTTGGTCGCTTCCGGTAACGCAGAAGTCGTCGAGCAGTTCGTACAGCAAGAACTCCGGCTCGACTTCATCGAGGCTCGGGAACGTTCCGTTGTCGACCAGATCCTGTGCGATGTCATCGAACATCTCCTCGGTGAAGTACGAGCCCTGGACCTGTTCTTGAATGTCGATCCACGTCGAGTAGCCCCATGAGCGAACGAACGCGACGTCGCTGGGGCTCGCGCCCCAACCGGCCTGCCACAAAAAGCGTTTGGCTTCCTGCTCGGAGATCGGGGCGTCGGGGGACCACTCCGATGCGGCGACGGTGACCGTCGTTGCTGCGCTTGAGTCGCGTCCGCTTGAGTCGGTGACGATGAGGGTGACCGGGTACTCTCCCGGCGTTGCGAACGTCCAATCGAGCCTTTCGCCCTCGACGAATTGGCCCTCGACACCCCAGACGTGTCGGATGATCGGGCCTTCGGCGTCACTGCTCGCCGAGCCGTCGAAGGTGACGTTCAGCGGAGCGACGCCGAGGTACTGCGCAACGTCGAGCCGGGCTGTCGGGAGTTCGTCGTTGCCCACGCGTACGGCGATGTCAGCGAACGACTGGGCCTGTCCGTCGTCAATCGTGATCGTCAGCGTCGCGGTCCCTTGCGAGCCAGGATTCGCGGCCGCGACGATCTCGATCCCGTCGTCGATGACTTCGACCGAGACGTTACTCGGGTCAATGAGCGACGAATCACTCGATGCGACGGCGAAGTTGAGATTATCTGGTGCCGTTCGATCATCGCGGACCCGGAACTCGAGCGGGTACCCCTCTCCACCGGTGGGGACGAAGGCTGAACTCGGACCGCTGATGCGAGGGGCTGTGTTGGAGAGTGTGCCGCCGAACAGGACGACGCGGATAATCGCATCGATGTCCAGCAGGTCGATGATCCCATCGGCGTTGAGGTCGGCTCGTTCGTCGGCGTCCAGGAACCAGGGGATGAACGAGTCAGAGATATCCACGAGGTCGACGCGCCCGTCGCCCGAGAAATCGCCTCGCAGGAGGCCAAACTCGGCGTACACCTTGGGCGCGACGCCACCCCCGTCGTCGGCGACGTCTGTGAACTCGAACGACAGCACGGTTCCGTCAATCGGTTCGTCGACGAACACTTCGACCCGCGCCGGTTCTTCTTCGTCGATTTCGAATTCGACGGGGTGGCCGTTCATCTCGACGCGCCTGATGGCCTCGATCGACTCGTCGAACTCGACACCTAGGACGATCGGGCCGTCGGTGAATGCGAACGGATAGATGTCGAACGGGCCTGTCGATCCGACGTCGAGTGTCAGCCAGTCGCTCTCGCGGCTCACTTCGGTGTGCGTCAGGGTCGGCTGGGCGGTCGCGGGCAAGCACGCGGCGACGGTCCCGCATGCGGCGAACACGGCATAGGTGTGTGTCATCCGGTTTGACCTCCGTGTTGGGAGCCGGCGTGGCTCACTCTGAAGGTCGCGGCGGGCGTTCGTCGATCCCGACAGCCGTGGTCAGGATTTTTTTCTCGGGCGTGTGGGCCTAGGGGGCCGGCCACCACCAAGGCGATGCGTAGTCGATCAGGGCAGAGCGTTCGAGACCCTCTGGAGGCGAGCCGGCGAACGTCAGCCTCAGCATCTCGACGATCGCTCCAGAGTCAAGGGCGTTGTGGTCGGCGTCGCCCGGGACGTCGGTGAGCAAATCGGCCTTCTCCCAACCGTCGAGGCCGATCGCGGAGGCGAGATCGAGGGCATCTTCGACGGTGTCGTGGGTGGCATCGAAGTCGTTGGGTCGGAGCGACGCGACGTAGAGCCTCGCGAGGAGTACCTGAAGGAACGCATCGATGGGTGCCCGCTCGTAGTCTGACCACTCCACGAGAGAATTCACGACGTCATCAGCCAACTCGCCGGCAAGTTCCGCGTCGCGCTCCGCGCAAGCGATGATCCTCAATGTCCGCGTTGTTGCGATCGCGCGGAGAGCATCGAATCGGCTCGGTTCTTCGTCGAGCCTTGCGATGACCTCATTCTCGATGGCCTCAAGATTCTCGTCATCTGCAGGGGTCGCGACGCCCCACGCAACAAGCCTGGCGTGCAGCTCGACGAGCGCGAAGAGGTGGTCGCTTTCAAGATCAGCCGGATCGAGTTGGGCGCTCGCTGCGTTTCGGGCCTCGCTTTCGATCCGCTCGGGGTCGCCGAAGCGGAGGCGGTATGTCGCGACGCTGACTTCAATGTCGTGCCATTCGTTCTCTGCCGCCACGTCTTGAAGTTCTTGGAACGCCTCTGTTTCCAGGTCATGGCCGAGCCGGTGGGCCAGACTGAGGCCCAACGCTTGGGCCCTTGCGGCATCGTCGTCTTCGAAGTCTCCGATCGAGATCGCATCGACGGTTTCGAACGCGTCGCGGAAGAACCCCATGCCCGTGTGGAGCTCCGCCAGATGTATCGTCGCGAGGGGGCCGGCGTCGAGCCAATTCACGTCGTCGCGGGCGAGGATCTCTCGCGCGTACCCGACGTCGCCCCGATCGATCGCTCGCGAGGCCGCGGTGATCATCAAGTCGGGCGAGCGTTCTCGCTCCGCGAGGATGACGAGATCGTGGGGCTCTCCCGGGATCGAGTCCGGGGCGACGTCGCGGAAGCCCTCGCGGATACTCTCAGGCAGTCCTGATCCGGACGACGAAAGGAGTCCGAATGGCAGGACCAGCGTGAGCGCACCGATCGCTCCGATGACGGCGAAGACTGCTCCACGATGCGGTGTCCCCGAGTTCACGATGATTTGCTCGATCTGCTCAGCGAGGTCGACGCCGTTCGCCGGCCGAGCATTGGCGTCCTGCGACATCGCCGCCTGTGCGATGGTGGCGAGTCGGGCGCGCACACGGCTGTGTCCGCCGCGGATCATGGGCAACGCTTCGCTGATCAGTCGGCCGATCGCGTACACGTCGGTCGCCGGCGTGGTGTCGTCTCCGGAACGCTGCTCGGGGCTCGCGTAGGCGGGGGTCATCGGCGTCGAGCCGACGGTCACGTACGAAGGTGTGAGCTTTGAATCATCGGTGATTCTGGCGACTCCGAAGTCGATGAGCGTTGGCCAGCCGTCGGGCGTGACGAGCACGTTTTGAGGCTTGATATCTCGGTGCACGATCCCTGCGGAATGCACGGCACCGACCGCGAGCGAAACGAGCTGCACGAGCCGTGCAAACTCCACCGCGTCGGGCTTCGCTTGGGCGCAGTGGGCCGCGAAGTCCACCCCGGTCAGTTCGCTCATGACGACGTAGGGAACGCCGTCCTCGGTCTCGCCCGCATCGATGAGCGGAACGACCCCGGGGTGGCTGACGTCCGCCAAGATCGTGCATTCCTGACGCAGTCTCGCCTCCGCCTCATCCTGGTTCCGTTCACCGATCACAGGGAACTTGATCGCGACGGTGAGCCCGGGCGTTCGCGTGGACTCGGCACGCCAGATCGTGCCCATCCCGCCGATGCCGATCGGTGCGATGAGCCGGTACCCTGCAACGCGATCCCCGGGCCATGGACGTCCTGAACGACGTGAGCCGGTGCCCCCGGTGCTCTCAAAGTCGTCATCCGCCGCGAGTAGTGCCCTCACCTGATCGGTCACGGCGTCCAACTGACCGCACCCAGCGAGATAGGTCTCGCGATCCTCGGCCGGCTGAGCGAGAACAGCTTCGAAGAGATCTCGGACCGCGGTTAGGTGCTCGCTCACGCCGCGTCTCCGAAGATCTTCGTCGAGAGCCACGCCCTCGCAAACCTCCATCGCCTCTGAACCGTGCGCTCGGAGACTCCGAGTATCTCAGCGGTTTCGACGAGCGTGAGTCCGCCGTACACGACCAATTCCACGACACGACCCGCGTCCGCGTCCTCGTGTTCAAGCGTCTTCAGGCAGTCTTCGAGCGCGAGGAGTTCATCGGGCGAGCCGTGTATCGCGATGCACTCCGGAGGGCGGCGGACACCACCCGGAGAGCGTTTCTTGGCCGAGCGGGCCCGGGCGTAGTCGATCAACGCCCGCCTCATCGCCACGGCGGCGGCCAGCATGAATGCCTCGCGCGTGCCCCAGCCGCTGCGTTCTCGAGAGAGTCGGAGATAGGCCTCGTTCACGAGAGCCGTGGGTTGAAGCGTCGGTGAACGCCCACCGGGGCCGATCGTTCGCCTCGCCATCGAGCGTAACTCGTCGTAGACCAAAGGCATAACCGAATCGAGCGCCGAGGGCGGCGACGCGGCGTGATCTTGAAGCGAACGCGTGATGTCGCGTTTGGTGTCCGTCATCGGTGCCCCCTCGAAGAAGCCTCTTCGACGCCCTTGTACGCGTGAGTTGGCCGAGACGATGCGTCTGCGCTCGGCAGTGGGCCGTTGTCTTGAGTATCGGCCGTTTGGGGCCCTCAGGGATGGCCGCGAGACGAAGCGGTCGACTCGTCGGGGAAATGAAGGCACCCGTTGTTTGGGTCTTGAGCGTGGTTCGGTGAGAATCGAACCTGGCCCGTCGTGACAGAACGGGTATCCACGGTGTTCGGGATATGAAGAACTTGGTCGCCGTATAAACTAGTGAATTGGTTCCGTCATCGAAACGCCCAGAGGCAGCGATCTGCGTCTGCGCTGTGCTCAGCCGAAGTAAGCAACTACACGGACTCCGTGTTACTCCTGCGAGGCGAGACGAAACCCCAGGTGGTCTTGCCTCTTGCTGAGCGAGCACGGCGGGCTGAGAGTGCATTGAATGCGATGAGTAGGGCTCTGGTTCCAGAGTCCCTTGGCTGAGTCCCCGGAGTTCGTTGCAAGTTCGAGCAAAGGCGGGCGTTCGTGCAGAGACATGACACCCGCGCAAGGGGCAAACGACACGCACGCGGATCTCCCGCGTGGGTGCCGATCGTCGGAGTAGCGTTACGGAACGCTGGCGGCGAACTCAGCCGCGAATGCGCTGCAATCATCGGTGCCGAAGGTCACCGGGCAACCGGCGAGCCCGGCGACCACCGGGTTCGACTGATGGTGGTACCCAACCAGAAATGCGGCCATGTCCTGGCTATCAATCACACCGAACGGAGCCGCGAGGTCAGCCGGACCGACCGGGCTTCCGGTGGATGCCATGACACTGCTCGAGGTGCCGCCTAGAGCACCGAACGCACCCGCGAGCAAACCGCTATCGCCCCCGGGCACACCCGGACATCCCGCGAGGAAGTCGAGGATAAACGCATCAACGTCGCTCAGGTCCACCACCCCGAAAGGTGCCACGAGATCCGCCGCCGGGGCCCCGGCGGCAAACGCTGCGACGAACATGTCGATGTCGGCGAGATCGAACAAGCTCGTCGGTTCCGCGAGATCAGCGCTGTTACAGGGGGTCCCGATAGTCGTGAACGAGTAGTCGACGACGTTCACGTCAGCAATCGCCGGTGGAGGCGTGAGCCCGGGCACCGAGCAAACCACCGATCCGTTGAGATTGAAGTCGAACCGCGAGTTCGCCTCGGCGCCGGCCCGCTGGAACGAACTGAGTGGCGTCACCTCGATCGTGTTGCCGACGACCGTGAACGTCAGCTCGCTCGTGATGTCGGTTGCCATGAGGGCCGCGTCAGCGCCGTTCGTCGCGACGGTCGTCTGCTCGACGGTCAACGCCGCACCGCCACCGCTGACGTCGGCGACGTTACCCTGGAACGACACGACGATCGCCGACTCCGAAGCGACGATCGAATCGTCCGTCACGTCGTCGAGCAGGCTCGCGTTGGCCGGGGCCGAGTCGGCCCGCCAGAGCCGGTAGGCAACCTCGCCCACCGCGCCGCCGCCGATCGCCGCTGACGCGATCGTTTCCTCGTAGCTCGGGCCGGTCAGCGAAACGCTATTGCCCGTCGGCGTCGCAACGCCACCGCTGACGCTGACCTCGACAACATCGATCGTTCCACCCCAACCATTGGCGAGCGCGTTATCCGCGTCGATAACGATGTCGCCGGCAATGCCGACGTAATCGACCGCCGTGTCACCAAGCGCCGCCGAACTGACTTGGGCGATGATGTCACCATCGAGGGCCCCGCCAATCGTGATCTGGTTCGCCGCCGCGAGGCCACGCTCGAGATCGATCGAACCGGTCGAGGTGACATCACCGGCGATATTGATATCGCCGGCCGCAGCGCCGCTTACGGAAAACGTAGTTGCGAGATCCCCACCGATCGCCACCGGCGTCGTGAGTCCATCGGCACCGACGACAACGGCGGCATTCATGTCGCCGGCGATCGACGACCCGTTGCCCAAGAACGTCGACCAACTGCGTCCCGTCAACGAGCCGTTGAAGTCACCGGCCGTCGTCATGATGCTACCGATCCGCGAAAAGCTCTCGTCTGTTGGAACGGAGATGTCTGCATAGATCTCTGAAGCCGAAACTGACGAGAATACCCTCCCCGTGAACATCGAGTTCTGGGTCGCCGTACCGATCGTCCCGCCCGCTATTACCTGAGCAACGACGCCTTCGGCCCCAGCAGCGATACCATCGACGATGTTGCCCGAGACGTTAATTAGGTTGATCGCCTGCAACCCCGTAAATGGCAGCAGCACGATACCCGCCACGAGATCACCGTTCACACTTGGATTCGTTGGGCTCGGCCTTAATGTGATGTTCGCGATAACATCCGCGAGAATCAAGCCGCCCCCAGCCCCGTCGGAGATATCACCGGTAATGTCGACGTCCAAAATGAAGCGGTTTTGCCCGAACGTCGTGTCTTGCCCCCAGATGCCCCCGACCCTCTGAATCTCGCCACCCTGTTGATAGATCGTCAACGTAGACGACGCGAAACTCGTCCCGCTCATCACAAAGTCGATCTGTTCGATGATCTCAACCCCGCTCGTCGCAACGATCTCTATGTCAGCGTTGCCCGCGGTCACCAAGATATCGATGTCACGGAAACCCGTCACGAGATCGAGTTCATTCTTAACAATCGTCACCTCACCCGATCCACCTACCTGAGTGATCGTGACATCACCGTACGACGCAGACATACACGTACCGATCGCGCACAATACCATCCAAGGCGTATGGCCCATGGTCCTTCTCCATTGCTCTGAATACTCGCGACCTTCCGCGACTGCTACGGAAGAGTCAAAAACAGCTCTATAAACGCATCTACATCCGACAAATCCAATAGCCCGAACGGCGGCGCAAGATCGGCCGCGGTTCGTGACCCCAAGAACGCATCGATAAACGCGTTAACGTCCGCGCTGTCTAAGTCACCGAGCGGACTCGCCAAATCGATCGCCGCTTCCACTGAACGCGCCAACCGCACGGCATTAGACACCCTGCTGCTCGTTGGTGAACACAGTCTCATGGTGTACTCGGCAACGTCATCGATCGTCAGAGCTACGTCGATCGTAGAACTTCCGAACCGGTACACGCTCCCATCTGCCTGCTCCGTCTCGGACCATGCACACCCCGCGAGAGCCCAGTCGTTGAGACCCCACGGACTCTCAACGTCGGGATACCGCCCCAGCTCAATGAGAAAGAACGGTGGCTGATTGATCAGATCTTGAACCTCACCGGTTCCGGGCTCTCCGGGGACAAACGGAGAGTCCGATGCGTTCGCGTAGCGGAACCACCTCCCGCTCGGTCGCTCGACGCTCCGCGGCGCGTAGAACCCCGCCTTCACGCCTTCGTCGAGTCCCGGGATCCAGTACCGCGCATCGGCAGGGCGTTCGAATGACATATCCGCAATCGCGCCGGTGTCGGTCCGCTCTATGTTGTCGAAATTGTACACGCCCGTGAAGAATGCCCAAGGCTCGTCGACTTGTCCGTTGTGCAGCCAGTTCGCGAGCGCGGCAGCCGCGTCGACACGCACTAACGCCGGCCAACCGCCGCGACCGTCCGCCTCCCAGTCACCGAAGCCATGAACAGCGTCCAGTGGGCTCCCAGGCTCGTAAGGCCAGTACGGGCGGAGAACGTCGACGAACGCCTGCCACTCAGCGACAGAGAGCGGCCGCCTCATCATCTGAAACTCATCGGCAACCGAGCCCCACCCCCAGCCAATCCTCGGGATATCTGCAGCGGGAGAATTCTCGGACGTCAGCGGGGCGTTTCCTCCATCGCCGACCGTGACATACGGGATCTCAAGATCGGGACCGCCCGAGACGGCGAGTTCCACACAGACCCAGACACCAATCACGAAAGCCAACCTGTATCGTCGAATTCGCATTCACTACACCGCTTTCTAACCTCTTTTCTTACGTCTTGATGATACCCGGTACTAGGCAATTAGCGCAACCGCTGTCGCCTGCGGCGTGAGAATTCCGTCGTCTGAGACAAAACTAATGCAAACCCGGGCATGGGAAATAGCCCCGAAAACATGCGCGGCCGATACTTCGACGCGGAGCCTAGTTCTCGATCCGTTGATTGTCCTCGGGCTTCCCGGTCCGCCCAACGTCCACCCTCATATCGCTCAGCTACGTCCATGCAAACACGTCGGACCTGACAAGATCTCACGGTCCGCATGGGCGCAGGGTACTGGCCAACGTTCCATCGTCGCTTCGCGGGAACACGCGATGGCTCCGCTAGTTCATTGTTGAGTGTCCCGCATACGACTCTTCGCCCCGTACGCATCAGAACCTCGCTTCTGTGGATCACCCGAACCAGCTCGCTGGCCCTCACCAAACGAGGCACGATCCGAGAGGCCAGTCTCTCGTGGTGCGACAAGGCCAACAGCCATGACGCGTCTCGACACTGACGTTCCGGCATAACCCACGATGAGGCGCGCCCGTCCGGCTGCGGCACCGATCAACCAATCGAGCGTCCCCCGACCCAACCGACACGCGATGACGCTCGAACACCACTGCTTCCGACGACATCGCTCGCCACAGAGCTCAACTCTCAAGCACAAACGTCGGTGATCTTGTACCCAACGGCTGTAGTCGTGATCTTGGACATCAACCGGAAGACGGAACGCGCACGCCCGGTTGCCCCGCGAATACTTCCATATCGTCTCTCAGACGAGACGACCGATGCCGTCGTAGCGTATCGCTCACCCGCGCGGTACGGCGCGCAACACCCTTCCGCTCAACTCTTTCAGGTGCTCGCCGCGTCGAACGGCACGGCCTACAAGTCAAAGGCGTCCACCTTGCCTCGGAGTCAGCAGCGACGGCCAAGCGGTATCACCAAGCGTCAATCACATCCGCACTTCCTAAATTTCTTGCAGAGTGATTCTAGGGGCCATCGTCGTTTATTTAAACCACTATCTGCTCGACATAAAACCATGGTGATTTCAAATGCGGCGCGACAATATTATATACAATGTCTGACATAAACATTCCACCCAACTGGAGGATGCCGTACTCTTCTACCGCATCAACTGGGACCGGGCTAATCTGTGGCCTATCACTATATCCTCGCTGCCCACCATATGATATTTCATACGCTGTGTAGTCAGCAAATCGCGGAATCCTTGTCGGATATGGGTTCACACCCGACAAACCAATGGCCGGCGCCACCGATCTGTGACGCCGAACCAACTCCGCCAAACCATCGTCGTCAAGACCGGCAACCTCTTGCGCTAGCGACGCGATCTCGGCTTCTCGAATATCGTAGGTAAAGATAATGTTGATATCATAGATTCTCAAAGACGGTATCACACGAGCCATCTCCGTCGCGAGATCATCCCTCACAACGAAGTGTCCGATTGGCATCGCTACATTACACGATGACTGGTTTGCAAAGAGGCTGTTTGTCCTCCGCCGCTTCGCGTCAACAGTCGCCCAGCCAGAGTAAAGCTGGCATTGTTTCGACGAGAGCGCATGGCCCTGGTAATCGAGTCCGAGGATGGCATCTACATACCACATGATCATGGAACACGATTCCCGCTGATGCGTACGTCTTGATTTCTACTACCCGGATACAAGTCGTTTGCCAAATCAGCAACTCCGCTCCTGCTCCCTTGATTCCGGCGAAGATCCTGCCGAAAGCCGCCGAAGAAGCCGTCTCCGAGCAAACTATTATAGCCCTCTTGGGCTGCCGATGTCACGTCACTAATAGTCTCGCTATCCATGAACGGTGGAGCTGCCGCATCCATCGCGGAGAGGGTGAACGACTTTCCACTGGCCACGTCGGCCGAGATGAACACCGCGGAAACGACCGGAATCGCGCGGGCGGCCTTTCTCGCTAGCCTGGGACTCTTGTCCAACGCCTTCTGTACTCCACCCACCTTTCTCTGCATCGCTCGACGAGCATTTTTAAACTCTGTATAGCGACTGTATCTTTTTTTAAGATTGCCCCAGCGGCGATGGTCCATGCGTGCTTGCGCGCCCTGCTTAAGCAACTCCTTGTAGTTTTCATTCTTGTCGATAATATTGACAAGCTCTTTTTCGACAAACTCATCAGTGATTTCGCCACCGTCAGCGGCGATCTTCTCCCATTCGCCCAAAGCTTTTTCCATTGTCTCGTTCCACCCCGGGCCCTTTTTCGGATTGTGGAGTTCGTTGTGCGCACCCGTTGGCATGTAGTAACCAAATTTTGCTTTGTCGATATCGAGGCCAAGTGCTTCAAAACGATCTCGGAACTGCTGAGGAAGCATGTGGTGCCATTGGTTGACCGGACATCCCGATAGCCCGAAGGGATCAAAGAAGCCATACGGGTTGACCATCGAGTAAATGTACAGGCTCATCCCGTCCACGTAGCCCGCCGGATCGCGCTGTATCCAGCGGTGCATACTCGGGTCGTACACGCGGTTCCGCGCGAGGTACATCCCGATCTCGGGCAGGTACACGTAGCCGGCGTAGCCGAAACGGTTGCTTGGGCCGAAGAGCCACTGATCCTGAGCA
>JBCDIT010000008.1:0-218434 GCA_038748775.1 Planctomycetota bacterium
ACCCGCTGCTCCAAATCGAACGCCACGAACATCGACTGCTGACGGTCCGCTCTGCCACGCATCGGGAGCCGCCTTGCTCGCGTAGAGCTCGAAGATACCCTCATACAACACAGAATGCTGCGTTGATTAGCGGCCTGCTAGCGTTCGCCTGGAAGAACCGGACCGCTTGAGGTCATGGGCGTGCGATAGGCGTTGAAGTTCAGGTACTGGTACGCGGCCTGTGGCGTCACCGGCGTCACCAGCCAGCCCCACATCGCCGGCGACCCGTACGCTTGCACGGTCGTCGGCGGGTGGAAGTGGAAGCTCATCGGGATGAACCGGTCGAGTTCGTCGTGGGTGCCGAAGTACCGCCAGGGCTTGGTCAAATCGGTCGGGGCACGACTCGACTTCTCACGCATGCGAACGACATCGACGGGGATCCAACCGCCTCGCTCATTCGGTTCGTCATATAGGAAGAATTCCACGTACGCCCTGAGCCGCGACGCGCCGTGCTCGTCGGCTTCGTCCGGATCGTCGTCATCGGGGTCGAGGTAGCCGATGACGACCCTCGCTGGCAATCCCGCCCGCTTGTACATCGCGGCAAGCAGGGCAACCGTATCGAACGGGCTCCCCTTGCGAGTCCGGGCGGTCTCGGGGGCGCCTTGGACCTTGAAGCCCTCGAAGCCCAGATACCGCCGACCTCGGTTGAGGCCGTCTGACGTGGGCTGCACGTGCTCGACGACACGACCGGCAAACCACTTTGCCAGCGTGAGGGGCGGGACTTTCTTGGGATCTCGACCGTTCGTCCACTGCCGGAGGAGGTTGTCGAGTTCCCCGATGTTCCCGGCCCGGTTGTTGTAGCTCTCGATAAACGGCGCCGGCTCGAGCGTCTCGGCGATACCCTCGGGCCACTCACCCATCGGCCAGGCAATAGCCTGTGCCTTGGCCTCATCGAACTCGGTCCGAAACGACCGAGCGAGGTACTCGATCTCGAGTTCCATCTCTCTCGTCACGATGTTGGTCGCGTCGAACTTGGCGTACTTCTGGCCCGAGTGGTAACCCGAAATCACGGTGAACTCGTCGCTCACCTCGACGTCGTTGAAACTCAATTCGCCGGCCGCGGTTTCGATATCGAGGTTCGACGACGATGTCTGTTCCATCAACGGAAAGATGATGGCGACTGTTTGGAAGTTCCAAGTCACGATCTGGACGTGCTGTTCGGAGGTTTCCTGCGCCGACCGGATTCGCACGACGGTGTTCAGCGTCCAGTCACGACCATGCGAGTAGCTCAGGAATGGATGCTCGGGCGGGGCCTGCTCGGGAGCAGCAGACGCCCGAGGCGTCAGCGACCCGATGAGCGCGGGTATGCAGACGACGAGGGCCGAAGAACGCCTGGAAAGAATTTGGGACACCCGTCGCCTTTCGCCAGGGGTAACGACCCCGAGACCGTACGCCCAAGGGGGCCGCGTCGTCGGTGAACGCCGGCACAAGGTCCCTCGCCGGGCGAATCGGCGTCTGAAAGTGCTGTACTCTCTCTGAGGGGTGTCGGTTGCACCGGTGCCCCCGCCAGCGGACCCCGAAGACGGAGCCAGAACCATGCCTACCCCGACACGCCTCGAAAAAGACTCTATGGGCGAGATGACCGTCCCCGCCGATGTCCTCTACGGTGCCAGCACCCAGCGGGCCGTGCTCAACTTCCCGGTCAGCGGACGGCCCGTCCACGAAGGCGTGGTCCGGGCGTTCGCGATGCTCAAGGCCGCGTGCGCTAAGTCCAACGCTTCCCTCGGCAAGCTCGACGATGCCCGCGCCGACGCCATCGTTTCCGCGTGCGGACAAATCGAAGAAGGGCTGGCCGACCGGGGCGGGCTTGCGAGACACTTCCCCGTTGACGTGTACCAAACGGGTTCGGGCACCTCGACCAACATGAACGCCAACGAGGTCATCGCCAACCTGGTCTGCCTTTCCAAAGGAGCGGAGATCGGTCACTCGAAAGATCCGGCGTTTGTCGAGAAGGGTGGCGTCCACCCCAACGACCACGCGAACATGGGGCAGAGTTCGAACGACACCTTCCCGACGGCGATGCACGTCGCGGCGGCCGTCGCGATCAAAGACAACCTGCTCCCGGCGCTCGATATGATCGAGGGTGAGCTCAAGGCTAAGGCCGACGCGTGGGACAAGGTCGTCAAGATCGGACGGACGCACCTGCAGGACGCGACACCGATCCGGCTCGGACAAGAGTTCTCCGGATACGCGGCTCAGATCACCCACGCGAAGGAAAGGCTCCACCGCGCGCTCCACGTGCTGGGTGAGTTGCCGATCGGCGGCACGGCGGTGGGCACCGGGATCAACACCCATCCCGAGTTCGGCGCCCGCGTCGCGGCAGCCCTCACCGAACGCTGCGGGGTTCACTTCCGCGAAGCGGCCAACCACTTCGAGGCTCAGCACGCCAAAGACGGATTCGTTGAAGTGTCCGGCGATCTCAAAACCATCGCCGTGTCGCTCTCCAAGATCGCCAATGACATCCGCTGGTTGGGCTCGGGCCCGAGGTGTGGCATCGGCGAGTTGAAGCTGCCGGCGGTGCAGCCGGGGAGTTCGATCATGCCAGGCAAGGTGAACCCGGTGATTTGCGAGTCCGTCATGATGGTGTGCTGCCGCGTGATCGGCAACGACGCGGCGGTGACGACCGGCGGGCTCGGCGGGATCGGTTCTCTGCTCGACCTCAACGTGGCGATGCCGGTCATGGCCGATGCCCTGATGGAATCGATCGACATCCTGTCGGGCGCGTGCCGCATGTTCACCGAGAACCTGCTCAAAGACCTCGAACCCGATGTCGAGCGTTGCGCGGCCCTCATCGAAGGTTCGCTGGCGATGTGTACGAGCCTGGCCCCGGTGATCGGTTACGACGCGGCGGCGAAACTCGCGAAGGACGCCTTCGCAAGCGGGAAAACAGTGCGAGAGGTGGCGTTAGAGCAGAACGTGCTGCCGGCGGATGAGTTGAACACACTGCTCGACCCGATGTCGATGACCCACCCTGAGGCGTAAGGCCCCCGAACGGCGTACGCTCCTCACGACGCCCCTGTAGCTCAGCGGTTAGAGCAGTCGACTCATAATCGATCGCGCGTCGGTTCGAATCCGGCCGGGGGCATTGCGTCGAGCGAAGGACAGCATTTGAACTCGCTCGCCTCAGGTTTTTCAAGGGCCGCCGGTGCTCCGAACTGTACAGGGCACCCCTTCATTGCGGTTCCAAGATCGACGCCACGCCGACGGCGTGACCCCGAAGCTCTTGTGGAACGCGTGCGTGAAATGGCTGTGACTCACAAACCCCAGCTTGAGCGCGATATCCGATAGAGGATCACCCTTGACGACGCGCTCGAGGGAACGCGCTAGGCGGAGCCTCGTGACGTGTTCATGGATGGCCGCTCCGGTGTGTTCGCGAAAGACCCGGGCAAGGTGATATGGGGACGCGTGGACTTCTTTCACGATCGCCTTTAACGAAAGCGATTCTCGGAATCGCAGCCCGATCAGTTCGCGTGTTCATTGGACAAGGCGGTGATGTGCGGCCACCGTTGAAGGTCGCATCGAGCGTCTGAGTTTCGATCCGGAGTGTTGCTGCACAGCCCCGAACACCGCATCGACGATCTCTGCAACGCGTTCCTCGGCCTCGAAGTCATCTACAAGACCCGTCCGAAGATCTTCTGAAAGCCGAGGCTGGCTCTTGTACAACCTCGACGGACACGAGACCTGCGATCGCTCGAACGGACGATGTCGCTGATCGTCTCGAAGGCCGAGCGAAGACATGACCATTTCGAGTACGCCGTGCTCGAATGCGAACCACTCCGATCGACCACCGCGGGGGTTCACGTGCTCGCGGAGGTACGCCTGATCTGCGTTATAAAGCATGATCGAGGCCGAATCAGCGACGACCGGGTCAACGCCAGCGGGGGTGATGCGAACCGGCTCTCGGGCGAACACGAACGTCACGTGGCGAATCGGCCCAGCATTGCCGAAGTCCCGGTCATCGGCCCGGAGGCGAAATCGACCATGCGCGACTCCGTTCCGCCTCCAACCGACTTCGTTCTTGGTGGAAGTTCCGAAGGTATCGGCCATGTTCGCTTCCCCTGAGGCCACCTTTACGTTCGGTATCGTCCACGCGGTTGCGTTAAATCGCCTCGAAGCCGCCCGCCTCGGAACCGTCCAAACACGTCGCTATCGGACGAGGCGTCCCCCTGCAACGGTTACCACCCGACCCTCATCTCAATGAGATCGCGCCGCCGTGTCGCATTCCTCCAGCCCCGAGGCACCTTTGTGTCTCGCAGCCCTCGGCGCTTCGTCGAACGCCCCCAGGAGAGAGAAACCCGATGCGTACCACCGCCCTTCTCGCCATAGGACTCGCCTCTGGCGCTGCCCTCGCCGCCCCCACCGTCGTCGAAGATTTCAACGACTACGCCGCCGGAACGTTCGTCGATGGCAAGACGTTCGACGTCGGCGCCGGCGTCAGCTTTGTTGTCACTTCCTCCGGGAACAACAAGGGCGCAAACATCTTTGATACGAACACCGGCGTGAACGGTGACAAGGACCTCCAGGTCTACAGCGGGAACGCCCTCATCCTGCAGGACAAACGCGGCCCGACCCCCAACGACTCGGGCAAAGGCGGCACGCTGACGATGACGTTCAGCGAAGGCGTCTACGTCACGTCGATCGACTTGATCGACATGGACGATCATGGAAGTTCTGTCGTCACGCTCACCGACGCAAACGGCGCCGAGCGGATCTTCGACGTGCCAAAGAACTTCACCGGCGATCCGAGCCGCCTGGCCGTCGACGGCATCCAAACCCTGTTCTTCGACCAGGCGGTGTCCTTCGGCGATCTCGGCGAAGACGCCACGATGCGCCTGACCGAGAGCGGTTTCGATCTCCGCCGCGTGGTCGGCATTTCGGTCAACCTCAGCGGCTCGGGCGCGATCGACAACCTTGCCGTAGCAGTCCCGATGCCCCATCCGGGCGCGATGGCCGGTGCGTGCGTTGCCGGGCTCGCGGTGGCCCGTCGCCGCCGACGCTAAACAGCGCGAAACGGAGGCCTTGAAGGGTCACTCGGGACCCGCTACGTCCCGCGGTCCACGGGGCCGCCGCGGTACTTCGGTTCGTTTGGGCACCTGCGGCTTCCGTGTTTGTTGTACACACGTGCCTCCCCGCCCCGAGCACCGACTGTCTTCCGCACCGCGGAGACGCGTGCCTGAGCGGTCCTGTACGCCTTGACGTGCTCGACGAGAACCCACTTTCGGATGAACACTCCGTCGGGATCTTGATCCTTGCTATTGCTTGTTCGGGTTGCAGATCCTGACCGTGTTGATAGCGGTGGCAGCGCGAGCCCTCAAAAGGTCTTTTGATGAAGGTAGAGTGCCGCTCGTCCCACTCATCGCTGTGCAGTAGCTCTGGCTCGTCAACATACAAGCAGACGATCGGACGCCCTGATCGGGACGCGTTCAAGAGTGGACGATGATCACGAACGCGAAGGTCACGCTTGAACCAAACGACCTCGGCCCCCGCGAAATGCACTACTCGTTCGCTCCACCGAAGAGCGACGGCTCGCTGATGGCTTCGATGCGTTTCCGACACGCCAGCACCCGACCGGCGACAGCTACACCCCCGAGAAACTCGCGCTCTACCCCGAGGCGCCCGGCATGAGCCGCAATCTGGAAGATCGGTCGCGTCGTTTGCTCGTCGGTGATCTCCGATTCGTCTGCCACCACCAGAACAGCCGGAGTCCTGAGCCGCTCTCGTTGGGAGACCACTCTCAAGTCCTCTCGTAGGTGATCGAGGAGTCGAGTTCCCCGAGGCGTCACGCCCCCGTTCGCTTCATCCCGTTCGCAGATGCCTTCGTCGATCCACGATCGAACGAACCGGTCAAATCGAGGGTCGGTCACGTCAAACGGGTGTTCGACATCGCGCCGCCCCGTATCAACAACAATGACATCTACGCCGTGGTCGTAGAGTGTCCTGGCGCACGCAAGGCCACCAAAGCCGGCGCCAAGCACGTGTACCACGATGTTCTTCACACCAGATCGGCGTCGTACGGCGCTTCGGAAGCGAACCGAATCGAGCCGCTCGGCGTGAACGTTCGTCGTACGAGAACGAACCGATCCGAGGACCTCTCCTTCGGGCTGGAAGGGACGATCAAAGCCCCCGAGACACCAGAGCAGGCCGCCGTACGAGTTTGGGTTGTTCCCATCGAGAGCAAACCGATGATTGAGATCGATGAGCATGCGCAACGCGTCGTCCGCTGTCCGGACCCAACGCGGCACCATCTTCCCCCACGTCATGCGGAGGTTGTTGTGGAGTTCTCCGTTTCGGATAAGCGACGACTGCGCTGCGTCCCAAAGCCCATCACCGGTCTTCGCTCGCGAAAGTCGCTCCCAGGTCAACCGCTGCCGATCGTCGCGCTCGTGGTCTCGGAGGGTCTCCTGGGCCCACGCGGGGAGCACGCCCAACGTCTCCAACCTGTCCGGATCCGTGTGAGCGCAGAATGAGTACGACATCTCGCGCCACACAAGGAGTTCATCCAAAAACTTCGCCGCTCCCTTGCCCTCGATCTCGTACGCCTCCCGAGCAATGCGGAACGGAGAGACGTGACCGTGATGGAGGTAGGGAGAGAGCCCGCTCACGCCCTCGAGGTCCGCGGCGTTGTTCCGCCGTCGGTCATATGCGCGAAGCCCGTCTCGCTTGAAGGCCTCCCAACGTTCGTATCCGGAGACGGACCCGCCTCGAAGATGCGGCACCGGGGCGATGCCGTGGTCGACGTGACATCGGGCCGTGGCTTTGACGATGTCGAGTGACTCGAAATCAACCGGTTCAAAACCGACGTCCGCCACCTTGAGATCGAACGGATTCTGCTCCGCCTCAACGTCGACCCAGGGCTCTCGGAGCGGGCCTTGCCAGTGAGCCTTCGCCTTGTCGCGAAACTTGAACGCCCGGTCGATCGGCTTCCCAAGCGTTCGCATCGGCATCAAGCACGAAGAATCCACGGCAAGCATCGCACTCGGGCATCGCTTCGCGTGGGCTCGGGCCCACTGCGGGAATGGCGGCGAAGGGAAGTCTTCTGTGACCACGCAGCACGCACGGGCAGCCAGTCCGCGGAGGGGTGACGGCGTATCCGGGTCCTCTGGGAGCCAGAACACATAGGAAAGCCCCCGACGAGCGAGCCCTCGCGCGAGGTCCCGCGCTCCTTCAAGGATGAAGACGTGGTGCCGGTCCGAGTTGAACCGATGGCCTCCGCCAAGCCCTTGGTAAATCAAAGCAGGCTTGCCTATCCGATTTGAGAGCTCGGCCGCCACGTCGAGAGCGGGGTTGTCGTGGTCGCGCACCGCGTGATGGAGCCAAACGAGGACGAAGTCGCCTTCAGCCCGGACCGCGTGACCATTAAGGGGGTTCACCCGGACGGCGAGATCATTCGAGAGCGTGTCCACAGGCCGGCTTTCGCTTCATGAGCGGCTTCGGAGGCACCGGCTGCTCCTCTCCGGGAGATCATCCCAAAACGAAACCCCGCCGGCGTTGGCCGACGGGGTTCTCTGTCAGTCAGATCCGTTGTCGTCGGACACCCGGATTACGGACAGCCGGCGAAGAACGCGAGGATGAACGCGTCGATATCGCTCAGGTCGATCACGCCGAACGGGGCGGCGATGTCGGCGGCGGCGTCACCCGAGCCGAACGCGAGGATGAACGCGTCGATGTCGCTCAGGTCGAGGATACCGAACGGCGCGGCGATATCAGCCTCGTTACGCGGTAACTCCGGGCAGTCGTCGAGGTCGAGCGGGGTGCCGTCCGGGACGATGCCCGGCGAGGCTTCCATGAGCGTGCTGACGATGTTGGTGTCGATCGTGAAGAAGTCCGTCACAAGGTTGTTGCGGGCCTCAACGTCGAGACCGACGACGGTCGGCAGCCAGTTGCCGCCGTCGTTGTTCGAGACAGCGTCGAAGTTCCCAGCCGCGACAAAGATCGAGAAGTTCGGGGCGTTCGGGAGACCGGTCGGGTCGTTCGGTCAGCGAATCCGGGTTGAGTTGGTAGGACCAGGTGCCGGTGTCGCCGGGCCACTGGGTGCTCGGGGCCGTTGGCCCCCGCAGACATCTGAGGCCCCAATCCTGGGTCTCAGCCTTCGGGCCCGGTCACGCCGCTGAGGACGACCGAGAACCCTGATGCCCGCTGGCCCCCCTTGGCGGAAGGGCATCGGGGGCCTATCGTTGGGGCCCGAGACAGACAGCCGGGATTTCGGAGACGCAACGATGAAGAGCGACACCCACCCGACGTACTACCCGTCGTGCAAGGTCTACCACAACGGCGAGGTCGTCATGACCGTCGGGGCCACCGTTCCCGAGCTTCACGTCGAAGTCTGGTCGGGCTCGCACCCGTTCTTCACCGGTAAGGCCGCGTTCGTTGACGCCGCGGGCCGCGTCGAGAAGTTCCAGCGCAAGTTTGCCGGCGACTACTTCAAGGGCAAGAAGAAGACTCAGCCCAAGAAGCCCGGCAGCCGCCGCTAAACCAAATCATCCTCCGATTCTTTGAATGACCCGCCGCCCGGCGGGTTGTTTTTTGGAGTTGTTTCGGATCAAGACCCTGCCTTTAATCCGTTCATCCGCATAAACGGATGGATTCTCAGCGGCCCGACGCGAAAGGATGCGTGCCCATGGGCAACTGGCTCCTCGACCACCTCGCCAAGCGCGTCCTCGTCATCGACGGCGCGATGGGAACGAGCACCTACAACTACGATCTCACTGTCCACGGCGACTACTGCGGCTGCGAGAACTGCACCGACGTGCTCTCACGCTCTCGCCCCGACATCGTTCAGGAAATCCACGAGAGCTTCTTCGAGGTCGGGGCCGACGCGGTCGAGACCAACAGCTTCGGCGGCCCGAGCCACGTGCTCAGCGAGTTCGACCTCCAGGGCGAGACGTTCGAGCTGAACAAGAAGGCCGCTGAGATCGCGCGAGCCGCCGCGGACAAACACTCAACCAAAGACAAGCCCCGATACGTCCTCGGCTCGATGGGCCCGGGCACCAAGCTCATGACGCTCGGCCAGATCGACTGGTCCACGATGCTCGAGAGCTACCGCGAAGCCATGCGGGGGCTGATCGCCGGCGGCGTCGACGCATTCCTCATCGAGACGTGTCAGGACCTCTTGCAGGTCAAATGTGCCCTCAACGCCGCGATGGCCGCGTTGGACGACGCCGGCAAGACGGTCGATGACATCCCGCTGATGGTGAGCATCACGATCGAGCAGACGGGCACGATGCTGGTCGGCAGTTCGATCGAGGCCGCGTCCGCGGCACTGCGGCACTACCCGATCTCGAGTCTCGGTCTGAACTGTGCGACCGGGCCTACCGAGATGGGCGAGTACGTCAAGCACCTCGGGCAGACCTGGGCGTCCCCGACGAAACGGGCGGTCTCGTGCGTGCCCAACGCCGGCCTTCCCGCCCTCGTCGACGGACGGACCGAGTACCCCCTCGGCCCCGAGCCGCTCGCCGACGCGCTCGCGAAGTTCATCACCACCCACGGCGTCGGCGTCGTCGGCGGTTGCTGCGGAACGACCCCGGCGCACATCAAGGCGATCGTCGAAACGGCGGAAGGCCTCAAGCCAACGGTGACCGAAACGAGAGAGTGGGTCCCGAGCTCGACCAGCCTTTACTCGCCCGTCCCCCACCGCCAGGACAACTCGTTCCTCATCGTCGGCGAGCGATGCAACGCCTCGGGCTCGCGGAAGTTCAAGCGTCTGCTCGAAGAGGAGGACTGGGACTCGATCGTCAGCCTCGCGAAGGAGCAGACGCGCGAAGGCTCGCACATGCTCGACATCAACGTCGACTACGCGGGCCGAGACAACGCCCGGGATATGGCAGAGGTCATCAAACGCCTCGTTCGCCAGGTTGACGCCCCGCTGATGATCGACTCGACGCAGGTCGCGACGATAGAGGCGGGCCTGGGCCACGCGGCTGGTAAGTGCGTCATCAACTCGGGCAACTTCGAGGACGGGAAAGAGAAGTTCGACGAGATCTGTGAGCTTGCCAAGACCTACAACGCCGGCCTGGTCATCGGCACCATCGATGAAGACCCCGAGGCCGCGATGGCCCGGACCGCCGACCGCAAGCTCACGATCACCGAGCGAGCGATCGACCGGGCGACGACCCTGCACGGCCTTGACGTCCGCGACATCTTCATCGACCCACTCGTGCTGCCCATCTCGACCGGTATGGACACCGACCGTCGCAGCGCGCTCGAGCTTGTGGAGGGGACGAAGCGTATAGCGGAGAAGTTCCCCGATGTCCAGATCACGTGCGGGCTCTCGAACGTGTCGTTCGGGCTCAAGCCGGCGGCACGCGTCGTGATCAACTCAGTCTTCCTGCACGAGCTCGTGAGCGTCGGCATGACCAGCGCGATCGTGCACGCCAGCAAGATCCTCCCGCTCAACAAGATCGACGAAGAGCACAAGAAGGCGGCCCTCGATCTCATCTACGACCGACGCGCCGAGAGCAACGGGGGAACCGGTCTGCCCGAGGGCATCACCGACGAGAGCTTCGACCCGCTGGCCCGGATCATCGACCTGTTCAAGGACGTCGAGGGCGTCGCCGGCGCGAAGAAAGAAGTCAAGAACCTCACGCTCGAAGAGAAACTCCGGGCCCACATCATCGATGGCGAGAAGGAAGGGCTCCACGAGGTCTTGGACGAAGCCCTCGCCAAGTACCCGCCCCTCGACATCGTCAATGAGCACCTGCTCGACGGCATGAAGACCGTCGGCGAGCTCTTCGGCTCGGGCCAGATGCAGCTCCCGTTCGTCCTCCAGTCCGCGGAGGTCATGAAGAAAGCGGTCGCCCATCTCGAGCCCCACATGGAAAGGACCGAGGGCCAGACCAAGGGCTCGATCGTCCTCGCGACGGTCAAGGGCGACGTTCACGATATCGGCAAGAACCTCGTCGACATCATCCTGACCAACAATGGCTACACCGTCCACAACATCGGCATCAAGCAGACGATCGACGACATCATGAAGGCCTACGACGAGCACAAGCCCAACGCGATCGGGCTATCGGGTCTGCTCGTCAAGTCGGTCAACGTGATGGAAGACAACATCAAAGAGATGAACGCGAGGGGCGAGACCCCGCCGCTCATTCTCGGGGGCGCCGCCCTCGCCCGCTCGTACGCCGAGGGCTACCTGCGAAACCAGTACGAGGGCTGCCTGCTCTACGGCAAGGACGCCTTCGACGGGCTCCGCATCATGGACCACATCATCGGCGACAAGCTCGACACGCTCAACGGCGAGATCGACGAGCGCCAGACCAAGCGCTCCGACGCCGAGAAGAAAATCGGCGAGTCGCGCGCTGAGCAAGGACGCCGCCAGAACCGCTTCGAAGCCGCCAAGGGCAACGGAACGGCACCAGCCGCCGTGACCGAACGCGTCCGCTCGAAGGTGAGCCGCGACATCGAGGTCCCGGTTGCCCCGTTCTTCGGGTCGCGCGTGGTCGAAGGGCTCCCAATGGAGCCGATCTTCGCGCACGTCAACCCGGTCGCGCTCTTCCGCACGCAGTGGCAGTTCAAGCGGGGCGACCGGACCAAGGCCGAGTTTGAACAAGAACTCCAAGACAAGGCCCAACCGATCTTCGACCGCCTCCGCGAGCACTGCGTCAGCGAGCAGATCCTCGAACCCAAGCTCGTCTACGGGTACTACCCCGTTCACTCCGATGGCGACGATGTCGTGATCTTTGACGCTGTGGACCACGAACGCGAGATCGAGCGCTTCATGTTTCCCCGTCAGATGCCGAAGGGCGAAGACGGGGGACGCCGTTTGTGCATCGCCGACTTCTTCCGCGACGAGGACGAGTGCAGGGAACTCGGGCGCAAAGACGTCCTCGGCTTGAGCTGCGTCACCATGGGCCAGCGGGTGTCCGAAGTCTGCAAGACTCTCTTCGAGGCCGACGACTACCAGGAGTACCTCTACATGCACGGCATGGGCGTCGAATCGGCGGAGGGGCTCGCGGAGCTTTGGCACAAGCGAATGCGTCAGGAACTGGGCATCGACGCCGACGACAGCCCGAAGATCGCAGAGCTGTTCCAGCAGAAGTACCGGGGCAGCCGCTACAGCCCGGGCTACCCCGCCTGCCCCGACATGTCCGACCAAGATCGCATCTGGAAGCTCATCGACCCCACGCGGATCGGCTGTCAACTGACCGAGAACTGGCAGATCGACCCGGAGCAGAGCACGTCGGCTATCGTGGTGCACCACCCGGAGGCGAAGTACTTCAACGCGTAGGTTAGGACGGACTCAAGAACCGTCCACGAAGTACTCGGGGTGTGCTCTTAGGACCTCGGCGAGGTGTTCCCCGCCATAGAAGGTCAAGTCGTCACAGTTTCCATTCAGCAAAATAACCGAAAACTCGGGCTCACATACAGACGCACCGGGGCGAACCTCCGCACGCGGTGTCAGTTGGATAACCTCGTCGATCGGATACGGAAGCTCGCCTCGGATCGCCACCAGCGACCGCTCGACCTCCGACATGGAATCGGGCCACGCGTCCCCGGTCTCGATGATTTCCGCGAGCCGAACGCAGACGAGGTGGTACGACGCGATTCGACCAGAGTGTTGCAAAGACAGATCGATCGCAGCACGCACCTTCACAACCACAATCGCGGCGAGGCCGCACACACCGACCAGCCCGAGGATCGTCCCCAAGCTGATGAGCGTCTTTCGCCGTGCGCTCGGCATGAAAGAGAGCACGCGATCAACGAAATCCGGTTCCAGTGTCATCATCTGCCCGACCAGCCCGATTGCTCGTTCGCGAAAGCGTGCATCGCCGATCACAATGACCACCCTATCTCCGACGTGTACTCGGCTTCGTCACCGCCCACCCCCGACGGGAGGTCGGCCGCGAAACGTTCGATGAGCGCCCCTGTAGTGCGGCGCCGCGTCGTAGCTCAAGACGCCGCTCGGGCGCCCGATCTGAAGTGACAAACCCATCAACCGCTCTTTGTGTAATCTTGCGTTGTGGCGCGATGGTCGGCAGCATACTCCCTACTTCTTTTGTTCCCCGGCTGCGGTCGCTACACGATCACTCCGCCGCTCAACGTCGACAGACCAACAACGGTCTACATCGCTGATCTCGGGAACACGTCGAAGCTTCTTCTCCCGACCGACGATGGCCGATTCATCGAGTTCGGCTTCGGCGATTGGGAGTTCTACGCCAAGGGCAACGACTTCCCGCTCTATGCCCCGTTCGTGCTGCTCATCCCAACGCCCGGGACACTCTCGAAACGCGTCTACCCGAGCGATCCGACCGGGTGGATCTATGCCGAAGCCCTGCATCCACTCGACGTGGAACGCGCCGATGTCGCGGCCCTTGAGCGGCGTCTGTCCGATCTCTACGACGCCCACGTCGAAACAGAGATCAACAACCCCGGCTTCGGCCTCGACTTCGTCAAGGTCGACGAAGGCTACTGGCTCTTCAACCAGAGCAGTTCCAAGGTCGCTGAGTGGACCCGCGAACTGGGCTGCGAGGTCTCGGGTTGGACCCTGATCGCCGGATTCCGCGTCGTCGCCCCTACAAACTGACGTCCCCACCGGTTATCGCCTCAAGCCGGGCGCAAGGTCACCCGATACCCCGATAGGAGAACCTGCGCCCTTGACGATCACTGCGACCAACCCGCTCTCAGGCTTTGCCAACAGCCCGGGCGCCGGGTCTGGGTACGGTTCGGCACCGGGACGCCGCGTGATCACTGTTCGCCCGGTCACCCCGCCCGCCGACGTCCGACCAACCGAACGAAGGAGCCCGACCGAGCGGCCCCAGGAAACGCAGCCCTCCCAGCCCGGACGGCGCAACGAGGCCCCCCGCACCGGCACCGCGTACCAAACCAACGCCGACGGCGACTCGGTCACCCTCTCGAGCAAGACCGATCAACTGTCCGACGACGAGCAGGCCGAAGTCACGAAACTCCAGGCCCGTGATACCGAGGTCCGCACCCACGAACAGGCCCACGTTTCCGCCGCCGGGGCCCTCTTCCGCGGCGGACCGTTCTACGAGTACAAGACCGGCCCCGACGGCAAGGAGTACGCCGTCGCGGGACGAGTGAACATCGACACCTCCGAGGGCAACACGCCCGAGGAAACGATCGCCAAGGCCCAGCAGATCCGCCGCGCCGCCCTCGCCCCAGCCGAGCCCAGTTCCACGGACCAACGCGTCGCGGCCGAGGCGAGCTCGATGGAATCCAAGGCACGCCAGGAACTCGCCGAGGCACAGGCTTCAGACGAAACGGCGCCAGCGACGCCGACTACGACAACATCGACCTCAGACGCCAACCGGCGCACCAGCAACGCTTCGGCCATCCGAGCGGCGACCGGCGAACTCAAGATCGACATGTACGCCTAAAAGCAGTCGCGTAGATCAGCCGAAATGAACCCGTAGCGCGGTGACGTACTTTGTCCGAAGGCGTTGCGATGTCAACGAGCCCGCAGCGCGAGCAAGGCACCTCCCGAGCGGAGCGTTCTTCCTTGCCTCGCGGGCCCTTCGTTGCTCGATTGCGCACGAGAAACCAAGGGGCCGTAGAAATGGAGGCGGAGGAGATCCCTTACTCGCGCTGCGGGCTCGTTCTTCGTCGCTTTCGACCAAACGAACCGTGATCCCAAGTGGGCGCTACGAAACAAACACGGTTTCTCAAGGCCGGGTGCGACTACACCACGTCCACGCCGCCCGGATCCCCGCATAGTCCTCGCTCGAATCCCTCACCCAAGAATCGCCGCAGCGATTCCTCTCCCCGCACGCCCATTTCGAGACTCATCCGGCTCACGTACATCCCCAGGTATTTCTCGACCAGCGCCGGGTCTTTCCATTCCGGGCGATCATCCGCGTGCAACTGCAGGTACGCCTGGCTCTCCTCCGCGTGCGACGTTGCGTACCCCACGCTCCGAGAGAGAACGCGCGAAACCTTGGCCATCCCCCCGTCCACGCGTTCGTCCAGATCGCGCCGGATGACATTCAGCCCGAGCGGAAGTGGCATGCCGGCGTGCCCATCCCACCACTGCCCGAGGTCCACCACCGCCCTCAACCCAAGCTCAGCAAACGTCAGCTGCGCTTCATGGATGAGCAGCCCCGCGTCTGCTGCTCCGGACGTCACCGCACCGGGAACGTCACTGAAGAGCATCGGCTTGGCTTCGAATGCCGACGCATCGGGCGTGGCACCGAGCGCCATGGAAAGTGTCAAAAACGCGCTCGTCCCGAGCCCGGGAACAGCGATCACCTTCCCACGGAGATCGTCGAGAGTCCGGAGCGCCGACGCCTCGGCCACCACCACCTTCGGGCCGTAGCCCTCCCCGAAACTACCGCCACAACTCGTGATCGCGAACCGATCCTTCACCGATGGGTACGTCGCCGCGGAGATCGCCGTGATGTCCAGTTCGCCTCCATCGGTCGCCGACACCATCGCGTTGAGCGCCTGAACGTCCTCCGCGACGAGCTCGAACTCGAGACCCTCGGTATCGATCCGAGGCGATCCGAGCTCGCCCGGAACCCGTTCGCCATCGGGGCCCCGCATGCCTGTGAGGGGCCACCACATCACCAGGTCGTCGGAATCGGGCGAATGCGCAAGTCGGAGCGTCGTCATAGGCACACGCTAGGAACTTGCGGGGCGCTGAGACGACGAGTCACCCGACACGTTCCACGCAGCTCCACATTCCGGACACACGACACAGCCGTCTTCCCCCAGTGACAACCCGTCGAGCGGATACCCGCACCCACCACACAGGCGGTCGTCAAGCCGCGAACCCGCGAACCGCCCCCGGGCTGTCTCGGCGCTCGGGCGTGATGCATCACGCATCGCGATGACCTCCGCCACAATCCGGAAGACAAAGCTCACACCGAACAACACGATGATCAACGAGCCTACTACGCGTGCCAGCACGTGCCAGGCCTGCGGCAAAGCCGACGATTGAACCACGAAGCCAAGCGTAATGGCGATCGCTGCCAACACCACCAACACGTCGACCCGCGCCGGGATCCACACGACGACTGTCGGACGCCTGTTCACCCTCGCGGGAACGATCGGCCCCCTCGCCCGGAGAAACACCTTTTGCCCACGATCGTCGCGCATCGGGCTCCCCATCGACCGAGGAGCCACCGGCGATCGCCGACTCCTCCGGAGCGAAAGACTACGCGGAGACGTCAGCCATCGGTAGCTTCCAAGCCGCCCCGCACTCCGGGCAAACGACGCATCCGTCACTTTCTGCAGCGCGTTCGTGAAGCTGGTACCCGCATACAACGTACTGGAGGTGGCGAACTCGGTGTCGTCTCGCCAACCAGTAGGCGAGGAAATACGCAGGAACCATCCCGACAATAACACGCGAAGACAGGAGCCCGATACCCGCACCCGCCACCGCCAACAAGATATTTCACCATAGGGAACCGAAACCGAGGATGATCACAAGCAGGAAAGCACCCAGAACAACCGTGGCCCCCGAAACCACCCAAAGTGTGGTCGCCGCCCAGCCGTAGTTGAGTCGCTTCTTGTGTCGTATACCCCGGTCGTCCTCAATGCCCCGGTGCGCTTCATCGACCCGCGAATCTCTCTGGTGCGAGGGATGAAGAAGTACTGAGACTCTTGGGTTGGAACGTGACACATGACGGCTCCCGCGCCCCGTCCGATCGAACTCTTCACGCAGTGAGGGTACCGATGAGAGCATCCCAACTGCCTATCGCAACATGATAAGGCCTGGCGTTGGCCAACGTCGGCGGATGTCGGATGCCGGATGTCGGCGATGAACCTAGGACGAACTCACCCGGGCCGCCGGGCTTACCCAACGAGCGCCACACCCGAGGCATATCGCGTGATCCTCGTCTGCCCGGGGGCGTTTGAGGTCATGCCAGCAAACCGGGCACACGCCCGACGCCACCGTCTTTCGGTCGTGGCGGGCCAAGACCACAGCTCCACCGATCACTCCAACAAGCCCTAAAACAATGAATTGCGTCCACAGAGGAACCAGCAGCAGGTTCTTTGCAAACGTGTTCACGTACCACGTGTTGAACACGATCCAGCCAATCAGCACAACCAGCAGCAGGGTGAGTCCGACCTCGCAATTCCGTCGGAAGTCTGCGTTTGTCTTCTTCACAGCCGCCGAAACAAACGGGGCCGGCTTATTCCGAGGCCGAACCTCGACGTGTTGGCCACGATGATCTCGCACCCGAAAGAATCGGATCAACTGCCCTTGGTGCGGGCGGAGCCCCGGGCCATCGGGCAGAAATCGAAGCGCGAGCCATCGCACGATCAACGCGAGGCCCCCTGAGATCATGAAGGTCACCGGGACGGATACCACCGCGACCACGAGACCGAAAGGGGCGAGGAGAAGAATCCCGCCGCCCGAGTTCTTTCCATAGTGATGCCAGCCGAAGTACACCACCGCCAAAGGCGCGGCCAGGGTCGCGAGGAGGACGAACACGCAAAGCACCGCGGTCACGAAGTCTCTCCACCCTTCGTTCGGCTCTGGCATCAGAACATCCCCACCTGCCCATCACCCACAACGACGCCTGTCTGGGCATGCTCGACGTCTATCCGGTAATTCCCGCTGAAGCAGGCGGTGCAGTAGTCATCGCCCGAGCGATCCATGCAACTCAGCAGCCCGTCAAGGCTCAGGAACGCCAGCGAATCCACGCCCAGGAAATCGCGGATCTGCTCCACCTCGCGGTTGTACGCGATGAGTTGCTCGCGCGTCGCGAAGTCGACCCCGAAGTAGCAGGGGTTGCGGATCGGCGGGCACGAGATCCGCACGTGGATCTCTTCGGCGCCCGCGTCTCGGATCTGACGCATCTTCTCGCGTGTCGTCGTGCCTCGAACAATCGAGTCGTCGACCACGATCAGCTTCTTACCCTTCACGATCTCGCTAATTACGTTGAGCTTCAGCCGAACCGCGGCCCGCCTCTGGTCCTGTGTCGGCTTGATGAACGTTCTCCCGACGTACCGGTTGGGCACGATCCCCTCGCGGTACGGGATGCCCGACGCTCTCGCGTACCCGTTCGCGGCGCTGCGCCCCGAGTCAGGCATGGGCATCACGTAATCGGCCTCAACGGACGATTCCTTCGCGAGCGCCGCCCCCATCCGCTCGCGAGCGATCTGCACCGACTGCCCGAAGACCTGGCTCGCCGGGCTCGCGAAGTACACGTGCTCGAAGACGCACTGGGCCAACTGTTTCGACGGCTCTGCGTAGCGGCGTGACGTCACGCCCCGATGGTCGAGCGTCACGATCTCCCCAGGCTCGACTTCCCTGACGAGTGTCGCCCCCATCACCTCGAGCGCCACCGTCTCGCTCGCGACGCAGTCCGAGCCGTCTTCCAGCCTCCCGAGCACGAGGGGCCGCCAGCCCCAGGGGTCTCTGGCCGCCTCGATCCGATCCGGGAACATGAAGAGCACGCTGAACGCGCCCTGCAGTCGCCTCAGGGTGGCCGCGAGGGGGTCCGCCTGATCGCGCTGCTCGGGGCTGGCGATCAGGTGCACCATCACTTCGGTGTCGCTCGTCGTGTGGAAGAGGTGTCCGCGCTCCGCGAACTCATGCCGCAGGGCCGCGGCGTTGATCAGGTTCCCATTATGGGCGACCGCGACCTGGGTCTCGTTCCACCCCGATGCCCCACCAGCGATCAACGACTCAATGATCGGCTGCGCGTTCTGGGGCCTCGATCCACCGGCGGTCGAGTACCGGTTGTGGCCGATCGCCCCCCCGCCCCTCGCGTGGTCGTCACCGGAATCAGCCGACTTGCGGGCCTCGCGCAACTCATGCAGCACCGGCCGCGTGAAGACCTCTGAGACGAGCCCCATGCCCAGGTGTCCGCGGATCGCCTGCCCGTTGCTGACCGCGATCCCCGCCGCTTCCTGGCCTCGGTGCTGCTGGGCGTAGAGCCCGAGGTACGCACGCTCGACAGCATCGGGATGGGCCCAGACGCCGACGACGCCGCATTTTTCCTTGGGCGCGTCGGGGTCGGTGGCGTGGACAGTCAAGGGCGTCGGGCGGGGCAGCGTCATCGTTACGAGCGTAGAGCCGTCAAGCCCAACGCGTCAGACTCAGCCCGGACCGGGCGTTTGCCCACGCGCCGCGTTCCCGATCAACTCCTCGATCAGCTGAGGAAACCTCACCTGAAACACCGTTCGGTCACCCGACCCAGCGATGTTGATCCGGGTGAATCGGGAGCCCGGGGTCGGTTCCCCTTCATCATCGAGGCGGATCTCCCCAAGAAGGCGGAGTGTCACCGATCGAGTCTCAAACGATGAGTGCACGGCAGATCGGTGCTCCGGCTCTCGCATCCTTTGGAGCGTCTCCTTCCACAGCGAAGGCTCCCACATCCGTGCCGCGTCGACCGTCGCGACGCCGCTCGATGTCACGACCACCGGATGACTCCAGATCGATGGCATGGTCGGCGCCGAAGCCTCTGTCGATGGCCTCAGCACATCGTGACCGTTCAGCAATGCGACGAAAGCGATCGGGGCGTCGGCGTACTCAACCGGCCATTCAACATCGACCTCCATGATCTGATCAGTCGAAAACCGCCAGTGTCGCCGGATGTGATCCCACTGGGCGTCGGGAAGATCGAGCGTCCACTCGATCACGCCGTCCGGGCTGGCGCGATCCGGGTTCGTCGACCAGCCGACACGCCATCCGTCGAATATCCTCGGGTCCGTCGGCAAGAACCCGCCGACCGCGCGAGATCGAACTCCGATTTCGACGTCGGGTGAGGCGATCGCAGAGGGCCCTTGAAGCGCGATGAAAAACTGCTGGTGCGAAGGCAGCATCACCCGGTCAGACCACCCGCTGAGTGCACCGCTTGGGTGCAACTCGCGCTGGAGATCGTGGACCCGAGTCTCGCCGGATGTCGACGGGCTATAGAAGGTCTCGACCGACGCAATCCGATCTGGTCCGACGAGCAGCCTCGCGCCGCCGGCGCTCCAACCGCGTGACGTCGAACCGGCGTCCAACGCCAACACCAGGCCGGCGTCCCTCAGATCGTCAGGCCAGTTCACGTTCATCCGAACCGGAACCAAAGGCTCATCCGCAGGAGGCGTGATCTCCAGCCGCTCGTTCGTTCCAGGATGAAGGGTGAAGTCGAACGACCGGTGCACACGTCCCCAGGGCTGCGGGCGTTCGATCGTCGCCGAGAGCTTGTACTTCCCGACATGCACCTGTCCGAACGAGACGCTTCCGCCGTCAACCTCGCCTTGAATCCGCGTCTCTTCGCCGCCGAACACCGGGCCGCTGATCGACGCGCGGATAACCGCGTCGTCAAGTAAGGACCCAAAGTCCGCCTCAACCTCGCCCCACTGATACTTGACGGGGTCCACCCGCTCGTTCGCCTCAGCGAGCTGGGCCATCAGGGTCTGAACCTGCTCAACGGTCGCGTTCTGCCGATTCACCAGCACGAACACCGCGACCACCGCCGCGAGCGCGACCACGACCGAACCCGCTGCAATGCTCCGATACGCGATGACTTTGTCTTTCATAGCGATCCAATACAGCTGCAGCGCAATCGAACGGGGCGATCCGAATCGCCCGATCGCCCGTTCTCGCGCCTGTGTTTCACAAGCCCCACCCAGCGTCTCGCGGCGCTCGGCGCACGCGAGGTGATCCGCCAACTCGTCCGCGATATCCGACCAGACCATCCGCGAATCGCGATCGTCCGAGGGCGGCTCGCCCCAAGGCGGCCCGTCGAGCCCGATCCCGTCGCTCACGACGCCACCTCACGCAGATCCTGCCCGAGCACGCCCGACACGCCCTTGGCGAAGTCCGTCCAGCGATCTCGCTTCTCCCTCCGAGCCGCGGCCCCCGTCCCCGTCAGCGTGTAGTACTTGCGCCGCCGCCCCTCCGGCGACTCACCCCACTCGCTCTGCACCCACTTCTTTCGCTCGAGGCGGTGCAGAGCCGGGTACAGACTGCCCTCTTTGATCTCAAGCCGATCGCCGGACTCAGAGAGCACGGCCTGGGCGATCTGGTACCCATACCCACGCCCCTTGGAAAGCACCTCGAGGATCAACATGTCGAGGGCGCCGTGAATGAGATCTGCGGACATGACAGCCTCCGAGAGCCAACCTTGCGTGTCTAGGCATAAAGCATAGAGAATCGAGGTATCGATGCAAGGCTCAATCCGAAATCACGGGGGAAACCGAGGCGTTTCAGCTCGAAAATGGGTTAGTCTGGTCGGCTCAAGTACTTTCAGCCCCATCTATTACGAAGAGGAACCCTGATGCCAGCACCCCGTTGTCTCCGCCGCACGCTCACAGCGTTCGCCACCGCTCTCCTCGCCAGCAGCGCCGCCGGACAGACCGTCATCCCACAGACCGTGACCTATCAGGGCCGGCTCGACGATGCAAACGGCGCCGCGGATGGCAACTTCGACTTCATCGTCCGTCAGTTCGACGCGGCGGTCGGCGGGACCCAGGTTGCTTCGTCGTTCCATAACGTCGTCCCAGTCGTCGACGGGCTGTTCACAATCCCCGATGTTCAACTGTCCAGCATCGACACCGGCATCCTCGCCACCTTCCTCCAAATCGAAGTCAGGCCGACCGGAACCACAACCTACGCAGCGCTTTCGCCGAGACAGCCGCTCACCCCGGCCCCTGTTGCCGACACGCTCCGAGGCTTTGACGTCTCGGCATCCTCCGACGGCGGGCAGCTGGGCTCGATATCGACCGAAGGTGCACGCCCGGCCAACTTCGGGGCATCAGGGCTCGACGGCAACGGGTTCATCGATCTCATCGACGTGAACTCGGGTTTGCTTTTGGCCCAACTCGACGTCAACGCCCTCGGCTCCGGCGCGACGGGCTTACTCAACCTCGGAAGCACCGGAGGCCGACTCGGCGGCAACATCGAAGTCGAGAACGACGCAGGGATCGTGACGTTCGACCTCATCGGCGGCAGCGCCACCGGGGGCACCCAGCTCGAGACGTTCACCGAGTCGGGCGGCATCACGATGCGGTTCCTCAGCGACAACGGCGACGGTTCATTTGTTCAGATGGTCGACCCGGCGACCGATCTCACCACCCTGCTGCTCACCGGACGGAGCGCCGGCGGGGGCTCCGCCCTCACGATGTTCGCAGAAGACGGAACGAGCACCGTCTTCTTCGACAGCGATTCCGGCGGCGGGGGCACCGCGACGATCCGCGCCGAAGACGGCTCATCAACGGTCTTCTTGGACGGAGAGTCAAACGGATCGGGAGGACGAATCTCAGCCCGGAACGATATCTCCGAAGAGACCGTCGCGATGATCGGAGACGACGGAGCCGATGCCGGCCTCATCGAGGTGATCAACCGGAACGGATCAACGATCAACGTGGGTATTCAACTCCGCGGCCGTGATACCGGAGCTGGGACGGGCGGCGAGATCAGGATCTTCGACAACTCTGGAAATCAAACGTTCGAAATCGATGGACAAGACACCACCGGCGGGCGCTTTCAGATGAACGAGCCCGATGGCTCGATCGAGGCCCGGTTCTTTAGCAACACCCTCACCCTCTACAACGGCGACGGCGTCGCGACGATCACCATGAACGGGAACACCGGCGCGAAGAACGGCATCGTCTCGCTCCCGACCTTCGGGGAGCGCCTCATGTACGCCGTCGAGTCCACCGAAGTCTGGTTCGACGACATAGGGTCCGCCCAGCTCGTCAACGGGAAAGCGACGATCCTCCTGGATCCGATGTTCCTGGAGGCGGTCGTCATCGACGAAGCCAATCCACTCAAAGTGTTTGTCACACTCACCGGGCCCGCCAATGGCGTCTGGGTCGAGAAGTTCGCCAATGGGTTCGTCGTCCACGAGCTGATGAACGGGTCATCGAACGCCACCTTCGATTTCCGCATCGTCGCCAAGCGCCGAGGCCTGGAACACGCCCGGATGGAACGGTTCGCCGACGTCGATGCCGTGAGCCTGGAGCAAAACGTTGTCGGTCGCGTCCAGACGCGACGCGTCGATGGCGACGACATCCCCCAGTTCGCGCCAAAGGTCGAATCGAAGGTGCAGAACGACCGCGTCTCGAACTCCGCTGACTGAGCCCCGCCTCACCGCCCGAACCGAGCCCCTTCGAGGAACGCCGTTAGCGTCGACTGGCTGTCGGCAAGGGTGCCTCGCGACGCGTTCCAGCTCACGGTCCAGTAGCCATCTGGGGCCTCGATGAGCAACGCCGCCGCGTCGCAGATCGACGAAGCCCGTTCACCCTCCGCAGGGACCGGCTGGGAGTACGCGAGAACGACAAATGGGAGCTCTGCCTCGGTCAACGCGCCGGTCGAGCCTACGTCGAGGATCCCCAACAACCGATCGGGGTAGATGCCGCGAAACGCGGAGTCGACGGAGGCCGCAAAGGCGTTGAGCGACGCGAAGCGAGCCTCGTCGGCGCGGGGATCGAACGAGACGATCACCCTCGACGATTCGCCCTCCGACTCGGTGTAGTACACCGATCGAACGCTCCCGCCAAAGGACGCGGCGAGGTCCGGCTCTGAGACGAAGCTCGGACCGGGATCGAAAGCGACAGACGAACTTGCGTCAACGGACCGCGAGGCGCAACCGCCGCCGATCAGAACCGTCAAACCGAACGTGACTTGTCCAATGACTGCAAAGCGCCACATGAACATATCCTATCAAAAACCAATCGACCGATCACTGGACCGTCCTCAGATAGGTACGGATGCGCTTGACCCTCGGGCCAGGCAACCCTTCAATGCCTCCCGAAACCGAATCCACAGCCCCGAGCCCGGGCCAACTGCGGATCGCTGAACAAGCACATGGGACCTTGCGTCCCGGAACGGAGAATCGAATGGCCCGCTACACCGGCCCCAAGGTCCGTCTGTCTCGTCGCGTCGGCGCCCCCATCGAGGACGTCCCGAAGCACACCTCCAAGCGCCAACTCAACCCCCCGGGCATGCACGGCTTCCGCGGCCGTCGTCTCCGCGACTACGGCATCCGCCTGCAGGAAAAGCAGAAGCTCCGCTACCACTACCACGTGATGGAGAAGCAGTTCCGCAAGTACGTCGACGAGGCGAAGCGGAAGCCCGGCAACTCCGGTGAGGTTCTCCTCCAGCTCCTCGAACGCCGCATGGACAACATCGTCCGCCGCTCGGGTGTCACCCGCACGATCTGGGCCGCCCGCCAGATGGTCGCCCACGGTCACGTCCTGCTCAACGGACGCAAGACCGACATTCCGAGCTGCCAACTCCGCGTCGGCGACACGATCACCTTCAAGCCCAAGATCCACAAGCTCTGCCGCGAAAACATGGAGAGCTTGGCGGGGCACGAGGTCCCGGGGTGGATCGACTTCAACCCAGGCGAGCTGACGATCAAGATTATCGCGCTGCCGACGAGCGACCAGGTGCCGTTCGACGTCAACACCAACCTCATCGTCGAGTTCTACCGCGGCTGACCCGCGACCACAGACTCGCCCGAAAGCCCCGCCCATCCCGGCGGGGCTTTCTACTATGAGCACCGGCAAGAACCCTTTCATCCGTTGCCACCGAGGCGTCCATGCTCAAGTTCCTCCGCAAGTACCAGCTCTTCATCCTCGCCGTGGGCGGCTCGCTGCTCATGGTCGTGTTCCTGCTCCAGCCGATCCTTCAGCAGCTCGCGCCCAACCCGGCGAACTCGAAGGTCGCCGAGCTCACCGCCGACGGCACCGCCGTCACGAGGGGTGACCGCGAACGCGCACGCTTCGAAGTCCAGGCGCTTCGAGAGTTCGCGCCCTGGCTCGTCGAAGGCATGGGGCTCGATCCGGCGTACGAGGGCGACCACTGGCTCCTGCTCACCCACGTTGCCGACAAGGCCGGGCTGATCGGCGAAGCCGGCGACGGCGCCGACTGGGAACAAGAACTCGTCACCCAGCTCACGACCCTCGCTTTCCAGGCGATGCTGCAGCAGGGCCGGTTCCCAACCCAAGAGGAACAACTCGCACTCCCCGATCAAATGCGCGAGCAACTCGCCTTGAGACGCGAAGCCGTCATCACGCGATTCCGGTATCCGGCCACCGAATTCGATCGGCTCCTCGCCCGTGCCCGAGGCGTGTTCCGATACCGCGCCGCGTACGCCGCGGCGCCGCGTTTCTCCGATCGCAGGCTTATCGATGAGGCCCAGGCTGAAGGCGCCGCGGCGATCGCCGATGCCCTTGTCCTCTCCCCCAGCTTCCTCAACGGCGCCATCGAGGCCCCCACCGAGCAGCAACTGCTCGAGCACCTCGAGACGTATGGAGACGTCCAGCCAGGCGATACCGAAGCCAACCCGTTCGGCCTGGGCTACCGGCTTCCCAATCGAATCCATCTCGAGTGGCTGCGTCTCGATCCTGTCGTCTTTGAGGGAGTCGCCCAGGTCGACCGTGTCGAACTCCGCAAACGATGGCAGCGCGAGAATCCCGAAGGATCCGACGAGGACTTCGCCGCCGCCCGAGCCAACCTCGAACGCCAGATCCGCGCCGAGGTCGCCGACGACATCATGGCTGAAGCCGACCAAGTGGTCCGAGGCGAACTGCTCCGACTTATGCGGCCCCTCGAGAGTGACGGACGCTATCTAGAGGTTCCCGATGACTGGCCCGCCGCCGGGCCGGACTACGAAAGCATCGCTCGCCTCGTCGTGCGTCAGGTTGGCGAAAGGCTCGGGATCACGATTCCGCTTCCAACCGTCGAAAGACGAACCAGTGCGTGGATGACCGGAAACGAGCTCGCAGATCTTCCGGGTCTTGGTGAGGCGTCGTTCCGCGTTGGTGCCCAGAACATCCCTGTCCCGTTGCTCCCCAACTACGTCAGGGAGATCGACGAGTCGGACACGCTCAAGGTCCAGGTCGGCGTTCCCATTCTCGATCCGTTCGCCACCGGGGCCGATGGCAGCCGCTACTACATCACCGTCCTCGCGGCCCGTGCCGAGTCGGCCCCCGACTCGCTCGACGAAGTCCGCGCTCAGGTGGCACGAAACGCCCGAGCAGTGGCCGCGTATGACCGCCTCGCCGAGTTGGGTGGCGAGGCCAGAACGATCGCCGCAGAAAGCGGGCTCGACGCGGTTGCGAGCTTCATCGCCGCCGAGGCCCGCGTCGATGCGGCGACCCAAGCCCCCCAGCCTGTCCGCGATCTGCGCGTCGAGAGGAACCGCGTGACCGCCACCCTACCGGGTGACCGGGCGCCGCAGAACCTGCAGACCACCGATTTCACCGCGCCCGTCATCGAAGTCGCCCGCGGACTCGACCCGTTCGCGCCCATCGACAACGTCGACCCGTTCGACTCGCTTGTGGTCGTGAATCTGCCCCAACAACCTGCGGTGGTCATCGCGAAGGTCAGGGCGTTGCGTCCGATGACAACCGAGCAGTACCGGAGCCAAGGCGAATCACTCGGCGCAAGGCTGCTCCAGCAGACGGCGTCCGAGTTCGTACGCGACACGGAAAGCTCACCGTTCTCGCTCGACACGCTCGCCCGACGCCTGGGGTACACCTTCGACTACCGCGCCGAGGACGAAGATCTTCTCACGCCTGCCGGCGACTCGGACAGCCCCGACGCGGACGCGGCCGGGGGCTGAGTCACCGGCTCACACCTTGACCTTGGCCCATCCGCCCTGGACATACCGTGCCGTGAACATCACGCCACGGAGCAACAGGTCGATGCAAAGCCCGATCCAGAGCCCGGTGATGCCCCAATCGAACGGGGACGGGTTCTCAAAGATGATCTCTCGCACAACATCGCCATCAACGTACGTCATCCGCACGATGTCGACCCCGCTCAGCAGGTAGGCCAGCGGGAGCCGGATGAGATACGTCGAGGTCCACGTGAGCACCATCGCGATCTTGACGTCACCGGCCCCCCGCATCGCCTGACGCATCACGATGCTCAATGCGAAGGGGATCTGCACGATCCCGCAGATCACCAGCAGTTCCGGCGTGCGTTCAAGGTGGATCTCCTGTGAGCTGATAAGCCCGGTCAGGGTCTCGGGCATCACGATGAACAACACGCCGAGCCCGCCCATGATCGCCGATGCGATAACGGCGCAGACGAGGATCGCACGACGGGCCAAGTCCGGCCGCTGAGCTCCGAGATACTGCCCCGCGAGCGTCGCCGCCGCCAACCCCATCGCGAAGCCCGGGAGAAAGCTCAACGCCTCGATCCGGATAGCGATCATGTGGGCACCGAGCAATCCGGCGCCCATCCAGCCGACAAACACGATCACGACGAAATTGCCGATCCACATGCCGAACGTTTCGAGGAAGTTGGGAACGCCCAGCCTCACGAGCCGCTTGACCGTCACCCAGTGGGGTTTAAGACGGCGCCGGAGCACCTTGATCCCCCACGACCCCCGGAACGCCATCCAGAACACAATCGCGGCGCCCGCAATATCCCCGGCAACAGTCCCGATGGCGATCCCCGCGATCCCGAGATCGAACCCGAATGGGTTCGCCAGAATCGTCCGGGCCACTCCGGTCTCCGCGTCGGCGATCGTGAGGTCGATGCCAGAAAGCGCCCAGCTCACGACGATGTTCACGACGTTCCGCACCGCCATCGCCTGCAAAGGTCTGACCGAATCACCCGCGCCGCGTGCGCACGCCACGAGAACGAAGAGAAGAGCCGCCGAGGGCACACCCATCGAGATAATCAACATGTACGACCGAAACGCCTCGCTCGCCGCGTCGCCCATGTTGAGCAGCCCAGCGATCCACCCAGCCGACAGCGCGACGCCGACACCCACGACCGACCCCAGAACCAACGCGAGCACGACGCACTGGCCCAGCACGGCGTTCGCAGCCGCCATGCGCGACGCGCCAACCGCTCTGCTGATCATCGCCGTGGCCCCGACGCCCAGGGCCATGATCACCAGCCCCATAAACCACATGATGTAGCTCGCGCCAGCGATCGCGTCGGCCTCGGCAACACCCATCTGGCTCGCGAGCCAAGTGTCGGTAAGACCAACCGCAGAGTTCAGAAAGCTCTCGATCGTGACCGGCCAACTGAGCACCCAGATCGCCGACCCCATCGTCAGGCCAGCGAGACGCCCGGACTTGAAACGCCCATCTTCCGTCAGACCCGCGGACCGCACCGGCGGCGTGTGCCCAACTTCGCGTGCGCCGACGACGCCCTCCTCGGTCGCGTCGGCCTCGATCGAAGGCCCACCCGAGTCGCTCCCATCCGTGTGTTCTGACAATCGCGGCTCCCTGCCCTGGGCCGCAGCGCCAGGCCTCCATGTTAGCCCGGACGCCGTCCTGGATGGCACGACGCAAGCATGAGCACCCAGAGCAGGTTTGATCGCTCCGTAGCGGCCTTCGGCCGCATACTCGCTTGCGGAACCCGCGCCGGAGTCAATCCGGCGGGCTTCCGGTCGAGAAAACTCAATTCGTGGCGCTACCCGTTCAGTGAAGACGCTCTAACCCCAAACGTGAACGCAGTTCCGCAATTCCCGTCGACGTGGTTCACGGATTCCGTTAGTATTTCGGCATGGCAAAGATCTGCGTCTTGTGCAACGAGGACTGTTCGGACCGCCCCCGGATCAAAAATCCTGAGGGGCAGTACGCCTGCAAAGCGTGCGTCGAAGCACGCCAAAAGAGCAAATCAGACCGCTCGGCGCCGATCCAGCCGGAGCCGATCGACAACGAAGCTTTCGATCTTGAACCCGTCGGCGAACCCGAATCGGACGGGGTCATGGACGTGCTCCTCGCCGATGTCCCCGAAGCCACTCCAGCCGCGGCCCAAGGACGCGCGTGCCCCGCGTGCGGAGCCGCGATGGCCGCAGACGCAATTGTCTGTGTGAGCTGCGGCTACAACACCGCCACAGACACCGCCGTGAGAACCAAGTCCAAGAACATCCGCAAGGAAGGCGGCGTCGCTGACGCAGCCGCATCCGTCGCGACCGGAACCCTGCATGGCCTCGTCCCGCCCCTAATCGGCGGCGGTATCGCCGGCGCCATCGGTGCCGGAGCATGGGCCGCCATCGCGTTCTATTGGGGCTGGGAGGTCGGCATCGTCGCTTGGATCGTTGGTGGCCTCGTCGGCGCCGGAGCCTTCATCGCGACCCAAGGGCAGGGCGGAACGCTGTCCGGCGTTGTCGCCGCGATCCTGGCCGTCGCATCGATCGCCGGAGGCAAGTTCTGGGCGGTCTCTCTCTACTTCGACAAGCACATCGCGGCTGAATTTGCCATCGATGACGCGTCGATCCAACAGATGCTGACCGATGACCTCGCGATGGAGTGGGAGGCAGAGGGACGCGATCTGGATTGGAAAGACGGCACCGACTTCTGGGCCTCTGAGTACCCGGACCAGTACCCGCAAGAACTCCTCGACGCCGGCGCCGAAGCGTTCGCACAACTCACGCCGGCAGAACTCCAGGAGATCAAAGATCAGATGGAACTCGGGTCGTCGATCACCGAGGCCGTCGTGAAAACGGGCGGTTTCTTGGGCATGTGGAGCTTCTTCGATCTCATTTTCGTCCCGCTCGGCCTTGTCACGGCGTTCAGGGTCGGTGCAGGCGAATTCGAAAGCTAGAGCAGGTTTGATCGCTCTGTAGCGCCCTCGCGTCACGCGAGAAGCGCGTCGAGCAGCTCAGGAATCCCCTGCGCGTGGGTCGCAACCGTCTCGAGAATCGGCTTGCGGCCCGCCACGTCCCGGAGGTCGCGCACGAGCTCGTGTTCGCCGGGGTGATCCGCCTTGTTGCACACGAACACGTCAGCGATCTCGAGGATGCCCGCCTTGTCCATCTGCACGGCGTCGCCCATCCCCGGGGTCAACACGACAGCTGTTCGATCGACATGCTCACGAACCTTGGTCTCGTTCTGACCGGCCCCCACTGTCTCCACGAAAACCGTCTGGAAGCCCGTCTCGCCCGATGACGCCCCGCCAACGAGCCCAATGATCTCGTCGAGCCCCCGGTAGTCCTCGCCGCCGATCGCGAGCGACCGATAGAACACCGACTCACCAAGCGTGTTGAAGTCCACCCGCAGGCGGTCTCCGAGCAACGCCCCGCCGGTGATCGGGCTCTTGGGATCAAACGCGATCACCGCGCAACGGCCCAGGCTGGGCTCAGCCTGGGCCCTCCGCGTGTACTCGCCGGCAAGCTGGGCGACGAGCGTCGACTTCCCGGCGCCGGGCGAACCGGTGATCCCGATGACGTTCGCAGGACGCACCAAATCCGCGTCGCCCCTCCGCTGCGCATCGTCGTGGGTGAGTGAAATGTCGCGCCCCAACTGCGCCACCGGGTGCGCACGATCAACTTCAGGGACCCTCGGTCGAATCGTCGAGCGGACCGCTTCAACAACGTCGAGAAGACCTGTGCCAGTCGTAAAGCATTCGGCAACCCCGAGGTCCTTGAGCTTGGGGATATCTTCCTGCGGGAGGATGCCTCCCATATGCACCGGGATGTCGGGACGCCCCACCTTCTCCAAACTCTCGATAAGCCTCGGGCCCAAGGCGAGGTGGCTGTTCGACATCATGCTCGCAGCGATCACGTCGCAGTCTTCATCGCGAGCCGCGATCGCGAGCGACGCCGGGGTCTGCCAGAGCCCCGAGTAGATCACGTGGGCCCCCGAATCGCGCAACGCTCGGGCAATCACCTTGACGCCTCGATCGTGACCGTCGAGTCCCATTTTCCCGAGCAAAACCCGCGGGCGATGGGACAGATCCGAGCACCGGTCCTTCTTCTCAAATTCGTGCGTCGCGACACCGAGCGTCGTAGCCATGGGTTCTCCTAGAGCCGCCGGGGGCCTGTGGAGAACAGATTAGGCGCTCGATACGGCGATCCCACTCATCGGTGCGTTCGTGCCACAATTCGCGTCAGCGAACCGCGTCAGCTCTGCGTGCGACATGCGGTGCAGACCGGCTTCGACGCCGATCATCGCCAGCTCTCCGGCGTGTTCCGCCTCGAGCTTCCGGCCGAGTGTCGTCCGGCGCCGCTCTACAGCCTTGACCGTCCGGCGAAGTTCCTGCGCCATGTCTTCGCGCCGGCGCCCCATCGCAAGCAGCCGCAGAACTTCAAGTTCGCCCAGCGTGAGCCGAGCGAGCGGGCCAGAACTTATGACAAACCGCAGCCGCTTCACGTCCGGGCCGTCGGCAGGACGCGCGCTCGGATGAGGATGAACGCCGATCGAGAACAGTCCACAAAGCTCGTCGTCGCAATACGCCGCCGAAGACATCCACCACAGCTCTCGCCCCTGCACCATGTCGAGCAGGAGCGCGTTGGTCGGCCGCTGGCGTGCGAGTTGGGCAAAGACCTCTTGACGTTCTCGGGCCACCTCCGGTCGGTAGATGCTCTCAAGCCGAGAACCGACGCCGCGTTCGGGGCCGAGAGCGGGGTCGAAGATATCCCCGCAGGCGTAACGAACGGTCCCGCTCGCATCGAGCACCTGGACGCCGCAGCAGCCGGCGGACGCCATCATTGAGATGACGTGAGCGAAGTTGCCGCTGCCTACCCAGTCGGGGAGATACCCCACGGCGCGATCTGAATTCAGCCAGCTCGACGGATCGTCGCAGTGGTCAGACGAATTTGATATCTGCATATGCGTACAGAGCCCCCGGAAGCTCCCGCCCGAGTGCCCCGGGCGACCCCACGTTGCGTGCATCACGCACGCAATCAAAGGAGAACAACCTTCGGCTTCGTAAACTCCGTCGAGGCAGAGGCAGTCCGATACCGGAAACCCGCGCCAACTCCAAGAATTCGATCGCCAGCTCCGTACAACCACAGCGTCACTCTGCTCAACGCAGAGCCCCACCCTGTCCGAGGGGTGAGCCGAGCCACCCGCTACCGCCGCCGAATTCCGCGGCTTCTGAGATTGACGGGCAAGAGCGGCGGCCCGCTTCGGGCGATACCCGTGCGTTGGATAATCACTGGTAACAACGGACAGCAAGGTCGGGTTCACAGGTGAAACACCAAATCGCTGTGCCAGCTATTGCGATGGCCGCACTCGTCAGCATGACCGCTGCGGTCCTCTGGCTCGACTTCCCGGTTTCGGCGGCAGTGGTTGGCGTGGCCGCCTTCGGATTGGGTCTCGGCGGAGCGACGCTGCTGCGCGACCGTGGAAAGCACTCGGGCAACACGCTCGCACTCGAGGGATTTCTTGAGTCCGAGAGCCTGCTTGCGCTATTGGCCTCGGATGGGACGATCCTGAAGGTGAGTAAAGGGTGGGAGCAGATCATGGCAGCGCAGCGCGCAACGCTTATTGGGCGCGGTCTGCTCGAATTTGTCCACCCCGACGACCTGATGGAGTGCGTTACGACGCTGTCCCTCGCACCCGATGAGTCTCAAACTCGTCGCGCTCGGGTTGGGCCGCCCGACGGTCCATTTGCCGTGATCGATCTTGCGGCGACCCGCCAGGGCGACCAGATTTTCCTCTCCGCGACAGACGCGACCGACAAACTTGCCCATCTCACCGATGTCGAGCGTCTCGCACACCAACTCGAGAAAGCCGAGGAGCTCGGACAACTCGGGAGTTGGACGTTTGACCTCGACTCGGGCACGATCGTCTGGTCGAAGCAGCTCTACCGGCTCTTCCGGCGAGACCCGGCACTTGGTCCGCCCGACTATCGGTCCGCGCTCGATATGTACGCGCCTGACGATGCGCGTTCCCTCGCGATCCACCAGCGTGCGACGCTCGATTCGGGCGTTCCGTACAGCCTGCTGCTCCGCACAGCGGACGACTCGAACCCGGCAAGGTGGATCCGCGCCGAGGGTCGCGCACGGCGCAACGAGAGCGGCGCGATCGTTGGCCTCCGAGGCACGGCTCTCGACGTGACGGCGCAAGCGGAACGGGAAGCCGCCATCGTTGACGCCAAAGCGGCTGCGGAAGACAGCCTAAAGGCCCGGAACGAGTTTCTCACCAACATGAGCCACGAAATCCGTACTCCGCTGACAGCCATCCTTGGCTACGCGGAAGTGCTCTGTGAGGCTGACCCGCCCCCGCCGGCGCAGGACACCGGCGCGTCGGCCGCGGCGGTCATCCGGAGGAACGCCGAGCATCTTCTCGCGCTTGTCAACGACGTTCTCGATCTCTCGAAGATCGAAGCCGGCATGATGACGGTGGAATCGCTGACCGTTGATCCAGCCGACGTCATCACGTCCGTAGGCGTAGCGCTCCGAGAAACCGCCGAAGCAAAGGGGCTTGACCTCCGTGTCGACATCGACGAAGACGTTGCCCCGATCTCCAGCGACTCAACACGCCTCCGCCAGGTCGTGCACAACCTGATGTCGAACGCTGTGAAGTTCACGGCTAGCGGAATGGTCCGGGTTCGCGCAACGCGTCCATCACCGAATCAGCTTGTGATCAAGGTCTCGGATACCGGGATCGGCATGGATCGATCGCAGCTCGACATCGTCCGCAGGTTCGAGGCGTTCCGCCAGGCGGACGGTTCGATGTCCAGGCGTTTCGGCGGCTCGGGCCTCGGGCTCCGCATCAGCTCGCAGCTTGTCAGCCTGCTCGGTGGACATCTTGAGGTCGAATCGGCGCGGGGTGAGGGAAGCACCTTCACAATCGTCATGGCCACCACCGCTCCGCAGAACCCACCGAAGATCGAGAAGCCCGGCCCGGTTCCGACGCCCTCGACTCCCCGTCCGCTCTCCGATTGCCGCGTCCTCCTTGTTGAAGATGGCCCCGATAACCAGCGCCTCATCTCGCATCATCTCCGTCGAGCCGGCGCCGAGGTCACCATCCTTGAAAACGGACGCCTCGCGTTCGATCGAGTGCGGGACACCGCCGACGAGTTCGACCTGATCCTGATGGACATGCAGATGCCCGAGCTCGACGGCTACACCGCAACCGAACTCACAAGGATGCTGGGCGTCGAGACCCCCATCATCGCTCTGACGGCCCACGCGATGTCGGGCGATCGCGAACGCTGCCTTGCCGTCGGTTGTTCCGACTACCTCGCGAAGCCGGTGACGAGGGACGCGCTGATTGAGCGTTGTGCTTCGTGGCTACATCGCGTTGCGTAGCGGCTGCGCCCGTACGGACGATCGTTCGGGTAGAGCGCAGCGACCGGTGCAGGAAATCCTCCGCAGCCGGCCGAAACCCTCGGACGGTCGGCCGACGCGCGCTATGACGAGCGAAGCTAGAAAACTCGCGCCCACTGCGAAGCGGACGCGAGCGGAGTCAGATGCCTGAGTCACGTCGTGCTGATCACGGGCAACCGCCAACATAGCTGACGATGAACGCATCGAGATCGGATAGGTCAACGATGCCGAACGGAGCGACAAGATCGGCGACCGCGTCGCCGGCAAGGAACCCAATGATGAACGCATCGATGTCGGCCAGGTCGAGCAAACCGAACGGCGCGGCGAGATCGGACGGACAAATGCTTGGCTGCGCCGAGTCACCCTCGACCTCGATCGCTCCATAGTCCACGATGAACTCGTCGCCAATGCCGGTGTTGGGGGTGCTGAGTTCGTCGGCGAACCTGGGGTTGCCGAGCAAATCCGTCGTCAACGCAGCCGGGACATACGAGTTGTCGGCCGCGTCAATGAGAAACGCGCTGGCGGGCGTGAAGTCTCCGCTGGCAACGTCCACGAATGTCGGCGCATCGGTGACGATGGCCAACGCACCGACCACAGGCCCGATCGAAAGCGTGCTGAAGCCGCTGAAGGCGTTTGTGGTGATGTCGATGATGCCGGTGTCGACCGACTGAGCGACCCGTCGGGCGCCGGGCCCTGCGAACGAGAAGATGTTGTTGTGAAGTCTCGCAGCGAAGCCTGTGGGCGCGGCCCCCTGGGTGAAGACCGCATCGGCGACGCCGTTGGCACCCCCGACCCCGTCGCTTCCGAACTGCCCACTGCCGCCACTGGTTCCGTTGTTGCCATCACCAGCCAAGAAACCGCCATCGCCACCCACACCACGGGTGCCTCCAAAGCCCCTGTTTCCACCGTTTCCACCCGCCCCGCCGGCGACTGCGTTGGCTTGGTAAACGGTGTTATTGGTGATGATCGGCTCGCTGCCCGGGGACTGGATCGTGAAGATCTCGAGCGTTCCACCGACGCCGCCTCGACCGCCCTCGCCGCCGCGGCCTCCGTTGCCTCCGTCCCCGCCGTCCCCGCCATCTTGGAAGGTGCCGCCGTCCCCGCCGTCCCCGCCGTCTCCGCCTCTACCGCCGGAGCCGCCGGTGTTGCCGCTGCCCGGCTCGCCGCCCGAGAGCCGGTCGATGATGTTCTGAGCGATGGTGATCTCGTTGACGCCTTCGAGGAAGGCCACAGTCACGCCCCCGCCCCGGCCGCCATCGCCACCGCGTCCGCCGGTGCGGCCCGACCTGCCATCTGCGCCGTTGTCGCCCGAGCCACCGTTGGACCCGTCGCTGCCGGATCCGCCGCGCCCTCCGCGTCCGCCGTTGCCGCCCCTGCCGGCCTCAAGTCCGTAAATGAGCGTGCTGGTGAGGCGAATTGAGTCAATCCCGTCGGCGTGAATGCCGGTCACGTCGCCGCCCGGGGAGCCGCTGCCACCAGATCCGCCGTTTGAGTTGGTGCCGCCGTCCCCCCCGTTGCTTCCGTTGGCTCCGTCTAGTGCCGAGATCGGTCCGATCGTGCTGCGGTCGATGCTGACGCTGCCGCCGTTCTTCGCGAACACCGCAAACCGCGTTTGGATGCCCGCGGCCGTCGGCGCGGTCGAACTGTCAAAGATCTCCACACCCTTGAGCGATACGTCGGCGTCGTTGGTCTCGATGCCGGCGACCAGAAAGTCCACGATCATCGCATAGTCGATGTCGGCCGACGAGCCGGGCTCGAGCTTCAGCCCTTCCCACGTGTCGTTGATCGGGAAGAACATGACGGGCTCGCCCTCGGTCCCGTTGACCGCGAGCGTCGCTCCTGTCCCGATCGCCAACTCGAACCCAGCGTCGACGACGACCTGCGCGCCCGCGCCGATGGTCAGCGAGCCGGTATAAGTCGTGTCGTCTGAGACAATCAGGGTGCCGCCCGGGGGGACCACGACGTCGCCTGGGACGATCGTCTGCCCGAGGGCATTTGTGGCGCCAAGGGCTGCGAGCAGGGATGCAACAGAGGGAATCGTCTTCAGCACAGTGGTCTCCAGTTCGAGTGAGCGTTGCGAGACGGCCCACCGCCCTGGAGAACTACGCGGCGTTGAGCGCGGCCGCGCCCGACGTTTCCATTCACCTCATACGACTTTTCTGTATGGCCTCCGGACGAGCCGACCGAACGGGCCGCGAATTGTCCGCGGTACACCTGCGAATCTTCGATGAGACGCTCAGCCGGCGTGAGCGAGGTTCATTGCGGAGCGGCCAAAGAGCAACTTCGACGTGCGTCGATCGCCGCACAGCACCGGATGACCGCGCGTCGAAAGTCGACGGCATGGCATCGAGCCAATCCCCGCTTCGGGCCGACACACGAGATTGCGGGGTGGATGCGATGCAGTTTGAACCGCAAAATGGGCACGGGCGGACTCGAACCACCGACACCGGCATTTTCAATGCCGTGCTCTACCAACTGAGCTACGTGCCCGAAGCCGACCCGGGGGCATGCCCTGAGCCGGTCGAGGCCCCAAGGGTACGCGCCGCCAACGCTCCGTCAACCCGACCGCTCGTTTCGGCTTCGGCTCCGGGCCTCCCAGCCGTTCCCGACGCCCCAAGGCGCGGCACTGGATGCATGTCACCCGATCAGGACTGCCCAACCGATACGATCCGACCATGTATCCATCGCCACCAGTCGCTGAATCGCCCCTGCTTGATGTCTCGGACCTTCAGACACATTTCCCGGTGCGGTCGGGGCTCATGGGCCGAATCACGGGCCACGTCAAAGCGGTCGACGGGGTCAGCTTCAGCATCGCTCGGGGAGAGACGCTCGGGCTTGTCGGCGAGTCGGGCAGCGGGAAGACCACCGTCGGCCGGACCTTGCTCCGCCTCCAACCCGCCACCGGCGGGAAAGTGGTGTTCGATGGAACAAACGTGTTCGCGGCCTCCGGCGACGGCCTCCGCCGGCTCCGTCGCGAAATGCAGATCGTTTTCCAAGATCCGGCCGGCAGCCTCAACCCCCGGATGCGGATCGCCTCGATTGTCGCCGAGCCGCTCGAAGTCCACGGCGTCGCGCGAGGCCGTGATGAGCTCCGCGCGAAGGTCGAGGAACTCCTAGAGCGTGCGGGGATGCCCAAGACCGCGGCCGATCGCTATCCGCACGAGTTCAGCGGTGGCCAACGTCAGCGGATCGGCATCGCGAGGGCGCTCGCCCTGGGCCCGAAGTTCATTGTGTGTGACGAACCAACGAGTGCCCTCGACGTTTCGATCCAGGCCCAGATCGTGAATCTGCTTGGAGACCTGCAGCGCGACTTGGGGCTGAGCTACCTTTTCATCAGCCACGACATGGCGGTCATCCAGCACGTCTGCACGCGAATCGCCGTGATGTACAAGGGCAAGCTCGTCGAGATCGGCGAACGCGACCAAATCTTGCACGACCCGCAGCACGAGTACACCAAGCGGCTGCTGTCGGCGGTGCCGAACGCCGATCCATCCAAGCGTGTAGCGTCCTGATCCGCCGACGGACGTCGATTACCGGCGTTCGAGCGCCTTGACCGCGGAACGTACTTTGGTCCGACTGAGTTGGGTCATCTTGTCGATGATGAGCACGCCATCGAGATGATCGATTTCGTGCTGCCAGCACCTCGCGAGTAACCCGGTGGCCGACGCGGTGTGCCGTTGGCCTTCCAGATCGGTCCAGCTCATCGTGACGGTCGGCGGCCTGGGCAGTTCGCCCCTGATGCCTGGGAGGCTGAGGCAGCCCTCCTCAAACAGCGTCGGGGCCCCGTCTGAAGTGTCGATAACCGGGTTGAGATACGCCTCAGGGCCATCGGTAGCGACCCGAACGCCCTCGGGGGCGTCCGCTTCGGGATCCGACGGGAGTTCTGCGACGAACATCCGCCAGGGCAATCCGGCCTGGGTTGCTGCGAGGCCGATGCCCTCGGCGCCCCTCATCAGGTCGATCATCCGTTGGGCGACGGCCCGGACTTCGGGCGTCGGGTCGACCTCGTCGGCCTTCACCCGCAGAATCTCGGTCGGATAGATCTGGATTCGAAGGTTTGCGGGTTCGATCGCCATACGCCGATGCTAGGGGCCCGTCTGCGTCGCGGGCGCGCCGCGACTCCTCAACCGTCCGTCTCGCATACGATGCTGATCGGGACGTACACCATCCGGAGACCCTACAGCGTGGCACTCTTTGGTAAGAAAAAAGTCGACGGCGACGCCGACAAGTCGGGCGACGGTGACAAGGCCTCCGGGGGCTTCAGCCCCGAGAAGGCCAAGGTCTTCTTTGACCGGGCCCAGACCCTCCACGAATCGACCAACTACGCCTACGCGGTCACCCTCTGGCTCAACGGCCTCGCGCAGGACCCGTCGAGCGAGGACGGCTTCCGGGGCTTCGTCGACTCGGTGACGACCCTCCTCGAGAACGGCAAGCCCAACGCCAAAGAGATCTCCAAGTCGCTCCAAGGCGTCGGCAAGATCCACAAGTACCAGATCGCCCTGCTCAACTGGGGCGTCAGGCGCAGCGACCCGGCGGTCGCCCTCAAGGCGGCCGAAGCCGCGTCGGGCCTCGGGCTCCAGCAGCAGACCGAACTGCTCGGGCGGGCGGCGATGAACCTCGCGGTCGGCAAGCCCAAAAAAGACTTCTTTGTCAAGCTCCTCGACGTCTTCGCGGCGGCCGGCGCGTTCGAGCTCGCGCTCGAGGCGGGCCAGGCGGCCAAGAAGCTCGACCCCTCCGACGGGCCCCTCGACGCACGACTCAAGGAGATGATGGCCCAGAGCGCGATCCGTCGCGGCGGGTTCGAGGAGAATTCTGGCGCCGGCGGGTTCCGCAACAACATCCGCGACCTCGACAAGCAGACGCTGCTTGAGAACCAGGACGCGATCGTCAAGACCGAGGATGTCAAGGAGCGCCTGGTCAACGACGCGATGGCCGCGTACGAAGCGAATCCGAACGACTTGCCGTCGATCGACCGGTACGGCAAAGCGCTGCTCGACCGCGCGGCAAAGGGCGACGAGCGTCGTGCGATGACGCTCTTCAGCAAGGCGTTCAAGGACACCGGGCAGTTCCGATACCGCCAGCGGGCCGGCGAGGTGAAGATTCGGCTGATCCGGAACAGCGTCCGTCAGATCCAGCGCAAGGTCGAGGCCGCGCCCGACAACGACGAACTGAAGAACAAGCTCGCTCTCTACCAACGGGAGTTGGTCGGCACCGAGGTCGAGGAACTCCAGGCCCAGGTCGAGGCGTACCCGACCGATCTCGGGATCAAGTTCGAGCTCGGCAAGCGCTACTTCGCTCAGGACAAGTTCGAGGAGGCCATCGAACTCTTCCAGGTGGCCCAGCACGACGCGAAAAACCGTATCGCGGTCATGAACATCATGGGCCAGAGCTTCCTCAAGCTCGGCGGCTGGGAAGACGCCGCGATCGATACCTTCCGAGGCGCCCTCGGCGAAATGCCCGACCAGAACAGCGACCTGGGCATGGAACTCCGCTACTACCTCATGTGTTCGCTCTCCGACAAGGCGTCGTCGGCTCGCGACCTCGACGCGGCCGAGGAAGCCGACAAGCTCGCGGCCGGCATCGCGATCCAGAAATTCAATTATCGGGACATACGCGATCGCCGCGAGGCGGTCAAGGGCCTCATCGCCGAACTCAAGGCCGGCTGAGCCCCGAACCGATGGGCAACGCCACCGCGATCATCCCGGCCCGCATGGGCTCGACCAGATTCCCCGGCAAGGCGCTCGCGGCCGAAACCGGGACACCGATGGTCGTCCACGTGGCCCAACAGGCCGCCCGAGCGTCGTCTGTCGGGCGGGTCGTCGTCGCGACGGACTCCGAGCAGATCGTGGAGGCGACTCGGACATCGGGCTTCGACGCGGTCATGACCGGCGAGCACGACAACGGGACGAGCCGGGTCGCGGAGGCCGCGAGGAATCTGGGACTCAGCGACGAGGCCACCATCGTCAACGTCCAGGGCGACGAGCCGGAGATCGAGCCCGAAGTCATCGACGCCGCGGTTGGCGGGCTCACGCTGCCCGGTGCGAGGTGCTCAACCGTCGCGTCACCGTTCGCGACGGACGAGGACCCGGCCGACCCAAACATCGTCAAGGCCGTCGTTGGCATGGCGCCTGAGGGCTTCGAAGCCCGCCCGGCACTCTATTTTTCCAGGGCGAACGCCCCCCACCAGCGGGCAACCCCCTCGCCTGCCGCCCCGCTCAAGCACGTCGGTCTGTACGCCTACCGCCTCACCGACCTCGCGGCCTATCTCGCCCTTCCCCCGACACCCCTGGAGCAGACCGAGAAACTGGAACAACTCCGCTGGCTCGAGCACGGCCTCACGGTCGCGGTCGCCCTCCTCGCCACGACCCACCATGGGATCGACACACCGGACCAGTACGCCGCGTTTGTCGACCGCTGGGGAGCGCGAACCCGGACATGATCTCACGCTGAGATCGCTTTCTTGCCCTCTGTAGCGAGCACGCCCCCGAGCGATTGTGGTACGATCTGACATGCCCCTCTCGCTGGACAGGCCCAATCGCGACGCCCCACCAGGGACGTCGCCCCCCTCGGCCGTGGGTTCGCCGCCCCCGAACGGCCGTTCGTCGGTTCACCCCTCAGCCGTCAAACCCCGTGAATCTGGCTCGCCCGATGAATCGCCTCGTCGCGGTTCGGGTGACAGCGATGCCACCGCTGGCCCCAGCGCGACCAGGATGCTGGCCGAGGCGGGTCAGAGTTCGGACCTCACCGAGTTCTACAGCCCGGTGCCCGACGGCTATCGGCACGGCTACCACAAGTACGTCTTCGTCGTCGGGACCGTGATGAGCGGGCTTGGCAAGGGCATCTTCGCCTCGAGCCTGGCCAAGATGATGAAGGACAAGGGCCTCGTCGTCGCTCCGGTGAAGCTTGAGGGCTATCTCAACATCGACGCGGGAACGCTCAACCCGTACCGACACGGCGAAGTCTTCGTCCTCCAAGACGGCACCGAGTGTGACATGGACCTGGGCACCTACGAGCGCATGCTCGACCAGGATCTTGCACGCTGGAACTTTACGACCGCCGGCCAGATCTACTCCGAGATTCTCGACCGTGAGCGTCAGGGGGTTTATCTCGGCCGTGATGTCCAGATGATTCCCCACGTCACCGGCGAGGTGAAACGCAAGCTCCGCGAGCTCGCGATCCGGGGCGACGGCACCAAACCCGCCGACGTGGTCTTCGTCGAGGTCGGAGGTACCGTCGGCGACTACGAGAACAATTTCTATATCGAAGCGCTCCGCGAGTTGGCCTTCGAAGAGGGAGAGGGCGCGAGCTGCTTCGTTGCCCTGACGTACGTCATCGAGCCCAACGCCCTGGGCGAGCAGAAATCCAAGGCGGCTCAGCTCGGCGTCAAGCGGCTCATGGAAGCCGGCGTCCAACCGAATCTCATCGCCTGCCGCGCGACGCGACGCGTCCAGCCGAAGGTGATGGAAAAGATCGCGATGTTCAGCAACGTTCCGATGCGTCGTGTCTTCTCGATGCACGACCGCGAGAGCATCTACACCATCCCCGACGAGATGCGCAACGAGGGGCTCGATCGCGAGATCATGAGCCTGCTCAGCCTGCACGACCGGGCCGACGTGCGCCACGAGGATCGGTCCCGCGAACGCTGGACCCGGTTTGTCCGCAAACTTACGTCGCCTCGCCGGCACAAGGTCACAATCGGCATCACTGGCAAGTACGCCGAACTCCGCGACGCCTACGCCTCGATCGAAAAATCTCTCGAGCACTGCGGCGCCCAACTCTCCTGCGAGATCGATGAGCGCTGGATCGAAACGACCGACGTCACCGACGGCACGACCGCCGACCTCTTTGACGGCCTCGACGGAGTCATCGTTCCGGGCGGCTTCGGCTCGCGAGGCGTCGAGGGCAAGGTCGCCTGCGTGAAACGGTGCCGTGAGACCGGCACGCCCTACCTTGGCATCTGCCTCGGGTTCCAGGTTGCCGTGATCGAGTTCGCCCGCAACGTGCTGGGCATAACCGGCGCGAGCTCGACCGAGTTCGACCCGATGTGCGACGCAGCGGTCATCTCCGAGCTTCCCGATCAGAAACGCATCGAGGGCCTCGGCGGCACGATGCGTCTGGGGTCGCAGGACGTTGTCATCACACCCGAGTCCCTCGCGGCCTACCTCGCCGGCGACGCCCCGAGCGTGCGGGAGCGGTTCAGGCACCGCTACGAAGTCGACCCGTCGTGGATCGAAAGGCTCGAGGCGGGCGGGCTGATCTTCTCCGGGCGACACCCCGACCAGCCCATCATGCAGGTCCTTGAGCTCCCGGCCCAAAGGCCCGCCGGAGAAGAAGAAAGCGCCCGAGGGCCGAAGCCCACGCACCCATACTTCATCGGCGCCCAGTACCACCCCGAGTTGACCAGCCGGCCGCTCCGACCTCAGCCGCTCTTCATGGGTCTCGTTGCCGCGGCCATCCGATACGCCGCCGGCGCGGACGCCGACGCGTTGGCAGCGATCGATCGCGACGCGGACCTTTCTCGGTGGTTGAGGCCCGCCGGACGCGGCGCCGCGACGCCCTAACCACACACGAGCCCACGAATGAACCTGGTCTTCTTCGGTTCCGGCGCCTTCGGATTGCCCACGCTCAAGGCGCTTGCCAAAGAGCACACTGTGCACGCGGTCGTGACCCAGCCCGATCGAAGAGCCGGTCGCGGCGGGAAGACAACCCCGACCCCAATCGGCGCGTGGGCCGCAGAACATCTCGAGGGCACCCCGCTGTTCAAACCCGAGCGGGTCAATGAAGCGGACAAACGCGAAGCGATCCGAGCCCACGACGCGGACGCTTGGGTCGTCATCGCGTTCGGTCAGAAACTCGGGCGCGGGCTCCTCGAGGACCGTTTCGCGATCAACCTTCACGCATCACTCTTGCCAAGATGGCGCGGTGCCGCCCCCATCAACGCGGCGATCCTCGCCGGTGACACGACCACCGGGAACTCCGTGATCACCCTCGCCGACCGCATGGACGCAGGGCTCGTCCTCGGGCAAACCGAGCGAGTCATCGATCCGATGCACAACATCGGTGAACTGCACGACCTGCTCGCCGAAGACGGACCTCGCCTCGTTCTCGACGTTCTTGAAGACCATGGGCGAGGAAACCTCCAGCCCGTCGAGCAGGACGAGTCGCTTGTCACCTTGGCCGGCAAGCTCGCGAAGACCGATGGGTGGATTGATTTCACGGAATCCGCCGAAGTCGCGCAACGGCGCGTTCACGGCCTCACACCCTGGCCAGGCGTGACCGTCGAGCATCGCGGCGAACCGCTCAAGCTATTGCGCGTCGGACTCGGTGACCCGTTTGACGCTCCCCCGGGCACCCTCGACCACCAAGGTCATGCCGCGTGCGCAGGCGGAACGAGCGTTGCGTTGCTGGAGGTCCAGCCACCCGGGAAACGACCGATGCCCTGGGCGGACTACGCCAACGGTCGCCAGGTGAAGGCCGGCGAACAGTTGATTGGCCGATCCGCTCGGTCCGCCTAGAGCGGGCTTGATCACTCCGGAGCGGCCTCCGGCCGCACACTCGCTTGCGATACCCGCGCCGGAGTCAATCCGGCGGGCTTCCGATCAAGAAAGCTGAATCTTTGGCGCTTCACGTTCAGTGAAGATGCTTTGCTACCTCTGGCTGCCCCGGCGTCAGGACGGGTGACTCACCCGTCCTCTCCCAGACTCTCGAGTTCCGCGTCGAGCCGCTGGCGCCGCTCGACTTCGAGTTCCTGAACACGTTCGCTGAGCGTCGACACCTCGGCAGACAATCCCTCGGTGACCGCACGCTCATCCGCGAGGGCCTGCTCGAGTTCCTCATTCTCTTCGCGGAGCGCCGCGTTGCTTTCGATGAGAGACGTGTTGCTCTGCTCCAGCCCTTTCACCGTCATCGCGTTGTCACGATCCCGATGGCCTGCGGTCGTGATCGCCGTGGTGATGAGCACGGCGCCGGCAACCACGGCCGCGAATCCGAGCGCCACCGCGATCGCGGCCGCTCGGTTCCGTTGGATGAACTTGAAGACGAGGTAACGCTTGTTCCATCGCCGCGCCTCGATCGCCTCGCCGGCGAGGTATCGCTCGATGTCACGGGCCAACTCGCCCGCCGATTGGTACCGCCGCTCGCGGAGTTTTTCGAGAGCCTTAAGAACGATGGCCTCCGCGTCGGCCTCCACCCGCTTATCCACGGATCGCGGGCGATCGGGATCCCGAGCGATGATGTTGTCGAGGACGTCACGTATCGGCGCGTCGACGTCATACGGGAAACGGCCTGTGCAGAGCAGTTGGTAGAGAATCACGCCCAGCGCATACACGTCGGTTCTGACGTCGATTTTCGAGCTATCACCCCTCGCCTGCTCCGGGCTCGCCCAGGGAAGCGAACCGATGAACTGCCCGGTCCGCGTCATTTGGGTCGGCATCGTCGCACCGATATCGCCTTCGCCGGCCACCTTCGCGAGCCCGAAGTCGAGCACCTGTGGCGAGCCCTCCGGGGTGACGCGGATATTGCTGGGCTTGAGATCGCGGTGAATCACACCTCGAAGGTGCGCCGCGTTCACCGCGTGACACACGACAACAAAGATCTCGAGCTTGTCTCGCAGCGCGAGCTCACGCGACTCAACGTACTCGTCGAGCGTGGGGCCTGAGACAAAGTCCATCACGTAGAACGCGTGCTCGCCCGCCTGCCCGCTGTCGTGGATCGTAACGATGTTGGGGTTGTTGAGCTGCGCGAGCACCTGGATCTCGCGCTCGAATCGAACCTTGTCGTGGGGACTCGCGAATCCGCCGTTGAGCATCACCTTGATCGCGACCTGTCGGCGTGTCCCCTCGTGCGTCGCGAGATACACAACGCCTTGGCCGCCTCGGTGAAGCTCCCGTTGGATCTGGTACCCCGGGATCGTTCCGCCCGGAGCCCCCCGAACCATCGGGCCCGATCGATGCATCGACTGCATCCGGGCCGCCATGATCAGATCGAGGTCGTCGCCTCCACTGGGCCGGCGGGTGGCCCCCGGATCGCCGCCGGCCGCCGCTTCGGTGTGTGGCGTTGGGGTAGTGTCTACCGAAGGACGACCACGACCGCCTCGTGAAGGAACAGTGATCGCCGCGGTGCCCAACTCGTCTTCGGGTCGGTGCTCGCGCGGAGAGGCAGCGAGGAACTCGGTGGGCTCCTCTTCGAAGTCGTCGGCCCCGACCTGCCCCTTGGGATGACCGTCCATGCGTCACCCTTGGCTAAAGAACTTCGACTCCGAACCGAGTTGGTTCTTCAACCGATCGTGCGCTCGCGCGCGGAGCATGTAGATAGCGCCGGGTGACCGGCCGAGCTGGGCCGCGACCTCGGCCGCCGACAAACCCTCAAGGTCGTACAGCCGAACAACGCGCTCGTAGTCGGGCGGGAGCCGACTCAGCGCCGCTTCGATGAACTGCACGGCCTCGTCCATCGCCGCGACGCGGCTGGGCGTCGCGTGATCGGTGCCAAGCAGATCAACGAGCGCAACAAAGGAGTCGCGGCTCGAGGTTCCGGTTACCTGAACGCGTTTCTTCGGGTTTGGTCGCTTGGCCGCCTGCAAGCCCCGGATCGCATCGCGAAGGTTGTTCTCCGCAACCTGTGCGAGCCAGGCCATGAACGAGCCCGACCCTCTGGGCGTGAACTGATCGATGAGCTGGAACGCCTCGAGGTACGTGACCTGCATCACGTCGTCTTCTTCCAGGCTCGACCGCCACTGCTGGCTGATCTTCCCCTTCAGCCTCTCGCGCACCGGCGTTCCGAAGACCCGGAGCAACTCGGTCAGCGCGTCCTGGTCACCCTTCTTCGCCCGTTCGATCAGGTCAAGCTCATTCGGGCACAGCCCCAAAGCCTGCTGGGCGTAGACGCCCGCAGATTCAGGTGCCCCCGAGTCGGCTTCACCCGAGCCACTCGCCGAGCCAGCCCCGTCCGCTGAGCCTTCTGTTGTCACACGCCATCTCCAGAACTTGAGCCGAACATGGCGCACGACACCCCTCTGGGCGTCCCGCCCGCCGACTTTCTGTAGTGTACGGATTGAAATTCAGATCGCAACGTGGGAATCACGACGGATATCGGCCTCCAGGGCATCGCGATCAGCGTGAAAGCCGATACAACTAGATGTACAGCCGTCCGCCGCGGACCCACACGCAGCTCAAGAGGACCCCACATGCCCACCAACACCCGTTCCCGTCGCCGCCCTGGTTCCCTCGCTGCGGCGCTGCTTTCTGTCGCCGGCTTCGCCATGGCCGCCCAAGGGCAGAAGCCCGAGTTCCCGCCTCTCGAGAAGATCACCGACGGCTTCACCGAGGTGACCCCATCGCGTGACGGGGGCATGCTCAAGATCTGGATCAACGAGAAGACCGGCCAAGCCCTCGCCGAGTTGCCCCGCAAGCTGGAGCGGTCGCCGTTTTACCTGCTCCCCACCGTCGCCGCCGGTGACCGCGAGGCCGGTGTGTACGCCCCCTACGCGCAAGGCGGCCAGGGCGTTCGCCAGCTCTACTGGCGCCGTTACGACAAGACGCTCGCCCTGGTCCAGCCCCAGCAGGCCTATCGCTCGAGCGGCGACAAGGAGTCAAAGAACGCGACCGAACGCGTATTTACAGACTCCGTCGTCATGTCCATGCCCATCCTCGCAATGGGTCCGAACGGCGGCCCCGTCATCGATCTCGATCAGATGCTTGTCGGCAACGCCAGCACCTGGCTCGGGGGCTTCGGCAGCCGCATGCAAACGCGGCTGATGTCGATCGACAAGGCGAAGGTGTTCCCGTACAACGCCGAGATCGCGTTCGAAGTCCCTCGCGCGAACGGCAAGCTCGTGACCCTCCACTTCTCGCTCGGCCAGCCGCCCAAGAGCCCGGGATTCACGCCCCGGATCGCCGACCGCCGCGTCGGTTTCTTCTACACCGACTACACGGACCGTGCGAAGAACGACGGCGAGAGCCAGACCATCCGGTACGCAAACCGTTGGCACCTTGAGAAGCGCGATCCATCGCTTCGCATGTCACCCCCAGCGGAACCCATTGTCTACTACATGGAGCACACCACCCCGGTCCGCTATCGTCGCTGGGTCCGCGACGGCATCTTGGCCTGGAACAAGGCCTTTGAGCAAGTCGGAATCGTGGGTGCTGTCGAGGTCCGCCAGCAGGACGCCACGACCGGCGCCTATATGGACATCGACCCCGAGGATATCCGCTACTCGTTCGTCCGCTGGACGAACGCGCACATGGGCTACGCGATCGGTCCGTCGAGCGCTCACCCGGAGACCGGTGAGATTTACGAAGCGGACATCGTCCTCGACGAAGGCTTCATCGGCGGATGGGCCGGTCTCGTGCTCGACACCGAGATCGCATCGATGGCCCTCGCCGGCCTTGACGCCGAGACGATGGCCTTCCTCGACGAGCACGACAGCTGGGACCCGCGGGTCCGTCTCGCGAACCCGGCGGACCGCAACGACGTGATCGACTACAAGACCGCGATGCGCGAAGGACGCTCGTGGGAAGGCGATGTCCCCGCGACGATGCAGGCGACCAACGTCGCGATGACCTTCGAAGGGGCCCACGACGCGCTGACCTGCTCGCACGCCGTGTGCCAGTCCATGCGATTCGCGGCCCTCAACATGGGCATGGCCCGAGCCGCGTTTGACATGGGCATCATGGGTGACCATACACCCGATGGCGAAGGGGAAGAGGCCGAAGAAGTCACGATGCTCGACGGCGTCCCCGAGGACTTCATCGGACCGCTGCTCCGCTGGGTCACGATGCACGAAGTCGGCCACACGCTTGGGCTCATGCACAACTGGAAGGGCACCAGCCGGTATACCTACGAAGAGATCAACAACACCCCGGAGAATGGCGGCATCATGGGCGAGGTTCCCTGGTCTGTCTCCGTCATGGACTACCCGGTGGTCAACATCGTCGTCGAGGACGGCAACCCGGAAATCGAGCAAGGCGATTACGCCATCCTTGATATCGGCTCGTACGACAAGTGGGCGATCGAGTGGGGCTACACGTTCGATGATCCGAACGAGGTTGCCCGCAAGGCCGCCGATCCCGATCACGCCTTCCTTTCCGACGAAGGGTCGATGAGCCCGGATCCGCTCGCCAAGGTGTTCGACTTCGGCAAGGACCCGCTCACCCACGCCAAGAACCGCATCCAATTCGCCGACAAGTGGCGCGATGCGATCGAGGGCAAGATCGTCGAGGACAACGAGTCGTGGCAGAAGGCCCGCGAGGCGTACGGCCGCGCCCTTTCGACGAAGTTCAGCGCCGCGATGGGCGCCGCTCACTGGGTCGGTGGAGCCCACGTCAACAACTACCGCAAGGGTGATCCCGGTGCCACCGACCCGATCGTCCCCGCCGACATGGACACCCAGCGCAAGGCGCTCGCGTTCGTCCTTGAGCAAACCTTCCGCGATGAGGCGTACGGGATCACACCCGAACTCCTCGCCAAGCTCGGTGTCGACTCCTGGTGGGACGAAAACTTCGCCGCCCCTCGCGATTACCCGATCCACGACCAGGTCTTGGGCTTCCAGGCCGCGACGATGACCACCCTGCTGAACCCGACCCGTCTGCGTCGGGTCCTCGACAACGAAGTCCGCGTCCCCGCCGACGAAGACGCCCTGACCGTCCCCGAACTCTTAGAGACGATCCGGACCGAAGCTTGGAGTGAGCTCGAATCGCCGCGAGGTCGCTTCACCGCTCGCGAACCCATGATCTCGACGACCCGACGCAACCTGCAGCGTGAGCACGTCAGCCGCCTGATCGACCTCACCCGCGGCTACGGCTGGGGCAGCGCTTCGGGCCAGGTCATCCGCCAGCTCGCCCGTCACGAACTCCGTGAGATGAAGGACGCGATCGAGGGCGCCAACGGCCGCTCGCTCGATCCGTACACCAGCGCTCACTTCGCCGACTGCATCGAACGCATTGAGAAGGCCCTCGACGCGAATTTCCTGCAGGTCGACTAACACCTGACCGGCAACCTCATCCAACCAGAGCCGCCCACCGGGGCGGCTCTTTCTTTGCGCCTACGTCCGCTTGCGGTCCGTCCGAGTCCCGCCGTACGTACAGGCCTTCGCGTTGGCCTTCACCTCAGGGAAGCATGCGTCGCAGATGAACCGCCACGCCCCACCCTCGCATGTCCTCACGCGGTAAGCGCTGCAAACGTCCTGGCCGCACGCGTCGCGCACCCGGGTCACTTGACTCTTTGTCTTACGTTCCACGCGAGCGGGCGTCAGGCAGCCTTCTTTGCCTCAAGGCGTTCGGGCGTGGGAACCCGCACCTTCCACGCCAGCCCGAGCAGTTGAAGGGTCCTGATCAGGATCCAGCTCGAATCGAACTGCCACCACTTCAAACCATGCCTGGCCGACGTCGGGAACGCGTGATGGTTGTTGTGCCAGCCCTCGCCGAACGCCAGGACGCCGACAATCGCATTGTTGCGGCTCTCATCGTGGCTCTTGTAAGCCCGGGTGCCCCAAAGATGACACACCGAATTCACGCTCCACGTAATGTGATGGACAAGCAACACCCGGACGAACCCGCCCCACACCAGCCCGAGCAGCGCGCCAGTCCAGCTCATGCTCACGAGCCCACCGATGACCGCAGGAATCACGAAGCTGATCACCATCCAGAGCGGGAACAGATCGCTCAGTGACTTCACGAGCTTGTCTTCCCGCAAGTCCACCACGTATCGCTCGAGACCTTTATCGGAGGTGTCGAGCATCCAACCGACATGCGCACGCCACGCGCCGAGGAGAACGCCCCGAATTCCGTGACCGTGACCGTGCGGCGAGTGCGGATCGAGTTCGTGATCGCTGTGCTGGTGATGCGCACGATGGAACGCCGCCCAGCGAAGGATCGAACCCTCGACCGCCATCGACCCCGCGATCCCGAGGATCGTTCGCATCGTCGGCCCACACTCGAAGCTCTTGTGGGTGAAATAGCGATGGAACCCCACCGTCACGCCCAGCCCGGTCACGATGTACATCCCGAGCAGGAGACTCAGTTCGAGCCAACCGACCCCCCAGCCCCACGCGTACACGACCGCACCGATGAACACGACGAACGGAAGCAGGATCGCGGTCAGGTTCACGACACGATCCGCGATGGGCAACGCCCCAACCAGAGAGTGATTCGACTTTGAGGGCCGAGCTGCCGGTTCGACGGAGGCATCGACAACGGGTGCGACCACCCGGGATCCAGTCGCTGTGGACATCGTGTCCCCTGGCAAGACCCGAGGCGTCAACTCACGCGGCTGGGCCCGTCGGGTCAGCCCCATCCGCTACCGGTGATCGAAACGGGCGGATCCCCGCGACCATCGATGGGGGCAGCGTAGCCGCCCCCCGATGTCCTTGCTGAAATTCAGCCTTTGGTTTCGGGCACAAGCCGAATCGCGGCAGAATTGATGCAGTACCGAAGCCCCGTCGGGGGCGGGCCGTCGGGAAACACGTGCCCCAGGTGAGCCCCGCACCGCTGGCAGCACACCTCGGTCCGGACCATGCCGTGGGATCGGTCTTCGTGCTCGCTGATCGTCTTCGCCTCGTTGGAGCGAAACGAGGGCCAACCGCACGCCGAGTGAAATTTCTCACCCGCCTCGAAGAGGGTTTCCCCGCAAACGATGCATGCGTACGAACCCTGCTCCGAAGTGTCGGTGTACTCGCCCGACCCTGGCGGCTCCGTGCCGGCCTCTTGCGTCACGCGCCATTGCATCGGCGTGAGACGCTTCCTGAGTTCTTCACGATCGACTTCGAATTTGTCGCCCATGCACCGACGCTAGCCCGCGACAGCCGCCGCGGCTTCGGCCAACCCAGCGATGCGACGCATCGCCGTCCGTTCAATGAACGATCGTCCCGGCTCGAGTACGACACGCTGCACGAACGCCTGGGGAAGTCGTCTCGGATCGACAGCCTCGAATCCGTGTTTGGCGAAGAACGTCGGTTCCTTTGTCAAGAGCACCAACTCGTCGACGCCCAGCCTCGTCGCACGCTCAAGCACCGCACGCATCACGATGCGGGACACGCCTGTGCCCTTGCGTGCCGGATCGACAACCACGCTCCGGACCTCTGCCAATCCTGGGACCACGACGCTCAACGCGGCGCACCCCGCGACGGTGTCCGCCCCATCGCGTGCGACGACGAACTGCCCCAAGTGCGCACGGACTTCCGCCTCGCGGCGCCGAAGCGTCAATCCGGTGTCAGCCCATAGATTGACAAGCCGCGTGATGCCGCCGACGTCGCGGTCCTCGGCCGCGCCGGCGGCCTCGGGCGGAAGCACGACGACCGGATCGACTTGTGAATGCTCCGTCGAAGTCACGCCCCGACCCCCTCGTCCGCGAGCCTCGCACGCGCCGCGCGAACCGCCTCACGGACCCGCTCCGGGGATGTCCCCCCCAGCGCCGCGCGGCGACCGAGGGCGTTCGCGACGGTGAGCCATTCCCTCACGTCGTCACCGACCCGCGGTTCGATCGCCCGGATCTCATCGGTCGAAAGGTCCTGAATCTCAACCCCTTGTTCCGCGGCCGCGTTCACAACCGCGCCGACGACGCCGTGAGCCTCCCGAAACGGAATACCCTGCTCGACGAGATGATCAGCGAGTTCGGTCGCGAGTGAACCACCCAACGCCGCGGCCTCCCCGGTTCGTTCGGTCTCAAAGGCGATCCCGTCGAGCGCAACATCGAGTAGCCGCAGGCACACGCTCGCTTCATCCATCGCGCGGAACAGCGGGGCCTTATCTTCTTGAAGGTCTTTGTTGTATGCGAGCGTTAGGCCCTTGACCGCGACCGACACCTGGACGAGCGCCCCGAGAAGGCCGCCGGCCTTCCCGCGGAGGAGTTCCATCGCATCGGGGTTCTTCTTCTGGGGCATCAGGCTCGACCCGCTGCACACGTCGTCGCCCATGCGCACGAATCCGAACTCCGCAGACGCGAAGACGACGAGTTCCTCGCCAAGCCGGCTCAGATGGACCCCGCACAGCGACAGCGCCGAGAGCGCCTCGATGACGAAGTCGCGATCGCTCACCGCGTCGAGGCTGTTCGCGCACGCGCGTCCGAAACCCAGGTCGTGGGCGAGTTCACGTCGATCGATGGCGAAGGCCGTGCCGGCAAGCGCCGCGGATCCGAGCGGACACGCGTCGACGCGGTCGTACACGTCGAAGAGCCGATCGGAATCCCTGGAAAGCATCGCTTCATATGCCAAGCACCAATGCCCGATCGTCACCGGCTGCGCACGTTGAAGGTGCGTATATGAGGGCATCGGATCGGCCGCGTAGCGTTCTGCGAGGTTGATCAGCCGTGTCCGAACCGTCGCGAGTTCGGCGAGCCGTGCTTCGATGGCCCGCTTGGTCCAAAGCCGGAAGTCGGTTGCGACCTGGTCGTTCCGACTCCGCCCGGTGTGCAGCTTCTTGCCGAGATCGCCGACACGAGCAACCAACTGCTGCTCGACCCACGTGTGCACGTCCTCCGCACCAGACTCAACCGGCGGCGACGGAAGCGACCTCGCCTCCTCGAGAACGCTCACGAGCCCATCACGGATCGAAGCGACTTCGTCGGGGGTGAGCACACCCGCCTTGCCCAAGGCACCCGCCCAAGCGACCGAACCCTCGATGTCCTCCTCAACCAACCGCCAGTCGACCGGGAGTGAGTCGTTGAGCGCACGGAACGCTTCCGCAGGCGGCACGCTAAAGCGACCGCCCCACATCGCTTCTGCTTGCCCCCCGGACGTCTCGGCCGTGCCGTTCACTCAGACCGCCTTGCCTTCCTTGATGATCGGATCGTCGACCGGAGCTTCCTTCGGCTCGACCACCGGGCCCGTCCTGGGCCCGACAACCGGCGCTACACCACGCTGGTCGGTCAGGTCTGACTTCTTGCTCTCTGCCAGTTTGAACCCGTTGAAGGCCGCGATCCGCTCCGGAAGCGTCAGCAAACGGATGAACCCCTCGGCATGTTTCTGGTTGTACACCTCGTCGGCACCGAACGTGGCGAAATCCTCGCTGTACAGGCTGAACGCACTCTTGCGCTTCACCGTCACCGCGCGGCCCTTGTACAACCGGACCGCGACCTCGCCGGTCAACCGGCCCGCGATCTCCTCCGCCGCGGCGCTGATCGCCGTGCGGACGAACGTGAACCAGCGGCCGTCGTAAACGAGCCTCGCGAACCGAACGCCGAGTTCTTCCCGCAGAGCGAGCGTCTCGCGGTCGAGGCAGAGTTCCTCGAGCCCCCGCAAGGCCTCGACGACCACCGTGCCGCCCGGGGTCTCGTACAACCCTCGGCTCTTCATCCCGACGCACCGGTTTTCGACCAGATCGATCCGCCCTACGCCGTGCTTACCGGCGAGGGTGTTCAGTTGATCGACGAGCTCGTGCCCCGCCAGACGCTGTCCGTTCACGCTCACCGGTCGGCCGTGCTCGAACCCGATGGTCACGTCTTCGGGATCGTCCGGCGCCTCGGATGCCTCGACGGTCAGCATCCACGCGTCCTCGGGCGGTGCGTTCCAGGGATCCTCGATCGATCCGCCCTCGTGGCTGATGTGCCAGAGGTTTCGGTCGCGGCTGTAGATCTTCTCAAGGCTGCTCGTCGTCGGGATGTCGCGACCTTTGAGATAGTCGAGCAACTGCTGGCGGCTGCGCATCTCCCACTCGCGCCAGGGGGCGATGATCTTGAGGTCCGGGCCGAGAGCAGCGAACCCCGCCTCGAAGCGCACCTGGTCGTTGCCCTTACCGGTACACCCATGGGCCACGGCCGATGCGCCGACCTCTCGAGCGCATTCGACCTGGGCCTTTGCGATGACCGGGCGAGCGATCGACGTCCCCAAGAGGTATCGCCCCTCGTACACCGCTCCGGTGATCAGCGTCGGGTAGACGTACTCCTCGATGAACTCTTGTCGAAGATCGACCACCTTGCAGTCGACGGCACCCGAGGCTTTGGCCTTCTCCTCGATTCCCTCGAGTTCCTCAGCCCCCTGCCCCACGTCGGCGACGAAACACACCACTTCGCATTGGTAGTTCTCGACCAACCAGGGCACGATAGCCGAGGTGTCGAGCCCGCCCGAATACGCCAGAACAACGCGTTCGCTCATCCCATCTCCCTCAATCAGCAGGCCGTCAGGCTTTCCCCATTAGAGCCAGCACGAGCGCGTTCTGCGCATGCATCCGGTTCTCCGCCTGGTCGTACACCACGCTCTGGTCGGAGTCGATGACGGTATCCGTCACCTCCTCGCCGCGATGGGCCGGGAGGCAATGCATGAAAATCGAGCCCTTACCCAGGCCCTTGGACGCCTTGGCCATAATCTCGTCGTCGACCTGAAATCCCCCGAAAGCCTGTTCGCGGATCCCCCCTTGGTGGTCCTGCCCCATCGAAACCCAGCAGTCCGTGTACACCGCGTCGTGGCCCTCGACCGCGGTCAGATCGGACGCGAGCTCGATTTTCGCTCCGGAAGCCGACGCCTTCTCAGTCGCGGCCCGGAGGATCTCGAACCGGGGCTCGAACCCCTTGGGCGTGATGATTGTCTGGGATACCCCCAGTGCCGCCGCGGCGAGCATCAGCGAATGACAGACGTTGTTCCCGTCTCCGATCCACGCGAGCTTCTTGCCGCCGAGCCCTCCGTCCGGAGACACAAACCCGTCGCCGAGGTGCTCGCTCAGTGTCAGAACGTCGGCCAGCGCTTGGCAGGGGTGCTCCGCGTCACTCAACGCGTTCACAACCGGGATCGACGCGTGCTCGACGATCCCCTCAAGAGCCGCGTGGTCAAAGACCCTCGCAACAACAAGGTCCACGAAACGTTCGATGTTCTTCGCAAAGTCCTTCAAGCTCTCGCGCTCTCCGAGCTTGCTGCCCTTCTGGTCGAGGTAGATCGCGTGCATCCCGAGCTTCGTCAGTCCGATCTCGAAGCTCACCCGCGTCCGCAGGCTCGGCTTCTCGAACACGAGTGCCGCGTGCAGCCCAGACAGTGCCGTCGACCACGCCTCGGGTGTTGCTTTCACCTCGGTCGCGAGCCTCAGCACGTGTTGCAATTCAGCGGTGCTCAGGTCTTGGACCCCGAGAAAGCTCTTGCCTTTCACCCCGCCAAGGGTGTCCGCAACCAGGACCTCCGCTGTCGCTGTCGTCTTCAAAACGCTCATGCGTCACCTCCCATCGCCGGCGCCGAAGACGCCGCGATCCGCGTTCCACCGCTCATCCCTGACTCGCTCAGTGTCGCCGAGAGCGACCAAGCATGGCGCCACGACGAGATGGTCACCCACCCGGTCATCCGTTCCGCGGCGCGCGCCGCGGCTCGGACCTTCGCTTCCATCCCACCAGAAATCACCCCAGACGTGACAAGTCCGTCGATCTCCTCGGTCTCGATGTGGCCAATCGCGCGTCCATCTTGGTCGAACACACCGTCGACATCAGTCAAGTACACAAGCTTGCTCGCATTCAGGCCGATGGCCAGCCCCTCGGCCGCATCGTCGGCGTTGATGTTCAGTAAGCCTTCGCTATCCGCACCAATCGAGGACACAACCGGGAGGAGCTTCGAAGCCCGCAACGCGATGAACAGACTGTCATCGCGGAGGGTCGACACGCGGCCGACCCGGTCGCCGGGCGCAAGCCCTGCGTTCTCACACTCGACCGAGCCAGCATCGACCAGCGTCAGCCCGACCGCTTTGGCCCCGGCCGCGTTGAGTGCCGCGACAACCCGCGTGTTTACCTCGCCCGAGAGAGCACCCGCCACGATGCCCACGTGCTCCGGAGGTGTGAGCCGGAGCCCACCGACGCGATCGCTCGCGAATCCGTGCGCCGCGAGTCGAGCGTTCGCGGTCTCGCCCCCACCGTGAACGACCACCAAAGGCCATGTCGCCGACGCCTTCGCGATCGTCGACCAAAGCTCAGACCCCGCCTGCTCGAGAGCCGACCCGCCGATCTTGACGACAATTGGACGACTCATGCCGGCACACCTTCGCTGAAGCCAGGGATGAGACCGAGAGCTTCAGGAAGCCCGAACCGGATGTTCATGCATTGAACAGCCTGGCCGCTTGCGCCCTTGAGCAGGTTGTCGAGCGATGAGCACACCACCGCTCGGTTCATCGGCTCATCGACAGCCACGGCGATATCCAGGAAGCTGGTGTGCTTCACCGCATTCACGCTTGGCCACTCTCCGTCGGGGAGCACCCTCACGAGCGGCTTCTGATCGAATGCGCTTTCGAGTGCCTTTCGGACGTCGCTCAGACCGATGCCGTTCGCGAGTTGAGCGTGGGTGGTGCACACGATGCCTCGGTCGTACGGACCGAGCACCGGAACAAAGCCAACCTCACGCCCCACCGCCATCGCGATCTCCGGCTGATGCCGATGCGAGAGGACTCCGTAGGGCTGAACGCTCACTTCGCAGAATGCCGTGTGCGGCTTCGGAGGGCGACCGGCGCCGCTCACGCCACTGATGGCTGTGATCGCTGGGGCGATCGTGCAATCGAAAAGGCCGGCTCTGTCGAGCGTTGCCAAAGGCACGGACGCCGCGGTGACGTAGCACCCCGCAACCGCGATGATCGGCGATGTATCGAGGCCGTCATGCGAAAGCTCTGGCATCCCATACACCGCCGCTTCGAGCGCTTCGGGGTACGGATGCTCGAACGAGTAGTGCTTCGGATACGCGCCAGCCGGAAGCCGGTGCCCGCCGCTGAGGTCGATGACCGCCGCGCCCGACCGGGCAAGGGGCCAGGCCAATTCGGCGCTCAGGCCGTGGGGTGTCGCGAGGAACACGACGTCTGCTTCAATCGCACCGATCGCGACAACCGAAGCCTCGTGAATACCCAGAGGACACACGCCGCGCAACTCGGGAAAGATCTCTCCGATCGTGGCGCCAGCCGAACGCTCGGACGCGAAGAGCCCCGCGACCTCGACCCCGGGATGGCCAACCAGGAGTTTGATCAGCTCGCGCCCGGTATACCCGGTGCATCCAACGACGACAGCCCTCATCTTCAAGCAGCCCCCCCCACTCCCGCGAGGGAACCGAGACGATCAGCGACCGTCCGCGCCGCCGGGAGAGAGCGAGCCGCGATAAAAATCGTGTCGTCGCCGGCGATCGTGCCGGCCATTTCCGCAAACGGGTCGTCGTCCAAGCGTGCCGCAACGAGTTGGGCCTGCCCGGGACCGGTCCGAACAACAACGAGTTGCGCGACCGCCTCAACAGACGTCACGAATTCACGAAGAGCACGATCACGCTCGGGTTCAGTAAACCCGTGCGTAGGGATGCGGTACCCATCGGGCCCCTTGACGACTCCGAGTTCCCGAAGGTCCCGCGAAAGCGTAGCTTGCGTGACCTGGGTCCCCTGCTCCGCCAGGCGCCGTCGCAGCTCGTCCTGCGAACGGACCGCCCCCTGGCCGAAGATCCCCTCGATTAAGTGATGGCGCTCGGCACGGGCACTCATAGACAGAGTATCGCCTGCTATGCATAAATAGTCAATCTCGATTGCATTTTTATGCACCTTCTAGTTCGCCGGCATCCGCTCGATCACCCTCTCGTCGCAAGTCAACCCGAACCTCATCGGGATCACCGCGACATCAAGCAGCAAGCTGATTCCCCCAGACCTGTCCGTCGACACCCCACCAAACGGCCCCGACGTTGACGCGGCACCGTCGAGCGGCCGCGCCTCGATCTCTCGCCGAACGGGCCGAGAGTGCGTCCCGTGCGCAGCTCGCCGCGGCGTGCTCGGACGCAGCACTCGAAGCGGTACGCCGAGGTGTGCAGCGCGCTGAAAGGGGCGACACGCCCGACATCACGATCACGGCACCCGACCTTCAGGGTTCGCTCAAGCGGGTGTTGCAGCGCTCGGCGTGAGTTGGTCGATTCAAACCGCATGCTGACGAATACGACGGACGGTGTTCTTGCGCTCATCGGTTTCATCCGAGCCAACGATGCCAGACACTTCGAACACGACGGGCTCGAACCCGGGCAGCGGTGCGTCGTCATCGAACACGGCGAAATCGCGGCGGTTGTCGCATGCGTGCCGACCGGATACTTCGACGGCCCGGATGCAGAGGAACGCCTGGGAGATGTTGCCTGGGTCGGTCCTCGGGCTGTGGCACACGACACAATCACGCGCGACCTGATGGAGCGAGGGCCGGTCGTCCCGAGCGGGTTCGGTTCCGCGTTCAGCGGGCCCCGGATCGTCGGCCAGCTCATCGAAGCAAATCAATCGGTTTTGGCCGAAGCACTCGAGCGGCTCGACGGCGCCGTTGAACTGGGCGTCCGCGTTCGGGCGAACCTCGACGCCGCAGAACTGGAACTCCGTGATCAACTGATGACCGAGACGCCTCTGCCGACGTCTCCCGGCGCCCGGTACCTCGCTGAGAAGAGACTCAGGAGCCGCGCCGAGATCGAAGCGAGCGTCTGGGCCTGCTCGTTCGCCGAGCAAGCGTCGAGGCCACTCGTAGGCTTGGCGAAGGCCGCCGCCGGCCGCGAGGTCCGGCCGACCGACAACGATGACCTCCCCACGATCGCGAACTGGGCGTTCCTTGTTGAAGAGGATCGTCGCGCCGCCTTCGAAGCTGCCCTGGCGTCCGCGTTCCCGGACACGAGGGTGTTCCGGGTAGAGGTAACGGGCCCATGGCCGCCCTTTAGCTTTGTTCCCGAACTGCGGTCCGCGTAGCCATCAGGCGGCCACTAACACCGCCGACACGGCCAACGCCATCGCGTCCGATGCAAAGGCGACTTGTTGCTGTTGGAAGTTGCCGGCGTGCAACGCCGCCGCCGCATGGGTTGCGTCGGCGGAGCACACGACCGGGTTGTCGTTCACCCCGTAGATCTCGCGCTTGATCAACCACCGAGCATGATCGGTGTTGTCCCTGCACGCGGCCAAGACCTGCGGAGCACGCCGAATGGAGTAAACCTCTTGCAACGGCCCTGAAAGGTCTTGCAACTCGCCGTCCCGTTCCGCTTCGGCCCGGATCACCGCCGCTGAACGCCATTGACATCCCTGGCCGCGAGCCGCGTGTACCCGGGGGTCGAGAGCCTGCGCTCGGGCCCCGAGCGTTCGATACGCCCAGCCAGTGAGCGACTCGGCGCGTTCGCCACAGCGGTCGCGGCATAGCCAGTCATGAATCTGGTGCCATTCACGAGAGCGAACGCATCGCGCCCCGTGAGCGGTTCGGTCTCGATCCTGACCGAATCGAGGAAACCCGAGCCCGGGCGATCAACCCCGTTGAGCCTCGCGCGACCTTCGCCGCACACAATCAACCAGCGTTCGACAACGGAGATCGCGCCATATTTCGCATCAATCACCCGCTACGTTTCCATCGGGTGCCCTTCATCTGTCGGGAGACTCGGGACGCCACCACACTCGACGGCCTGTGAAACACCGCCTCCGCCGGCGGGCGTCCCTCGCCGCCGGTGACCGGGTCATCAACGCCGACGACGAAGGCCTCGAACTCCACAGACCACGCAGATGCCGTTTCGTGTGCGCGACATCGTCGCACGACACACGTGCGACGCAGACACCCCGTCAGTAGGCGACCTGGTTGGGTTGAGGGAGACGACCTGTCCGACGCCGGATCAGCGAGCGATCACCAGTGGCTGCTCTCTCGCACCACAAGAGACGTGCGGAGCACTTCGCGCTCGAACGGCGCCTCCGGCTGCTCGAGCCGGCGAACGAGCTTTGCGACCGCTTCAGCACCGATCTGCCGCGATGGCACTCGAACCGACGAAAGCGAGGGGGTGACAAACGCGCAGTATCGCGAATCGTCGAAGCCGATCAGGCGGACATCGTCGGGGACTCGGAGGCCCTCTTCCCGGGTCCGATACGCGACACCCGTTGCGATCTCGTCGTTCCCCGCAAAGACAGCGGTTCCCGAGAGCCGGCCGGCACGCTGCATCGACGCCGCCCAATCCCAGCCCCAGTCGAACCCGAAGGTCCCGCGACTAATCTGGTCGCCACGGGCCGTGTGTCCGGCCGCGGCGAGGGTGTCAACAAACGCGCGGCAACGCTGATCCGAATCAGTGTTTCCCGGGGGCCCGCCCACGAAGTGGCACCGCTCGGGCGGGGTGAACTCCAGTAGGTGCTCGACCGCTTCGCGCGTGCCCGATCCGTTGTCCAGCACCAACGCATCGAGTTCGACGCCCTCGAGCGCCGAACCGAGGACGACCACCGGGATATCGAGTTCGGTGAGCGCTTGCAAATCCGCTTGGGCATCTCGCGTGACCATCGCGATCAGGCCATCGATCAAGTCGAGCGCAAACGTTGGCATCGATCCCGGGACGCCATCCTTGCGATGAGCGTTCGCGCTGACGAGCAGGTGATAGCCGAGCTTCGTGGCCTGAGCATCCGCCCCGCGCATGACGTCCGAGAACGAGTCGCCTTGCCACTCGGGGATCGAGACCCCAAGCACGCGGCTCTTCCGAGTCATCAACCCCTTGGCGAAGAGGTTGGGACGGTACCCCAAAGCCTTGACTGCCTTCTGGACGCGCTCGGCTGTCCCTGGGGCTACCAAATTAGGGGTATTCAGGACCCGGCTCACTGTCGCAATGGAAACGTCGGCCGCGGTCGCGACGTCCTTGATCGACACCGCTCCCCGCTTTGCTGAGGCGGCTGAACCGGGGCTTTCGCCGGACGGCGTCGGGCCGGAAGTGTTCCGAGATGACGACTCAAAGGGCGTGTTCACGAAGGAATGATACGTCCGCAAGAGGCGTTCGCGTTCCGACAGGGCAAATACCCTCGCACGCTGCGCGTAAACCGTGGTATAACATATGCTGCGGCTCCGTCTGGGCCGCCTGAACCGATCTTCTCTTCCCGTGCCGAGGGCCTGGCGCCACCGCGCTGGCCCTCGGATTCAGGGGTCGTTTCTCGGGCGTTGTCAGTGATCGACCCTGGACCATCCCGGTCCCGTTCGCGGCTCGCTCGGTTCGGCCCCGGTGTGCTCGTTGCCGCGACCGGCGTGGGCGCCGGAGATTTGGCCACCGCCGCGTTCACCGGCGATCGCCTCGGGACGGCGGTGCTCTGGGCGGTTGTTGTCGGTGCGATGATGAAATTCGTCGTGACCGAGGGGATCGGCCGCTGGCAAACGGCGACCGGTGAGCCGCTGCTGCAGAGCGCCCTCTCGCGTTTGGGCATGCCCGCCCGCCTGGTCTTTGGGGCCTATCTGATCCCCTGGTGCTTTTTCGTGGGCGCGGCGCTGATCTCTGCTTGCGGCACCGCCGCCCACGCCTTGCTCCCAGTCTTCCACAATGCTGGCGTTGGCAAATCGGTCTGGGGCGTGGCCCATGCAGTCGCTGGGGTGGCGCTCGTTCTCGCGGGCGGGTTCAGATTCTTCGAGCGCGTTATGGCGGTTTGCATCGGCGTGATGTTCGTCAGCACAACCGTCACGGCGGTGCTGCTCGCGCCCGATTGGCTCGCGGTGCTCCGCGGCCTTGCCCTCCCCACGATCCCCTCGACAGATGATGGTGCGGGGATCGGCTGGACCGTTGGCTTGATCGGCGGGGTCGGCGGCACGCTCACCGTTCTTTGCTACGGCTACTGGCGGCGAGAAAGCGACGGAGGCAAGGACAACGACGACGTCACCGGGATGCGCCTCGATCTCGGGATCGGCTATGCCGCGACGGCGATCTTCGGCATCGCGATGGTCATCATCGGGTCCACCGTGTCCTCCAGCGGATCGGGCGCCGGGCTGATCGCCGACCTCGGCTCCCAGGTTGGCGAAGCGACCGGGTCCGTTGGAAGACTACTTTTCTTGGCCGGCGCATGGGCAGCGATGGTCTCGAGCCTCCTGGGGGTGTTGCAAGCGGTGCCCCTGCTGGGTGTTGAATGGCTGGATAGCTGGCGAACAACGCGCCCCTCAGCGCCGATGACAAAGCGTCGGCCCTACGCGATCTGGATGGTGGCTCTTGCCCTGATCCCGATGCTCGGATTGTTCCTCAGCTTCAGGAGCGTGCAGAAGTACTACGCCGTCTTCAGCGCGACGTTCTTGCCTTGGCTTGCGATCGCCCTGCTCATCATGAACGGTCGGAAGTCGTGGGTCGGCCGCTACCGCAATGGATGGTGGACGATCGCCGCGCTGTCGGGCTCTATCGCGTTCTTCGTGTTGGTCGTCATCCTCAAGCTGTAGCGCGGCTCAGTTTCGGACCTGTTCCCAGAGCTCCGAGAGCCGCTTCTGACTGACCGGAACGCTCGTCTTGAGTTCCTGAGCGAACAGCGAAACACGGAACTCCTCGAGCATCCATCGCACCTCCCAGAACGCCGGGTCGTTGACACCCTGGGCCGAATGCTGCTTGGCCCGTTCGGCCAATTGTTGCTCCCACGCGAGGATCTCGCCCATCGCGCGTCGGTCCTTATCGACCCCCCCACCCCTCAGACGATCGATCCTGCGGGCGATCGCCTTGATAAACCTGGGGTAGCAGCGGAGCCAACGGTAAGGCGTCGTGAACAAGAACGGTCCACCGAGCAACCGGTTGAGTTGCCCGGTCATATCTTGGACCGAAACACGCCAAGGGTCGGGTGTCTTGACCTCGAGCTTCTGGCGGATCGACACGGCGTTGGCGAGCGTGGCCTCAACAATCGGCGCCACCTCGTGCAGCGTGTCGGTCATCCGGTTCCAGCCCTCGGCGATCCGTTCTTCGAAGCCGACTTCGGTGCGTACGTCGACGTTATCGTTGACGTACACGCGATCGGCCACGAGCAACATGATCTGATCCGCGATGTCTTCCGACTTGCCGAGCGCCGCCCAGTGCAATCGGATTTTCTCGATCGATGGGATATCTCGCGGCCGAAGCCTGAGATCCCGCTTGAGCGGCCGCGTAAACAAACGCGCCAGCCCGAGCCTCATCGCCCCGTCGGCGGCCTCGCGCGTCTCGAACAGACGCAACCCGGCGGATCTGCCGAGATCGACGACCGCTGGGTACGCGGTCGTCGTCAGGAGCCCTGACGTAACGGTGACCTTATCGGGCAGGTCGCCGAAGTCCCACTCCTCGATCCCGTCGCGCGTCCACTGCTCGGCCGCGAGCTTGCTGAACCCCGCCTGGACTTGGTCCTTGAGTTCGGCTCGTAGCGCTCCCAGATCGCGCCCCTCAGCGAGAACGTCGCCGGATTCGTCGAGCACACGGACATTGAGCCTGAGGTGCGTCGGGAGTTCTTCCAGCCTGAAGTCGCCCGCCCGAACCGTGGCTCCGGTGCGCTGCGAAACGAGCTTCGCAAGGGTCACGAGCAGCCCGCCGTCGTCTACGCGAACGCGCTCGGCGAACGCCTTGGCATCGCGCGAGGCGTCGAGGTGACGCCGGACGTGCTTGGGAAGGGTGCGGAGCAATGCCTCGGCTTTCTCGGTGAGGAGCGCCGGAACGATCCGTTCGGTCCGGTCAGGGTCGAGTTGCCCGAGCAGTCCGATCGGGACGTCAAGGGTGACCCCGTCGCGCTCGTGCCCTGGCTCGAACCGATACTCGAGCGTCAGCGTCGCGCCCCCGGCATCGATCCGGTCCGGGTAGTCACGCTCGTCGATCTCGGCCCGTGTGATCAACAGATCTTCGGTCGACATCAACAGGTCAGACTTCTGGGCGTTGGGCAGCTTCTTGTACCAGCGGTCGAAGCGTTGGCCTGTATACACGTCTTCGGGGACGAGTCGGTCGTAAAACGCGTAGCGTGCCTGGGCTTCGGCGAGCAAGTCGCGTCGGCGGGCTTTGTTCTCCAGCGTGTGCAGCTTCGCCTCGAGTTCCCGGTTCTTGAGAAGCGACGGGTTCGACGTGTCCATGTCGCCCTCGACCAGGGCGTTGAAAATGAACAACTCGCGTGACTCGCCCGGGTTGACCTTCCCGTAGTGCACGCGCCGTTTGGGGATCACCTCGAGCCCGTATAGCGTCGCCTTTTCCCAGGCCAGCACCTTTCGAGACTTCGTATCCCAATGCGGATCCGAGTGGGTTCGCTTGAGCAGGTGTCCGCCCAAGCGCTCGACCCACACCGGGTCGATCACGGCCGCGGTTCGCGCGAAGAGTTGCGTCGTTCGCACGAGCTCGGCCGCCATGATCCACTGGGGCCTCGCCTTCTTCAGCGTTGACCCCGGGTGGATCATGAACCGCTGGTTGCGGACCGCGAGGTACTCGCGTTTGTCGTCCAGCTTCCCGATGTTCGTCAGGAGCCCTGCGAGGAGCGCCCGGTGGATGTTGTCGGCGTCGGCCGGCTTGGCGTTCGGTTTGAAACCCAGGTCGGTCGCGATCTGCCGGATCTGTGAGATCACCTCCCCCCACTCGCGGAGGCGGAGTTCGGAAAGGAAATGCCTCTCGCACGCCTTCCGGCGGTTCGACCGGCTGAGCGATCGGAGATGATCGTGCCAGAAATGCCAGACCCGGAGCAGGGTCAAGAAATCCGACGGCGGAGCCTCGGGCTCGTGCTTCTTGCGTTTCGGCTTCGATTCTGATTCGGGGTCTTTGGCAAAGAACGCGTGCGCCTGGTCGGCCGCGTCGCGTTTCTCGGGCGGGCGCAGCCTCGGGTCCTGCACGCTGAGCCCGGCAGCGATGATGAGCATCTCCGTGACGCACCCCTCGTCGTTGGCCGCGAGAATCATCCTCGCGACGCGGGGGTCGATCGGGAGCCTTGCCATCGCGCGTCCGAGGTCGGTGATGTCGTTCTCCTCGTTGGCCGCACCGAGCTCGACGAGCGTCTGGTACCCGTCGCGGATGAGCCGGTCATCGGGTGGTTCAACAAACGGGAATCGCTCAGGACGCCCCAACCCGAGCGAGGCCATCTGCAACACCACGGCCGCGAGGTTGGTGCGCAGGATCTCGGGCTGCGTGAACTCGTCGCGTGTCTTGAAGTCGTCTTGCCCGTAGAGCCGGTAGCAAATGCCCGGACCGATCCGGCCGCAGCGGCCCTGCCTCTGGTTGGCGCTCGCCTGGCTGACCGGCTCGGTCGGCAATCCCTGGACTTTGGTTCTCGCGCTATAGCGTGACACGCGTGCGAGACCGGGGTCGATGACGTACCGAATCCCCGGAACGGTAAGCGACGTCTCGGCGACGTTGGTCGCGATCACGATGCGCCGGCCCCGATGCGGCTTGAACACCCGCTGTTGTTCCTGAGGCGACAGCCTTGCGTAGAGCGGGAGCAGTTCGACGCCGGAACGTGCGTGGTACCGGTCGCGGAGTGCGTGCGCCGTCTCGCGGATCTCGCGTTCCCCGGGCATGAAGATCAAGACATCACCCCCGGCACTCGACGGGCGCTCAAGCTCGATTTCGTCCAACGCGAGCTGCACGCCATCGATGACGAGGTCGGTGTCCGGGTCCGCCGGCGTGCCTTCCTCGGTGAGTGGCCGATACCTCGTCTCGACCGGGAACGTCCGACCGGGCACCTCGATCACCGGAACGGAAGCGTGGAGGTGTTTCTCGAAGTGATCGGCGAAGCGGCGCGGATCAATGGTCGCGGACGTGATCACGAGCTTGAGGTCGTGCCTCCGGGGAAGCAGTTGGGTGAGGTATCCGAGAAGGAAGTCGATGTTGAGACTTCGCTCGTGGGCCTCGTCAACGATGATCGTGTCGTAGTCGAGCAGATCGCGATCGCCCTGCGTCTCGGCGAGCAGGATCCCGTCGGTCATCAGCTTGATGAGCGTGTCGGCAGAGGTCTTGTCGTCGAAACGTACCTTCGCGCCGACCAGGTCTCCGAGGTTGGTCCCGAGCTCATCGGCGATGCGCGACGCGACCGATCGCGCCGCGATGCGCCGGGGCTGGGTGTGCGCAATCAGCCCGTCAACGCCTCGTCCAGCGTCGAGACAGATCTTGGGCAACTGCGTCGTCTTGCCGGAACCGGTCTCGCCGCACACGACGACGACCTGGTGCCGCTCGATCGCCTCGCGGATCTCGTCACGCCGGTCGGCGACCGGCAAATCCGGATATTCGGGCGTGGGGCGTCGTGAAAGTCGACGCGACCGGCGCTCTGCGGCCCGTTCGATCCGCTCCGAGAGCTGATCCGCGACTTGTTCGGGTGATTGACTAGCGCCCCCTTTTTGGCGTCTCGGAGGCCGTTCGAGGGCGTTGAGACGCCTTCCGAGGCGGGCCCGGTCGGCCAACATGCACTCGTTCAAGCGGTCTCGAAGTTCCCTGGCTTTGGCCCTCACGGCGTGAGGGTAGAAAGATTTTGTCGCTCAAGAAATCATCGAACCCTCTTGACCGTTTGGACGAAGTGGATAGCGTGTGCCCATGCCGAAGCGCGAGAAGCCGCTGAGGCCGGAGTCCAGATCGCCGTGAATCGAATTTACTGCCAGCTTATGACCACCAAAGTCACCCGCCGCGTTCAGTGGTTTACGGGTGGCTCTTGCTCGGTTCATGGGCTCGGCGGATAACGGCTGAGACCAACCAGGAACTGTGGCAAGGGCCGCCCGACAAGGGCGGCCCTTGTTCATTTCGGAGTTCGTGTCGGTGACATCGTTTGCGTAGACCCCGAAGGGGTCAGATCCAGCGACCCAGAAATGCCCGAAGGGGCGGGTCGAATAACGACGCAGGGCCACAGGGCCGAGGAGAACTGCGATGAGCCTCGAGAATGCGTTTGTGTTGGGAGCCGAGGGAGCCGCGATCGGGTCGGACGCGACGTGCGAGCGTCTGGCGACCGTCGTGATGCGCCTCGTCCAGGCCGGCAAGCGCGTCGTGCTCTTCGCAGGGCCGACGCGAGAACGAGCAGAACAACTCCGGCGCGACGCGTCGCGTCTCCCCGGAACCGCCGACGCATGGGACCGCGCCGCCGTCCTCGCCCGGGGTTCCTTCGAATCCGCGGAACGCATCTCGTGGTGGCTCAGCGAGCACGGCGTTGTCTCGACCGTCATCGAAGACACCGCCGAACTCCCGGTCGGACGGGGATGCCCCAACGAAGCCGAACCGCGGCGCGTCAGCGCTCGTCGTATCTCGAAGGCGTTTGAAGAGGCCTCGGTTGTCATCATCCCAGGCGGCGTGGCGCAAGACGGAACGGGCCGTGTGATGTCATTGGGCTCCGGCGGCACCGCTCTGTCGGCCGTCTTTGCGGGCGACCGCCTGGCCTTGCCGGTTCGCGTTCTTGGCTCAGAGAGCAACTGGGAAGGTGATGAATACGACGGCGCGATGCCCGCAGGATTGCCCAGACGCGCGGCATTGCTGGCACGCGATAGCCAGGTGAGCGTCTTCGCGGCCGAGGACGCCTCCGTGCTTTTACCCGCCGCAGGAGGTCGGACGGGGCGCAACCCGGGCTTCGCCGTGCGTGCGAATGTCCGATTCGCTACTTCGGCGTAACAACCGACGGGAGACAAGACGTTTCCGTCTATTCGTGGGGCGTGGTGGAGGAGACGAGCGACAAGCTTCGCGTTAGCCGCGCGCGGCCTGAACGAGGGCCGCAGCGCGGTTTGGATCGACGGGGTTGGCCCAATGGCCGGCCTGCTTGATGAACGACCCAACGATCAGGGCGTCGGCGTGCTCGAGCAACCCCCTGGCCGACTGATCGGTAACGCCCGAGCCAACAAGCACGGGCGCTTCCCGGCCGGACGCGTTCACAACGTTCTTGACCCGCTCAACGTCGGCCGGATCCGTCGGCTTGCCGGTGGCGGCGCCGGTGACGACGAGACCGTCCGCACCAAAGAAGAGCGTCGCTTCAGCGGCTTCCTCAAGGGAGAGGTCAGCGGTGATCGCGTGGCTCGCGTGCTTTTTCTTGACGTCTGCGAAGATCGCGACATCGGTCGCGTCGATCGACTTGCGGTAGCGGAGCAGCGACCCACCCTCGGCTCTCGCCAGCAGCCCTTCGTCGGCAACGTGGGCGAAGACCAAGTTCTCGGCCCTGATGAACGATCCGCCGGTGGACTGCGCGACCGCGAGGGCGTGCTTGTTGCCCCCCGAGAGAATCTGAACCCCGACTGGCACCGGCCGGATCTCGCCGACGTCGGCCTCCAACTCGAGAGCAATCCGCGTCATCGCGGCGACGGTGTGGGGTCCGTGCTCGTCATCGTGGACGTACGGCGCATCGTGCATGTTCTCGATGATGATCGCATCGAAACCGGCCTGAACGAGAACTCGGGCCTCATCGGCGGCTTGGCCGGCGATGATCTCGACGCTCGTGGTATGGGCGGGCGAACCCGGCAACGCGGCGACATGAACCATGCCGATCAGAGCGCGTTCGGGCAGAGGCGTTGAGACAAAAGGAGGGGTCAAGGTGTAACTCCGGCTGAGGCCCCTGGGGCGGCCGTGGCTTCGATGAACTCGGGGCTGAACACCTGCCCGGGGTCTCCGAGGCCGAGCGGGAATCCGGACGCGTCCCACAAGAGGAGCAGAACGGTCCACGCGATAACGAACGTGATCGTGTAAGGCAGCATCATCGCGATGAGCGTGCCCATGCCCGAGTTCTTGGCGTACTTCTGCATGTACACAAGAATGATGATCAGGTAGGCGTTGAGCGGGGTGATCGTGTTGGTCACCGAATCTCCGATGCGGTAGGCGACCATGGTCATCTCTGGCCTGATACCTGCGAGCATGAACATGGGGACAAAGATCGGCGCAAAGAGAGCAAACTTTGCGGACATCGACCCCACGAAGAGGTTGAACACCATCGTGACGAGGATGAACGCGACAAGCAGGGTCCACGACTCGAAGCCCGAGGTGAACAACCACTCACCGCCGGCGAGCGCGAGCATGCGCCCGACGTTGCTCTGCCCGAAGTACGCAACAAACTGACCGGCGAAGAACGCGAGCACGATGATCGGCGCCATGCCGGCGATCGACTCGATCATGAGCTTCGCGGCAGCCTTCGTGTCCGTAACCCCGCCTGTCACGATCCCGTAGACGTATCCGGGGACGGCGAAGACGAACAGCATGATGGGCACAACGACCGACACCCAGCGCTGCGCTACCCCGTCCATCCCGCTCAGCGGGGTCTGCGTTATAGAGGGGAACAGATCAGGCATCAACACGACGAACGCGACGAACGTCGGCAACCCTGTTACGAACAGCGACGCGGCGAAGACGCCCTTGGCTTCGATGGGCTCGAGGCCCTTCTTTGCAAGCCCGTACGTGACCGCGGAGACCCCAAAGACGCCGGCGAGCACGAGCACTCCAAACCCGAAGATCGCGACCACTCGGGCTGGCTCATCGCCAATGAACCCGCCGACGATCATCGATACTCCAACACCGATCCCTGTCACCGTCGCGATCAATCCAACCAGAATCCCGACTGTCCATGGACTATCTGTCTCGGGCTCCTCTAGGGCGGGGTCCGGCCCGCCGTCTTCGGGCGATTTCGCGCTGAGCCGCTTCTCGACGAACAGAGCGGTTGTCAGCCATCCGACACCCGTTATGAGAAAGGTCGAAACGGCCATGAACCACCAACTCGCGGTCGGAACGACCTGACGGTCGCTGTCGATAACCTGCGCACCGTTGGCGGTAAAGTTGGCCATGATCGGCTCGAGCGTCGTGATCAGCAGGTTGGCGTTGAAGCCGGCGGACACCCCGGCGAACACAGCGGCGATCCCGGCCAACGGGCTTCGGCCCGCCGCGAGATAGATCGCGGCCGCGAGCGGTGGAAGGACAATGTATCCAGCGTCCGAGCCGATGCTGGACATGATCCCGAGGAACACCATCGTGGGCGTCAATAGGTTGCGAGGCACGACCAGCATGAAGGTCTTGAGCAGCGCGGCGATAAGCCCCGTTCGCTCGGCAACGCCGATGCCCAGGATCCCGAGAAGGACCACCCCGAGCGGCGCGAAGCCCATGAAATTGTCTTCCATCGACTTGAGGCACCAGAACAGCCCCTCCACCGACATCAAGCTCACGGCGATGTTGACCTCACCGGTCGGCTCAAGCACCTGAATCGTCTCACCGGTGTCGGGGTCGACCGCGTCGACAGGACGCTGAACGAAGACCGCCCATCCGCGATCGCGAAAGTCAATCGGAGCGCCGCTCTCGTCGAGCACAGGGGTCTCTTCGCCCTCGACGAAAAGCCTGGCCTCGAACTCGCCTTCGTTGTTCGCGACAGCTTTCACAGTCGCGATGCGGTCGCTCTCGGATTCAACGATCTGCGCGACATGCCCGTCCACGTCTCCGTTCACCGGATCGGCGACGAATCGAACCTCGAATCCGCCGGGCATCGCCGGTGCGAGGACGTGAGACATGCCCAGAATGAGCAGCGCCCCAAGAAGGAACAGCACAGCCGGGTCCGGCAGCTTGTTCCCGACAAACTCCACCCCATCGAGGAACGCCCCGGCTATGCCGCTCTTTGTTTCCTTCGCCATAGGACAATTGTGGCGACTCTGACCGGTGCCCGCAAACAGGGCGTCTCAGCCTCGCACCGGGCGGACCCGCGCGAGGCCTCCCCGGAGGAAGTACTCGAGCAGGTCGTGGCCCGGGTCGACATGCAGATCGGAGGTGTTCGCGTCCGCCTCGGTCATCGCCCGGGCCACGACAGAACGCACCCAAGCCCCCGCCATCGCGAACGGAACAGGGGTCGGATCCGGGCGTCGCTCCTCGGTAATGACGTATCGATCTGACGCCACCAAGAGCCGCCAACCGGGCCGATCCGGCTGCGCTTCCGCATCGCCGAACGACGCGAGCTTCTTAACAATCGGTGCGATCACGCCTGCGTCGAGCGACCGCAGCGCGTCGGCCTTCCCTTGGGCGTCGCCGGCAAACGATGCTCTCGCCGCGCGGGCGTAGTGCACGAACACCAGGTCGAAGCGATCGATCGCCTCGCACGCGGCCTGGCCGAGGGCGGCGTCATCGGCAAACGCCGAAGCGCCGATCTGCGCCCCCACGCCCTTGGCGATCCCCCGCACGATCGGGTCTTCGCTCAACATGCCCACGCCCAGCCCCGTTCGCGTGGTAATGTCGGCCATCGCGGGCGCGATACCCGGGCCCCAGAGCCAGACCGCGTTGAGCGGGGGATGACCAACCTCCGCACGCGCACGATTGACCTCGTGGTCGCGGAGCGCGTCGTACGACGCCTCGATGAGCCGGGTCAATCGCGCCGCTTCGGAGCGACGTCCACCCGGGGCAACGGGTGCGAACCCCTCCCAAGGCTCACCCAAGGCCTCCCAAGGCGGGCTGGTCTGAACATCGCCAAAGTCGGCCGAGGACTGATCGATCATGACCGCTCGCCCGCCGACGGTCGGCAAGAGCGAGCACCCGTTCCAGTCGTCCGCAAAATCGCGACGCCACGTCGCCTCGACCGCTTCGAACATCGCGGCCGCCTCGGCAGGCGAAGCGACGTCGGCCCCTGAAGCCTCGACCATGCCCTCGTCACCGACGCTGACGAGGTCGGCCACGATGCCCCAGTCTTGCGGACCCAATTGAACCTCGGCGCCGGTCGCCAGCACGCCACCGGGCCCCGCACCGGCAGACGCCGCCTCTACGCCCAACAACGCGGCGATGGCAACATCCGTCGTTGGCGCGAGTCCACCAGGCGTGAGCGTCGCCGTGCCGACACGACCAGCCTTCGCGACTCGATCGAGCGCAGGCGTCGTCGCGATCTGGAGCGGCGTCTGCCCGTCAAGGTCGGCGATCGGCGCGTCCGGGGCACCCGAGGCGATAATCACGGCGTACTTCACACGCGCAGGCTAGCACGCCGCGCCGTCACGCCTCGGGAGCGACGCGCGGCGCAGCGTGCTGCCGAAGGGAGCCCCGAATCAGCGGCGCCGACGCCGGGAAACGACCGCGGCACCGCCGATGAGCGCCACCGATGCTCCGGGCGCCGGAACGGCGCGGACGCTGATGTTGTCGAACTGCAGGTCGAAATCAGTAAACCCGAAGAAGAAACCGGGGACGAACGTCGTGAACGCGAACTCATCGACGCTCTGCAACACGCTCGTAAACGTCCGATCGGCCGGCAAAATCGGCGCGAAGGTGTTGGGATCCTCGTCGCCGTACCCACCCCAACCGATCGGCAGCGCCGTTGCCGAGGTGTCGTCGATCGCAACAGAGAGCGTGGTCCATTCGCCGGTCGTCGACGAGTTGATAGCGCCCAAGGAGTACCAGACCGACGTGTATGGGAACCCGTTGTCGTTGTCGTAATCGCGGAGTTCAACGATAAACTCGCGACTGAACTCGCCCGTAGAAAATTGCGAACTGATCGAGTTGACCTTCACGTCAACGGACAGTTCGATCGCCGACCCATAACGGGTCAAGTCCCCCAGAAAGCCAGAATTTGTGCTGTTTCGGAGATCGGCTCCGAAGACGTCGATCATCTGCACGTCAAGCCCGTTTCCGGGATTGCCGGTCGCTGCCACGGTGTCACGCCCGCTGACGCTCCAGCCATCGGCCCCCGACTCAAAGTCTGTCGTCACGTCCGCGAGAGCTCCAGACCCTCCGATCGCGATCGCCGCGAGAACAACGTCTTGTTTCATGCTCTTCCGTTCCTTTTTCCACAGGCCAAATCAGCCATGCCAAGGATACCATGGTTGTGCTGAGCACATCTTGAGAATATACTGAGCCTATGTCAACCCCCGTGTTCAAGTTCGCTGCAACGCCTGGTGCCAGACGCGATGCCGGACCGCCGATCGTCGGTACTATGCCGACTTCCGTGCCTTCGATCGCTCCGACAAACCACCTCAGCCCCCCACTCTCCGAGACCGAGGAAGCCGCGCTCATCGCTGCGCTCACGTCTTTGAAACGCGAGTTTCGTTCCCTCATGGGAAGCCTTCCCGTGAAGGCCCAGACGGCCAGTGGTTTGTCGCGGTTCCTGGACCTTGAACGAACGACGTGCCAGCGGCTGGTGTCCGGGATCTCAGAATCTGCTACCCAGGTACGCCTCGTGGCCCAACTCCCAGGGGCTCAAGGGCTGAGGATGGTGGCGAATTCGATTCGGGCCCAGGGCGCCGACACAACGTCGGCCTTAGCGTCGATCGAGGACTACGACGCTGTCGTAACTCGGCTCGCTGGAAGCCAGAGCAAACTCATCCGACGCATCAACGCGCCGGGTGCTTCGGCCGAACCGCAGGTCACACCGGACCAGAATGCGACCCGGGTGTTGTTCGAGTCTGCGGCCGCCTTTACAGGACGATCCAGCGATCTGTGGGTCGCGGCCCACGTCTTCACACCGACGGAACGCGCTGACCGTGTGAGGCAAGGCCGTGTCCACGGCCTCTTGGGACACCGATCCGCCCGGAATGCAGTCCCGCTCACGGTGCACGTCTTCGCGACCAACGACCCCACACACGAAGACGGGATCGGGTTTCAGCCCGTACGCGCGGAGCGCGACGACGGCGTGCTCGAGGAGTTCTCGACATCGCCCGCGCCGATCGTCCGATCAAAGACGCCGGGTGTTTCAGTTGTCCAATCGATCGATCGCGATCCCGACGCCCCGCTAGATGATCCGATCGACGTGATGTTTGCCCTCGACGGGCAAACAGCTCACCCGGCGGTGCTCGACCGGCGTTGCGAGGAGGTCTGGTCGCTCGTCAACTTCCCAGTCCGGCGGATGCTCTTCGATGTCTACCTTCATCGTGAGCTCGCGAGGACGTGCATCGCCGAACTGGACCATCACCTGTGGCGGCCCGACTTCGAGAGCGAGGACGGTGAGCGTTGGCAGACTCGCTTCCCGAGTAATCCAGGCCTTCAGATGTTGCCCAGGGGAAAGGAAGGCGTCGCCACCGACGCATGGGACCGGTACCCCGACCTTCTCAGCGTCCTGTTCGAGCACCACGAAGCCGAAGCCGACGACTACGTCGGTTTCCGATGCGACGTCGCGTTTCCGGTCTGGCGGACGGGGTATCGGATCAACCTCGACTTCGATTCGTCCGAGCGGTAACGGCCCACCGAAGGCATACTCGGGTCATGAATGCCTTTCACACAGGAAACCCCGGGCCGGGTGACCCGGTCACCGCGGACGACGGGTTCTTGGGATGCCAAGCCGAACGCGACGCCGCGAGCGTCGTCCTTATCCCGGTGCCCTTTGACGCGACCTGCAGCTCGAGAGCAGGGGCGAGCCTGGGCCCCAGGACCATCATCGAATCGTCGGTGTTTCTCGACACGCAAGACGCGGTCTTCGGCACGTTCGAAGAGATCGGCGTTCATCTCGAATCGACCGCCGATTGGATCGAGCCGCTCTCGATGGATACCAGGCGCCTCGTGGAGTCGCTGCTGGCGCGAGGCCCGGGGCCGGACGATGTTCAACGCATCGCGGAGATCGACGCGGCGTGCGACCGGGTCCAGTCGTTCGTCTTCGAACGCTGCGCAGCGGCTCTCGCCGAAGGACGCACGCCGGGCGTGATCGGCGGCGAACACGGCGTGAGCTACGCATCGATCCGAGCCTCATCCGAATCCGGTCCGATCGGCGTGCTCCATGTCGACGCACACCTCGACCTCCGCGATCGCTACCTCGGGCTTGAGTACTCGCACGCATCGGTCATGCGCAACGCTCTTGATCGGCTTGCCCGGGTTGAGAGGTTGGTGAGCGTGGGGATCCGCGATTGGTCGGCCGAGGAGGCCGATCTCGTCGAAGTGAGCGACGGTCGCGTCATGCTTATGCGAGATGATGACATCGCGTCGCGTCTTTGCCGAGGCGAGACATGGTCGACGCTCTGCGACGAGATCATCGCCGTACTGCCCCAGCGGGTTCACGTCAGCTTCGACATCGACGGCCTTGAGCCGGGACTCTGCCCAAACACCGGCACGCCGGTCCCGGGTGGGCTGAGCTTTCGAGACGCCTCGTACCTTCTCCGCGTGCTCGCCGAGTCGGGCAAGTCTGTCGTCGGGTTCGATCTCGTGGAGGTTGCGCCCCCGGTCGGTGCCGAGGTTCAAGGCGAACGCACCCTCGACGGGGTCGTGGGCGCACGAGTTCTTCAGAAGCTCATCGGGTGCGTGTCGTCAAGCAATCGATCTGGTTGAGATCAAGGCACGATCGCCTTCAAGCCGGCAACCAGTACCGCAAGGAACGCGCCGCCGATCTCGCCGCTTGCGCGCATGATGTACTCGGCGCCGAACGCGAAGAGCAGCATGAATCCCCCGAGCATGACCCAACGCCCGTTCTGCGAATCGGCGAAGCGGGCATACGCCGGCGAGTATTCGGCGAGTATTCGACCGCCATCAAGGGGGACAATCGGGGCCAGGTTGAACAAGCCGAGAACGATGTTGAGCATGACGCCCAGGAAGAAGAAGAACTCGAAGTTGCTCAAGAGTGGATCGGCGATCCCGACCTTCGGCGCGAACACGACCCAGAGGGCGAACAGCACACCCGACGCCAACGCCAACGCGAAGTTCATCGCAGGCCCGGCGAAGGTGACCAGTGCCACGCCGTGACGGCCACGAATCCTCGATGGATTGATCGGCATAGCGCCCCAGGCGATGCCGATGAGCGCAAACACGATGAGACTGAACATGCCCAGGTGGACGAGCGGGTTCCAGGTCATGTGACCGGTGACGATCGGGGTGTCGTCGCCGAGCCGGACCGCCGCCCAGCCGTGGGCCAGTTCATGGAGCGTGATCGACCCGATAACAACAACAACCCACGCGAGAACAGCCGCGAAGCCCCGCGATGGATCGTTGAGCATGTCGGCGACCCACCAGTCAACCAAGGGCGGGCTCCCGATGAGGGAAGGAGATCAAGCCGCTGCGTTGGCCGGGGTGGCCTTCGACGCTTCGGTCGCGATCTTCACGAGCTCGTCGAAGAGCTTGGGATCCTCGATCGCAATCAGGCTGAGCATCTTGCGGTTCAGGACGATGCCGGAGAGCTTGAGGCCGTTCATCACGAGGCTGTAGCGGGTGCCCCGCATCTTGCACGCCGCGGTGATACGCGTGATCCAGAGAGCCCGGAAGTTCCGCTTGCGCTGGCGACGGTCGCGATAGGCGTACACGCCGGCGCGGATGATCGCGTCCTTCGCGCGGTACGGGCTCTTGTGGTTCGAGCCAAAGTAGCCACGGGCCTGACGGAGGAGACGCTTGCGGGCCTGATTGCGGGCCGCACCCTTACGAACGCGAGGCATGGTTCAAACTCCTGCAGTCCGGCGGAGCGGGCGATCTGCCCGGCTTAGGGCCCGACGGACAATTTCGGCGGATCAGTCGTTCTGAGCTTCGGCAGCCGCGGCTTCGCGCTTGGTGCGACGCTCGGCGGGGGACGGGCTCCTGCGGAGCGACGCGAGCGGCTGGGTGCGTCCACGAAGGCGGCGGAAGAGCAACGCCTCGAAACGCTTCGCTTCGCCGTCAGCCACCAGCGTGTCGTGACGGAGCTGACGCAGGCGCTTGGCCGACTTGTGGCTGCTCAAGTGCTTGTGGTACCCGGAGCGGTGCCGCACTTTGCCGGACTTGGTGATCCGAACTCGCTTGAGCAACCCCTTGTGAGGCTTGTTCTTCGGCATGACAACCCGACTCCGAGCAAGGGACGGCGTGACGCCGACCCGGTGTGTCTACTTGGTTCGCCCCGACCGGGAAACGTGCCGGACGCGGCGGGACCGAAACAGTAGGCGGCCTGCGTCCACCAGCCAAACGTGGGCAAGGCGCGAGTTGGCGAATCGAGAGGGAGCGTCAGGGGCCCAGGAAGGCGTCATCGGGAGAGTCGGGCAGTTCGTTACCCTTTACCAACCCAACCCGACTCCGAACTGAATGGATCACCTGCTCGATGGGCCGCGGGAGCCAGATGTTGTCCCCCCGAACAACGGGAGACTCCGTCCACTGAACGGTCCCGTCGACGCGGAGCACGTGCTGGCCCTCACCACCGTGGTTCGGGCTGTTGGCCTCGGGGATAATCGGCTCGCCCCTCGACGCCCGGATCACGACCGGCGACCGATCGGCCATGACGACGGCGCGCCCCGAGAGGACCGCGACCTTGGCCACCCTTGGCGACATGATGCGGTAGCTGTACGAGACTTCGTCGAGAGACCGCCAGTCGACCGCCTCGGGCTCGAGCACCCTCGTCGGGGCCCTGTCGTTCCCGGGGCAGGCCAACGCGTCAAGCCCCGCGTGCCCGGTACGGACAAGCGTGAAGAGGTTGGCCGAGTTCGAACGCTCGGGGGTCGTCCCGACGTCCATCCAACTGCCACCGAAGCCGGCGGTCGCCATCGGCAACGACTCGCGGTAGTCACCGGCGTACATACCGAAGCCCTGGGCTGCCTGACTCATGTTGCCCAGGCACGCGGACCGCTGGACGTTCGAGCGGTACGCCGACAAAGCCGGGACGAAGACGGCAGAGAGAAGCAAGAGAATCGACGCCGCAGCGACCACGTCAGCCATCCGGAACGAGCCACGCGTGGACGACACCGGCTCAAACTCAAGCGGGGCTTCGGCCGACTCGACCGCGCTCAGCGTGGCCTCGATACGCCGATGGCGTGTCGAGTTCATCCATGCCTCGCCCTCAGAAGGCAACGTGGTGAGGTCGTGGCCGATGCGGTCGACAACCTTCGCCCGACCCGCCAGCGCCGACGGCACCCGATCGGCCCGGAACCCGGACATGACATAGGACTCAACGGCCGCGTCCGACAAGTCATCGAGCACTGGCGCCGTCTCTCCGGGCGCCTCACCGAGCGCAGACAGCACCCGCTCGACGCGCAACCGCTTGCCACCCAGGTGGCTCGAACTGCCCGAGTCGAGCAGGCCTAGGAGGCGGGCAACGCGCTCAGCGTCGTCCCTCACCTCGGGCTCGACTCTGTCCAAGTCAAAGTTCGCATCGACGAACGCATCCAGCGCCCGGGCGTCGCGTTCGTTCGAAAAAGCAACGTCTCCGTTCATTGCTCTCCTTCAAGGCGTGCTTCGCTGGCGGCGAGTCGCTGTCGCCAGCTCTTCGCGAACCCGGCAACCGCCGCATGGAGCCTCGATTTGACCGTCCCGAGCGGGATGTCGAGGTCGTCGGCGATTTGGGCGTAGCTCAATCGCTGGAAATAGGCGAGCAGCAAGATCTCGCGCAGGGTCGGGCTGAGATCGTCGACGGCTTGCTGCACGAGTGAGTCCCGTTCCGTATCGCCGAGCCGGTCTCCCGGCCCTTCGGTGTTGACCTCGATCAGATCGATGAACGACGACTGACGCCCATCGCGTTCCCCGCCGCCACCCACGGGCGCCGAGAGCGGCACCATGTGACGACGACCCTTCTTACGGAGCAGGTCCCGCGCTTTGTTCGCCGCAACCGTGAACAACCAGGGCCGGAACGACCGGTTTGCATCAAACGTGCCGGCTGACTGGTGGATTTGCAGGAACGCGTCCTGAAACGCGTCTTCCGCGAGCTGACGATCGCCGGTCATCCTGAACAAAAACCGCATAAGATCATCATGATGACGATCAAGGAGGTTCCGAAGTGCCTCGGAGTCGCCCTCTCGGTAGCGGATGAAGAGTCGCTCGTCAGTTGGCGTTGCCACGGTGGGTCGGTTGCTCCGTGCGAAGGGGGTGCTCGACTGCGAAAGGATCGACATACGGCCCAGGAAAGCCCCAAAGACCGGAGCCAGACCTATCAAAGTCCGATTCCTTGCGTCGTTCAGACTCGCACTTTACGTGCGACCGGCGGTGGCGGGTCGTCACGAACCGGAAATCGCCCGGGGAGGCCGCGGCTTTCGGACCGATGCTTGAGTTGCACAGTCATCGGTATTGAGGCAATCTGGATCCGTCCGCGGCGTTTGTCCTTTGAACATGGGAGCACCTGTGCTGGAGCCGAGTGGCGGTCAATCCGCTTCGTCCCCTCAGAGCGCCCAAGGTCTGCGTCTCACGCGGGTCGCGTCCGACCCGCCCGGCCAATCAGGGGTTGGGACCTCCGGCGGCGACGCCGGCCCAGAGGACGTCACGGCGACGGTCGCCGCGGCGGCGAAAGGTGACCAGGCGGCATGGGCACGGCTGGTATCCGCGTATTCGCCCAGGGTTTTCGCGATGGTTCGATCGAGGGTCCGAGATCCCGAGCTTTCCGAAGAGATCACCCAGTCGGTGTTCGCGACGGTGGCTCGCCAGCTTGGGAACAACGACGGGTATCGCGAGCAAGGGCGTTTCGAGGCGTGGCTCTTCAGGGTTGCGCTGAATCGCGTACGCGACGAAGCGAGGCGGCGCAAACGTCGCTCGGCGCTCCAGGAACGCATTTCGGTCGATCCGCTCGTGGCCGGAAGCTCTGTACAAGACGTCCAACGAGCGGACACAGACCAGCTCTCGGGGCTTCGCGAAGCCCTCGGCAAGCTGGGCGAAAGAGACCGAGACATCATCGAGTTGCGCCACCACGCGCAAATGAGCTTCAAGCAGATCGCCGAGTCGTTGGGTGAACCCGTCGGCACGCTGCTCGCCAGGCACCACCGAGCACTGCGCAAACTGCGGGACATGATCGGTTCGGATGAATCGGAGGCGTCGGAATGAGTCAAGACAACACGACCGGCACCCCCCAGGATCTCGCCGGTATCGAATCCCAACTCGAGCAACTCGCCCAGATCGAGCGTGCATCGATGCCCGAGGGGCTGGCTGATCGCATCGTTCAGGAAACATCGGGCGACCTCGCCGCCCGAACGGTCATCGGTCGAATCGGGTTCCGCAAGGCCGCGATATGGGGCAGCGGGATCGCCGCCGCCGCCGCGGTCGTCGCGTCGATCCCCGTCGTGCTCTCGAACCCCACGCCACCCCGGGTCGCGAAGACGAGCAACGACGGCGTTGTTGTGGACGACGGAACGCTCACCGAGTCTGACCTTGACGCGTTCGTGTTCGTTGCGTCGATCTTTGACGACGACGAATGGGCAGCGTCGTGGTCGGGTGACCTCGATGAGGTCGGCGAGAACGCGGCGAGCCTCGACGCGGCCCTGGACGACCCATGGGCAGAGATCGGCGCTTGGGTCAGCACCGAGAGTGACACGTGATACGGACTACCGGAGAAACCGCCATGTCGACCCGTCTCATCGTTCTCGCGCTGGTCGCCGGGTTTGCGATGCCGCTGGCCGCGCAGCCCGGTCGCGTCCAGATGGACCGGGAGAGGCTCGCCGAACGTCTCGATGAACGCATCGTGGACGTTGAACGGATGCTTGAAAAGATGAAGTCGGCACGGGTGTCGCTCGACGAGGGGGCCGAACCGGCGGACGTGATCGACGAAATTCTTGATGTCCAGCGCGACCTTCTCGAACGGGGCCCGCTCGCGAACCTGATGGCCCGGCGAGACGAACGCGGCGGGGGCATGTTCCAGAATCCACGCGGCGAGCGCCCCGACCGCCGCAACCGGCTTGGACCTGCCGGACCGAGGGATGACGCGGACCGGAAGGACGTAGACGCGTTCCTCGAACGCAACGTACCCGAAGGTCGCCACTGGCTGAACAAGCTCCGCGAAACCGACCATCCGCTCGCCGACCGCATGGTCCGCAGGATCGAAGGTCGTGTTTTCGAATTGATCACGATTGAGAAGTCGGACCCGACGCTCGCGTCGCTCAAGATCGCCGAGGTCACCTCGGAAGTCCGCGTCATGCAGGCCGCGAGAGCACTCGGGCGTGCGAGCGAATCGGACCGCGACGAGGCAAAGGACGCGCTCCGGGTCGCGTTGAGCGATCAATTCGATGCGCACCTCGCCATCCTTCGCCACGACGCCGTGCGCGCCGCTGAACGGATCGATGACCTCGAACGAGAAATCGTCGTACGCGAAGAAGAAAAAGCTACCTTCCTCGAGACAAAGCTCGAGGAAATGGAGTTCCGTGTCCGCGCGTTCGAACGCCTCGGAGGCGGTCGGCGGGACCGCATTGAGCCGTAACCCGGTCGTTAGCTCACGATCGAGCCGGGATCGATCTCCGACATCGGATTGAGCAGCACGACGTCGCGGCCCTCGTCGCCCTTGACCGCGTTCGAGGCCGCGAGCAGCATGCCTCGAGACTCCTCGCCGCGGATCTTTCGCGGCGCGAGGTTCGCGACAATCACGATCGACTTGCCGACCAAGTCCGTGGGCTCGTAGTACCCCTTGACCCCGGCACAGATCTGGCGGGGCGTGCCCGAGCCGTCGTCGAGTTGCAGCTTGAGCAGCCGATCGGCGTTCGGGTGGGCTTCGGCTTCGACGATCTTCGCGACGCGCAGATCGACCTTCGCGAAGTCATCAAAGACGATCTCAGGCTTGAAGGGTCCGGTGGCCGGGGCGTTGGCGTCGGCTGCGGTTTCGGTCGAAGGCGTGCTCTCGGTCTCGCTCACGGTTCGGTCCTCTCTGCGTCGTTCGTTTCTTCGTCGGTGCCGTCGGGTTCTGGCGGGGTCGTCGCGGGGGTGCGCACCCAAGCACCGCGCCAATACACGGCCCTCGGGTCGACACGGTATGTCGGCGCAAGCTCCGACGGATCCGGATCACGGAGCGGCGCGCCGAGGTCGATCGCGGCCTGCGCCCCCCACGACCGCTGGGTGCCCCGGAGCATCGCCGATTCGAAACGCAGCGTCGCGATCATCTCCGCGCGCGTCGTGGCCCAGCCAGGGTCCCCGAGGCAGGTATTGCAAAGAGTCCGCTGGATGTTGCCCGAGTGCCTCTTGACGCTGATTCGGGCGTTACGACACTCCGGGCAGGGCCACTTGGCCGCTTCGGCCTCAAGCCCGCCGATGACGGCGCTCGGACCAGCGCCGGTAATGAGCGCCGAGAACCGGTCGTAGAGACGTCTTACGTTCGGACGGGCCAGCAGGGACCGAGCCCGAGCGCCATCCCCGCTCCGGACCGTCGAGATCGCTTCTGCCGCCATCGCCCGATCACGCGGCGACGGTGCCGGATCGACGGCGCCGCTCCAGTCGGGCCTGCTGTACCGAGGGTCGACAACTCCGGCGATCGCCAAAAGCCAGCGGGCGCGTCGCGTTGACGTCGTCGTCGACGCGAGGGCCAAGCACACCGGAGCCCGAACGCTGGCTCGCTTCCTTTCAGACGGACCGATGGGCACGCCATCGAGCACAAACGCGAGAACGAACAACGACTCGGCGAGTTCGAATTCGATATCGAGTCTCGCGAGGGCCGCGACCTCTTCGCCGAGTAGGAAATAGTCCTCGGGGCTGTCGGGCGTGAGGGCGTGAAGCCTTGCCTCGAGGTCGGGGAAGCGATCGGCCATGGTCTCCGTCGGCTCTGCGAGACGCGCCGGTGGCGGGCTTTGGGCCACGGACACAGAAACGAACCACGCGACCGCCAATACACAAGTAATCGACCTATTCATGAATCGGGCTTGCGGCGAGAGTACCGGTGTCATCAGGGGAGCCCTCCGAACCGGAGCATCCAGAGTTCAGTCATAACCACTTCCGACGCGGCGATCTGCTCGAGCACGTGGTTGGCCCGTCGCCTCTCACCCGCGAGCCGGTCGAGTGCCTGGGCCACACGCGACTCGGTGCCCGGGCGTTCTGAGATCAACAACGCGGCCATGATCTCGACGAGTGCCGCCTGCTCGGCCGCGAAGCTCTGGAGAAGACCATCGGACATACCAAGGCGTGCGTCACGTCTCGTTGTGATCGATCGGAGCGAAAGCGACGGGAGCCCCGTCGGCAGGGCCCGGGCGACCTGCCCGCTGAACCGGTCGGCGCGAAGCCGGGCCGAGATCGCGGCGTCTGGGGCCCGGCCCGACAAACCAAGGCTCATCGCGTACGCATCGCGGATGAGCACGCCGAGTCCATCGATGACCCCCGACGGGCCTGTCGAGGCGATGAGTTCGAGCAGGCGTTCAACGAGCACACGCCGAGCCTCGGAACGCCATGTCGGGTCGTCGGTCGAGGGCAACACCGAGTTGGTGACCGTCTCAACAAACTCGGACGACCGCTTCGTCTTGGGCATCCGCCAGAGCAACTCGAGCGCCCCGTTCACCACCGTCGGCTGAGACGCGACCGGGCCGATCACGATCTCCATCGCCCCCTCGCGGATCTTCCTGTTCGAACCGAAAATGGCCTCGTGCACGAGCACTTCAGCGTCGACCGACCCGAGTCGACGCCCGCCAGCCAAGGCGTCGAGGAGTTCGACGCGCGCCTGAAGATTCCGATCAGCGAGGAGGTAGCGCTGCGCCCATCCGCCGCCGCGATCGAAGACAGGGTCCGTCCCCGACCCTGAGTTCCCGCTGCTCAGCCCCTGGGTCAGCGCGTTCACAGGGGTCTCGAGGGCGTCGAGCATGTCGAAGGCCCTCGCGTCATCGCCTTGCCACGCGGCGCTCGCCGCGGCGTTCAGCCTTGCCATGACGGCGGCACGCGCTCCGGCTTGGATGTCCACGCCCAAGCCCGAGTTACTCGGATCGCCCCCGATGGCGAGGTCGACGCGCTCCCGAGCGGTTTCGAGCCAATCGGCGAGAACGCGACGATCGGCAGGTCCACCGCCAGCCAGGCCCCATGCCTTCGCGTATGCATCACGGAGTTCGCGCCGGTCGAGCATCGTGGCGTTGTGCTTCAACACCATCGAGGCGTCGATGCCCTCAGCGCTCGAACTTTGAGCGATGGCGTTTGTGAGTGATACCAAACCGCCGGTCTTGGCTTCATCGTTGGTCAACTCGTTCAGAAACCACGAGCGAGAGCCATCATCAGCCCGCCACTTGAGCTGTTCTCCGAGCATCTCGATCGCGGTCCCGACGTGACGGTCGACGAGAGGCGACTCCGCATCGGAGAGCAACGCGTGCAACGCGTGGTTGAAAAGCGCCGCTCGAAGCGCGGGGTCCGACTGCCCAGCAGCATGGGCCGTGTCCGCCCACTGTTCCCACGTCGTTTGCCACGACGGAGAGGGCGGGGCTGTCGAAAGATCGTCCGCGAGGAAACGCAGCGCCGCTCCGGCGCCGCCCTCGAACGTCCGCGCATCGGTCGCCGGAGTTGCGTTTCCACTGATGAGCGCACGATCGATCGCTCTCGTCACGCTCGCCGCCAGGTCGCGTTCACGCCGAAGCCTGGTCAGAAAGCCTGTGCTCCAGGCCACCGGCGCGATCGCGTTCGAATCGAGCGGCATGCCAGCCGCGAGCGGTGCCGCGATCGCCTCGACGGTGTCGATCGCGTTGTCGGGGTTGGCGTTGGCCGCGGCAAAGATGAACTCAACGAGGGCAGCGTGTGCTTCGTCGACCCGCTCAGGCGTGTACAAAGGCCACCGGCGCGACAGACTCTCAATCGCACGTTCTACCCGAACCGAGCCGAGCGAAGGATTGGAGATTCCGAGCGTGATCGAATCTCTAAATTCTCGGATCACCGCCTCAGAGGTGTCCAGGTCGCGGCTCGCGATGTAGTCGGGCTGCGCGGCCCGTGCGATAGCAGGCGGTTCGGGCGCAGGCTCAGGCCCCGAATCTGCCTCTGGCAGTTTGCTCACTTCGGGTTGCGTGGTCCGGGGCCCCGGATCACCGGCCCTGAGGAATTGAATGCCCACCACGATGACAGTTAACGCTGCGCCGACGAATGCGACTCCGAGGATGCCCAGGACCCACCTGACCACCGTCGCGGCCGGATCGGGTTCGACAACCTCTGCGGGTGGTACTGCCTCGCGGGGAACACGCGGTGCGATCGGCGGAGGCACAGCGCCAGGGCCAACCGAAACACCGGGGACCGCGGCCGCGATCGGCATCGGTCGCGCGCCACCGGGTGATGTCCCACTCGCGCGCGCCGCGACTGCGAGTGCGCGCACGCTGATGCCCCGTCGCGCGCTGATGAGCATCAAGCGCCGCCTTGCTCTGCTGTTCCAGCCTCCGCTCAGCGCGATCGCGGCTCCGAGTTCTCGACGGAACGCGGCGACCGCGGCCGCAGAGGTTGGCTGCGATGGAGCCGACGCTGATACTGTTTTTGTTGCCGGTGTTGGCCCTGCTCGTTGCGTGGTAGCAGGAATCGGCGCTGGAATGTGAACCGGTGCTGGCTCGCCGCCTGCAGACTGGGGGACAGGCTCGAACAGGGCCTGCCGCGTGCTCGCATCGAGCAGACGAGCGGCGGCCGCGTGCACCACCAGCCGGACTTCGTCGGCATCCGGTGCAGCGTTGTTGTCGTGGGCATCGATCCGGCGCATCTGCTCGTCAACGGCGTGCAAAATCGCGTTCGGGGTCGCGTCCGCGGCCCGAAGACCGAGTATCGCGAACGGACCACCGGCCGCCGCATCGGCACCGAGATACCGCTCCACCGGGTCGATCGGTGGACCACTCAAGGCGCGCCCCCGGTGCCTTGTGCCTGAACGCTCTGCAACTCGCGCCCGAGCGCCTTGAACCGCTCGCCCCAGGGCTCCGGGCCGCCATCGGGATACAGAGCCTCGTGCTGGGCGAACGCGTCCGCCGCCTTGGATGGCTCGGTGCGTGCGAGCAGGCGGATGGCGTGGTACCTCGCCTCGAACCACTCGCGCGTCCCGTTCCTCGCACCCGCGCTCAGGGTGCGCCAGGCATCGAGGGCCAACGCATCATTGCCGGCGCTCTCGGCGAGCCGTCCGAGTCGACGCAGGGCATCGCCGCCGGCCGTTCCCATATCGAGCGATCGCGCGTCGTACGCGATCGCCGTATCACGCATCGCTTCATCACCCGTCTCCGTCCACAGTGTCGCGGCGGCTCGCGACACGCGGTCGCGCACCGCCGCGGCCTCCGCCACCGATGTCCTCCCGCCTTCTCGCGCAGCCTCAAGGACGGCCCGTCCTCTGCGGACAAGGTCTTCGAGCGTCGCGACGTCGCCGGGTGATCGCTCGGCAATCCGCAGCGATCGGTTGTACAAGAAACGCACCGCGGACTCGTACGCGGCATCGGACTCAACCTCGAGCAGCGCGAGCAGTGCTTCGACCTGGCCGCTCTGGTCCCGATGGGCCGCGATTTGAACCCGGCGAAACACCCACTCCGACGCGGTCTGCTCGTCGACGTCAAGCCCGAGCCTCGCGCCGATCTCGTCGATAACAACCAGCGTGCGCTCCACGACCGCAAGGTCTGGAGTGGGCAGCGAGAGCGCGGTATCGAGGATCCGTCTCGCCCGGAACTGGGCGCTCTCGAACGCGTCGGCCGCGGCCTCACCTTCGGACTGGAACGCCTCGAGCCGATCAGCCTCCAACACTTCGGTCGCGATCGTCAAGTACCGCGCCGCCTGTCGCTCTCGCTCAGCTCCGGATGCCGCCCTGACGACCCTGTACAAACGAGCCTCCGCCTGACGCTGGGCCGTCGCGTAGAGCGGGCTCCCGGGGCGGACCGAGAGCAGGACCGCCGCCGCTTGCTCGTCCTCCACACCGACACTCGCGGCACGCCTGAGCAGAAGCGTCGCGGCTCGTTCGGTCTTCGGGAACTGCGAGAGATACATCGCGGCGAGTTGGTCGCGTTTGGCCGACAACTCTGCGGCGCGAGCGTCATCGGGTGAAGCCTGCGCATCGTCGAGCGCCGCGTCGAGCGCCACGAGCGCGAGCCACACCGCTTCTTCGCGTTCATCGCCCTGCGCCAGCTCCGCGACGGTCTCCAAACGCTCGGCGGCCCGGACGTACGCCCCCCGGTAGTACCCGCACAGCCCGAGCAACAGTCCGCACTTGGCCCGTTCACCGGCGAAACGCGGGGCATCGGTAGCGTCGAACGCCTCGGTGAGCAGGCCCGCCGCGTCGATGTACAGCGCTCGCACGGCGTCGTCGTTTGTCGCCCGCTCGGGATCGTCGCCGGCGTCGGCGTGGGCCTGGCGTGCACGGTCGTAAGCGCGGAGCCCTCGGACGTATCGCACGATGAAGCCGTCTCCGCCGAGCGGGAGCGACCCGTACCTCCCGAGCAGGTCGAGCACGTGCCCCACCTCGCCCTGCGCGACGAGATCGGAAAGAGCCGCCGACGCGATCCGCTCCGCTTCGTTCCGCCGTGGATCATCCAGCGCCAGGCCGGCGACCGACTCGAGAACCTCGATCGCGAGAAGTCGAGCTTCGGCCACCTTGAGCGGTTGCTCCGCTTCGCCGGCGACCGGTCGAATCGAACCCCCGTTCCGGGCTTCGTTGACGAGCAAGTCGAGGTGGTCCCACCGGCGTTCACGCGCTAACACGGTGAGATGCCTCGATAAGACCTGCCGCCTGACCGCGTCGGGAACATCGGGGTTGCCCCTGAGTTCCTCAAGCCACTCGATCGCGTCTTGGGTGCGACCGAGAACCCCCAGGCAAACCGCGACGCCCAAGGCCGACCTCGACACCGGTTCACGTCGGAGCAACCCTCGGGGCAAACGCTCGAGCGACGGGATGTCGTCGTCAGCGCCAAGAACGATCGCGAAGGCTCTGAGCCCGTCTCTCGCGGCGTCCGATCGACCCGACATCGTCGCGAGGTAGGTGGACGACCACCCTGCGTAGTACGACGCGAGGGCCCGGAGCCGTCGTCGATCCGCGAGGCGATCGCGGATGTCATTGATCTGGGCGCTCCCGCGATCCTCGACACCCTCGAGCCGTCGGATCTCGAGCGTGATCTCGCCGGCGAGTTGCCTCAGCTCTCGCGCCAAGGTCTCGAGCACCTCGCGCGCCGTCGCGGCCTCGTCGTCGCCCACCAACCGGATCCGATGGCGTTCCGCGGTCCGCTCGGACGGGAGGTACCGCGCCTTTGCGAGGTTGATGCGGAGTTCATGGCTCCCAGCGTTCGGGACCGCTTCGAGCAACTCGCGGCTCTGGGCCTCGAGGCGCCGCGTTTCGGTGTCTGACCTCGACACCGCGAGAAGGTCGGCGTAGATCGCTCCCAGACGCTCTGCGATCTCGAGTCGCTCGCCCGCTTCTGCTGTTTCAAGACGGCGACGGAGTTGCTCGGCAAGGACGTCCGTAAGCCCGAATCGCGAGAGGTACGCCTCGACAACACGGTCGGGGCCGTCGCTGTCCACCAACTCCGATGAGGGTACATCGAGCGGGCGGCTGGGAAGCTGCGCCGAGGCGAAGGAAACCGTAATGGCAACCCAGGCCAATGAGAGTTCAATGGCGCCGTTAACCACCGCCGCCTCCCGCCGCTGGAGGTGTAGACGCGGGGACGTAGCTCCGCTTGGTAAATCCGGCATCCGAAGCAGCCTGCATCGCCGCCGCGACAGCCGAGACGGGTACATCACCATGCCCCTTGACGATCACGCCTTGATCCTTCGGAAGCCTCGATAAGACCGCCACCAGTTCGGCCCTCGTCCGCACCGCGTGCGAACCAATGACGAAAGCCGGCCCGAGGCCCTGTCGCTTGACATCAACGATCTGAGGCTGAAGGTCCTGAGTACGTGCTCCTTTGCCCTCAGCTTGCAATCCGGCCGCCAGCCGGCTCTCCGGGGCTGAGAAGCTCGCCGTGACCATAAAGAAGATCAAGAGAAGGAACACGACATCGATCATGCTCGTCATCGGGAGGGCGCCGCCGGTGCCCGAGCGGTTCTGTGGGAGGATCTTCAAGGCTGACCCCCGGGCACCCCGACGCCGCTCGTCCCGAGACGCCAACGACGCACCCCGACCTCGCTCAATCGAAGCGCGAGCTCGTTCAGCCGTGCGGCGGGGGTGTCCTTGTCGGCACGCACAAGAATGTCGATCGCGTCGGCTCGTCCCCCGGCCCGCTCGACCTCAGCCGCGGCAAGGCGCGTCACCCGGTCGATGTCCATCGGGCGGGCTTCGACCAAGAACGCGCCCTCTGCCGTGATGTCGATCACGAGCGACGGCCGGAGGGTCGTCTCGCCCTCGCCGCGTTCTTCGGGCAGATCGACCTCTGACCTCGTGACCTGGCCGAACTGGCTCGTGAACATGAAGAAGATGATCAACTGGAGGACCACGTCGATCATCGGCGTCATATCGAACGCCCTCAGAGGAGTCTTCCGTCGGACGGGCCTGCGCATTATGCCGGACTCCCGGGGCGAGCCGCCTGGACCGACTGAGCCGCGCCCGGCTGCGAGCGTGGCCCGGCGTTCGCCTGGGCCGCGTTTGCACCGCCCTCGAGATGCACGGCGAGCTCTTCCATGATTTCCGCGGCTTCCGCGGCAAGGTGATCGATCCTGTTCCGGAGGAAGGTGTACATCGCGGTCGCCGGGATCGCGACGATAAGCCCGAGGACGGTCGTGATCAGCGCCTCGGAGATGTTCCCGGCCAGCGCATCGGGTCGGACGGGTCCCTCCGTGACCGAGATGGTGTCGAACGCCCCGACCATCCCGACAACGGTGCCCAGCAACCCCAGCATCGGGGCAATCGACGCGATGAGGCCGATCCCGTCGGTGAGCCGGTACAACCGGGCGACCTGCTGCTGCCCGATCTCTTCAACAGCGCTCTTGAGCTCAAGGAACCCGAAGGGGGAACGAGCGCACCGAACGAGGGCGCCGCCGAACACCCGGGTGAGAAGCGAGTCATTGGCGTCGTCTTCACAAAATGCGATCGCGCCAGCCACGTCGCCCGACCGCAGCCTGGAATCGAGCGTCTCGACATGCGACCGCGGCGCGAGCTTCCCGGCTCGAACCGACAAGAGCTGCTGGATCGCCATCCCAAGACCTGCGATCGAGAGGATGATGATGACGAAGCCGATCTCGCGACCCTCGCCGATGTAGTCGAGGAGCGTCTTCTGCGGAACTTCGGGCGCTGAGATCGCTCCGGGCGCCGCGGATACAAGCGCGACGAACGCGGACTCGAATGCGTTGCTGATCACGATGAGGGGTCCCCTTCAGGGCTTGGGGTCGGGCGAACGACGCGGCCGAGCGCCGGATGACCGGAGTACTCCGAAGCCAACTCGGCCTCGAGCGCATCGGCGCCCCGGGCATCACCGAGATCACGCACTGTCTCAGCGGCCCGGGCAAGACAAAGACCAGCGAGGTACGACGCTTCAGCGCCGAAACGAGCTGGAACGTGGAGCAGATGGATGACGCCGAGTCGACGCGTGTCCGGGTCGATCGCGCGAACGAGCGTCGAACCAAGCGCCGCCCTCGCCCACGCCTCGGTCCACGCCGGCTCTTGGTCCGGAACCCCCGAGTTCGCGATGACCTGTTCGAGCTCGGTCAGCGCGCGATCACGGGCGCGACCAGCCGGGAGCTGCGAAGCGACAACCGCCCAAGCGAGTCGAAGACCAGGGTCATCGGCGGAACGCCGCTCCGCATCGGTAAGCAAGGAGTCTTCAATCGCCAAGCCGGTGCTGAGTCGCGCGGAGGCGATGTAGAGCTCGGCCAAGACCCCGGCCCGCTCGTCTCCCGATGGAAGACTGACGCGTTGCGCCGCGAACGCCGTGACACCGGCATCATCGATCCACAGCGGGGGAAGCGCAGGGACAAGGCCGGTCTGCGGATCAACAACGGGGTTCAGCGACGGGATCAAAGGAGCCGACCGATCCGCTCGGCGGTCCGCATCCAGCAGCATCAGCCAAGCGGGGATGGCCGACGTCAACGCCCCTCTGCGAAGGCGACACCGGAGCACCCCCTCGGCGATCAAAGCCGGAGTCGGACCGCGATGGCCAGCGAACTCGGCCATCAGCGGCTCCAAGAGCGGTTCGGCCGCGAAGGCGTCGCCTCGCTCCAACCTCGTCCGGGCACGCCAAGCGAGCCGCCCGGCCGCCACAAATGGCTGCGCCGGCGAGGCGAGGTCCCCATCAACCGAACGCACGGCGTCCCACCCCACCACGCTCTGCAAGCCATCACGCTCGACGAGCAGCCCACCGTGTGACATGCCGGCGATATCACCCTCAAGCGGCTGCCCAGACCAAAGCACAACCGAGGTCTGCGACCACGCGGTCTGAGCGAGTGCAAACGCGAGCCCGCAGAGCGTTCGAAACAGCGAACGCCTCAAGGCCCGCCCCCGGTCACGCCGTGATGGACGAAGTTGCCCCCGGACTGGCGAGCGATCTGCTTCATCAGGTCTCGCACCTGCTCGCGGATCACCGTGCTGGTGCTCGGTTCGCCGAACAGGATCGTGTGGACCGGGATCCGGTGTCGGCGGTTGAGCGACGCGACCTCTCCGGGCACAACAGCATCAAATCGCCCGTCGGTCATGAAATAGATCGCGTCCGGCTTCGACCGCATCGCATAAAGCAGTTCGAACGCCGGCAGCGGATGGGTGCCTCCGGATGGGTAGATCTCTGCGATTTGTTCCCGCGTACGCCTCTTTCCGGCGGTCGTCGCGTCCTTGTAGGCTCGCCGTCCGCCGAGCGGAGCCGCTTCGTTCGAATAGAGAACGATGAGATACTCGCTGTTCTCCGCCAGCGCGTCGATCGACCGGACGAGTTCTGCCCGGGTGATCTCCATCTTGTTGTCGTCCCGCATCGAGCTCGAGACATCGACGATGTAGGCGAACCGTGTCCCCGACGCCGCGAGCCCGAAGAAACTCGCCCCGCCCAGCGAACCGCCGCCCGAGGTCTCCCCGAGTTCCGAACCATCGCCGGCAAGATCGCCGGCACCGGTGTCGAGATCGATATCGACCTGCTCGGTCGCGAGTTCATCAACCGCGGCGCTCGCCGCCGCGTCGAAGAGCGACAACTCGCTTAGCGTCGATTCCGTGGGCTCGGGCACTTGGGGTGACTCGGACTCGAGCGAGGAGTCCATCGCCGCGGCAAGTTCGGCTTCCGTCATCACCGGGAAGTCGAGTTCGATCAACTGGCCGTCCTGAGAACCCGAGCCCGAATTGTCGAACCCCACCGTCCACCAGCCGGCGACGAGCCCCAGAACGACGTGAACGACGAGGGTGAGCACCGCGCCCGCTACAGTGGCCCGCCGCACCCACGCGAACACCCGCCCTCGGCGGAGCGGGGCGGGGGTCAGGTCGAGCGGCTCGCTCGAAGGGCGTCTCTCGTGCGTCGGTGTTCGGATCGCGTTCTGACCTGGCGCTTGCGTGTCCATGTGCGTCCCTGTCGAGTCTACAAGCCCCGATGCTCGCTTCGCGCCCCGCGGCCCCTCGATGCGGTACCGTCTGTTGTGCGGTCGACGGGCCGCGAAGGTTGCACGCTGACAAGAGGTTGGCCGATTCGCCGCCGGGGAAGCGCCCGGCCCAAATCCGGGAGGACCCCGCATGACCACCGCCCCGTCCGATGCATCGGCACAATCGACCCCCCAGCGTGCCGCGCTCAAGCGTGTTTTGCTCAAGCTCAGCGGGGAAGCCTTCTGCGCCCCGGGTGAGTTCGGCATCGCCCCCAACGAACTCGCCGTCATCGCCTCGGAAATCAAAGAGGCGGCTGGGGTTGGGACCCAGGTCGCCGTGGTTGTCGGCGGCGGAAACATCATCCGGGGCGCCACCCTCGCTAAGTCGGGCGATATCCACCAGGCCACCGCCGACTACATGGGGATGCTCGGCACGGTCATGAACGCCGTCGCTCTGCGAGAAAAACTCACACAGATCGGCGTGGATAGCCGCGTCCAGTCAGCCATCGAAATCAAGGCGATGGCCGAGCCGTTCATCCGGAACCGGGCCCTTAGGCACCTCGAGAAGGGCCGTGTGGTCATCCTCGCGGCCGGCACCGGCAACCCCTTCTTTACCACCGACACCTGCGCCGCGTTGCGAGCCACCGAGCTCGAATGCGACCAACTCCTCAAGGCGACGAAGGTCGATGGCGTCTACACCGCCGATCCGCACAAGGACCCCAGCGCGACGCGGTACGAAACGCTGACCTACCAGGAGGCCCTGGAGAAGGAGCTCGCGGTCATGGATATCACCGCCCTGGCGATGTGCAGCCAGCGAGGAATTCCGCTCCGGGTCTTCGATTTCAAGAAAAGCGGGAACATCAAGCGGGTCATCGAGGGCGAGCCGATCGGCACGCTGGTCACACGAGGTTGACACCCGTTAGGAGCCGACCAGCCTTGGGCCCTACTATCGGCCCTGCCGCCAGATCGGACAGCGGAACGGAGAACTTTGCGATGAGCGACACACCCGACAGCATTCTTTCAGACGCCGAGGGGTCGATGACCAAGGCGGTCGATTACCTCAAGAGCGAACTCAAGGGCCTCCGGACGGGCCGGGCCTCGACGGCGCTCGTCGAGTTCGTCAAGGTTGACTACTACGGCTCCCCTACCGACCTTCACACCCTTGCCGCGATCAGCACCCCGGAGCCGACGCAGATCCTCATCAAGCCCTTCGACGCCACCAGCGTCGGCGCCATCAAGCAGGGCATCGAGCAAGCCGGCCTGGGCCTGAACCCCCAGGTCGAAGACAAGGCCATCCGCATCACCATCCCGCCGCTCGATTCCGACCGACGCAAGCAGCTCGCCGGCCAGGCCAAGAAAATGGGCGAGGAGCAGAAGGTCGCCATCCGAAACGTCCGTCGCGATGCCAACAAACACGCCGACGCGTTGACGAAGCAGAAGGAAGTCCACTACCCCGAGGACGACATCTCAACGCTCAAGGACGAGATCCAGGATCTGCTCAAAAAGTACGAAGGCCAGATCGACCAGTCGGTGAAGACCAAGAGCGCTCAGATCATGGAGATCTGATCGGAGCGTTCCGCCGAATGAAGCGCAAACCCGAGCTGACCAGAGCGAAAGCAGCCGCGTCGGACGACCCGACGCGGCTGCTTTGATATTCGCCTGAAGCGATTCTCAGCGGATGATGATCGCTCGGGGCATCGTCAGGAGCACCGGTTCGGTGCGGAGTTGCACCACGGCGTTCAAGGCGTCGCGGACCGCGTCGAAGCGTTCGTCGCCGATCATCGCTTTGACGGCGGTCGCCATCGGCAACGTGCCGTCGGCCGCGACTTCACGCGACCGGATGAAACCGCCGAACGCCTCTTCGAGCATGTCCTCGAAACTCGGCGGCGCCGGGAAATGGGCGACGTCGTAGCGGCGAACCCCGGTTTCGGCCGCGAGGTCGGAAACAGCGTCTTCGAGCCCACCCAACTCGTCGGCCATGCCCAAGCGAACCGCGTCGGTGCCCAGGAACAGACGCCCCTCGCCGACCTTGTCGAGGTCCGCATCGGGACGCCCCTGACCCACACGCTGAGCAAACTGCATGTAGATCTCAAGCATGCGACGCTCGACCAAGGCACGCTCGCCCGAGTTCCACGTGCTCGAGAACGACATCATCGCGCCCCTCGGGCCACGCGTCCTCTCGACCACGCCGACCTGCACGCGATCAAGCAACTCACCGCCGGTGATTTTGCCACCGACGACACCGATGGAGCCCACGATGCTCGAAGGGTTCAGGTAGATCTTGTCACCGCCGACAGCGGAGTAGTACCCGCCGCTCGCGGCCATCGAGCCTACCGATACCCACACCGGCTTCTCTTCACTCAGGTTCCGAAGCCCCTGCCAGATCATCTCGCTGGCCGCGGCCGACCCCCCGGGCGAATCGATGCGAACAACGCAGCCGACGATGTTCTCGTCTTGCGCGATATCGGCCATCGCATTGCGAAGCGTGCGTCCCCCGACGCTCGCGCCGCCGAACGCGCCCCCCCCGCTCGACTCGCCGTCAACGATCGGGCCATCGAGGTGGAGCACCGCGATGGTCGGGCCCGACGTCGAACTCGAAGGGCCTTCCATCAGCATGCTGAACAACGCGAACGGGTTCGAGGTGTCGAGCGACGCGCCCGTCGAGCCGAGCAGCGAACCGGCGTACTCAACCTCTCCACCGAAGACGTCGGCCAGGGCCTCGCCCGACCACAACTCCGCGAAATCGAGCTCTTGATCGATGACGCCCACACGCTCGGCAACACTTCCGGGTGCGAGCCAGAGCTCGCCCATCGCTTCGTCCAGCTCCGCGTCGGACAGGTCACGCCCGTCCATGATGCCTTCGCGGAGGTGACCGTACATCGCATCGAGCAAGCCCGAGATGTTCTCATCCCACGCCTGGCTCGGCGCCGAACGTGTCATCTGCTCGTTCGCTCCCTTGTAGTCACCGATCTGCACAAAGTCGGCTTCAAGCCCCGCCCACGAAAGGGTGTCGGCAAGGAACATCTCCTCCATGTACATCCCGGGCATCGAGACATACCCGCCCTGCTGAAGCACGACCGCGTCGGCGCGGGCGCCGATCAGCAGCCCGCTCGGGCCAAACGTCTCTGAGAAGACCACGATCTCTTTGCCCGACTTGCGGAACAGATCCATCGCAGCCCCGAGCTCGTCGACATGACTGAGGCCCAGCGCCGCGTCCTTGAGACGAACGATAAGGCCATCGATGTCGTCGTCATCCGCGGCCTCACGGACCGCGTCGATCATGTCAAGCAATGTCGGCGAGGCGTCACCAGTGAACCAGGCGTATGGATCGGGCCGATCGGTAACGGCGCCCTCAATATCGAGCACAGCGACCCGCGCCGGGCCCGCGAGCGCCGGCGTGACCATGCCCACGACCAAGGCCGCCCCAGCAACTCCTGCTGTCAAGATCCCTGCTTCACCCAAGCCGCCCTGCCGTCCGCTCTTCATATCCAAGCCTCCAATAGGGCGCCGGACCGCCGGATCGGCCCACACAACCCGCACATGTTCCAAATCACCCGATAGTGTACGCGTCAGTCGTACCCGAGTTCGGTCAAATCGTCCTCGTCGAGGCCCATCTGATGACCGATTTCGTGCAACAGGGTCACCACGATCTCGTCAAAGACCCGATCGTCGGCGTCTTCCCCAGCCCAACCACCGGCGAGGGCAACGATCCCCTCTCGAAACAAGTGGACCTGGCTGGGCAATATCGCGTTGTGCTCCACGCTCCGCTCGGTGTTCGCGACGCCGCTGTGCAATCCGCATATTTCCGCCGCGATCTGATCATCTTGGGGATCAACCCCCAGATCTTTCAGCATCTGGGCGTCGGGCCGGTCCAGCACGATCAGAGGAATCCCATCAAAGGTGTCCGCGAGGGACTCGGGAAGCTGGTCGACCGCTTCGGCAACCAGTTCGTCGAACCGATCGCGTTCGCCCTGGTTCACAGCGCCCCCCGTTCCCCCGCCGGATCCGACACCTCGTCCATGATGTCTGCCAAGCCGACAACGGGCCGCAGAAGCACCTTTCGAATACGCCACGTATCCACCACGATCCCCCAAAGCCCGACCGTAAAGAGGAACGAACCAACCGCGACGAGCACCAGGCTGATCCACCCCGCGATGTCGCGCCCCGCCCCGGTCAACTGATCCCCAAACAACGCGAGGGCATCGCCGGCGGCGCTGACGCCGAGCGCCGCGACCAACGCGAGCAGCGGCTGCCGGTCGATGCGCCCCGTCCGAAGCACCACCGACCGATACGCCAAACGCAAGGCGTTCGGGCGGAACCCGAGCATCACGATCACACCGAGCCCAGCGCTGACCAGCCTCCACGTCGACCGCTCCGGGTCGAGGCCGGCCAGCATCGACCCCGACACCAACGGCGCGTCGCTATGGAGAACCACGTGCTGATGCACCCATGTCAACGCGAGAAACGCCACGAAACCCCCGAACGCCCTCGCCTTCGCGCCGAGCGACAACCGCTCAACCGGTCGAACCAACACGATCGAGCACGTGGCCGACGCCGCGAGCAGCCAAACGCTGACGAGCGCGATGAACTCCGCGTCGATGCGATACCCCAAAATCGCCCCGAGCACGCCCGAGAGCCGTACGCCCCACAAGCAAAAGACCGCAGCCAGCGCCAACAACGGCACGGCGACGAAGGCGGTGCCGGTGATCCTGGGATGAACAACCGGCCTTAACTCACCCGCGCGCGGGTCAACGACGGCAAGAATCGTCGCCCGGACCGCGAGGCCACACTCGGGGCAAACGTCCCTGATCGACACGCCCTTGAGGTTGTACCCGCACTGCGCACACCTCAAATCACCTGTGAGTTCGCGCACGAGCGACGACACGCCCTCGGCGCGATCGCCCCGGTTGGGCTTCGCGGTCTCTTGGTCCCCCTCGGGCGCGGACCTACGCGACACGACTCCACAACTCCCTTCACACCGGCCAGCGCCGACGGACCATCCCCTGGGAAGCTCAACCGCGGCTTCCGATCCCCGCCGGCACGCCGAGCAGTCTCAGGATACACCCTACGATCCGTTTCCTATACTTGTCGCCCACCGACCGAACGAGGTCATCCGCCCGCAGCCCCAACCGAACGCCCTTTCGACGCGAACAGTTCCAAATGACCGAAGCGATCCAGAAGCTCCGTGACACGATCTCCCAGATCTACCTCGGAGACCCGTCGGCGATCGACCGGGTCATCCGCTGTCTCCTGGCAAGGGGCCACGTGCTCATCGAGGACGTCCCGGGCGTCGGCAAAACAATGCTCGCCTCGGCCGTCGCCCGTTCGATCGACTGTGCGTTCAGCCGAATCCAGCTCACGCCCGACCTGCTCCCCGCCGACGTCCTCGGGTCGACCATTTATGACCGCTCCGGCGCGTCGTTCGAGTTCCGCAAGGGCCCGATTTTCGCCAACATCGTCCTCGCCGACGAGATCAACCGCACCACCCCTCGAACGCAGACCGCCCTGCTCGAAGCGATGCAAGACGGATCGGTCTCGATCGAGGGCCGCATGCACAAGCTCGACGAACCGTTCATCGTGCTCGCGACGCAGAACCCCTACGAGTTCGAAGGCACCTACCCCCTGCCCGAGAACCAGCTTGACCGATTCCTCATGAGGCTCACGCTCGGGTACCCCACGGCCCAGGCCGAGGCAGACATGCTCGACATCCGCCCATCGACGACACGCCTCGCCACCCTCGAACCCGTTCTCACCGCGGCCGACATCGTCAAGCTTCAGCAACTCACCGACGCCGTCCGCATCGACGATGCGCTTCGGGAGTACATCGTCGCGATCTCAACAGCGACGCGCACCACCGACCGGCTTGAGGTCGGCCTCAGCCCCCGCGCCTCGCTGGCCCTGGCGCAGGCCGCCCGCGCCACCGCCGTGATGGACGGACGCGACTACGTCATCCCCGAAGACATCCTCGACAACATGGTGCCCGTCTGTGCCCACCGCGTCATCCTGCGCCGCGGCGTCGGCGAGACCGGCTGGCGAGCCGCGGCCGACGTCCTCCAAGAACTCGTCCAAGACCTCGTCGCGCCGGTCTAGCCATTCCCCGGCTGGCCGATAGCCAGTCCCCAGTCCCCACCGGCGCCCCCATGCCCCGCCTCATCCGCCTCGAAGCCGACGGCCCCATCCGCATCGACCCCCAAGACAAGCCGGTCTTCGTGTGCGCGTGCGGACTCAGCCAGAACTTCCCGATGTGCGACGGCTCGCATAAGGCCTGCAAGAGCGAGGAAGAGGGCAAGGTATACGTCTACGACACGGAGCGGAAGACGGTGGTAGAAGAACGAGACGACGGCTGACGCCAGCCCACCGCCGCGATCGTAAAGAAGCCGACCGACACGACAAGCGGGGCAGCACCGATGATCAACGTTTGGAACTCGATACTCCACGCGTGACTGGACCAGCGTGCCACGACCCACTCTTTCTCGCCACTTCTCGGTGATGCGTCGAGATGCAGTTCAGCGGCGGTGCGATATGCGGTGCCGAGATAGGCCTCGAGCCAGACCGGATCAGGGTCATCAAAGAAATCGATGATGTCCTTCGAGACGAGAGCTCCATCATCAGAACGTTCCCAGTAGCTCAACTGCGGCCCTTGCAAGACCCGCGTCTCGCGGACGAAAGCGCCATAGCCGCCCGCAAATCTTGAATGCTGGAGCGGAAGCACGATTTGGACGGCTGGCCCGGGCTTGACAGGGAGGCCAGCGTCCGCGAAGTCGAGTGCAAAGCAACGATCACAGAACTCGACCGAGGATCGCCACCCCTCCGGCGTTTGTCTGAGCAACAGGATCGAAACGCCCGGATATCCGTGGCCGCGCCGCGTAGGAAAGGCCAGAACGAATAGCGCATACACAGAACTGACGACAACGGCCGCGACCGCGAGAACGCGAATCACCCCAACACCCCTGTCACCACCTCCACGGGATGCCACGCCCGCACCCCCGTCCCGTCCTTGATCTGATGACGACAACTCGTGCCCGGAGCAACGATCGCACCGCCCTGGCCGAGTTCCCGGACCGCCGGGAACACGCTCAGCTCCCCGATACGCATGCTCAGCGCGTACCGATCCCTCGTGTACCCAAAGCTCCCCGCCATCCCGCAGCACGTCGTATCGAGCACGTCGACCCGATCCCCGAACACCCGCTTGAGCAGCCCCGCCGAAGACCCCGCCCCCCACAGCGCCTTCTGATGGCAATGCCCATGAAACGCTACACGAGAAGGAGCCCTGAGCGTAAGCGATGGGCTGGCAAATTCACCGCGTCGTTCTGCCCCGCTACGCCCAAAGTCGGGAGTCCGAGGGTGCCCATCCCACCGCTCGTCCAAAAACTGCTCGACCAGCCGCGACTGCCCAACCAACGCCCGCTTCCGCTCGCCGCTCGACTTGGTCCTCAGCGAAACCCAGTCGTCACACACCGCGCTCATCACGCTCGGCTCGCAGAAAAGTATCGCCTCCGCCTTCGACGCCTCGATCGCGTCCTCGAGCCTCGGGATCTCCGCATCGACCGCGACAACCGCGTCCTCCAGCATCCCCACGCTCATCATCGCCCGCGCCGCGTCCGTGCCCCTGAACAACTCCACGCGATATCCGAACGCCTCGAGGAGGCGTTTCGAGGCCAACCCGATCTCTGGCTCGTTGTACGTCGTAAACGTGTCGGCGTAGAGCAAAACCACCGGCGCCCCGAATTCCACTTCGGGCTTGCCCCACTGCTTGTGCAAGGGCTTGGCGAACGCCGGCAGCGAGCGGTCCGGATGCAAGCCAAGCAGCGCGTCCGCAATCCCCCGCCCCGCCTTAGCCCCGAAGTTGGCGAGCCCAGGGGCGATCCCAGCAAGACTGCTCAACTCGTGGATCTTCCCGAATACCTTCGACTGCAGGGGCACCGCCCCGGTGGCCTTGTACGTCTGCGCCGTGTACTCCGCCTTGAGCCTCGCGATATCGACGTTGCTCGGGCACTCGCTCTTGCACGCCTTGCAGCTCAAACAAAGATCGAGCGTCGCCTCGGTCTCTTGATCGCCCCACGCCGGCGAACCCGGATCGACGAGGTTCACCTGCCCGCTGATCGCCAGACGCAACGCGTTGCCCCGACCGCGCGTCGAGTGACGCTCGTCCATCGTCGCCATAAACGACGGGCACATCACGCCCCCGGTCTTCTTACGGCACACCCCCGCCCCGTTGCACATCTCGACCGCGTGCGCAAAGTCGGTCTGGTCGGAGTAGTCGTAGAACGTCTCCACTGGCTTGATCGATGCGTAGCTGTCCTTGGGCTTGACGCGCGTGCTCGCGTGGATGCTCTCGATCGTCTTGGGATCGACGACGTTGCCAGGGTTCAAACGCCCTTCGGAATCGAAGATCGCCTTGACCGCCCGGAACGCGTCCATGATCTCGGGCCCGTAGAACCGCTCGAGCAAAGGCCCCCGGGCCTTCCCGTCGCCGTGCTCGCCCGACATGACCCCGCCGAGTTCCTGGGCAAGGTCGGCCGCGCCGATCGCGATCCGCTCCATCGCGGCCCGGTCCGCGTCGCTCGAAAGACTCAGCAGGGGCCTCACGTGCAGCACCCCGACGCTCGCGTGGGCGTAGTAGCTCGCCTTGGTCCCCTCGCGCTCGACGATCTCGCGAAACCGGGGCACAAACTCGCCGAGCTTCTCCGGTGGAACCGCGTTGTCCTCGACAAATCCGAGCGGCTTACGGCTCCCCGGGATCGCGTGCAGCAGCGGCTCACCCGCCTTGCGAAGCTTCCAGGCCTGTGCCATCGCCGAGCGATCGGTGTGGCACTGAACGCGATCGGACCCGAAAATCGAACGGAGGTGGCTGAACTTCGATTCGAGCTCCGATGCGTCGTGTTCGGCAAAGAACTCGCAGTACAACACCGCCGCCGCCGGCCCCGAAGGCGGTTCGGGAAGCAGATCGACGTACCGCCGATACTCGATGTTCTCGCGTGCGAGCCCAACGATCAGATCGTCGAGCAGTTCGACCGCCGCCGGCTTGAGTTCAAGCATGGGCAGAACCGCGTCGATCGCCGCATCGAGCGTCTCGAACGCAACGACCGCGAGCCCCTTCGCCACAGGGATCGGGTGCAACTTGAGCTTCGCCCCGAGCGTGACGGCGAGTGTCCCCTCGCTCCCACAGATCAGGTGCGCGAGGTTGACTTTTTCGAGCCCACCATCCCCAGCTTCAAGTGCGTCGAGCACCATATCGAGCGCGTAGCCGGCGTTGCGCCGTTTGGTTTTCGGGAACCGCTCCCGAATCGTCTCCTTGTTGGACTTCACGATGTCACAGACCTTCTTCGTGACCTCCGCCGCCAGCGGATCGCGCAAGGCCGCGCCTTCGTCAAAGGTGACGCGCCGGCCATCCGCGAGCGCCACGTCAACCCCGAGCAGAGACTCGGACGTCCGCCCGTAGAGCACGCTGTGGCTCCCGGCGGCGTTGTTCCCGATACACCCGGCGACCGTCGCGTGCCGGCTCGTGCTGGGATCGGGCGCAAAGTGCAGGCTGTGAGAGCGGACCCGATCGTTCAAGTCGTCGACCGTCACGCCCGCCTCGACGCGGCACGTACAGCTCACCGGATCGGTTTCGATCACCCCGAGGCACCTCGCCGACAGATCGATCACGACCGCTTCGGAGGTACACTGACCGGCGAGGCTGGTCCCCCCACCCCGAGGCAAGACCGGGAGCCCTAGCTTTGCGCAAAACGCCACGGCGCGAACAGCATCGTCGACCGAGTCCGGGATCACCACCCCGAGCGGCTCGACCTGATAGATCGACGCATCCGTCGCGTAGAGCATCCGGTCGTGCAAACCGAAGCGGACTTCACCAGAAACCGCGCCCGCCAACGCACGCGATACCTCGGCCAAATCTCGTGTGGCAAACGGTTTCGACGAATCAGCGGCCAAACCCGGTGAGGCGGTCGTCATACCACCACGGTACACACGCCGGGCCGAGCTGTGTCACCGTTCCGTCACGGCCGATCAATCAGGGCCAGACCCCGCACCCCGAGGCGTCTCAAGGGGTACACGTCACGATGGCTCATCCAGATTCACGAGGGAACCACTGATGACAATCAACCGGCTCACCAAGACGGCCACGCTCGTGCTCCTGGCCGGCACCGCGTTCGCATCCGGTCCGCTCGACCTCGAGCACGTCACTCTTTATCGGTCGGGCGTCGGGTCCTTCGAGCGTCGCGGCGTCATCGAAGGAAACGAGGACATCTCGATTCGCTTCGACCGCGACCGGATCAACGACATCCTCAAGAGCATGGTGCTCCTCGACGTTGGCGGGGGCCGAATCGAAGCGGTCGGCTACGACAGCAAGGAACCCATCGACAAACGTCTCGCCGGTTTCGCGATCGACGTCCGCATGGCTTCGTCGCTCTTCGGCCTCCTCCGCGAACTCCAGGGCACCCCGGTCGAACTCAAGCTCAATGACTCGTCTGTGCGAGGAACGGTCGTCGGCCTTGAGCAGCGTTCCGAGTCGATCAATGACCTCAAAGCGATCACCGTCGGATACGTGACCTTGCTCACCGACGGACAGGTCCGAGCGATCGACCTCCGCCGTGTCATCAACCTTGAGATCCTCGACGAGCGGTTGGCGTCCGAGCTGAAAGAAGCGCTCGCTGTTCTCGCCGAAGCGAGGGGGGACAACGACGCGAGCGTGGACCTGCGGTTCCGGGGCGACGGTGTTCGCCCGGTGATCGTCGGCTATGTCCATGAAGCCCCGGTATGGAAGACCAGCTACCGGCTGGTCCTTCCCGAGCCCGTATCCGGTGCTGAGGCCACGCTCCAGGGCTGGGCCATCGTTGAGAACACGACCGACGAAGACTGGGACGACGTTTCCCTGACACTCGTCTCAGGACGCCCGGTGGGCTTCACCATGGACCTCTACCAGCCGCTCTTCCTCAAGCGACCCGAAGTCCCGGTTCCGGTCGAGACCGTCGCGAAGCCAAAGACGTACGAGAGCAACACTGGGGACAACAACGACGCGTTAATGCAGAACATCACGGCGCGAACCGAGCCATCGCTTTCATTGCGGCTGTCGGCAATGTCTAACGCGGAGGCATTCGCAGACTACGCGCCGCCCGCTCAGGCAACCGCTTCGAGCAGAGGCGAACTGTTCGTGTATGACCTTGACCAGCCGGTCACGATCGAACGCAGGCGCAGCGCCATGATCCCGATTCTGTCTTCGGCGATTTCCGCGAGACGGGTAAGCATCTACAACAGCGCGGATCTCGCCGCCCACCCGATGCGAGGCGTTGAAATCACCAACGATTCCGGGCTCAAGCTCATGCCGGGCCCGATCACCGTCTTCGACGACGGCGCTTTCGCCGGGGACGCTCAAATCGGCACAACGTCGACCGATGAAACACGCCTTCTCGCGCACGCAGTCGATCTTGACGTGAGCGTCGATGTCGAACGCACCAACGAGCGACGCCTCCGAACAGCCTCGATCCGCGGCGCCGCGCTCCGGCGCACGTACACCAACTCGAGCGCCGATACGTACGCGTTCACCAATCGAGACTCCATCGATCGGATCGTCTTGATCGAAGTGCCCAAACGACCGGCATGGACGCTCGCTTCGCCGACAACCTACGACACCACCGACACCCTGTACCGCGTGGAACTCAGCGTCCCCGCCGGAAAAACCGTCACGCAGACTGTACGTTTCGAGCGTGTCATATCCGATTCGATCGTCCTCACCGACTACCCGATCGAAACGCTCATCCAGCAGCAAAGCAGTCGGGAGTTGCCCGACAAGATCGTTGCCGCGATCGAACGGGCGGCCGGTCTCAAGCGTGCGGTCATAGATGCGACAAACCGACTCAACGAAATCGAGGCAGAGCGACAGAGCATCGGCACCGAACAGGATCGGCTCCGCAAGAACATGCAAACGCTCGAACGCTCCTCCGAACTCTACCGCCGCTATGTCCGCAAACTCACCGATCAGGAAGACCGGATCTCCGAGCTTCTCCAAGAGCACGAAGCCGCGATCAACCTGAAGAAGCAGGCCGAGCGGGCGCTGAGGGCCTACCTCGATACGATCGACATCGACTGATCCCCGCGCGACATCCGGAGCATCTTCACTGAACGTGTAGCACCACGAAGTCATCTCTCTCGACCGGAAGCCCGCCGGATTCACTCCGGCGCAGGTTCCACAATCGAGTGTGCGGCCAGGGCCGCTACGGAGCGTGCAAACCCGTTCCAAAAGACAAGGCCCGGGCATTCGCCCGGGCCTTGTGTCTAGCAGGTGTGACGCCCGAAGGCGTACGAGGGTTTAGTCCTCGTAGAGGTCCTCGAGCTCGGCCTCGATGGCGCTGCTGCCATCGACACCGTTGTAGAGCACCAGGTGAACGTTACGCTGCTGAGCGCCGTTCGAACCCGAAGCCGAACTGCCGCCGAGATCACGCTCAAGACCGTTGCCCTGGAAGTCATCCTCGTTCACGAAGAGGTTGTCGGGCTGGGTCTGGTCCGACGGCTGGCTGGCGCCGAGGAAGTTGAAGGTGACGGTTTCGCTGGCCGCGTCGTTGAGGAACGAAACGTGGTTGTCGTTGAAGCCAGCGAGGCCTTCCCACTTGGTGCGGCTGCCGTGGATCTGAAGGGTGAGCGAGTTCACGCCGATGTCGGCGCCCGAACCGCTACCGCCGGTGCCTTCGAGAACCCACTCGTCATCCTCGGTCAGGTTGCCGTTGAGGTCGAAGCTCGGACCACGGTTGCCCAGCGAGGCTTCCGAAGCGTTGAAGGTGTTCGACCACAGCGCGCGACGCGAAGCGAACGGCGGGAGGTGGGCGTAGCTGAAGCGACCCTGGCTCTGCACACCGCCGCTAACGGTCACGCCGCCGGTCGAGGTTCCCGGGGCAGCGAGGAAGCCCGGGTCAAACAGAGCAAGCTCGGGCTCCGAGTTGTTGGCCGCGAGCTCCGGCTCCGAGAACTCGTACTCGTCTTCAACCGAGAAAGCACCGTTCGGCTCCGAGGGACTGATGCACATCTCGGTCGGGATGAAGCCTTCGAAGATGAGGATCGACATAATCCAGCCGGTGGTGTCCTTCTGGAAAGCGTTCTGCGGGTCGTTGCCCGGGGTTTCCAGGGTGTTGTCGTCGCGATCGAGCTCGCTCGGGAGCGGGTAGCGATCGCGGTTGTTCTGCGCGAAGACAACCATGCCCTGAAGGATGCCGCGAACCTGGGTCGAGTCCTTCAACTGGCGGGCGCTGCGACGGGCCTTACCGAGGGCCGGCAGCAGGATGCCGATGAGCAGAGCGATGATGGCGATGACGACGAGCAGCTCGATGAGCGTGAAGCCGTTGCGCCGCTTGGCGAGAGTCTTGGTCATGGACACAGTGAGTACCTCCGGGAACTCTACACGCACGTGCAGAGCCCCATTCATGCGTGCCGCTTCCGCCACACGGATCATCCGTGGCCTTCAGCGACAATTCCTGGAGGGAACGCCCCACCGCGGGACGCACCCGAGAGCAACGGTGAGGAAACGCGACCATCGCGCTCCAAGCGGCCGAAGCTCGGATCGGGTTGTCGGTGCATGCGGCTGGGAGGTACAAGGGGGGCGTCGCAAGACGCCGATGAGGGCATTGGTCGTATGCCAGCCGCGCGGCACCACGCACGCGTGCGAACAAGAGCGTATACAACTCCGTCCGTGGATCAAGCCGTTCGGTTCCATCCGGCGAGATCCCATATTGACAACGGTGCAAATCTCTCGAACTCACGCGCTGCGGAGCCCAAATGACCACCGAACCCGAACAACGACTTGCTGACCTCGGGGTCACTCTCCCCAAGGCTCCCGCACCGGTCGCCGCGTACGTCCCCGTGCGCACCGAAGGCGGCCTCGCGATCGTCAGCGGCCAGGTCCCGTTCCTCGACGGTCAGTTGCTCCACACCGGGCATGTTGGCACAACCGTTTCGCTCGAAGACGGCGTCGCGTGTGCCCGCCAGTGCGCCATCAACGCCCTCGCCGCGGCCAAGGAAGCCCTGGGGTCGCTCGACCAAATCAAGGGCGTCGTGAGGGTCGGGGTCTTCGTGGCGTGCGCACCAGATTTCACCGACCATCCACGCGTAGCAAACGGCGCAAGCGAGTTGCTCCAGAGCGTCTTCGGCGAGTCGGGCCGGCACGCCCGCGCCGCGGTCGGGTGCAGTTCGCTCCCCCTCGGGGTCCCCGTCGAGGTCGAGGTCACCCTCGCAATCCGAGACTGATACCCAAGCCGACCGGGTGGGTCAGGAGCCGAAGGCCTTGCCATAGTCGGCCAAGAACTTCTCGAGACCGATGTCCGTCAACGGGTGTTGCATGAACTGGGTGATCACCTTCAGGGGCACGGTCGCGACGTCAGCACCGATGAGCGCACAGTCGAGCATGTGCTTCGGATGGCGAATTGACGCGGCCAGGATCTTCGTCCGCATCCCGTAATTGTCGTACACCTGCCGGATCTGCTGGATCAGCTCCATCCCGTCGGCGCCGATGTCGTCGATCCGCCCGATGAACGGGCTCACCAGAAAGGCGCCCGCCTTGGCCACCATGAGGGCCTGGAGCGGCTGGAAACAGAGTGTCATGTTCGTCCGGATGCCTTCGTCGCTCAGGGCCTTGCAGGCCCTGAGACCGTCGACGGTGCTCGGGAGCTTGACAACAATGTTCTCCGCGATCTTCGCCCGGTCTTTGCCCTCGGCGATCATCGCGTCGGCTTCTGTCGCTATGACCTCCGCCGATACCGGGCCCCGGACGACCTCGCAGATCTGCGACAAACGATCGGCGTAGTCGACCCCTTCCTTCGCGATCAGCGACGGGTTGGTCGTGACGCCATCCAGCACGCCCAGGTCGTTGGCGGCTTTGATCTCATCAAGGTTCGCGGTGTCGACGTACAGGTCCATCGGGGTCTCCGTTGCGGGGTTCGCCCGATGGTACGCCGCCCCGGCGGTTACGCCGTGGCTTCCTCGAGCAGTTCTGCGACTCTTGGCGCAAGGTCTTTGCGCATGATCTTGCCGGTCGCGTTCCGCGGGAGCTCACTGATCTCGATCACCCGCTTAGGAACCTTGTACCCAGCAAGATTTTCACGGCAGAACGAGATCAGATCGCGCTCGGCCACCGTCTCGGCCCCATCGACGAACTCCACGAAGGCGATCGGGACTTCGCCCCGCATCGGATCCTCCATTCGCGTGACGCCCGAAGCGGCGACCAACGGGTGTCGGTTGAGAACCTCTTCGATCTCGCGAGGGAACACGTTTTCACCCCCGACGATGATCATCTCCTTGATCCGTCCGGTGATGTAAAGCCGGCCTTCTTTGTCGAACCGCCCCATGTCGCCCGTCCGGAGCCACCCCTCGTCGTCGAAGACCTTCGCGGTCTCTTCCGGGCGGTTGAAGTACCCCTTCATGACGTTGTCGCCCTTGACGCGGATCTCGCCCTCTTCGCCCTGCGGACACTCGGCATTCCGCTCGATGCACACGATCCGCTGCTCGACCCCGGGCACCGGGCGGCCAACGGTGTGCGGGGCGTACTGGTCGGGCGTGCACCAGTTGGTCACCGGCGCCGTCTCGGTCATCCCGTAGCCTTCGTTGATGCGCACTTGGTACCGATCAAAGAAGTCGTTCGCGATCGCGTCGGGCAAGGGCTCGCCACCCGACACGGTGTACCGCAGGCTCTTGAAGTCATCGGCTGTCGCGCTCTTCAGTCGCAGCAACGCGTTGTACATCGACGGGATCGCGATGAACGTGTCGGGCCGGTGATCGCGGAAGAGCGCGACCAGCTTGCCCGGCGAGAACCGAGCGGTGTACACCACCTTGGGCCCAAAGGTCAGCGGGACCAGTGTCAGCGCCGTCAGCCCAAACGTGTGGAACTGCGGCAGCACCCCGAGCATCGTGTTGCACTTCGTGAAGCAGATGCGGTCTTGGATCTGCTGGAGGTTCGCCTGGAGGTTGCCGTGCGAAAGCATCACGCCCTTGGGCTTGCCGGACGTACCAGACGTGTACAACAACGTGGCCAGGTCGTCCTTCTTGGCCGATTTCGGGATCCGCGGCTTCGGGATCCGCTTGAAGTCGACCTCCTCCATCTTGACAAGGTGATCGACCTTCGGCGTCACGCCCAGGAACTCGAGCATCTTGCCCGCCGAGATCACCATGTCGGTGCCGCAATCGTCGATGACAAACTGCAGCTCGTCGGGCTTGAGCAGATAGTTGAGCGGCACGATCGTCTTGCCGGCCGCCCACGCCCCAAGCGCCGCAATTGGAAAGGCACCCGACGTCGGCAGCATGATGCCAACCGTGTCCGAGCGGCAGTTCGCCTCGATCACGTCGGCCATGTGGAGCGACGCCACCAGAAGTTCGATCGCCTTGTACGACCTTTGGTCGTCAACGATGACCTCACGCTTCGGGCGAGTCAGCAAACGGCGATAGATCGGCCAGTGCACGCTCATCGACTTCCCCTTCGAACGGAGCCGCAGGCCCCAGCAGAGATGCGAAGTATAGTATTCACTAACGTATCGGGAAACCAGTTCGCAGAGTTTCGCAACCTCGCCGCCTTTGCACCCATATTCTCAGATATGGGCCGTCCGGTACACCTTCTCGCGATCACTCTTGCAATCACGCTGCTGCCGCTCTCTCGCGCGGCCGAACCCAGCGATTCATCACCCGCAAATCCGCATTCGATCACTTGGACGCCAACGCCTGATGAACTCGAAGCATACAGGGCTCTCCAAGCCGAACGTCGCGGATACGAACGCGATCTGAAACGATTGCGAGCGAAGTTCTTTAAACGGACACGCAGCGACGAAATGCGGGCCATCGGCATCCGCCGTCTCCGCGAGTACACCGACCCCGCTTCGTTCGAGTTGCTCACCTCGCTGTTCTTCGACGAGGATGATGAAACCCGCGACGCGGTGCTGGACCACCTCGCGTCGCTCGACACGCCCGAAGCCGATGCCGCGATCGCGTGGGAGGCGGTGTACAACGAGAAAGCCGAACACCGCGCCGCATCGCTTGAAACGCTTGTCGAACTCAGCGACCTCCGGCCTACCCCGACGCTCGTCACCGACGTGTTCCGAAGCGGGCTCCGGGAACGGTCCGACGAGCCGGCCGAAGCCGCGGCTCACGCCGCCGCCTCGCTCAGGCTCTTCGAGCTCATCCCGCTGATGGCCTCGGCCCAGGTCGCCGGCGGGCGAGCCGGAGATCCCCAAGGTGACCTCGCGTGGATTTTCGTCGGTACCCAGCAGACGTTTGTCGCCGACGTCCAGCCGATCGTCAGCGATAACACCGTCGCGTTCGACCCGCAGCTCGCGGTCGTGAGCGAAGGATCGATCCTGCGCGTCAGCGGTGCCTACGTCGCGATCTACCGCGTTGCCATCAACCGTTCACTCATCGGCATGACCTCTGAAGCATGGGGGCAGTCGACCGCCTCGATGGGCTACGACACCGACGCGTGGCACGCGTGGTACGAGGACGAGTTCAAGCCCTTCCTCGCGGCCAAAGCCGCCATCGAACCACCGGCTCAACCGTAAGGCCAGATCTCGAGTCCGTGGGGGGTGTTCCGCACGTCGCGTGTGAGCCTCACCTGAGCCAGCACCTCCTGTGACATCAGCTTGTACGCCGTCACGGTGCTCGGTGACGCCCCGCCGATCACGATGCCCTGCTCGGTCGCGATCAGCCCTCGTCCGAAGCCGGACCTTGCAAAGTCCTTGGGCAGATCGGTGTTGTCGAGTTCCGCTGGGTCGGGCGTCGGGATCGCCAGACTCACCCGGGGCTTTCCATTCTTGTCGGCGAACACGATCGCGTGGCCCTCGGTCGCGTTGTAGATCACGCCCTCGAGGTAAGGCCTCGCGTTGTGGGTCCACCGGGGTGTCGGCGCGAGAGGCAGAAGCCGGCCGACGGGTTCTGAGCTTCCCGAGTGCATGATCGCCTCCATCCGCACCCCACCAAGGAAAGTCTTGCCTTTATGACGCCAGACGCTGTTGACATGATGCACGTCTCGCGGCGGGACCGGGGCCTGGCCGTTCGGGTCGAAACGCACGCCCCCCATCGCGCGCACAACCTGGACACGCCCCCTCTTGTCCTTGACCTGCATGTCGCCTTCGCGGACGTGATAGCCATCAACGAACGCACCCTTCGCGAGGTCGAGCACGAGGATCGAGTTGAACTTCGTCGACGTCACGTACAGGCGATCACCCTCGATCGCGATCTCGTGCGCATGGGACAGATACGAGTTCGCGTACGACGCAACGACCTTGAACTGCTGGTCAAAGACAAAGATCTCGTTGCTGGCCGCGATCACGACGTGGTCGTTGTGAAACGCGATACCCCTGAGCCCACGGTCACCACCCCGACCCGACCAATCGATCGTGTCGTCGTTCCAATCGAGGACTTGGGTAGCCTCGCCCGATTCGAGATCGACAAGGTGTACCCCGCCGTGAGAATCGCCCTGGTGGGCCGAACGAATGACGTCGGTGACGAGGACTTTGGGTAGAGACATGGGAGCAGGATAGAAAGGGAAGGAAGAAAAGAGGGGACCGGCGATCGGCGATCGGCGATCAGCCATCGGGTGAACGCTTCTCGTCACCAATCTCGGTCTCACGACAGGAGGGTCAGGATCCCAAGGCGATCGCCGACGCCTGAGCAAGCTCAGCGGTGTGCGTCAGGCTCAGACGCCAGTCGGTAATGCCCCGTTCCGCCGCGATCTCAGCCGCGCGTCCTTCGAGTTTCACGCCCGGCTCGCCCGAGGGCGCCCTGGTCACTTCGACGTCGGTCCACGCGACGCCCTGCGACCACCCGCACCCGAGGGCCTTGAGCACCGCTTCCTTGGCCGCGAAGCGGGCCGCGAGGTGCTGATGCTCGCCCTTCTTGCCTTCGCAATACGACAGCTCACCGAGCGTAAAGAGCCGCGCCTTCGCCCGCTCGGGGTGGTCCTTGAGCAAGCGGGCCACCCTGGTGATCTCGACGAGATCGATGCCGTGAGCGACGACGTTCACTTCGAACTCGACGCCTTGGGCTTCGCGTCTTTCTTGGCAGGCTTGGAGTCGGACTTCTTGTCCGTCTTGCTGTCGGTCTTCTTCTCGGGCTTGGAGTCCGACTTTGAGTCGCTCTTCGACTCAGCCTTGGCTTCCTGGGCCTTCTTGTCCGCTTCGGCGCCCTTCTTGTAGCTCTCCGAGCGGTAGTCGGTCTCGTAGAAGCCCCCGCCCTTGAAGATCACGGCGCCGCCTCCCGAGATCAGGCGCTCGAGCTTGAGCTTCCCGCACTCGGGGCACTTCCGAAGAGGCTTGGCCGTGATGCTCTGGAAGGTCTCCAACTCATGCGAGCAGGCGCCGCAACGGTACTCATACGTCGGCATCCGTCGCCCCCTCTTCGCGAGCTTCGTCTTCGACAGCGTCTGCCTCCGCGGCGACAGCAGCAGCCGCGAGCGCGATCTTGGCGGGGCGGATCACCCGCTCGCCCATCGCGTACCCGCACTGGAGCGTCCGCGCGACGCTCCCCGGTTCCACGGCATCGGTCGGCTCGTGCATCACCGCCTCGTGCCGCCCCGGCTCGAACTCGTCGCCGGCGTTGGGCTCGACCGCCTGCACGCCGTGCTGGCCGAGTTGACGGAGGATCTCGCCCTTGATCGCCTTGACGCCATCGAAGACCTGGGCCGCCGTGACGGTCTCCGGGTCTTGGTTGAGCGCGAGGTCGAACGTGTCGAGCGACATGAGCAGAGATCCCACGACGCCGCGGATCGCCTGTTCCCGGGCCTCGGTCGCCTGGATCCTCGCACGGCGTTGGAAGTTCTGAAGGTCGGCGGCGGTCCGCTTCAGGGCCTCGACCGTCTCGTCGCGCTGACCGGCGATGACCACGAGCGCCTCGACGATGTCGTCGGCGCCCGCGGGCACTTCGAGCTCACCCGCCTTGGCGAGCAACGCGAGGTCATCGGCCTGTTCGAGCGTCAACGCGCCCTCTCCGGGTTCGCCCTCCGGCTGGCCCTCTGGCTGACCCTCTGGCTGACCCTCATAGGCCGCTTCGGTCTGGGGGTTCTCGACTTCACTCATGCTTCATCCCCCTCTTAGCCACCGAATCGTTCGGTGATCTTCTTCCAGAATCCGTGGCTCTCGGGAAGCACGGCCTGATCTTCGGTTTCCGCAAACTCCCGGAGCAGCTCTTCTTGCTTCTTGGTGAGCTTCTTCGGGATCTCGATCTTCGTCACGACAACCAGATCGCCCCTCTGCGTCGACCGCAGGTTGGGCAGGCCCTGGCCGTGGATCTTGAACATAGCCCCGTGCTGGGTCCCCTTGGGGATCGTCAGGGCGTGCCTGTCGGTGAGCGTCGGAACCTCGACCTCGGCGCCCAGCGACGCCTGGGTGAAGCCGATGGGCATCTCCATCAGCAGGTGGTCGCCCTCGCGAACGAACAGGTCATGGTCGACGACGCGGATCAGAACGTGCAGGTCGCCCCGCATGCCCTCGCCCGACGGGCTCGCCTCGCGGGGTGGCGGCTCGCCCTCGCCCTGCACCCGCACCGCTTGCCCGCTCTGGACACCCGGGGGAATCTTGACCGTGAGCGTCCGCTTCGTCGGCACGCGTCCCTTGCCGGCGCACTTCGGGCACTTCTCTTTGATGATCACGCCGGCGCCCTGACACGTCGGGCACGTCGTGACCATGCGGAACATCCCGCCCAGCCCCTGCTGCTGCACCTTGCCTTGCCCGCCGCACGTCGTACAGGTGACCGGCTTGGTCCCAGGCTTCGCCCCGGTGCCCGAGCACATGTCGCACACGTCGAGCCGCGTGAATTCAACGTCGCGCTCGCAGCCCGCCAAGACGTCGTTGAGCGAGATCTCGACCTCGGTCTCCAGGTCGTACCCCCTCGCGACACGCGGCCCCCGCCGGCCACCACCGCCGCCGAAGCCCCCACCACCACCGAAGATGTCGTTGAACATCGAGAAAATGTCGTCGACGTTCATCCGGCTGAAGTCGTGGGCCGCGGCTCCGCGACCACGCAGCCCCTCGTGCCCGTACTGGTCGTAGACCTGCTTCTTCTGGGCGTCCGAGAGGACTTCGTACGCCTCGGCGGCTTCCTTGAACTTCGCCTCCGCTTCGGCATCACCCGGGTTGCGGTCCGGGTGGTACTTCATCGCGAGACGGCGATACGCGCGTTTGATGTCGTCCGCGTCTGCGGATTTGTCAACGCCGAGGACTTCGTAGTAGTCACGGGTGGTGGGCATCAGCTGTCGTTTCCGATCGCATAGCGGGCCAGGGATTCACGTTCCTGCAAGCTGAGACGCAGGTTCCCGGTCTCCGCAACCTCACGAAGCCTACGAGAGGTGGTCAGATAGTCGAGAAACTTCTCGCGCAGCTCAGCCGTCTCGAACGGAGCCGCGATCGGCGGCTCCTCAGGGGGGAGCCCGGCATCGCCGACCGATACCCGAGCGAGTGTGTAGCGCAGCGTGAAGTAAGTGCTCCTCGCCTGGTCGATGAGCTCCTCGCGTGGCTGCGGTTCGGACTCGTAGAACGGGGTTGCGTCTACGAGCTCGAGCACCGCGTGCTGGATGCAGGACGCTACCGCGAGTTCCCGGTCGCTGCCACCGACACTAAACGCCAGCTGCTTCGTTCCGCCCAGACCGTTCGGCCCCGTCGCCCCCTCCGACTCTTCAGGGAAGTACGTCTCGACCCCCGACCGCTCGCCCATGAGCATCGCCGGCACGAACCCCTCGTACTCGCCCCATCCATCGGGATCGATCACGAGGTCATACCCGAGCTCGCGGAGCTTCGCGTTGATCGCGACGATGCCCGGAGCATCGGCTTCGCCGAAGTTGATGCCGAACCACTGCGACATACCTAGCTCCCACTTCGTCCGCACAGGTGCCTCATCGCAAGGCGGCAAGAGGCACGCTTGACCTCCTCCGGGTCAGCGGATCTATCGAGGCTGAAGACCTCGTAATCGTCGCGGGTGGTGGGCATAAGTCCTCAGTCCGACGGACCCTCAGAATATCTCGGGTCCAGTCCGTTGAATAGGTCGTGAACAAACGTGTAAACCGGCCGAGCCTCATTGTGGTCGTACACGCACAGGCTCAGGTTCCCTTCAAAGGGAGATGCCCCATCAAACACCACAAAGAGACGAAAGAGCGTCGCCTTCGCTGTTTCGCGAACACACTTCTCGAGCTTGTCGACGAACGCAGGATCCTCGATCAGCGGAGACCCCTTGAGTATCTCCTTGAGCTGAACCATCTCATCAGCCTGAGGAATCGTGTACTTTCCGCCAGTAAACGGGTTGTCTACGACGCGCGGAGGAGCCCCGCGAAACAACTCATCGAATCCTTGCATTGCAACATCAATGCAGCGATATCCAGCCAGTGCGATGTTCGTGCAAATCTCGTTGTCAGTCATAGCACTCTTCTCGCCACCTGGGTCGGCCGTCCGTTCGATGGAAAGGACTCCTTCGACGACGTTGCACTTCATGAATCGAGCCCCGACGGTCTCCCGACGGGGCTCGGTTGATCTCAAGCATCCCCTCCGGCCCGCCCCATCCCTCAGACGGGCCGAGCCATCTTCCTCGCAATCGCGAGGAAAGAGGGTCAGCTCACCGCGCCGGCGGTCGGCTTGGTGTCTTCCTTCAGTTCCGTCACCATCACGTCTGTGGTCAGCATCAGGCCGGCAACGCTGGCCGCGTTGATGATGGCCGACTTGACGACCAGCGCCGGGTCGATGATCCCGCCCTTGACCAGGTCGGTGTAGTCGCCCGTCGCGGCGTTCAAGCCAACGTTGGTCTCGCTTTCGAGGATGGTCTCGACCGCGAGGTCACCATCGAAGCCGGCGTTGAGGGCGATCTGGCGGGCCGGGGCCTCGATCGCGTCGCGGACGATGTCGAAGCCGAGCTTCTCGCCCTCCGCCGACGGTCCCTTGGCCTTCTTCTTGCCCTTCTCGATCGCGTCGAGCGTGCGGAGCAGCGCGACGCCACCGCCCGGGACGAAGCCTTCCTTCGCGGCCGCCCGGGTCGCGTGCAGGGCGTCGTCGACGAGGTCCTTGAGGGCCTTCTGGCTCTGCTCGGTCGCACCGCCAACGGAGATGATCGCGACGCCGCCGGTGAGCTTGGCGTGGCGCTCCATCAGCTTCTCTTTGTCGTAGTCGCTGGTCGACTTCTCGTGCTGAGAGAGGATCTTCTCGGCGCGGGCCGTGATGTCCTTCTTCTTGCCGGCGCCCTCGATGATCGTGGTGTCGTCCTTGGTGATGACGATCTTCTTGGCGGTGCCCAGCTCGGAGAGCTCCACCGACTCGAGCGAGCGGCCCAGGTCCTCGGAGAGGTACTCGCCGCCGGTGAGGATGGCGATGTCTTCGAGCATCGCCTTGCGACGATCGCCGAAGCCCGGGGCCTTGACCGCCGCGATGTTCAGGACACCGCGGAGACGGTTGACGACGAGCGCCGCGAGGGCTTCGTTCTCAACGTCTTCGGCGATGATGAGCAGGGGCTTGCCCGAGCTGGCGGCCTTGTTCAGGAGCGGCAGCAGGTCTGGGAGGTTGCTGATCTTCTTCTCGTGGATGAGGATCAAGGCGTCTTCGAGGACCGCTTCGCCCGTTTTCGGGTCGGTCATGAAGTAGGGCGAGAGGTAGCCCTTATCGAACTGCATGCCCTCGACGTAGTCGAGCGTGGTCTCGGCCGACTTGCCATCCTCGACCTCGACGACGCCCTCGGCGCCGACCTTGGCGATCGCTTCGGCGATCAACTCGCCGACCTCGGCGTCGTGGTTCGCCGACACGGTCGCGATCTTCTTGTAATCGGCCTTGCCCTTGCAGGGCGTGGCGATCTCGTCGATCGCGCCCGCCACGGCCTCCGCGGCGTTGTTGATGCCCCGCTGGAGGTGCACCGGGTTGGCGCCGGCCGCGACGTGCTTCAGGCCCTCGGTGAAGATCGCCTGGGCGAGCACGGTCGCGGCGGTGGTGCCGTCACCGGCCTTGTCGGCGGTCTTCTTGGCGACCTGGTGCACCATCTTGGCCCCCATCGATTCGAACGCCTCGGGCAGTTCGATCTCCTTGGCGACCGAGACGCCGTCCTTGGTGACCTTGGGGCCGCCGTAGGACTTCTCGATCGCGACGTGGCGGCCGCTCGGCCCCATGGTGCACTTGACCGCGTCGGCCAGGCGATCCACGCCCTTCTTCATCTCGAGGAGGGCGGCGTTGTCGAACATGATTTGTTTTTGGGCCATGGGAAACTCCTTCGGAGTTTGGGCACCGGGCACCGGGGTCCGGGCACCGGGGCGTTAGCTTTCGATGCTTCTGATCAAGCCGGCGAGGACTCTCCCCGCCTCGGCCAGCTTGCCTCGTGCGTCACAATGCGCGGCTTCGTCGATGTACCCGAGCCGTGCCGCGACGACGAGCTGGGTCTCCACTTCGTACAACGATCCGCGTGCGAAGCGGAGAAATCGGGCGTAGTCCTGGCGGCTGCCCCGCCCGAAGCCCTCTGCGATGTTGCTGGGAACCGAAGCCGCCGCTCGGCGGACCTGCTGCGTGAGGCCGAACCGCTCGTCCACAGGAAAACGATCCGATGCCCGATAGACGATGACAACGCACTCGATCGCGAGTTGCCAAGCCTCCAAGTCCTCGTACGAGCGAATCGGTCCACGCTTCACGGTCTCCGACCTCTGCACCGATGCCCGGTGCCCGGCTCCCGATGCCCCGGCTTTAGCCGCCAACAACGCCGAGAAGCTCGGTCTCACGCAGGATCAGGTGCTTATCGCCTTTGATCTCAACTTCCGAGCCGGCGTACTTGCCGTAGACGACCTTGTCGCCGACGCCGACGCTCAGCGTCGCACGCTTGCCGTTGTCGAGCAGCTTGCCCGGTCCGGCGGCGACGACCTCACCCTGGATCGGACGCTCCTTGCTCGACTCGGGCAGGTACAGGCCCGACTCGGTGCGGGCTTCGGCTTCGATCGGCTTGACGAGGACGCGGTCTTCGAGAGGCTTGACGGCCATTGATTGAATCTCCGTTCGCGCGGCGAGGCCGCGGTTGAGTCGTTCGTGTGCTTGAAAACGCGGGATTGACGCGGGGCGAGTCGACGGTACTCAGAAGCCCATGCCACCCATACCAGGCATGCCGCCCATTCCACCCATGCCGCCCATGCCTGGCATGCCGCCGCCCATGCCGGGCATACCGCCGCCGGCGCCAGCGCCCGCGTGGTCGTCTTCCTTCTCTTCCGGGCGTTCGGTGATGACGCAGTCCGCGGTCAACAGAATCGTCGCGACGCTGCTCGCGTTGAACAGGGCCGAGCGGTCGACCTTCGCGGGGGTGATCACGCCCGACTTCACGAGGTCCTCGTAGCTGTCGGTAAGCGCGTTGTACCCGTCGTTGCCTTCGGCGTCAGCGACCTTGCTCACGACGACCGAGCCGCGACCGCCGGCGTTCTCAGCGATCGTGCGGAGCGGGACCGCGAGGGCCTTGCGGACCACCTCGGCACCGGCCGCGACGTCGAACGCGGCCTGGCCGATGTCCTCAGCGGTGACTTCCTTCTTCTTGCCGAAGACAGCCTTCCACTCCTTGACCTTCTCGACCGCGGCCTGGGCACGCACGAAGCTGACGCCCCCGCCCGGAACGATGCCCTCGGCGATCGCGGCGCGGGTCGCGTGCAGCGCGTCCTCGACGCGGGCCTTCTTTTCCTTCAGTTCGGCTTCCGAAGCGGCGCCCACGTTCACCTGGGCGACACCGCCGGCGAGCTTGGCCAGACGCTCCTGGAGCTTCTCGCGGTCGTAGTCGCTGGTCGCGGCGTCGATCTCGCGGCGGATCTGCTCTATGCGGCCCTGGATGTCGGCGCTGTCGCCCGCACCCTCGATGATGGTCGTGTTGTCGTTGTCGATCTCGACCTTCTTCGCCAGACCGAGGTCGGAGAGTTCGATCTGCTCGAGGTCTTCGCCCAGGTCCTTCATGACCGCCTTGGCGCCGGTGAGGACCGCGATGTCCTGGAGCATCGCCTTGCGACGATCGCCGTAGCCCGGGGCCTTGACCGCCGCGACCTGGAGCGTGCCGCGGAGCTTGTTGATCACCAACGTGCTCAGCGCTTCGCCGGTGATGTCCTCGGCGATGATGAGCAGGGGCTTCTTGGAAGCCATGACCTTTTCGAGCATGGGGACGAGCTTGCTCACGCTCTCGATCTTGTCTTCGTGGACAAGCACGAGGGCCTTGCTGAGCTCGACCTTCATGCCATCGGCATCGGTCACGAAGTTGGCGCTGAGGTAGCCCCGGTCGAACTGCATGCCCTCGACAACGGTGACCTCAGTCTCGAGGCTCTTGCCCTCTTCGACGGTGATGACGCCGTCCTTACCCACGCGCTCGAAGGCGTCGGCCATGATCTTGCCGATCTCGGCGTCGTTGTTGGCGCTGATGGTCGCGACGTTCTGGATGTCGGCCTTGCCGTTCACCGGGGTCGCCAGGTCGTCGATGGCCTTGCCGGCCGCCTCGACGCCCTTCTTCATTCCGCGAACCAGGGCGTTGGCGTCGACACCCGACGCGATGGCCCGGAGGCCCTCGCGGAACAGGGCCTCGGCAAGAACGGTGCTGGTCGTGGTGCCGTCGCCGGCGTCGTCCGAGGTCTTGCTGGCCGCTTCCTTGACCAGCAGAGCGCCCATGTTCTCAGCCTTGTTAGAGAGTTCGATCTCCTCGGCGACCGTCACGCCGTCCTTGGTCACCGTCGGGCCGCCCCACGACTTGTCGATCACCGCGTTGCGGCCGCGCGGGCCGAGCGTCGCCTTCACGGCTTTCGCGAGTTTTTCAACGCCGGCGAGAAGGTGCTGACGGGCCTCGAGGTCGAAGACAATGTCCTTGGCTGCCATGGGGCGTGAACTCCTGATCTTGAAGCCGGCGGCCTCTCATCCGTGCCGCGGCTGGTCATTCGTGTGTCGATCACCAACGGGCGAGACCCGTCAGCACAGGCCCATATGGCAATTTGCGTGCCAACATCTGGCCATCCAGCCCCAGGATCGTCACCCGATCACAACTCGATGGCTGACAGTGCGGGTCAAGCCCCGGGTCGGGTGACTGCCAGAGTGGCAGGATGGCGGCTCAGAGGCGGCCACACCCGACGCCGAACCACCAGGGGCGGTACTATCGTGCCGTTCGACCGCAACGACGACCACACCGGAGACGCCGCCTTGGCCTTCCTCGCCAACGTCCCCTACTACGCCTCACAGGGCGACATCTCGTCGTACCTGCCGATCTTCCTCATGATCATGGGGGCAATCACCTTCGCCGTCGGCAACGTCGTCGCGACGTCGGTCTTGGGCCCGAAGCGTCCGGGCGAGAACAAGGGAGTCGCGTACGAGAGCGGCATGAAGCCGCTCACCAGCGCCCGCAAGCGGTTCAACGTGCGGTTCTACCTCATCGCGATGGTCTTCCTTGTCTTTGACGTCGAAGTCGTCTTCCTCTACCCCTGGGCCGCGACGTTCGCCAACTTGCAAGCGGGCAGCGAGCAGGCGATGGTCTGGCTGGGCCGCATCATGTTCTTCCTGCTCACCACCGTGGTCGCCTACCTCTATGGCTTCCGCAAGGGCGTCTTCCGGTTTGACTGATCCGGCCCAAACACAGGCGTCCCGCCGGACCTCCACACTCGCTGAACGCCTGGGCGGTTTCGCCGTCGCGGTCGCGTGTCTCGCAGTCCTGCTCATCGCCGCTGGGCTCAGTGCCGCCCCCGAAGGTCACGGCACCCACACACAACTGGGCCTCCCGGCGTGCGGATGGGCGACGGCGCTCGGCGGGCCCTGCCCAACGTGCGGAATGACCACCTCGTTCACCTGCTTCGCCGACAACCGCCCGGCCGAGGCCTTCGCCACCCAGCCCTTCGGAGCCACGCTCGCACTGGTCGTCGCGGCGGGTTTCTGGGGTGGGTGCTGGACCCTGCTCACCGGGGATCGCATCGGGACGATTTTCCTCCGACTCCTTCGCCCACCCCTCTTATGGACGTCCGCCGTCGCGGCCGGCGCGGCCTGGGCCTACAAGGCCCTGACTTGGTGAGTCCGCCTCGATCCATTGGCGCCCATCGCTGACCCGGTAACCGCCATTTCCCTCAACCCACGGTCTCCTGGGCAGATCTGCCTCTTGTGGGCGTCCCACACGTATACTTCGGTCGTGAAGAAAACACTCGACATCGCCCGGTGCATCTGCGTCGCCGTCTCCCTCGGCTCCGCAACGATCGCGAGCCTCTCGGGATGCGCCATCGCCGCGGTGATCGGCGGTGCCGCTGAGAGCTACCACTACAACAGTTCATCAGAACACCCGGCCGACTACGAAGGCCTTTCCGCTCATTCCTTCGCCGTCTATGTCACCGCCGACCGTGTGATCCAAGCCGACCATCCCGAGTTGATCGCTCGGGTCGCTGGCGTCGTGAACCAGGCCCTGGCAGAGAACGCCGGCGCCACCGGCTATATCCCGACGCAGACCATGCTCAACGCCCAGTTCAACAACCCCCAGTGGAACCTGCTCCCGAGGGGTGAACTCGCGGAGGTGCTGGAGGTCGATCGGCTCGTCTCGGTCGAAGTCATGGAGTATCGCCTCACCGAGGCCGGCAACCGCTACGTGTGGGACGGGCTCGCGGACGCCCACGTCGAGGTGTACGAAGCCGATTCGAGCTTCCCCGACGAGCCGTCGTACGACAAGTTCGTCACCGTGCGGTTCCCCGATCTCTCGGGCGTCCTCCGCGAGGAAGTCCCCGAGAACGTCGTCAACTCCGAGTTGGCTCGCCGGCTGACCGACCGCGTCAAGTGGCTCTTCTACACCCACGACGAACCCAACTCGATCAAGTACTGATGCCCTTCAGCACCGCCACCCGACTCGCCGGACTCCTCACCCTCGCGGCCTTCACGGCCGGCTGCAACATCGCCGCGCCGCTCTACTTCGCCGTCGCCGGCCCGGGCGATGTCGACCGCGAGTTCGAGCTCGACGACGATCGCTCGATCGTGGTCTTCGTGGACGACCCGAGCAACAAGGTCGCGACGCGCCGCCTCCGCCTCGTCATCGGGGAAAGCGCCCAGGACAACGTCATCAAGAAGAACCTCGTCGAAGACGGGATGGTCGTCGACGCGCGATCCGCCCTCGCCGCGACGACCCGCGAGCGCGAAGGCGAACCCCTGAGCATCGCGGAGATCGGCCGCACCGTCGGCGCCGATTCGGTGATTTACGTGCTCGTGACCGAGTTCGATACGTCTTCGATCTCCTCCGAATCGCAACCGTTTGCTAAGTACCGCATCAAGGTCATCGATTCGGAAACCTCCGAACGCCTCTGGCCCATCGAAGACGAAGCCGGGTTCGCGATGCGTGTCGTGCTCCCGACCGACGCTTCAGCGGTCGGAGCCGCGAGCCGCACCGAGGCACTGAAGGTTCAGCGTGACCTCGCCCAACGCTCGGGCATCGCGATCGCCCAGCTCTTCTACGACGTCGAAGTGACGCTCAGCGTCCGCCGCAACTGAGGCACGAGTTCCAGTTGAGCACCGTCCACGTCATCGCACCACCGGCGCCGACCCACGAAGCGGTCGACCGCCGCACGAATGCTGCCTGCGTGCTTCTGGCATCGCACCTCAACTCGACGACACACCGCGACCCGGTCGTCTGCTTGGGCCCACGCTCATCGGAACGCACGCTCGCCGCGTTCGGCGTTGAAGCCGGCACCGCGCTGCTTCCTCGGACCGGGCTCGCCCGCACGTCGGCACGCCGGCTCGAGCGCGTTCTGGAAAGCGCCACCGAAGTGCACGCCTGGGGTCTGCCTGCGGCCGAAGCGGTCACCCGAGCCCGCCCCCGCAACGCCTCGATTATCCTCCACGCCGACGACGCTACGACGCGCAACACCGTCCCCAACGTTGATGAAGTCGAGGTGTACGCGGACGCAGACGCCGAAGCTTGGTCGGCAAGCGTCGCCGACGCGGGCGCCGTCCGCCTTGTCGAGCCGAAAATCAACGTCGCCTTGGACCAGCGCCAGAACATCCGCGCCGCGCTCGGGGTTCATCCCGACGCGACCGTCCTCACGGCACTCTGGGATCCTTCGGGCACCCTCGACGCCCGCCGATTCGTCTTCCGCATCGGCTTCCTCGAACTGCTCAACCGCCCCACCGTCGTGCTGATCCCGGGCGACGCCCGACGCCTCGCAGCCGCCCGCCGGTTCCGCGCCGCCGCGTCGCTCCGCTTCCGCCTGCTCATCACCCAGGCCCCAATCGGTGCCCTGCTCCCCGCGTGCGATGCCCTCGCGCCGCTCGACGCCCAACCGGGTCACCCCGCCCCAGCGAGCGGCGCCAACGCAGTCATGCAAGCCCTCGCCGAGCACGCCGGTGTCCCGACGGCCTTCCCCGAACGCTCTCCCGAACCCACGGAAGTCTCGCGCGAGATGGCCGAGTTCATGGCGCCTCTCATCGAACATATTGACGACGCCCACGCGAAAGCAACGACCTCATGAGCGACCCCATCCGCGTCTGCTTCGTCTGCCTGGGCAACATCTGTCGAAGCCCGCTCGCCGAGGGCATCTTCATCCACCTCGCGAAAGAGCGAGGCCTCACCGATCGCTTCGAGGTCGACAGCTCGGGCACCGGAGGCTGGCACGCCGGCAACCCCGCCGATCCGCGATCGATTGAAGTCGCCAAACGTCACGGCGTGCTCCTCCCGAGCCGTGCTCGCCAGTTCGAGTCATCCGACACCGATCGCTTCGATCTGTTTCTCGCGATGGACCGCGACAACCGCGACACGCTCATCGAACGGGGCGTGCCCGAAAGCAAGGTCCGCCTCATGCGAAGCTACGACCCCGAGTACGGGAAGGACGAGAGCATCCTCGACGTTCCCGACCCCTACTACGACGGCCTCGAAGGCTTCGACCATGTCTACGACATGCTCGTCACCGCCTGCAACGGACTCCTCGACGAACTTGCGGAATAGTTCCCGATACGCCTTCTTACTCTTCGAGCCCTGAGCGAAAGCGATGGGCTAGCAAGCCGAGACGCCCACGCAAACGTTGACGATTTCGATGTTCCAGCCCATCGCTCACGCTCAGAGCTCAACTGGCAGTCTCCAAGGTTACACGCTCTCAATCACCGCCATCGCCGCACCCGCCGGATCCCGGATCACCGCGTACCGGTGCCCGGGCATCGTCCGAGGCCCAACGAGCAGCTCCCCGCCGTGCTTCTCGCACGCCGCGATCGCGTCGTCGAGCTTCTCGACGGTGACGTAAATCAACCACGCCGCGCCGACCTTGTCGAAGATCTCTTTGTTGCTTCCCCGAGCGAAACACACGCCCGCGACCCCATCCGAACCGGGCGGGCCCATCACGAAGTCGGCGTACCCGCCCATGTCGACACGCTGGGCTTCCCAGCCGACGACGGCGGAGTAGAAGTCACGCACGCCTTCAGCGCTTTCGATGGTGAGGTCGGTCCAGCCGATGGTTCCAGGTAGATCGCTCATGGCAACAGCGTACCGGCTAATCGTCCACCGTCAGCACGTGCGCTCCGAAGAGACCCAGAGTTACGACGAGTATCCTGGTCGCAACGATGATCCTCTCCACTTCATGGCGACTGTGCTCGAAGACCCACTTGGGCGTGTGATTCAAGCCCCTACCCACGACGACAGCAGCAATCTCACGTCCGTTTGTCAAGAACAACCGGACGTCATCACCAACGCTTGGGTTTCCCTGCTCAAGATGGACGCCCGGTGATAGCAAGATCGCTCGAACACAGAAGTTACCGCTCCACTTGACGGTGGCGAACACCGCTGTTCGTACAGAACCCGCCCCCGCTTGGTCGTTCCGCACGCCAGATTTTCGAGGCGCGCGTCGTCGCTGTTACCAGTCCAGTTTGCCGTATCCAGATAGTCGGCGGCCGCCCGATACACCGCGTCGAGAACATCGCTGGGACTCAAATCACGGTGGGCCCGATGATTCGATGCATCGTAAGAAGGTGTCGCGTCGCGAGTTTCAATACCGATCCCTCGGCGGCGAGCCTTCAGAAGCAACTGCGTCGCCGAACCGATCAGATCGAGCACGAGCGGAGGCGGATTCTCGTGCGAAAACCACCGGTTTGAAGAGAACTACCACCCGCTCAGCGTAAGCGTAAAAAACGTCGAGTGCATCCCGATCGATTGACCATCAAGTTGTAGCCGGAGCCAGCCAGAGCTGAACCCAGTGACCGGGTCGTCATCGGGTTCCGGAACGAATCGAAGCGACGATATCTCATCCCAGAGTAACGACCCGTCATCGCCTATAGAGCCAACAACAACCGCTCCGGATTCTCAATCGCGTTCTTGATGTGCACCAAGAACCGCACCGCCTCCGCCCCGTCCACAATTCTGTGGTCGTAGCTCAGCGCGAGGTACATCATGGGCCTCAGCGCGATCTGGCCCGACTTCTCTGGGAACTCCACCGCACGGTTTTTGATGCCGTGCATGCCCAGGATGGCCGACTGGGGCGGGTTGAGGATCGGGGTAGAGAGCAGGCTGCCGAAGACGCCACCGTTGGTGATGGTGAATGTGCCGCCCTGCATCTCGTCGATGCCCAGTTTGCCGTCTTGAGCACGCTTGCCGAAGTCTTTGATCGTTCCCTCGACGTCAGCGAAACTCATCTGGTCGCAGTCGCGGAGCACCGGAACGACCAGCCCCTTCGGGCTCGACACGGCGATCGCGATGTCCTGGTAGTCGTGGCTCTCGATCGCCGGCGCGCCGTCGTCGTTGGCGACGATGTACGAGTTGATCATCGGGAACGTCTTGAGGGCGCTCACCGAGGCCTTAACGAAGAAGCTCATGAACCCGAGGCCGACGCCGTGGGTTTCGGCGAACTCTTCCTTGTGGCGCTTGCGCAGGTCCATGACCGGCTTCATGTCGACCTCGTTGAAGGTCGTCAGCATCGCGGCGGTCTGCTGCGCCTCGACGAGGCGCGACGCGACCTTCTGGCGGAGGGGCGTCATCTTCTTGCGCGAGATGTTCCGTGATGGACCCGCTGGGGCCACCGGGGTGGCGCCGGATCCGGCCGGGACGCGGATCGCGGCGAGGACGTCCTGTTCGCGGATGCGCCCGCTGGGGCCGGTGCCGATGACAGTCTTGAGGTCGATCCCGTTTTCCTGAGCCAGCTTGCGGGCGAGCGGCGTCGCGCGGACTTCACCCGGGGGCGTTGTCGTCGCGGCGCCGTTCATCTCGCGGGCGCGTTCCGCTGGATCAGCGGGCGTCGCTGGGGCGGCCGGAGGAGCGGCAACCGCGGCGGCAGGTGCGGGCGCAGCAGCGGCGCTTGCCCCGGCCTCGGCCTGCGCGGGCGCGGCGGCCGCGGCGCCGGCGGGCTTGGCGGCGGTCTCGTCGATGGTGCCGACGACGGCGCCGACGTCGACCTCGTCGCCCTCGGCCGCGGCGTGCTTGATCACGCCGGCGGCGGGCGCCGGGACTTCCATGGTGATCTTGTCGGTCTCGAGTTCGAGGACGGTCTCGTCCCGCTCGACCCACTCGCCCTCGGCCTTGCTCCACGCGGCAATGACGCCGCTGGTCACGCTCTCGCCGACGGTGGGGATCACGATGTCGGTCGCCATGTGCCTGCTTCCTTCCGGGGGCCGCTCGGTCCCTCGTATCTCACTCGGGCTTGGGCCCGATCGCTTCGGTCAGAATCTGTTCTTGCTCGACCTTGTGCATCCGCTTCGACCCGACCGCCGGGCTGGCGGCGTTGGGGCGACCGATGTGCCTGGGGCGGTCGATCTTGAGGTGGGTCATGATCTGGTCGGAGACGAAGAGGTACCCGGCCATGTTCCTGGGCTCTTCCTGGGCGTAGCACAGCTCGGCGCCCGGGTAGCGAGCCAGGATCTCCTTCATGAGTTCCACGTGGAACGGGTAGAGCTGTTCGATGCGCACGATCGCGACATCTTCTCGCCCGATCAGGTCACGCCGCTCGGCCAACTCGTGGTACAGCTTGCCGCAGCAGAGCATGACCTTCTTGACCTTCGAGCGGTCCCCGCCCCTGTCGGTGAAGCGCGGGTCGTCGAGGATCTCATAGAACTGCCCGCTGGTGAGCTGGGCCGCGGTGCTGTTCGGTACGCGGAGCAAGCTCTTGGGCGTGAACACGATCAGGGGCTTACGGAAACTCCGCTTGACCTGCCTGCGGAACATGTGGAAGCACTGAGCCGCGGTCGTCGGGTAGACGACCTGCATGTTGTTGCCTCCGCAGAGCTTGAGGAACCGCTCGATACGGGCCGAACTGTGCTCGGGCCCCTGGCCCTCGTACCCGTGAGGCAGCAAGAGCGTGAGACCGCTCCAACGCTCCCATTTGGCTTCCGCCGTCGCGATGAACTGATCGATGATGACCTGGGCGCCGTTGACGAAGTCGCCGAACTGGGCTTCCCACATCACAAGCATGCTCGGATCGGCCAGGGAATAGCCGTACTCGAAGCCCAGCACGCTCTGCTCGCTGAGCGGGCTGTCGAAGACGTCCAGCCTTGCCTGACGAGGTTTGCCGTCGTTCCCCGGGGTCCCGGGCTTGTCGTTGGTATCGAGCAGGCCCATCTCACGGATGTTGTTCAGCGGGGTGAATCGCTCCCCGGTCTCAGAGTCAGCGAGGACCGCGTGGCGGTGGCTGAACGTGCCGCGACGGCAGTCCTGGCCGCTCAATCGCAGGCCGTGACCCTCGACGAGCAGGGTGCCGAACGCCAGGGCTTCGGCATCGGCGTAGCTGACCTCGTCGCTCTCGTACAGCTTCGAGCGATGGTCAAGCAAGGCCTTGAGCTTGCGGTTGAGCCCGAAGCCCTCGGGAACGGTGCCCAGCGCCTCTGAGACTTCCTTGAGCAACTCCACCGAGACCGCGGTCTCGCCAGGCTCGAACGTGAACCCGCCACCCAAGCCTTGCCAGCGGGCGCTGCCCGGGTCGATCGTCGGGTCGAACGGGCTCGACTTGGCCTTGGCCTGGGCCTGTTCGAGGGCCTCGTCGAGGCGGAAGCGGATCGCTTCGACATCGGCCTGGTTGATCACCTGCTCGTTGAGCAGGTAGTTCGAGTAGGTGTCGAGGACGCTCTTCTGGCCCTTGATGAGCTTGGCAAGGATCGGGTTGGTGAAGCTCTGCTCGTCCTGCTCATTGTGACCGTACTTGCGGTAGCACTGAAGATCGATGAAGACGTCGCCCCGGAACTCCTGGCGATACTCGACCGCGAGTTGGGCGACCGATACAACCGCCTCGGGGTCTTCGCCGTTGACGTGGAAGATCGGGGCGTCGATGAACTTGCCGATATCGGTGCAGTAACGGCTCGACCGACCATCCTCGGGCGACGTGGTGAAACCGATCTGGTTGTTCACCACGACGTGGATCGTGCCGCCCGTCGTGTAGCCCTCGAGCTGGCTGAAGTTCAGAACCTCTTGAACGATGCCCTGCCCGGCGATGGCCGCGTCGCCGTGGATGACGACCGGGATCACTCTGGTGCGTTCCTTGTCGCCGCGGAGGCGCTGCTTGGCACGGCACCGCCCCTCGACGACCGCATCGACCGCCTCAAGATGGCTGGGGTTGCTGGCCATCGCGAGGTGGAGCATCTTGCCCGACGGGAAGCGACGGGTACCCGAATAGCCCCGGTGGTACTTGACGTCGCCGCCGCCGTCTTCGAAATCGTCAACCCAGGTCTCTTCGAACTCGGTGAAAATCTGCTGGTAGCTCTTGCCCAGCGTGTTGTTGAGCACGTTGAGCCGGCCGCGGTGGGCCATGCCCAGGACGATCTCTTCGACGTTGAGGTCGCTGGCGGTTTCGAGCAGTCGGTCGAGCAGGGGGATCAGGCTCTCGGAGCCCTCGAGGCTGAATCGCTTCTCGCCCGGGTAGCGCTTGCCCAAGAACCGCTCGAACAACTCGGCCTTGGTGAGTAGTTCGAGCGTGTGGGCCCGCTGGCGGCGGTCGAGGGGAACGCGTCCGGCGGTGCGTTCGAATCGCTCAAACACCCAGCCGCGACGCTCGGCGTCTTGGATGTGGGCCGCTTCGAGACCAACGGTGCCGCAGTAGGTTGACTCGAGACGTTCGATCGCCTCGCGGAGCGGCACGTCCTCGGCGAACCCGAGGCCGGTGCCATCGACGGCCCGGTTGAGGTCGTCGGGCTCAAGACGGTGGTATTCGAGGCTCAGCGACTCGGGTCGGCTCCGTTCGCGGCCGAACGGGTCGAGCTTGGCGGTGAGATGGCCGTGGGCGCGATAGCAGCCGATCAAGTCATCGACCACCGCCTGGAAGTGGCTGGCACGCCCTGCGACCTGCCCCCTGCCTGGGGTGATCCGGGCCCGGTCGGAGACCGGCGACCGGGAGGGCACGGGCGTCGCCTGAGATGCGCCGTTCCGGATCGCGGCTGCGGGGCTGGACAGCGACCCGCCCGGGGAGGAGACCCCGGTGCCGCCGGCCGCGGTCGAGAGCTTGAGCTCACCCGCCTGGGCGAGGTCGAACCCGGCGAAGAACATGCGTTCTTCTTCGGGGACGGACAGCGGATCGGCTCTATAGGCCTCGTATTGGCGCTCGACGTACTCGGCGCTCCAGCCATTGACAGAAGAGGGGATCGCCCTGGGAGCGGTCGTCATCGGTTCGCCTTCGCCTCGCGGCCTGTTCCGGCACCGATTCCGGCACCGGTGAGACCCGATCACGCCCGGTGGCGCGCAGGCCCCAGAACCTTTCCATCCTACTCATGCGAAATCGGCACGCGACCCCCTCGACCTTGGCAATTCCCGCACAACGCCGGAAAGCGGTGTCTCGGAGCCGTCACCCGAACCGTCCGTTGACGTACTGCTCGGTCTCACTCAGCCTCGGACGGCCGAAGACGGCCTCGGTCGGGCCGTACTCGACCAGCCGGCCCAGGTACATGAAGGCGGTGTACCGGCTGACTCGGGCCGCTTGCTGCATGTTGTGGGTGACGATGAGGACGGTGTAGCGGCTCGAAATCTCGGCGATCAACTCCTCGACCCTCGCCGTCGCGACCGGATCCAGGGCCGAGCAAGGCTCGTCGAGGAGGAGGACCTCTGGGTCGGCGACGATGGCCCGGGCGATGCAGAGCCTTTGCTGCTGACCGCCCGAAAGCCCCAGGGCCGAACTCTTGAGCCGGTCCTTGACCTCGTCCCAGAGCGCCGCCCCGGCCAGGGCTCTCTCGCAGGCGTCCTGGAGGACGCTCTTTCGTCGCTCGCCGTCGATGCGAAGCGGGTAGACAACGTTCTCGAAGATCGACATCGGGAACGGGTTGGGTTTCTGGAAGACCATCCCGAGTCTCTTGCGGAGGTGGATGACGTCGACGTCGGCCGCGTAGATCGACGAGCCGTTCAGGAGCATCCGTCCGCCGGTCCGCACGCCATCGATCAGGTCGTTGAGGCGGTTGACGCTCCGGAGCAGGGTGCTCTTCCCACAACCCGACGGGCCGATGAGGGAAGTGACGCAGCCTCGGGCCACCGGCAGGGTGACGTTGTACAACGCGCGGCTCGCGCCGTACCACAGGCTGAACTCGTCGATCTCGAGGACCGCGTCTTCTGAATGAACCTCGGGGTGGACCGCCGAGGCGACCTCTTCGCCAGCCCGGATCGCGTCCAGAACCGGCGTCGCCGAACCGTTCGCGGCATCGATGCCGCCCTCAGGCTTCAGTTCTGCCATCGATCCAGTCTCCATCGCCGTCCCCTTCACCAGTGCGCTCCGGTCGCTCATATCGCTGCCCCGGTCGCCCGGCGCAGGCGGGCCCGAATAATGACCGCCACGAGGTTGAGCACCAAGACGATCCCCACAAGTAGGAGCGTCGTGGTCCAAACCAGCGGCTCGGCGGCTTCCGCATCGGGGCTTTGGAAGCCCAAGTTGTAGATGTGGAACCCGAGGTGCATGAACGTGCGGTCGCCGTGGAGGAACGGTGCCTCAAGCGTCACCGGCGGGGCCGGCGCCAGGTTCACGGCGCCGACCAACATAAGCGGGGCGACCTCGCCGGCGCCCCGGGCCATCGCGAGGATGGCCCCGGTCATGATCCCCGGGAGGGCGGAGGGTAGGACAATCCTGCGAACGGTTTGCCAGCGGCTGGCGCCGCACCCGTAGCTGCCTTCCCGCATGGAACCCGGTACCGCCGCGATGGCTTCCTCGGTCGCCACGATGACAACCGGGAGCGTGAGCAACGCGAGCGTCAGGCTCGCCCAGAGAATGCCTCGCCCGCCGAAAGTAGGCTGCTCGGGGAGTTTCTCTGCGAAGAAGCCTCCGAAGTAGGGCGTCGTCGCGACCATTTGGGCGGCGGTGGCGAGCGCTCCGAGCCACACCGCGGCGGCGATCCACCGACCGATGGCCGCGACTCGGTCACGGCCTGCGTCCCGCCCGGCGGACGCGATGCACCAGAGCCCTGCGCCGCCAGCGATCAGCAGACCGCACACACCCAAAAGAGTCCACCAGTCTCCACGCGGAAGAGCTGCGGATCCGGGGCCTCCGTCGACGTATCCGCCGACGGCGTAACAGAAGAACCCGAGCCCGAACATCCCGTAGACGATGCTGGGCACGCCGGCGAGGTTGTTGATCGCGACACGGATGGCGCTGGTAATCACACCTTGCGGTGCGTACTCGCGAAGGTAGAGGGCGGCGATGACTCCCAGCGGAACGACGCTGACCGTGAGCAAGAGGGTCAGCGTGACGGTTCCGATGATGACCGGGTACACACCACCGGTGCCCGGCTCTTCACCCGGCGGAAGGCTCAAGAAGTCGCCCCAGCGTCCGAAGTAGACGCCGAGCCGTTCGAGTGTCCCGAGGTCGGTCGGCCGGACGAGCCGGTCGATCTGGCTCACCAGCATCGGGACGTCAGGATCGCTCTGACTCCGTGGCGCAAAGCGTCCGGTGAGCGGATCAACGATCTGGACTCGCCAGCGAGCGTCCGCGGCCCGAAGAACATCGATCTCTTTTAGAACCTCGGACCGTGCCGTGGTGAGCGTCTCGATCTTGGTCTCCGCCTCAGCACGTACCGACGCGAGCCGATCGCTCGAGAGGCTGGGCCCCGCCCAGGGGTGCTCCATCAGCACCGCGAGCGCCGACGCGGCGAAGACAATCCATGCAACGGACCGAGCGAGCCCGCCCCGTCTGGAGCGTTTGCCGGCGAGAGCGCGAGCACCGGCGAATGCCCCCGCTCCCGTCAAGATCGCGAGCCCCCAGGCCCATATCGGCCAGGGCTTCGCGGTGCCTGCCAGTGTTCGCTCGTGCTCGATCTCTGCGGCGCGGACGCGGTATTCGATCTTCGAGAGCTTCTCTTGGATCCTCGGGATGTCGTGGTCGTTGAGTTGCTCGATCCGACGACGGCGCTCGCGGGCCTCGCCGAGCAACGCCGGAAGTTCGGACTCGAGCGTGCCATCCTTTGCCAAGACCGACGTGCGGCGGACTGTCCGCCGACCATCCGCCTCTTCGAGCACGTCGGTCTCGACGCTGATCGGAGAGAAGCCGGTGGGGCCGGGTGGATCCTCGTCCTGACGCACGTCGAAGGTCTGGAGGTGCAGCGCAGCCTTTGGCACACCGATAAACACGCCCCACTGTCTCCGTTCGATCAGCACGGCCTCGGTCGACGGCTCGGAGCTGGCGATCTCAGACGACGGGACCCAACGGAACGACTGCTGTCCCAGGTCGCGGTTGCCGACTCGATAGCGATACCTCACCCCGCCATCGGGCGCGATCTCCTCGCCCATGGGGATGCCAAGGAACGCCTCGCCCGAGACGAGCTCTACGCGTTCGATGGGTCTCGGCCAGAACGTCGCGCCGCCGCGGTACGCGATGATCGCGAGCAGCGCGATGATGAGGGTGGCGCTGATCGCGAGCGCGGCGCCGGTCAGCCAAACCGCCGGCTCGCCCCGGGCCGCGAGCGGGGTCCGCCTGAGCCCGGGGCCCTGAGCGTCTGGAGAAACGTTGGGCTGGGTGTCGCTCATCAGAGCCCTGCGTTCCGCTTGCGCACGTGCTGACGCACGAGCTCGGCCGTGGTGTTGATGACGAGGGTCATCATGAAAAGGAGCAGGCCGCACAAGAAGAGCACGCGGTAGTGCGTCCCGCCCCTGGGGGCTTCGGGCAGTTCGACCGCGATGTTGGCGGCGAGGGTGCGGAACCCGCTGAAGATGTTGGCGCTGATCTCCGGCGTATTCCCGGTGGCCATGAGCACGATCATCGTTTCACCGACAGCTCTGCCAAGCCCAACCATGCATGCGCTGAAGATCCCGGACCCAGCGACCGGGAGCACCACACGGGCCGCTGTTTGCCAAGGCGTCGCGCCCGAACCGAGCGACGCGGCTCGGAGGTTCCTCGGGACACTCGACATCGCGTCTTCAGAGATCGTGTAGATAATCGGTATGACCGCGAAGCCCATCGCGATGCCCACGACGATGGTATTGCGTTGACTGAACGCGCCGAAGAGCGAGTCACGCGGGTCGAGTCCCGCTTCGGTCAGGAGCGACGCGAGCGCCGCGGCCGAGCCGAGCGTCGCGACGACACGCACGGCGAGCCTCGCGACCTCGATCCCCGCAGCCTTCGGTCCTGCGTCACCGCCGATCGCGGCCCATAGGCGATCGGCTCGTCCATCGGCGATCAGGACGATGAACGCCCCGACCGGGATCATCAGCATCATCCACCCGGGCCACGCGTTCCCGAACTCGCCATCGAGCCAACGCCGGAGTCCGCCAAGCCCTTCGGTGGGGGCGAGCATCTCGGCTCGAAGATCATCGGGAAGCTCGGGGATAGCGACGAACTTGCCCTCCCTGACGAAGAGCCCGAGTCGGGTGACCTCCGCGGGGTTGGCATCGACCGGATCAACGCCTCGGAGCTGTTCGGGTAGATCAGCGATCGATACCGGCTCGTAGACGCCGGCCATCACCAGGCGGTCGTTCTCGCTGGGCGTGAAGGCCGCGGATTCGATGCTCGGCGCCAGAACACTCGCGAGACCAACGCCCCCACCGACAACCAGGGTCACGGCGCCGAGGTGCGCCAGTGTCGTCGTCCGGCGGCGAAGACCGTCGGGTGCGAATCGCGCGACCTGCGCCGCGAGCACGACCACAACGGGCACGACAGCGCAACCGAGAAGCAACACGGGCAGGGTATCGCGAGCCAACGGGGCGATGAGGACAGCCGCGACAAAGCCGAGGACGACGCTCGGGAGCGAGGCCATCAACTCGATGGTGGGCTTGACAACGCGACGCAGGTTGGGATGCAAGAACTCGCTCGTGTACACGGCGCCGGCGACGCCCAGCGGTACCGCGATCAGCATCGCGGCGAGCGTTGCCTTGAGCGTCCCGAAGATGAGCGGGACCAGGCCGAACTTGGGCTCGGCCCCCGGGGCACCGGTCGATTGATAGACAAACCTCGGCTCGGCGTACCCCTCGTACCACACGCGGCCGAAGAGCCCCCTCGGACCGGCGTCGGGGTGACCCGCCACGACGTCGAACGTTGTGATCGAGCCGAGTTCCGACACAATCGCAAGCGTCCTCAGGTCGCCGGCGAGCCCGACGACGGCCGGGGAGTCTCCGCTTTCGGACGAGCCGTCGAGGTCCTCGACGCTCGTCGTCGCGATGACGTCTCCCGAGGTCGGTGCGACGATCGCGACGGTGCCGTCCGCGAGCGTGACGGCAACCGTCCGCCCCTGGCCCTGGACCCCGATCGAGGTCACCGGCGCCGACCCGACCGGGGTTGTGTTCGCGATGACGAGCTTCGGGCTGCCCGTCTCCTCCAGCGGGGGTGCGATCATCAGCCGGTGCAAGGCGCCGGCGTCGTCTCCGACGAGCAAAGACCGCCCGCCCAACGCCATCGCCGCAGCAGTGGGCATCCTCGAACCGCCGAGCCCAGTGGACTCGGACAGTGCCCACGCCCCGGTTGCGTTTGTGTAGTGCTGGATCGTCCCGTCGCTCCAACGCGCGAGTATCGATGATCCTTCACCGACGACATAGACGCCCTCGAGTCCGGCGTCGTCGAACAGTTCGAGGCTGACGCGTTGGGTCCGGACGCTCCTGCGTTCTCCGTCCCCATCGAGCCGCCGGACCGAACGCACGCGGCCGACGATCGCTTCGCCCTCACCGACGACGGCGACGAACGGCCACTGTCGACCACCCACGCTGTGAGCGTGCACCATGTCGATCGGCTCGCCCAAAGCGACCTCGAGTGTCTCGAGGGAACCGAGGCGGAGATCCCAAACGACGCGCTCACCGCTCTCGGTGGTTCGCGCGTAGGCGTCATCGGAAATCGATCCCTCTTGAAGTCTCAGTTCTCGCTCGAGCGTCCGCGCGTCGAAGCCGTCGCCGAAGGCCTCGCTGTCGACGGGGGCCGGGAATCTTTCGTATCCGAACCGTCTCGTCGCGAGCCGACCATCTGTGAGCCCGATGACCGCGTACCCGGATGGGTCGTACGAGATGCTCGCGATCTCGTTCGCGTTTTCGCTCCCACCGGTCTGTGCCAGCGCTCTCAGCGTGGACGGGGTCCCCGCCTTGAAATCGATCGTGGCGACCCTTGCCCGATCGTCGAGCACCATGACGTGCCCGTCGCCCGCTTCTGGGATGATCGCGACCGGTTTCTGCGTTGTCGCGCCGCTTGACTCGGACGTGGGCGTATCGATGACGCCGCCGGTGAGCAAGGGCGCGGCGCTGTTGAACAGAAACAGGCAGATGCCCAGCATCGCGGCGAGCACGGCCAGCCCACCCGACGTGATGATGACTTCGGCGAATCGGTCGATGATCCGCGCACGCCGCGACGCCCCGCGCGATAGCTTTGATTCCGCGACCGCTTGCGACGGCTGGCCCGGCTGAGTCATCGTTTGGCTCTCCGGGCCTGGGGGCGAGTCGAACGATTAGAACCCGGGCTTGAGCCCGAGCTTCTTGAATTCCTCGCGGGCCACGCCGGCCGAGACCGGGTACGCCCCGTCCTTGATCACCTGCTCCTGCCCCGCCCGGCTAAACATCACGCGGGCGAAGCGTTCACGGAGGGCGTCGAGGCCCTCGCGGGCGTCGTAGTTCATGTACATGTACAGGAAGCGGGCGAGGGGGTAGTCGCCGCTGTAGGCCGCGTCGACGGTCGGGGCGAACGCCGGTTCGCCGGTATCGATCGCCAGCGGGACCACCTTGACGCCCGGGGTGACGTATCCGATGCCCGAATAGCCGATGGCGTAGCGGTCGGTCGCGATCGCCTGGATGACGCCCGATGATCCGGGCTGCTCTTTGACGGTCGGACGGAAGTCGGCCCCGCTCATCGCGGCCTTCTTGAAGAACTTGTACGTTCCGCTCGCGCTGTTGCGACCGTAGCGACTGACCGGGCGGGTGCGCCAACGCCAGTCGGTCACGCCCAGATCGCCCCAGGTCAGTTCCTTGCCGCCGACGCCGAAGACGGTCCGGACATCGGTAAGGCTGAGCGATTCGATCGGGTTGTCCTTATGGACGAAGATCGCGACGCAATCGACCGCGACCCGAAGCTCTGTGGGCGGGTACCCAAAGTCGTCGGTGAACCGAGCGATCTCCTCTGAGGCCATCGCCCTCGACATCGCGCCGAACTGTGCTTGGTTCTCCATGAGCGCCGGCGGCGCCGTTGACGAACCCTTGCCCTCGACCTGAACCCGGACCGAGGGGTGGTGCCTCTGCATGAGGTCCGCCCACGCCTGGGACAGGTTCAGCATCGTGTCCGAACCGACGATTCGCAGATCGCCCCCGACGCCCTCGGTCGGCCGGTACACCGGGAGTTCGCGATCGACGCGGACCTGGTCGTCGCCCGATGCCGTGGCCACGCCGGCGAACCCGACAAGGCTGGCCAGCATGACAATCACCCGAACGAGCGTCGCGGCCGAGCCGGTTCGGCGCTGTTGTTTCATCTGCATAGCCCGATCATAGAGCGGTCCTGCGAGCTATCCACCGGCTCACCGACCACCGGCGCCGACCGGGACCGCGTCACCCAGAGACGGCGCCGAAACCCCGGCCCCGATCCGCACCGTGGCCGACCCGCTGCTGACGATCCGCTTCTGGTCGATGGCGGACGTAAACACCGCTGTCAACGACCCTGGCTGATTCGGCCTCCGATCGACCCCCGGCGCGAGGCGCAAACCAAACACGTATCCCCGGCCCGGCGGCAGATCTTGGGCCGCCGCGGCGGTGTCTTGTGCATCAAAGATCCACTCGCCCAGAACCTCGCCGTCGCGATCGGTGAGTCGAAAATCGAACTCGCCCGGCTCGACCATCGAGAGCGGGTGCACCCGGACCGATGGGAAGAGATAGACAACCACCGGGATGGTGTCGGGGAAGCCGTTGGCGTCTCCGTCGGCGGGCACAGCGGCGATCAACGTCATCTGCTCGGGCCGCGTGCCGCGAGGGGGCGGATCGAGCTTCTTAGGCTCGGATGTGACCTGCCGCTCGTTGCCGAGCGGACCGGTGACGGTGGTTTCGCACGCTGCGCAGAGCGAAGCTAAGGCGACCAAGATCAGGAGACGACTAGCGACGCCGACCACGTTCACCCTCGCTTCTTAACGGTTCGCGCCGGACCGCCCAGTTGGCCGGTGGCTCTTGGCCGGGCAGGAACGGTCCCATCATGATGCTCTCGGGCATGAAGACCTCGGGGTCTCTCGGGCTCAGGAGAGGGTCCCGATCGAGAGCCTGGATGACGGGCTCGCGGTCGTTGACTGCGCGGAGCGTCTTGTCGAACAGTTCATCCTGAACAAACTCGGCGGCGGGGCTCTCGCCCGGGATGACGACCGGCGTCAGGATGACAAGAAGTTCGGTCTTCGTGTTCTCTTGGAGGTAGCTGCGGAACGGGAGACCCAGGATGGGGATGTCGCCCAGGAACGGGACCTTCGTTTCGCGCACCTCGGCGATCGTCTGGATCAGCCCGCCGATCACGACCGTTTGCCCGTCCTTCACTGTGACCGTGGTTTCGACGCGGCGCTGCGTGATGATCGGGCTCTCGAAGTCTTCGTCGATCTGCGTCGTGCGCGTGGTCACCTGCGAGATCTCAGGAGAGATGTCCATCCGAACGAAGCCATCGACCGAGATCGACGGGGTCACGTTGAGGATGATGCCCACGTCGCGCCGTTCGACTTCAGCGGTGACCCGCTCACCGATCCGATCCGAACCGGTCACGATACCGACGTCTTCACCGACCTGGATGAAGGCCGCTTCGTTGTTGTTGACCGTAACCTGCGGTCGGCTGAGCACCTCGAGCTTGCCTTGAGCCTCCAGCGCGCGGATGAGCAGGCTGAAGTCTGTCGAGGCGACTCCGAAGTTGGGCGCTCCGATCGCGGTCGCGACGCCGGCGCCGGCCGCGAAGCTGTCGAAGACGTATCCGTCGCCGCCGATGTTGCTGGTCTCGACTGTCCGCCCGACGTTGATGTCCATCCCCCACGTCACCGCGTCGTCGAGCGTCACCTCGGCCAGCAGCACCTGGATCATCACCTGCGGGGGCGATGCGTCGAGCTCGGAAACGATCTCCTTGACCGCGTCGATGTACCGAGGTGACGCAGAGATGAGCAGCTTATTGCTCTTCGGATCACCGACCACGGTGACTTCCTGCTCGAGCTGCCTCGCGAGTGACCCGCTCAACTCGGGACCGAGCGTGCTCTGAAGAAGCTCCGCCTCGCCGGCGAAATAGTTGCTCAGAACGACCTCGAGCTCCGCCGCGTCGGCGTTGCGGAGGTGGTAGACGAACCGCTCGCGTGCGTTGGCCTCGATCGAGTCGAGCTCGGCAACCACGTCGCGCACCTCGTCGAGATACTCCCGCGTGCCCGAGACAAGCAGCGTGTTCGTGCGCCGGTCGACGGTGATCGCGAGGGCCTGTCGCTCATCGGGCACCGGCGTGAGCGTGCCCGGGCCGACTTCCTCGATGCGGTCTTCCTCGCCCGGGACCGCGCCCCGGGGAACGAGCACCAGACGGTCGCCCTGTTGCTCGAGCGCGAACAGATCGCGCAGGACCAACGCCATCTGCTGGGCATCGGCGTTCTCGAGCCGGAAGCGGGCGATCCGCCGGTCGCCCCGGGTCTCGTCGTCGAGGTCATCGATGATGCTGGCGATCAGCGACATGATGTCGGGCGGGGCAGAGACGATCACCGAGTTGGTCCGGAGATCCGGCGTCAAGCGAACGCGATCGCGCAACGCTTCGTCGATGGTCGCCTCGATCAGATCACTCTCGGGCGTTCCGGGCTCGCGCCCGCTGAGCGCGGCCAGCTCTTCGCGATAAAACCGAAGCTTCGTCGCTTGGCGTTCGCCGTCCGAGCCGCTGATCGCACGGCCGGCGAGCAAACTCTCGACGAGATTCACGATCTCGAACGAGTTCGCGGCGCGGAGCGTGATGCGTTTGATCTCTTGAGCCGACTCGCCCTCTTGGGTGTCGAACCGCGCCACGATACCTCGGACCGCCGCGACGTCGGCGGGAGTACCGCTCACGACGATGGCGTTCTGACGCTCGCTCGGGTACACGCTGACGGCGCCGCGTCCCCGCTTTTCGTTCTCGCGCTCGACGTACAGCTCGTTCACGGCCTCTGCGATGTCCGCGGCCCCGCCCGGGCGGCTGACCGCGACCATCTCGATGACCTCTCCGCCGTCGACCCCGTCGCCTCCGGCTGCGAAAACGCTGATCAGTTCCTCGACAATCGCGAGGTTCTCGTCGCTGGCCGCGACGATGAGCACGTTGCTCGCGGCGACCGCTTCGATCGTGAAGACGTCTTCCGGGCGTTCGTCACCGCCGGCCCGCTGGCGAGCACGGATCCGGTCTCGCATCAGGTTACGGATCTTCGGCGCGAGTTCGCTCACGTCGGCGCCGGGCACCGGGACCACGTGCAGGCCGACGCCGCTGGCCGCCTCGCCCTGATCGAGGTCGTTGATCAGCACCTCGACCAGCGCCACCGCCTCGTCGCGCCCGGCGACAATCAGCGTGTTCGTGCGCTCGTCGACGGTGACCGAGACTTCGCCAGCGAGCGCTTGGCCGGTGGTCGTCGTCGGGAGTCCTTGGCGATTCGTCCCCGGGAGACGCCGTAGCGCCTCGCCATCGCGGAAGAGATCTTCGATCATCTCTCGGACACGCGTCGCCGACGCGTTCTCGAGCGGGAACAGGCGTACGACCACCGCGTCGCCCACCGGCAACCGGTCGAACAGCTCGACGACCGAACGGATCGCCGCGACGTTGTCGGGCGTGCTCGCGACGACCACGGCGTTGGCCTGTTCGTCGGCGATCAAACGGATCGGGCTGCTCAGGTCGAGCTCGATCTTCGAACCATCGAATCCGCCCGAGTCGAGCTCGAGCCGGCGGACTTGCTCCGCGATCGCCGCTGCCGGGGCCGACCGTCCGTCGCCATCGGTCGCGGTCAGCATCGACTCCATCAGCGGAACGAGCCGGCGGGCGTCGGCGAGACGGAGCGGGATCACCGCGGCTTCCTGCGTCGAATCGCTCGGCTCGGCGTCGAGCGCCCGAGCGAGCCCGGAGACGATGTCCGCGTCGTTGGCGTTCGCCGTGATGGCGATCGCACGGCGCGTCTCCATCGGGACGACCGAAACCGCCTCGGCCACCAGGCTCGGCCTCGACGGGTTCGGGGCACGCGTCACCCCGAGCTGGTTGAGAAGCCTGAGCATCTCGTCGGGCGAGGTGTACTCAAGGTCGACGATGAGGACCTCGCCGCCTCGGGCTTTGGCGATCAGTTCCGCGTCCGGGTTCGGCTGAGCTTGCTGATCGTCGACGCCTTGCTCTGGTCCGTCGTCAACCGGTGTCTCGAGCTCGTCGACGAGCGCCATCGCCCGGTCGTAGACCTCGCTGCTCGCGGAAACGATCAACGCGTTCGTCCCGGCATCTGCCTCGATCGAGATCGGTTCGCCGCGTCGCTCAGCGAGCGGGCGGAGGGCGGCGAGCAAAGTTTGCCGGATGCGCGGCGCGTTGAGCGACGTCAGGCGGATCACCCTGGGCATGACCTCAGCCCTGGACGATTCCTCCATCAGGCTCAGCGCGAGCTCTTGGATGCGATCGAACTCGCCCGCCTCGGCCCGCACGATCAGGGTCGAGCTCGCGTCGTCACCGATGATGACCGCCCTGGTTGGACTTCCCTGGCGGGCTTGGGCGTTGAGGAACACGCTCCGCACGCTCTGCGCGAGCACGCTCGCCCTCGTGCCACCGGTCACACGAACAAGCCTCGCGACCGGCAGCGAGAGAAAGTCGGGAACATCGAGCCGCTCGACGATCGCCTGGATGCGCTCGAGTTCGTTGCGACCGGCGAAGACGATCAGGCTGTTGGTCTGCACCTCGGCCGAAACGACCGGTGTTTCTTCACTGGTCACCAGCACCGTCGGCCCGGAGTTGTTGTCGTCGTTGCGTGAGCGACGCGACTGCGTATCGCGCGCCCGCTGTCGGGCGAGTTCATCCTCCAGCGGCGCACGGAAGCCCTCGTTCAACGCTCTGGCGACGCTGGCCGCGTCCGCGTGACGGAGGGGTATCACGACGAGTTGCCTCGACGTGTCGTACTCCTCGGTATCGAGCTTCTCCAGCAGCGCCCGGATGTCGTCGAAGAGCGACTCGTCGGCCGAGATCACGAGCGAATTGCTCGCAGGATCTGAAACGATCGTCACCTCACGCTCGGCCACGCTCGCGGCCTCGGGGGCGTAAGGCCCATAGAACACCCGCAACGCCTCGCCGGTCTGCTGGGCGTCTGCGAACTCAAGCTTGACGAACTCGGTCCGGCGTTCGTCCTGCTCGGGCACGTCGAGCTGCGCGACCATCTGCTCGATGAACGCCATCTCGTCGCCCGACGCGGTCACGCTGATCGCGTTGCCCTGCGAAGACCAGTCGATACTTGGGCGTGGATCACCCGAGCGCCGGGGACGGCTGCGCACCATCTCGCGGAGCGTGAACGACGTGTCGAACGCGTCGGCGTGCTTGAGCTCGAACCTTCGGAACTCGACCGGGCTCTGGATCGTTTCGGTGTCGAGAAGCTCGACCTGCTCGAGGACCACGTTAACCGCTTCGTCCGACCCGGTGATCAAGAGCGAGTTGCTCCGCTCGACTGGGGTGATGTTGACACGAACCTCATCGGGCAACGATCTTCGAAGAGCGTCGGCGACTTCGTTCGCCCTTGCCGACTCAAGCTGCACCGTCACGATGCGGTTCGCCACGTCCTCGTCGACGGTATCCAACTCCGCGATGAGCGCCGCGACCCGCGCGTGCGCCTCGGTCGGCGCCGAGACGATGATCGCCGAACGGCTCGGCTGAGGCGTCACGATGACCTCTTCCTCACGCCGGCCTTGGCGCGGGAACATCGCCCGGACCGTGCGCGTCACCTCGTTCGGATCGGCGTTGGAAAGCCCGTAGACCTCGATGATTCGGTCGTCGCCGAGTTCAGGCTGGTCCATCTGGGCGATGAGGTCGCGGAGCACCGCGAGCTCTTCGGGTGGCCCCGACACGATCAGCGCGTTGCCGTCACGGCTCCCCAAGATCGTCACGCCCTCCCCGCTCTTGCCCTGCGACCGAGCGCGATCGCGGAAGAACCGTGACAGACCGGCCGCGGCCCGCGACGCGTCGGCGTGTTCGAGGGTAATCGTCTCGACAACACTCTCGCCGTCGCCGGCCGATTCGGCGATCTTCTCCAGTTGCTCGACCGCCTCGTCGACGGCGGGCTTCGGACCGATCAGGAAGAGCACACGACGGGCTTGATCGACCTCAACCCTCACCTGCCCCGGATCGTCTCCGCGCCAGAAGGAGTACCCCGGTGTGCGCGTCGTTTCTTCGATCAGTCGTTCGAGCGAACGCAAGTCGCCCTGCGGGACCGGAACAACGCGGACTACACGCCCGCCGGTGTCGCTACGAGGCTGATCAAGTTCGCGGATGATTTCCTCGAACACCTCGAACGAGTCGCCCGAGCCGAAGAGGATGACGGAGTTGGTCGCTGTGTCGATCTCGATGGCGACTTCGTCCTGGCGGTTCCAGCGGTTGAACCGGGTCTGCCATGCCAGCTCTTCGAGCGTCGATTGGATCCTCGCCCCTTGGATGTGCTGGAGCGGGATAATCCGAAAGCCGGTGTTGGTCTGAGTTGTGCGAGAGTCGAACTGCGACGCGAGAGACGCGATCTGCTCGTAGTCCTCGTCGCTCGCCGCGATAACGAGCGTCCCGCTCTGTGAATCGCCGATGATCGCGGCCCCGCCGCCGCGACCGCCGCGACCGCCGCGGCCCACGCGCTCACGCTGCTGGAAGAATCGCTGGAGTTCGCGAGCGACCACGCCGGCGTCCGCCTCTTGGAGCTTGATCGATCGCACCGGGAACGACGACGCTTCTTGCACGTCGACCTGGGCGATCAACTCTTGGATCTCGCCCAGTTCTTCATCACCGGCGCGGACGATGAGCACCCCGGCGTCGTCTTGGGCGGTCAGGCTCACGCGCTCGGCTCGCCCGGGGTCACGCCCCACCACGACGTCGCGCACGACACGCTCGATGACGCTCGGGCGGGTGTGTTCGAGCGTGATGACCTCGAGCGTGAGATCATCGGCCTCGAGCGAGACGTCCGACGTCTCGATCAGCGCGGCGATCTCGGTGTGCTGATCGCTCGACGCGGTGACGAGAAGCGTGTTGGTCCGATCATCGGCAACGAACACCGCTCTTGGGACGCCCCACGCACCCGGTCCCTGGCGCTTCGAGTCCATGAGGCTCTGGAGCGTTCCACGCAATCGCCTCGCTTCGGCGCTCTCCAGTTCGTACCTGCGGATCTCCATGCGCTCGGCGACCGGGCTCTGGTCGATGAGTGACACGAAGCGATCGATGAGATCCATCGCCTCAGATGGCGCGCTGATGATCAGTTGACCGCCCTGAGGCGCGGCGCTCACCGTCACGTCCCTCGGGTCGAGTCGGCCTTTGACCGAGTCCCCGTCGCCGAGCAGTTCGATCTCGGCGCCCCGGAGGAGCTGCGCCTGGCGGCCCGCCGGCGAACCGCTGAAGAGGTCGCTCACCGACCTTGCGGCAGAACGCGAGTCGACGTTGGTCAGCGGGAACACCTTGACCGTTACGTCTCGCGACTTCTCTAGCCGCGACACGCCCCGGATCAACCCCCGAATCGACTCGAAGTCGGTGTCGTTCGCCCACACGACGACCACGCCGGCGTTCGGATCGGGCGTGACGGCGACGCGACCGGTGAACCCGCCCGGGTTGTTCGCGTTCGCGCGGCCGACCTGGCGTATCGTCTGGTTGATGATATTGGCAACCTGTCGCGCGTCGGCTCCACCGGGAAGCTCGACGAAGCGAACAGCCGTCGGCTCGGCCGGGATCTGACGCTCGACCTCGCTCGCGAGTTCCGCCAGCCGGTCCGTCGCCCGGGGCGACCCAACAACCACCAGCGAGTTCGTCAACGGATCGACCGCGATCGTGATCTCGGATGCCCCATCGCTGTCGTCGTCGCGTTCTGGGAGCGATACCTGGGCCATCGCCAACGAGACCACGACCGTTTCGATGAACTCGAATCGACCAAGACCACGGCCCTCGATGGACCCGCCGGGACCCGGGAGCGGTGCCGGTTCGCCAACCGGCCCTTCAACCGGCTCTTCAACCGGTCCTTCGTCGTCACCCTCGTCGAGAAGATCGTCGATACCGACGACGTTGACCCGCACACCGCCGCGTTGCTCCAGCAGCCGGCGGAGCGTGCGTGCGACGTCGGCGGCATCGGCCCTCGAGCGATCGATCGGGATCGTGCGGAATTGACGCCCGGTGCGGAGCGTCGCCTTGTCGAGGTCGCTCGCGAGCGTCTCAACAAGCGTCATCTGGTCGCGCGTCGCGCTGACGATCAGCGAGTTGCTCGACGAATCGACGCGGATCGTCGGGGGACGTGTCGCTCCGGGATCGTCGGCGAAGACCGCTTCGACGTTGGCCGCCAACTCGGTCGCGTCGGCGTTCTCCAGCGTGAGTACCCGAACCACACGGCCACCGCCGCGCGAGCGCGGATCGATATCCAGCTCGCGAACGACCTGCTCGGCGAGTTCAAGGGTCGGTTCGGGGGCGCTCACGATCAACGCGTTGAGCCTCGGCTCGGGCTCGACGCGGACTTTGGCTGCATCAATCTCTGTGCCCCTGCGGAACCGCTCCGCCCGCGCCGTCTCCCGGTACCAGAACGGGAGATCGTCGATAGGGTCGCTCTCGCTGAGCACGCTGAGAACGATCGGCGCCAGCGTTTCAGCCCTCGCGAAGTCGAGGAAAACCGTTCGAACCTCAACCTCGCTCGGGGCGGCCGCGGTCGCGTCCATCTCGGTGATCAACGCCGCGGCCCGGTCGAGCACGGTTCGCGATGCGGCGATGACGACGGAATTGCTCGCGAGTTCGGCGCTGACACTCGGGCGGGGCTCGCCCGGACCAAGCCCGCTACCCAGGGCCTCGCGCAGAGTGGCTGAAACGCTCTGCGCGTTGCCCGATTCGAGGCGGAACACTCGGACGTCGACCGCCCCGGTCGCGCGTGGCTCGTCGAGCGCCGCAACGAGTTCCTCGGCCATCCCCATCAGCGGGGCCGGAACGCTCACGAGCACGCGGTTCGTCGCACGATCGGCGTCGACGCGCGGCGCCGTGACCGCGAGGCCGGCATCCGCCGCCAGCTTGACCGAATCGGGCCATCGCGAGCGGTCGCTGAGCATCCCGCTCACTGTTCGGGCGACCGCGGTCGCGTCGGCGTACTCCAGCCCGATCGTCCGGACCTCGGCCGTCGGCGCCGCCGGTGATCGCTCGTCGAAGTCGGCGAGCAAACGAACGGCGCCTGTTGCCTGTTCGTCGGTCCCGATCACGAGTACCGACCCGCTCGTGGGCTCGGCTGTGATCTCGACCGGGAGCCGGCCCTTGGGCAGCGTCTCCGCCGCGACACGCTCGACCGCCTTGGCGAGCCGCGCCGGGTCCGCCCGGACCGGCGTGTATGTCAGCACGCGCCGGTCCTCGACCGGCGCTTCCGCATCGAGCCGCTCGATCACGCTCCGTGCCAACTCGATCGTCTGGGCCGGTCCGCTCACGATCAGGGCGTTGGTCCTGGGCTCTGCTTCCACCCGGATCGGCGTCTGCTGAGGCAGGCGTCCCCTCGTGTAGCGGAGTTGGGCCATGAGTAGCCGAGGATCGTTGGCTTGCTGATCGACCAGGAGCCTCTGGACCGTTTGAGCGATCGACCGAGCATCCGCGAAGTCGAGCGGGAAGGTCTCGACCGATGCCTTCTCCGGGTCGAACGGTTGACGATCAAGCGGTTCGACCAGTTCGTGGATCGCTTCGAGATCGGCCTTCGGCCCGCTCATCACGAGTGCGTTGCTCGAAGCCGCGGCGACGATGCGAACAAGACTCGCGTCCCCGCTCGGAAGGTCCATCGTGCGGAGCGAGTCGCTCACGGTCCGAGCCACTTCACGGGCATCGGCGTACGTCAGCGGGGCGACCTTCACCGTCGCCTGCCCGATCTCCGCGGCCTCGGTGTCGAGGGCGTCAATCAGGCTCTGCGCGATCTCTTGGAGCGTCTCAGGCCCGTTGATAATCAGCGTGTTGCTGGCGCGATCAGCGGCCACCTCGAGCGTTTCTTCGCCGAGCCCATCCGCATCGCCCAACGCGCGCTGCTCGCGAAGCCTGGCGGCAAGCAAACGGCGAACCATGTCGACCAAACGCTCCGCCCTGGCGTGCTCGAGTTGGTAGAGCCTGAGCACTGTCATCGCCCGCTCGACCGGACCGTCGAGTTCGCTCACGAGCGCTTCGATCTGCTCGAACGACGCGGCAGGGCCGCTGACGACCAGGGCCTTTGTACTCGGCTCGACTGAAACAGTCACGGCGGTCCGACCCGCCGCGGCGAGAGCTCCGCTTGAAGCCAGTCTTTGGATGGCCTGCCCGACGGCGCTCGCATCGGCCCGCTCGACGCGGTAGGTGCGCACCTCGACGTCTTCTCCGACGTTGAGCGTGTCGAGGTTCTCGACCAATCGCTCGAAACCGGAGAGCCTCTGGCCCGGAGCGTCCACGATGAGCGAGTTCGTCACCGGGTCGGCGCGGACGAAGACCTCCTTGCGGCCCTGGAGATGAGGCAACGGCCGACCGCGGCTGTCCCGGGGCATCGGCGGCTCCGGGTACATCTGGTCGATCGTCTTGGCCAAATCCTCGGCGCGAGCCACGCGGAGCGGGAACACGCGGATCTCGCGTCCCTCGCTATCGAACGCCTGGCTCTCGTTCAGGTCCTGAACGATCGCCTCGATCTCGGGCAGCAGTTCCTCATGAGCACTGATGATCAGCGTGTTCGTCGTCGCGTCGGCCTGGATCGACACCGGGCGTAACGCTCGATCTTCGGGACTCCGCTGCTGGTAGCTCCGGCTCAAGACCTGAGCGATGCCCTGGGCGTCGGTCGACCGCAGACGCAAGATCCTAAGGGGCGGGCGCTCCGCGGTCTGACGGTTGTCGAGCGAGCGAATCAGCGGCTCGATGATCCGGAACTGGGCCGGCTGCGCAGCGACCATGATCGCGTTGGTCGATTCGATGGGCTCGAAGACCGGCTCGGGCCCTCCATCGGCGCGAAGGCTCTCGCTCTTGCTCGCCATCTCGCGCAAGAACTCGACGGTTTCCGCCGCCCGAGCGAGCCTCAGCTCGATCAGCCGAACCTCTCGGGCCGGGCCGACCTGGTCTTGGAGTTCCTGGAGGATCCGCATGAAACGCGTCATCGCGTCTCGGTCGGCGACGACTTCGAGCGAGTTTGTCTCGTCGTCGACCGTCACGTCGACCGGGCCGGCGCCGGGGATCTGGCTGATCTGCGAGCGGTAGATCGTCACCGCCCGCTCCCGGATCTCCTCGGCCGGCACGTTGGCGATCGGCACGATCCGCAGGCCCCGTTCGATCGGGATCGCGGTCAGATCGTCGAGCACCGCCTCGACCTTCTCGAACGTCACGTCGTCGCCGGCGACGATCAGCGTCGAACTCTTGGGCTCAACCTCGATAACGACGTCGACCTTCTGCTTGCCCGGCTGCGCCGGCCCACTCAGCGTCCCGCGACGGGCGAGCCCCTGGAGCATCCGGCTCACGGCGTTGGGATCGGCGCCGACGATCTGGTACGTGCGCAGTTCCGCGACCGGCGGAACCTCGACACGATCGAGGGTCTCGGCGAGCCGGATCAGGCTCTCACGCCGATCGGTCGGTGCATCGATGATCAGTGAGTTGCTCGAGGGGTCGGCCGAAACGGTAACTTCTTTGGGCTCGCGGAGCCAAGGGATCGGGCGACCCCGTCGATCGAGCGGGACTGGAGGTTGCGGGTACAGCTTGTCCATCGCGACCGCGACCGCTTCGGCCCTCGCGACCTTAAGCGGGAAAATGAACGTCTCTCGCTCGGGGCCGTCGGTGCGTTCCTCGTTGAGTTCATCAACGAACGCCTGGATGTCGGGCAGGAGATCTTCGTGGGCGCTGACGATCAGCGTCCCGGTGGCCGCGTCGGCGCGGATCTGGACGGGCTTGGCCTGGCGCTCGGTCCTCGGGCGCTGGGAGTACTGCTGGTTCAGCATCGACGCGACTGCGTTGACGTCGGCTAGGCGTACGGAGAGCAGCTTGAGCGGCGGCAGATCTGACTGGTCAACCACGTCGAGACGGCGCACGTAGTCGTTGATCAGCCGGTGCTGGGCGTCCTCGGCGGTGATGAGCAGCGAGTTGGTGCGCGCCACGACACGGATGTCGGGGTCGGGAACACGCCGCGCCGGATCGACCGGCCCTGCGGAGGCGAGCAATTGCTGCAGGGGCTCGAGGACGGTCTGGGCGTCGGTGTTGCGGACGTCGATGAGCCGCGTCGAACGCACAGGTGGCATGAGCTGCTGCGCGCGGTTCAGAGCGTTCTGGAACAAACGCACCGCTTCGGGCTTGCCCCGCAAGATCAGGCTGCCGCTCGCCCGGTCGTACTCGGTCTCGACCTCGCCGAGTTGGCCCTCTCGTCCCGTCGCGTCGACGTCGAAGAGCTCTCGGGCACGCTTCACCAGCCCGTCGGGTTCGTCTGTGCGGACGCGCACGATCTGGACGGTCCGGTCGCCTGGCCGGACATCGTCGAGCCGCTCGACCAGTTCCCCGATCGCCGCGAACTGGTCCGGGTCGGCGCGGACGATCAGCGTCCGCAACTCGTCCAACGCCTCGAACGTCGGCGGCGTGAATGGCGAACCGTCGTCTGGGGTCAGGAGCGGTCGGGAGAGACGCTGGAGCTGGCCGACGACCTGGCTGGGCGTGGCGGTCTCGAGAACGAAGCTGCGGCTCTCACGTTCGGGACGGTCGAGCAAACGGACGAACTCGCTGATCCGGCGGTGCTGGGCGTCATCGGCGACGATGCGCAGCGCGTTGGGCAGGGCCGCGTCGACGACGATCTCGGGCGCACGCTCGCGGCGGACCGGATCGACCGGTCCGGCCTGGCTCAGCATCGCTCGGAGCGGCTCGATAACGTCGGCGGCATCGGCGGTGCGGAGGGTGTAGGTGCGCGACCGTCGCGCCGGCGGCTCGAGTTGGCGGAGATCGTTGAGCACCTGCTCGAACGTGCGCACACCCTGGGCGTTGCCCGAAAGCACGAACCGACCGGCGTCGGCGTCGTACTCGGCGTCGATCGCGCCGGCCTGGCGCGGATCGGCGCCCTCGGTCCGCAGGGCGTACTGCTCCTGCGCTCGGCGGAGCACGCCTTGAGGGTCGGTACCGAATGCGCCGACAACCCGGCTCGTCCGCCCGCTGACCGAGGGACGATCGAGTTGGTCGAGCGTCTGCTCGAGCGTTTGGAACTGATCGGGCGTAGCCCGGACCAGCAGCAGCCCGAGCGAATCGACCGCTTCAATCTCCGGAGGCGTAAACGGCGAACCTTCGGCGGGACGGAGCACCGATGTCACTGCACGCGTCAGGTCTCCGGCGATTCGGCTCGGGACGTGATGCTCGACCTCGAACTGCCGCTGCTCGCGACGAGGGCCGATCTCGCGTTCCGCTTCGACGAGGATCCGTTCGAACCGCGAGATGCCGGCGCGCGAACCGACCAGCAGGACGGTCCCGGTCGCCCGATCGAGCAGGGCCTCGACCGGATCACGACGTGATGCGTCTGCGAGCCCGTCGATGCGTTGGGCCTCTTCGAGCGCCCGCGGCGCCGTTTCGGCGTTGAGCCGGACGCGGCGGACCTCGTCGGCGGTGTCGGGCCGGCGATCGAGCCCGTCCAAGAGCGACCCGAGGGCGTCAAGATCGGCACTCGGGCCGGCCGCGATCAACGCGCGGTTGTCGGGCGTCGGCGCCGTCCGGAGCATCTGTGCTTGGCGAGCGGTGAGCAATCGACGTGCGAGGCGGTCGGCGTTTCCAGGGTCGAGGAACGCCAGGTCGATCCGGCGGACACCGGTCGACGTGTCGGCGTTCGGATCGAGCGCGGCGGGGTCGAGTTCACCGAGCAGGGCCTGGGCCTGGGCAACATGGTCGGGGTCGCCAACAACCACGATCTTGCCGGCCGCGTCGAGCGGGATGACCTTGGGCTGGCGTTGCTCGGGCAGGGCACGAAAGAGAGCGTCGAGCTGCGCAGCCGCGTCGCGAGGCGTCACCGATGCGAGCCGGTACGACACGAGTTCCTCGGGACGATTCGAGATCGTGCCGTCGGCTCGATCGAGAAGCAGCACCAATTCTTCGACGGTGCTCAATCGGTCACTCGGGCCGACCGCGACGACCGCGTTGAGCCGGTCATCGTGCGAGATCTTGAGCGGAGGTTTCGAGACGTCGTCAACGATCTTTGGGTTGCCCTGCTTGTCGATCTCCATGATCTGCTCGCGCTCGGGCACGAGACCGCGCAGGGTGTTCGCGGCCTGGGCGGCTCGCATGTGCTCGAGCGCGAAGACCCGCAGGTCGCTCGACTGGGGCCGCACCGCGTCGATGCCGGCGACGAGTTCACGGATGCGCTCGATCTGCGGCGCCGTCTCGACGACGACCAACATGTTCTGAGCGTCGATGGGCTGGACGAGCCCGGGCTCCTTGATCAGCGGCTGGACCTGGGTCGCGACCTGGCCGGCGAGCGCGTTCGACAACGGGATCGTGACGGTGACGTACTGACTGCGATCGAGATCCCCGAGATCGTCACCGTTGGCGACCTTGACCGGCGTCCGCGCGGCGTCTTGCAACGTTCTGAGGTACAGGAAGTTCTGTTCGCGCACCAGTTGCACGCTGTGCATGCGCAGGGTCAGGTTCAGAATCTCAAGAGCTTCGGCGAACGAGTAGTCCGCCGCGGAGATGAAGTTCATCGTCCCGTTCGGCGCGGCGGCCTCTCGGATGACTGGGAGACCGGTCTCTCTGGCAAAGAAGTCGAGGACGTCGCTGTATGGAACGCCGGCGAACGAGAATCGGATTCTGGTTTCGGGCGATGGCGTCGCAGCGGTCTGCCCGTCCTGGGCCAGCGTCTGCGGGATGGTGACCGCGAGTCCAGCCGCCGCGAAGATCGCGAGGGCGCAAGCGCGGTGCGTTCTGGGCCTGGTCATGCCGGGCTCCTTCGGGTCTGAGCGCGTCGGGCCGTGCGTATCCGTATCACGGCGCGGGGCCTCCGGTTCGATTGATCCTGGCGCACCGATTGCCCCGCCGACGGTGTCCACGGCCAGTGTACGGGAGACCGGGATCGGCTCGCTCGCGACCGAGGCGTCAGCCGTCCGCTCGGCGGTCGGCCAGAGATTGCCCCATCTCGACGACGAGCGTTTGTCCGCGTTCGCGGAAGATCGCAGCGTCGTTGCGCACACCCTCGAGGGTCAACCCCAGGATGGATTTCCCGGGTGTTAGCATTCGGGTTTGATTGGTATCGGTTCGCCTCAAGAAGACCTCGGTGCGCCCTTCCGACCCCCTCGATTCTGCGATGCCGACGATGCGCCACTCGTTGAACGGCGGGGGCGGCGGCGGAGCCGGGGCGGCCTGTTTGACTGGTGTCGGCTTGATGCCGGCGGGCGGAGGAGGCGGAGGAGGCTCGGGGGCGACGAATGGGTTCCGACGCGCAATTTCGAGCAGTGACTCGACCTTGGCCGGATCGGGTTGAACGAGGGCGGGCGGCGCCGTGGGCCGGGTGTCCACGGCGTAGAGCGTCGCGAACGCGAGCGTGAGGTTGAACGTGGTCCGCCGGCGGTCCCCGGGCTCCACGCGGAGCGCTTCGATCCGGTGAGCCCAGGGCTGAGCCGAGAAGGTCGCGGCGGCGACGGCGAGCTGCTCGAGCGATCCGGTGGCGCGAACGGTGCCTCGGAGAACTCGGAAGTCCTCACGATCTTCGAGCGCGTCCCGAAGCCTCTTGGCGACTTTGCTCCTTCGCTCGGTCGCTGGGTTGCTCGGGCGGGTCGGTCGCCCATGATTGACCACGACCTCTTCGAGACCGGCGTCGCTCGCGATGCGATACGCCAGATCCCGGATGCGATGGGCGGCGTCCTGATCGGTCGATGCGATCGTGGTCTCGGCGATCGCTTGCCAATCGTCCTTTGGGTTCCCGCCGCGAAGCAGCACCTCGCGGTACCGCTCGATGCTGGATTCGAGTTCGGCGGCACGTTCTCGCTTCTCGGCCGCGGGCGCGAGGTACACGTGATCGGCGCCGAGGTACGCGCCTCCGAGCGCGACCAGAAGACCGATCGCAACGGCGACTGAGGTCGTGGGTGTCACGGTGCCTCCTCGCTCTGCCGTTCTTCGCTTTCTTCTCCGGCGCCGGACGGCTCGGCAACGCTCGAACTGATCTCGAGGTCGAACCGGCCGGCCACCTCGGGCCCCCTACTGCTCACACTTGAGTACAGGTCGAGCGCGAGGAGGCGGGCTCGAAGATCGGCGCCCAACTCTCGGGCCTCGACGGTCCCGGCGAGCCTGGCGTCGACCGCGACAGCGGAGACGTACGCATCGGGATCCGCGACGTTCTCGCCGGGCGTGAAGCCGATCGCGTCGCGAGCGGAGAGCGATATCTCATCGAGCAGGGCTCCCGGTGGAGCCGGGAGCTGGTTGATCGCGGCGCGGAAGTGCATCCCGAGATCGGCTCTTGCGTCGAGCCACGCCTCGGCATGCCCGACCCTTGCCCGCTCAAGCAAGTACGTTGCGTAGCGTGACCCGTACTCGCGCTGCTCGTCTTTGAGCGCTTCGATCCGTTGGTCGAGCGGCGCGAGTTGCCTGTCGGCGAAGACCCACGCGGCCCCACCGAGGATGATGAGCGCGGCGAACGCACCGAGGACAACCTGGCGCTTCGTCGCCGCGGTATCCGGTGCACGCTGGGGATTCAGGAAGTCAAGACAGCGCTCGCCCCGAGCGTGGAGCGAAGCGAGGCCAAGCAACGGGAGCAACGGGCCGACGGCCTCCGAGGGGAGATCGTCGAGGCCCTCGAACCCCGGCGCGTTCGCGGTCGTACGCGAAGGCACGCCCGAAGCGTCACCGATGGCTTGGGCAGCGGCTCGGGCCGCCGCGTCATCGCCCAGGACCGAGACGCTGGTCACGTCGGCCCCGCCCGGCGCGACGCGGTAGCTCACGACGGTCCGCGCGACCTCGACCGAGAGACGACGCGCCGCCGGCGACGGGTCGTCACCGGAACCTGGCCTCACCACGTCGACACCTCGAACGAACGCGAGCCGGCCACCCCGACCGACCACGAGCTCGGCCCCGAAGGGCTGCCAGGCGATCGAAAGCGTGTCGCCCGGGCTACCCGGATCGGACGTTTGAGCGAGGGACGCGGCCTCGCGTGCCCCCGACGAACGCAACCGGATGCCGAGGGGCCGCCCGCCGGCGGCTTTGACGACCGCAGAGATCCGCTCGAACGCGCCCTTCGACATCGCGGCCGCGACGATCCGCGAAGACGCTGAAGGGTCCGCGGCGTCGTTCTTCGGAGGTAAGAAATCGAAGATCAGATCGTCGGTGTGCGAGCTGAGCTGGCGACGCATCTGCAAACGGACCGTTTCCAACAGCTCACCCGGCCCGAGGTCCGCAGCGCCGGCGATCTCGAGCACCTTGACGCTCACGTCGCCTCGGGGGACCGAGACCAGTGTCGGCCCGGCTGTCATCCGAGCGTCCTTAAACGCTTGGGCGACGTGCTCGCCGATCGCCTTTGGATCCGAGTCGACCCTCTCGAAATCCCCATGACACCACGAGACGACGCGTGCACTTTTTTTCGTCGCGGAGATCGACGCGGCAACGAAGCCGGACGAGTCAAGATCGAGGACGGTTAATCGGGGCATTCAGGATCCATCCTCGGTCGGCGAGCGTCCGTTTGTCCAGCGGCCCAACCTGCGGTCGACACCCGGTGACGCCTCTTCGGCCGGATCTGCCGGCTCACCCGAAGAACCGGCGCCGGGTCGCGGCTCCGTCCGACGGGGCGCCGCGCGAGTTACCAGACTACTCGGCTCCTCGGACGCGGCGTCGCGCAGGTCGTCGGGGAGTGTGCCGCTCGCCTCGTCACCGGCGGGCAGTTCACGCGGCGTCCGCCGATCATCCTCGGCCGCCGACCGGGCGGCCGCCCTTTGGGCGTTTACGATCCTGAGCGAGGTCACGTCCCGAAGGTATGCGATCCGTGGTCGAGCGTCCGAAACATCGATGACGGCCTCGTACACCACGCGGTGCCGAAGGGCATCGCCCCGCTCATCGTCCTCTATCGCGATCCCAAACTCATCGGCTCCCGGTTCCTGGAGGCTCTGCTCGGCGTCTTCGTCCGCGTCGCGAAATCCGGCCTCAACCCGGACCCGCCACACGGTCGTTCGCGTCGTGATCAGCGCGGCGATGGCGCCGAATTCTGGGATCGTGAGTTCCTCGGCCGCGAGGGGCCACGCCGGGCTGGCCAAGTCGGACTCGTCGAGGCGCTCCCGAGCGGTGACTAAAGCGTCGGCCTTCGTCGCATCGATACCGGGCAGGCAGGCGAGCACCTCGGGCGGCGCCCGGTTGATGTCGATCTTTCCCAGAGCAAACGGGTCGTTTGAGAATCGGACCCCGTCGAGAATCGCCCCCCACTGCTCCGCATCGGCCCCTTGTCCAACGAGCAACTCGGCGAACTCATCCATCGATTCACCCAGGTCTCCGCTGTCGACATCGCCCCCGATGGCTTCAGCAAGCTCAGAGCCGGTGCGCGCGTCCAGATCGGCCTGCTGTTCGGCGTTCCAAGGCGGACGGAGCACCACGCGTCGAAGCCCGGGCTCGACGTCGGGTGAACGCACACCGATGGTCAACTCGGGATCGAAGGCGAACGTCGTCATGTACGACACCGGTGCCGGCGCTTCGTCGGCGCCGAACGCATCGACACTCTGCGACTCCGAGGCGTCGAAAAGCGAAGCCAACTCCGGGAGGCGTGCGACCTCCTCAACGCTCGTGAACAACGCCTCGGCCCTCGCGGCGACAATCGCGTCCGCAAACTCCGGCGTCATCCCAGGGAGCGACGCGAGCGCCTCGCTTGTCGCGGTGTTGATATCGAGTGCCGCTGATTCGGGCCTAAGCAACGCTCCGTCCTCAAACGGGACCAAACGCACAACCCCTCTGCCCCCGAACGCCTCGTCCGGACGCCATTCTTCGGTGAGTCCGGGGTCTCCCCCTTCGAGCAACACCTCGCGCTGCTCCGCCAACTCCGATATAGCGGCCCGGACGCCCGACAACGCGAACGCCTCGGCTTGATCCCGGCGGAGCGCGCCCTCAATAAGCAACCGCTCGGCCGAGACCCTGAGGATGAGCGTCGTCCCCGTCAACGCGGACATCGTGACGATGAGAAGCACGCTCAAGAGGATGATGCCACGCCGCCGGTTCATGGCCCACCCCTATCGATGGAAGGCGGGGAGAAATCGCCGAATTCCGGGTTGTCGATCGGCTCGCCGGCACTCGGGATAATAAAGACACGTTGGCGTGAAGGTGGCCCCAGGTCTGGCTCTTCCAAGAGAGCCGCGTCCGAGGCGACTCCGGCCCTAGGCCCGTCTGCGAAGAGATCCTCGGGGCTGCCGACGTCGGCTTCCTCGATATCGGCCTCCGGATCGGGCGGACGCCCGGCCCAGAGCCTCAACTCGACAAGCATCGGCAACTGGCCGGCGCTCACACTGTTGAACGAATCCGACCAGCGGTCGCCGTCGTGGTAGCGAAGCCGGACGTCACGCAGGTTTTCCAGAATCGGATCCGAGCCCTCTCGCGAGCCGAACCCGCCCCAGGCGCTCGCGCTCAAGGTGCCCGACTCAGCGTCGAATCGGATCTGAGACACCCGGACATCCCCCCTCGGTGACGCGTTGTCGGCATCCACGCCGATGACGGCCCTCGACCGCACCGTGATCTCGGTCGAAGACCCGGACAGCCCGGGCATCGGTTTGCCACTCTCGTCGACAGCAGAGACGACGGCGCCGGCAAGGGCACTCTGAAGATGATCGAAGAGCACCGAGCTGGCTCCCGCCGCCGAGGTCTCTTCCAGAACCCGACTCCGACGATCGAGCAACTCGAAGAGGAACGTGTATATCGAAGCAGAGAGCGCCACGATCAACCCGAGCGCGAGGAGGACCTCGAGCAATGAGAACGCCCGACGTTGCGTCGTCGCACGGCTCATTCGGGTCCCCCCTCCGCCGGGGCACGCTCGGCCTCGACTGCGACGAGTTGCACGAGGGTGTACACCGGCGCCCGCGGTCCGGCGTCCGCGCCGAAACCCATCGCAATCCCAGCGCTCGGAGCATCGCGGAGCACCGAGATCGAAACAAGCGAGAGCCCCTCGAAGTCACTCCGGTTGGTCTCGATTTCGAGCGACCAGGTGTCCCCGAGTTCGGGCGACATGTCGATACCCCCGCTGTCGAGGTCGTCGTCGTTGAAAAGCCCGCCCTCGGGGACCGGCCCGCTCAACGTGTTGACGTCATAAAGACCGGCTTCGATCGCGGCCATCGCAGAGTGTGCAAGATCGGCCGCCTCGAGGCGCTCGCGGCTGTCGTCGAGCCTCTCGATCGCGTCGCCGACGATGGTCAAAATCGTCAGTCCGGCCATGACGAACAACGCAAGGCTCAGGAGCACTTCGAGGAGCAACGCGCCGCGCCGGGTCATCCGTCGTTCTCCGGCGTCCGGGCCGATTCTTGCTCGCCAACAGCACTGTCGATCAGGACCTCAGGGTCTCGGTTCACCGGCCGCCTCGAGCGTCTGTCGGTCGGGGGCGGCTCGATGAGATCCGACTCGGTTTCTTCGTCGGGCTCGAATCCATCGGCGAGCTGCGTGTTCGATGCCACGGAGACAAGGGCCAAGCCGGACCACGCGTCCACGTTGAGCAGCGCGACGCGTCCCTGTTCGGAAACGACCGACGCCCCGGGCGAGATCGCGATCGCTCCGTCGGACAACACGACCGCCAGAGTGATCTCTTCGCCTGCGTCGTCTTGGGCGGACCGGTTCGATTCACCGGCCCCCGATTCGTCGCCCCCCGGTGCCGACCCGGGCTCATCGGAGCCGCCCGAGCGCTCGACGCGCACCGAGCGCGGCAGCGTCAACAACAGCTTGCCGGTGACTTCATTGACGAGATCCGACGGCAGGGCCGCGTCCGGCAAGGGGAACTCGTTCCCCGCCGCGTCGAAGACGCTGTCGCCAATGGTGATCTCCTCTGATGTTGAAGCGTCGAGCCAAGCGGCGGTCGGATCTTCGTCCGGACCGTAGAACTCGGCTGAAAGGACGAAGGGGTCGCGCACGCTCGAACGCGACGCGACGATCCTCATCGCCGTGCCTTCGCGCCGCGCGAGAGCCTGCGCCTCGCGGAGCACCGCCTCGACTTGAACCGTTGCTTCATCGAACGAGAGCGGGGCCACCCGGGAGAGAATCGCCGGGAGAACAAGCGCACTCGCCGCTGCGATCAATGCGAGCGTGACCAAGACTTCAAGGAGTGTCAGGCCTCGGCGCACGACGAGGGCCCTTCGATCGGGGTCAGGGGGAAGGCGGCGGGGCGAGCAACTCGGAATCGAACTCTCCGTCTTCGCCGGCCGCGTTCGCCCACGAGGTAATGTCGTCCTCGGTGTCTTCTTCACCGTCCGGGCCGTTCGACCAGAGATCGAAGTCCTGGCCGTACTCGCTCTCCGAGCGGTAGCCCCACTCGTTGCCCCAGCGGTCGGTCGGGATCGGCTCGCGGAGATACGCCTCCCACTTCGCTTCCTCGGCCTCGTCTTCGACATCCAGGAGCGAACTGTCCCAGAGCACGGCGACGCCTTCGTCGTCGGTCGGGAAGCGCTCGAAGTCGAGGCGGAAGAACTCCATGGCTTTCTCGATGTTGTTCAGGTCGGTCTCGGCCAGCTTGAGCTTGGCCTCATCCTGGCGGCCGAAGATCGCGACACCCACGAGCCCGCTGAGCGCGAGCACGATGACAAGGACGATCAAGACTTCGATGAGGGTGAAAGCGCCACGGCTGGTGCGAACGGATCGGGCGAGGCGTGTTTCAGGCATGAGGGTCCCCAGGCGTTCGGGTTCTTTGGGCCGCCGTCCGTGGCAGCAGTCTCACGAAATCGTACCGACCACCGGGGGCGAAAGCGTGCCGCCGACAATAAACAAAAACCGATCATGCCAAGCGTGTCTGGAAACCCCGAGGCTTAGACGTCGGCCGTGATCTTCGTCATTGGCAGTATGAGCGCGATCGCGATCGTTCCCACGCTCAGCGCGATCGCGATCAGCATGATCGGCTCGATGAGGCGGACGAGGGTCGCGAGCAGTCTGTCGATGCGCCGTTCGATCGTCTCCGCAACGTTGAGCAGAACCTGATCGATGTTCCCCGCCGCTTCCCCGACCGCGATCATCTCGATGACGTCCTCGGGAAACAACCCGCTCTTCGCGAGCGGTGAGGCGAGCGAATCACCTCCTCGGACAGCCTCCGCCGCCTCGTCGATCGCTTCTTCCATGAGGAGGTTGCCGGCCGCGTCGCGCGAGATTTTCATCGCCGTGAGCAACGGAACGCCCCCGGACTCCATCATGCCCAGCAACCGACAGAAACGCGCGCACGCGAGCTGGCGAATCAACTCACCCAACCCCGGGCTGCTGGTCTTCGCGACGATAATCGCGCGGCTCACGTCCGGACGCTTGCTCAGCCGCCAAAACACGAAGCCGACAAGCGACACGACCAACGCGGTCACCGGGCCGTACACGGTCACGGCATCGGAGATCCCGAACACGACTTTCGTTACGAGAGGGAGCTCGGGGATGCGTTCAAACATGGGCTCGAACAGCGGAACGAAAAACCCGAAGATGACAGCGAGCACAAGAGCCATCACCACGAGCAAAATGGTCGGGTAGGTGAGACTCCCGATGACCTTGGCCTTGAGCTCGGCCTCGGCGGTCACAAATTTGCCGAGTTGCTCGAAGACGTCTTCAAGAAACCCGCCTTGCTCGCCGGCGCGGACCATCGCAACGTGGACCTGCGGGAAGACCCCCGGGTGATCCCCCATCGCCTCGGAGAGTTCTGCGCCGTCGGCGACGCGATCGGCGAGATGACGGAAGGCCGTCGCGAGCGCCGGTTTGGTGCGCTGTCGGCCGAGCAGTTGCAGCGTGCGCATGACCGGAACGCCTGCACGGAGCAGATCGGCGAGTTGGGCGTACGCGGTGCCCAACGCGCGAGCCCCGACCGAGCCGCCCTTCTTCTCTTTGCGGGCTTCAACCCGGACCGGAGTGAGCCGTCTCGCCTCAAGTTCGGCCAAGACGCCGGCCTCGCTCGCCGCGGCCAGCGCACCCGATACCCGGGCGCCGGCGTTGTCCAAGGCTTGGTACTCAAACGTGGGCACGAAAACAGAGTATCGGAGACCTCGCCCTCGGGGCTCCGGTCAGCCTTGGAGGAGTCCATCGATCATCGAGGTCAGTTCATCGCTCTCGGGGGCAACACCCGACTCGTAGCGGGCCACCACCTTGCCGTCGCGTCCGACGAGGAACTTGGTGAAGTTCCAGCGGGGCTCGCCCCCGACGGGAGCGGGCTGAGCCGCAAGTTGCTGAAAGAGCGGGGTCGCACCGTCGCCCTTCACGTCGACCTTGGCAAACAGCGGGAACTCGACGCCATAATTGACGCGACAGAAGTGGACAACCTCATCGTTGGTGTCGAACTCTTGTCCACCGAAGTTGTCCGACGGGAATCCCAGAACGACGAGACCGTCGGCCTTTTTGCTCTCGTAGAGCGCCTGGAGGCCGTCGTATTGGGGGGTGTACCCGCACTTGCTCGCGGTGTTGACGATCAGGATCACTTTGCCTTTGTACGTCTCGAGCGATTCGTCTTCGCCCTCGATACGGGGCAGCGTGTGGTTGAGGACATAAGCGGGATCGGCAGCGGTCTCGTGTGGGGTCATCAGGCTCTCTTCGGTTGAATCCGAGTTTGCCCCGGCGCACGCACCGAGGGTCAACGCGGCAAGGGAGAGAAGGACGCTTGCAACCAATGGGCGGCGATCGTTCATCTGGAGTGGCTCCTGAGGCGAATGGCGACTGTGATGGACCGTAGCATCTCCACGATGGGCGATACCCCGCAAGCTCGATCCGAAGTCGTTCTACGCCGGACTGTGCGGATGTGCATCAGTCCTGACGCTTCGCCGGATGAGCCCCCGAAGGGTGTCAACGGATACGCCGGCACCCCGCCGATGCGAGGCCTGGGCCGGTACTACGCGTTTGATATCGAGGCGAGGGGTACGCCGGATGCCGTCAGCGGATATCTCGTCGACATCAAGGCGATCGATCGCGCGGTCAGGACCGTCGTGTATCCCGAGTTGGTCCGGGCGTGCCGAGACGCACCATCGAGCGATCCGGGCGGCTTGCTTCGCGAGTGGATTTCTCGAATCGCCAGCGCGTTGCGCCCGGTGACGCTCCGATCGGCCCGATGGTGGCTCACGCCGACCTATTCAGTCGCCCTGGAGAATCTCGACATGAATGACGTCCGACCGGTCCTGCTGCGCCAGCGATTCGACTTTGCCGCGGCCCATCGCCTCCACACGGCCGGTCTCTCCGACGAAGATAATCGCATTTTGTTCGGAAAATGCAACAATGCCAATGGCCACGGTCACAACTACCAGATCGAGCCATGCGTCGCAGTAGGCCAAGATTCGGTGTTTTCCCTGGCCCAGCTCGAGGCGCTCACCGAGGAAGTGGTGATCTCCCGCTTCGACCACACCCACCTGAACATCGACACGCCCGATTTCGGCCCCGACGGCGTCAACCCGAGCGTCGAGAACATCGCCCGCGTGAGCTTCGAGCGGCTCGGGCCGGCCATCTCCTCGGCCGGCGCAGAACTCGTGTCGGTGACGGTCTGGGAGACGGACCGCACGTGCTGCACGTACCCCGGGTAACGCCCCCGGAACCGCGCTAAATCACGGTTCGGGCGTTCTGGCCACGCTGACGGGGAAGGCCGATACGAGAAAGAGACGATGGGGTTTGGTCGTTGGGACGTAGACTGGTTGAGCTATGGGCATTGGGGTGATCCTCGAAGAACACGGTCTGATCTCCGGCGAGCAGCTCGATCGGGCGATCGATGAGCAGCGTCGAACCGGCGAGCGCCTCGATCGTGTCTTGGTCCGGCTCGGGTTCGTCAGCCGAGACGACGTGCTCCGGGCTTTGGGTGATCAGTTCCAGATGACGGTTGTCGATCTCGCAACGATCGTTGTCGAGCGTGATGTTCTCGAGACGCTGCCGGCCCAGCTGGTGTACAAGCAGCGATGCGTCCCGATCGATCGCGAGAACGGGTCGCTTGTCGTCGCGACGTCGGACCCGTTCGAACTCACGGCACTCGATGAGCTCAAGCTTCTGACCGGGCTCTCGATTGAGTTGGTGCTCGCCGACGAAGACGAACTTCACAAGTTCATTCGCGCCCACTACGGCGTTGGCGGCGACACACTCGACGAGATGGCCGATAGCGCCGAGGCCGACCTCGAGGCCTCGGACACGAACGATGAAGTTGAGCAAGCCCAGCAAGCCGGCGTCATCAAGCTGGTCAATGACCTGCTGATCGAGGCGGTCAGCGAGCGTGCGACGGACGTCCACATCGAGCCCTACGAAGACGAACTCGCGGTCCGCTACCGCATCGACGGCGTCCTCCAGCGGGCGAATACGCCTTCGACGATTCATCGATATGCCGGTGCGATCATCAGCCGCCTGAAGATCATGGCCAGCCTCAACATCGCGGAGAAGCGCGTCCCACAGGACGGCCGAATCACGTTCAACTACCGCAACGATCAAGGCCGCCTCGAGGAATTCGACCTCCGAGTCAGCGTTATCCCGATGCTCTTCGGAGAGGGCGTTGTGCTCCGCGTGCTGAACAAGACCGCGGTGCTGATGGACCTCGACGATTTGGGCATGCCGTCGGCGGTTCTTGACCCTTGGGACGGACTGATCACGAAGCCCCACGGCATCGTACTCGTCACCGGACCGACCGGATCGGGGAAGTCGACGACGCTCTACGCGAGCCTCAACCGAATCGTGACCGACGAGGTCAAGGTGATCACGGTCGAGGATCCGGTTGAGTACCACGTCCCGGGCGTCAACCAGATCCAGGTCAATACCAAGGTCGGGCTGTCGTTCTCCGCCGGGCTCCGATCGATTTTGCGCCACGACCCCGACGCCGTGATGGTCGGTGAAATCCGCGACAAGGAGACCGCTGAAACGGCGGTCCAAGCGTCGCTCACCGGGCACGTCGTCTTCAGCACACTCCACACCAACGACGCCCCGGGCGCTGTGACACGCCTTATCGACATGGGTGTCGAGCCCTTTCTGATCGCGAGTTCGGTCGAGGGTGTGTTGGCACAGCGGCTCGTCCGACGCGTCTGCGAACACTGTGCGACCCGCTACGAACCGGAGCCGGGCGACCTGCCCGACGACTTCAGACTCAGGCCAGGCCAGACGCTGACCAAGGGGGAAGGGTGCCGTGCGTGCCGCGGCACCGGGTACCGAGGCCGCCTCGGCGTGTACGAGCTATTGCGGATGGACCACGAGCTCCGCGAGATGGTCATGCAACGCGTCAACGCCCCGGCGATCGCGGCGAGGGCGCTCGAACTCGGTCACCTGACGACGCTCCGCCAGGACGGGTACGCCAAGGTCATCGACGGCAAGACCACGATGGCCGAGGTCGCCCGGGCGCTGAGCACGTGAGGCCGTCCTCGGTCTGTCATATGCTCCCCGCCTCAATGGTCTACCCGCCCCGCCGCATCTTGGTCGTCCGTCCGAGCGCTCTCGGTGACGTGTGCCGAAGCGTTCCCATCGCGTACAGCCTCAAGCGTGCTTTCCCAGAGGCTGAGCTAGCGTGGGTCGTCCAAGACACGTTCGCCGATGCCATCAGGCATCACCCCTGCGTCGATCGGGTGATCGAGTTTCCACGCAAGGCGTTGGGCCGAAGTCTCAAGCGGCTCCACCCGTTCCCGACGCTCGCGTGGGCGGCTTCGGTTCGCGACTTCAGCGCCGACATGTGCCTCGATGCCCAGGGCTTGCTGAGGAGCGGGCTCGTCGCGTGGGCGAGCGGCGCGCCGCACCGCTTCGCGTATCGCGACGCTCAAGAACTGAGCTGGCTCTTCGCCAACAACACGATCGAGGCCCCAAGGTCGCTCCATGCGGTCGACCGGATGCTCACGCTCGTCGCGGGCGCCGGCGTCGAGCCCGAGCCCAACGCGGCCTTGTACGCAGACCCGAAGGAACTCGCGGCGGTCGATTCGGAATTCGGAGACACCGCTCCGATCCTCCTCGCCCCGACGAGCCGATGGGCTTCGAAGCGCTGGCCCGCCTGGAAATGGGCTGATCTCGCCAGACGCCTGCTCGGTCGAGGGCTCGCGCCGATCGTGGTCGTCGGCGGCCCGGGCGAACAAGACCAATGCACGCCCCTGTCCGATCTCGCGCGAGGCGACGGACGCCTGATCGACCTGGTGGGCTCGACGTCGATCTCCAGGCTCATGGCGCTCATCGCCAGGGCACGCCTGGTTGTCGCAAACGACTCGGCCGCCGCGCACATGGCCGTCGGATTCAACCGCCCGCTTGTCGCGCTCTACGGCCCGACGCGCACCGACCGTGTCGGCCCGTTCCGACGAGATGCGGACGTGATCCAGCGTGTTTCGCCCGGTGACGACCTGAATCACAAGCGCGACGCGAACGTCTCGCTGATGCACCGGATTGGGGTCAACGAAGTGTTCCGGGCCTGCACAAAGCGCGTCTCTTGACCCGACGCAGGGTTGCTCAGGCGAGCGCCCCGGTCGACGCGTGCTCGTGCGCGAACGACTTCATGAATTCAACGAGAAGGCGGGTGCCCTCGATGGGGAAGGCGTTGTACATGCTCGCACGCATGCCGCCGACCGATCGGTGTCCTTTCAACCCATCGAGCCCCTTCTTCTCCGCCTCGACGACAAAGAGCGCGTCGAGTTCCGGTGTCGGGCACTTGAACGTGAAATTCATGAAGCTCCGGCTGTCGGGCCTCGCGTGCGGGATGAAGAAGTCCTGGCTATCGAGGAAGCTATACACGAGTTCCGCCTTGGCCTCGTTTCGTTCACGCATGGCCTCGAGCCCACCTTCGGCAAGGATCCACTTGAAGACCTCGCCCATGAGGTACACACCAAAGGTCGGCGGGGTGTTCCACCGGCCGTTCCATTCGGCGTGCTTGCTAAACCGCATCATGTCGGGCAACGGACGCACCGCGTCTGCGACGAGGTCTCGACGGGCGATGACCAGCGTGATCCCCGAGGGCCCCAGGTTCTTCTGGGCACCGGCGTAGATCAGGCCGTACTTCCCGATGTCGATGGGCTTGCTGAAGATATTGCTCGATGCGTCGCAGACAAGCACGGCGCCGTTCGGCGGGGTGGGTTCGGCTTTGAACTCGGTGCCCACGATGGTGTTGTTCGACGTGAAATGCACGTACACCGGTTCATCGCTGTACGACGTGTCTTCGGGCGCCGGAACGTAGGCGTAGTTCGAGTCCTTGCTCGTCGCGCAGATGTGACAGCCGCCGTAGAGCGGGGCTTCCTTGATCGAGTCGTTCGCCCATTTGCCGGTCTGGAAGTAGTCGGCGGTGCGATCGGGCGGCAAGAGGTTGGCGGGAACGAAGTAGCACTGGCTTGTGGCGCCGCCCTGCATCCAGAACACCGCATAATCGTCGGGGATCGACGCGATCTCGCGGCACGCGGCCTCGGTGTCGGCCGTGATCCGGTCCATCACCTTTCCGCGATGGCTGTGCTCAAGGATGCCGATCCCGGTACCGTCGATGTCCACGATGTCCTGTTGGGCCTGGGCCAATACAGGCTCAGGGATCATGGCAGGACCGGCAGAAAAATTGAACACACGAGCCATCGGAACCTCCCAGCCGGAGAGACGCAATTCCTCCCCGGGACGTCAGTTTAGACCGGGGCCGCGCACATTGTTCACACAATGCTCGAAGACGCCCGAGTCGCGATAGACGCGGACCATGCGGACGATCTCGCGCGCTACAGCGAGCTGGGCTTGTTGGGTAGACGCCCCAACATGATGGGTCGTGTGCAGCCCGTCGACACCGGCGAGGGGCGTTGACCACGACGCGTGTTTGGAGGCCGGCTGGTCGCGGTATACGTCTACCGCGGCCCTCACGTGGCCGGCCCGCACCGCGTCGAGCAGGGCCCGTTCGTCAACGATTTCGCCCCGGCTCGTGTTGATAAACATCGCGCCGGGCCTCATCGCCTCGAAAAACACAGCGTCGCACATCCCACGGGTTTCTGTCGTGATCGGGACGTGCAGCGTCACCGCGTCGAAACGAGCGAGGTTCTCGAGCAGTGCGTCTCGTCCAAATGGGATCCACCGAACACCGAGCGCGCGGGCCACGTCCTCGGTCAGAGAGCGGCTCTGGGCCCAGACGTCCATCCCGAACGCCTGGGCCCGCCGGAGCACCTCGACCCCGGTCGAACCAACGCCGATAACCAGGATCGCTCGTCCTTTGAGCCCTCGGGCGTCGCCGAACTCACCCTGCCGCCACTCCCCACGGGCGAGAGCGGCGCCTTGCTCGGGGATTCTGCGGTCGAGGGCGATGAGATGCCCGAGGGTGAGTTCGGCGACCGCGTCCGCGTTCATCCCGGGGCAATTGCACACGGCGATCCCCCGATCGCTCGCCGCTTGCAGACTGATGTTGTCGAAACCGGAGCCAGCCCGGATCACCATCTTGAGATCGTCGCTGGCGCCGAACGCTTCGACGGGTACTTTCGCCGATCTGACGACAAGCACAACGGGTTCGATCTTCGAGACCGCTCGCGCTATGGACTCGGCTTCCAGTTCCGGCCGGAGGACCACCTCGCACCCCAATGACGAGAGACCCTCCACGCACGCATGCTCAACGTGATCGGCGATCAGCACACGTTCGACATCGGGCACGGGGCGGGCTCCTGCGCCGCCCGCGCGAGCGAGGGCAACCGGAGAATACCCGGCGCGACGAGGCCCCCACTATTCCTGGCCCGTGTTGATGTCATTTCCACCAAAATCAACGCCCCGCAAGCCGCCTCGGGTCCAGCGGTACCAACCGGCGTGAACAAAGCGGTTCGGAGAGGGATGCCCGTACAGGATTTGCTGCGGATCCGGATCCGTCGGGTCCTGTGGGTTGTACCCGGGGTTGCCCTCGTCGGTCCGCTTGCTTCGAACGGAGCCATCGAAGAAGAGCAACGGCTGCTTTGCATCTTCGACAGCGTAATACAACGCGTCCTCCCCGTCGAATCCTGCGATGCTCCTGTCGTGCTTTGGGTGCGTCGGATTCGCAAAGTGTCGGTCGTAGTCATCCATCAGGAAGACTTTGCTGCCGGGGAAAGAGACCTCGGTGCTCCGCCGACGCAGAAACGTCGCATTCGTGACGCTGTACGAGGCCCCGCTCGACAACTGGGCGAGCGCCGCCGGACCGCTATCGGGCGAGTAGCAGAAAGGCACCTGCTCGTAGCTGCTCTCAAACCTCCGGATCGCGATACGTCGCAAATCCTCGTCCGCGACGTATTCGTCGAGCGGAGTTAAGAGCCGATCGGCCTGAACCCTGTCCGATGGGCAAACGACACCGAGTTCGGGCAAACTGCCGCTGAGATAATCGATGAGCACAAGATGACTGAACTTCACCGTCGGGATCCACCCGGCTGGAGCAAAGAGCGTGCTCCCGGTCTCCTCTTCGAGGATCGCTAGGGCGTGAAGCCGCCACGCCTGCTGGGCGGTGTCGGTTTCGTTCCGTGCAAATCGCGTGTCGAAGTTGGCGATGAACCCATCGTTGTCGGCCGAGAAGGTCGTTGCCGCGACCCCGTACTGCCTCATGTTCGAGGTACACACGCTTGTCTTGGCCGTGTTCCGGGCCTTGCCCAGCGACGGGAGCAGGATCCCGATGAGCAGCGCGATGATCGCGACCACCACCAAGAGCTCGATCAGCGTAAACCCCGATCGGCGTCTGAACGGGCGGGCACTCGGCATGAACGACATCCTCCTGGTCCCGAATCGACGCGGATAGCGTCTGATATCGACAGCATACGAGTTCGACCCCCGATTCGGATGCGTTCGCTGGCAGAACACTGGCGGGCTTGGCTGAAACCGGGGTCTTTCCCACCTCATTGAGCGATGCATGGTTGATCCGATCACGCCCCCGTCCTCTGATCGAGCATGAGCCGACAAAGCTGGACTCTTGCCGCCGCGACAGTCGTGTCTGCCGCCGGGACATGCGTGACGATTGGCTGTCAGGGCACGCCCGCCGCGTCGCCGGGCCGGCCGGGTTCGGGCCCGTTGTACGCGATGGTGGTGAACGGCAACCCGGTTGCGCAAAGCGAACTGGCGTCGGCACTGGCAGAGCGGGCAGGGGCGGAGATCGTTCGGGAGTACGTTCTTGAGCGTGCACTCGACGCGGAGTTGGAACGCCGAGGGATCAACATCACCGAATCTCTGATCGAAGACGAGCGTCGGCGCTTCGTCGGGGCGCTCGACGAGCCCGCACCGGGCGTGCTCGAACGCGTCGCCCGCCGCCGCGGCCTAGGGCCAACACGCCTCCCCTCCTTCCTGTGGCGAAACGCGGCTCTCCGTGCCCTTGCGGCGCCCGAACCGGTGAGCGATGCGGAAGTCGCCCGGGCCGTCGACATCCGATACGGGGAAGGCGTCCGCGCGAGAGTCATCGTCACAGCGACCGAGCGCGATGCGGTCATCGCGAGGGCCCGGGCGGTATCCGATCCTGCGGGCCCGTCGGCGGGGATGGCGGCCGCCGCGTTCGAGCACTCGATCGACCCGAGCGCCGCGGTCGGCGGTCTGTTTGAAAACACAAGTTCGTCCGACCCTCGGTGGCCCCGCACCGTCGCGGAACAGTTTGAGGCCCTTGAGCCCGGGGAGGTGAGCCCGGTGATCGGTCTGGCCGACGCGGCCGCGCTTGTGCTCGTCGAGGAGCGCACGCCGGCGACCGAGCCGCCGCTCGGTGCCAACGCTCAGGTCCGAGCGTCGCTCGAGCGTGACCGCGAGCGGGCCGCGATGGCCGAGCTTGCCGATGTTCTGATCCGGAGGTCCGACGTATCTGTGCTCGATCGGTCACTGGCGTGGTCGATGGGAAATGCGAATGCGCGATGATGCAACCGAGGGTCACGTGGGCCATACACCTCTAGCTTGGGGCATGGACGACAAACGCGTTGTGATCGCCGGCGGGTCTGGTTTTCTGGGCACGTCGCTCGCGAGGCACCTCACGGATCTTAGGTACTCCGTTGTGGTGCTTACGAGACGCCCGAAGGCGCCGGATGCGCAGCGCCCCTGGCTCGACGTCGCTTGGGATGGACGCACCGTCGGCTCGTGGGCCGAGACACTCGACGGGGCCAGCGCCATCGTGAATCTGGCCGGCCGAACCGTCGACTGCGTCAAGACACCCGACCACTGCGACGAGATTCTCCGATCGCGTGTCGAATCCACGCTCGCGATCGGTAAAGCGTTGGATTCGGCCGGCTCTCGCCCGCCGGTGTGGGTGCAGATGTCCACCGCACACGCCTACGGCGACCCGCCCGAGGCGGTGTGCACCGAAGACAGCCCGTTCGGGTACGGGCTTGCGCCCGACGTCGCAAGGGCTTGGGAGCAGGCATTCGAGCAAGCCAGGCCCGATGGCACGAGGGGGGTTGCCCTGCGCACCAGCTTCGTCGTGGGGCGAGGCGGCGGTGCTCTGAGTCGTCTCTCGCTCGTTGCGAAGCTGGGGCTCGGCGGCGCCATTGGCACCGGGCGGCAAGGCATGAGTTGGCTTCACGAGCGTGACATGAATCGCATGTTCCAGCGGGCGATCGAAGACCCGACCATGAACGGGGCGTACATCGCGTCGGCCCCGCATCCGGTTTCCCAGGCCGAGTTCATGCGGACGCTCAGGAAGTCGTTGGGCGTTCCCATCGGGTTGCCGGCAACCGAATGGATGGTGAGGCTGGGAGCGCCGCTGGTGCTCAAGACCGACCCCGAACTCGCCCTCTACGGGCGCTATGTCGAGCCGAAACGCCTGCTCGACGAAGGGTTCGAGTTCGAATTTCCGCACTTGACCGGCGCCCTGAATGATCTCACTGCGGCGAAGTAGAGCCCAGCGTGCGGGCGTGCCAGAAGCCCACTCATGAAATCCGACGCTCTCGGGCCCGAGAAACCAATCGGGGGTGCGTTCGAGCGGGAACGCCGAACGCCCCAACCCACCTCAACTCCTTACACTCTCGCCCCCGAATGGGATAGAACGGAGCCGTCGCATGACGTTGGTATTCATCGGTCTTGGCATCTTGGGTGTGCTTGTGTTGCTCGTTGTGGTGCTCGCGATCTACGCGATCTCTGTGTACAACGCCTTGGTCAAGCTCAAGAACCGTTTCGAGAACGCCTTTAGCCAGATCGAGGTTCAGCTCAAACGCCGACACGATCTGATCCCCAACCTCGTTGAGACCGCTAAGGGGTACATGAGCCACGAGCGTGAGACGCTGGAGGCGGTCATGCAGGCGAGAGCGAATGCTGTGTCCGGGCTTTCCGCGGCCGCGGCCGACCCGACGAGTGCCGGGGCGATGTCTCAGTTGGCCGGGGCCGAGGGCGCCCTTACCGGCGCGCTCGGACGGCTGATGGCGGTCGTCGAGTCGTATCCCGATCTCAAGGCCACCGAAAACATGCAGCAGCTCAGCGAAGAGATGACCACCACCGAGAACAAGGTCGCGTTCGCACGTCAGGCGTACAACGACAGCGCAACGTCATACAACACCTACAGACAGTCGTTCCCGCCTGTTGCGTTCGCCGGACTCTTCGGGCACAAGTCCGACGCGTCGCTGCTCGACTTCGACGACGCGGAGATCGCGGACGCCCCGAAGGTGTCGTTCTAAGGCGTCTCTGCGCGTGGCCGGCTGAAGCGGGTGGGGTGAGGCGAGATGGATTTCTTCGAGCACCAAGACCTCGCGAGGAAGAAGACCGCTTGGCTGGTCGTCCTGTTCGCGATCGCGATCGTCGCCATCTTCGCGGCGCTGTACTTCACCGCGGTCTTTGCCGTGCCGGCGGCGGAGTTCTTCATCCGCTCGGAGATCGACAGCCCCGGGCCCAAGCCCGAGCTTGTGTTCGAGCTCTGGAACCCGATCGCGCTCTACGCGGCGCTCGGGGTGAGCGTCGCGCTCATCGGCGGGGGCACCTTGTACAAGACCACCCAGCTCTCCGGCGGCGGGCGGGTGATCGCGGAGGAACTCGGGGGCACGCTGCTGACGCGTGACAACGCGGACGCCTCTGCGAACCGCCTGCTCAACGTCGTCGAGGAGATGGCCATCGCCTCGGGCACGCCGGTCCCGCCTGTGTACCTCCTCGAACGCGAGCCCAATGTCAACGCGTTCGCGGCCGGCTTTCGGCCCGAAGACGCGGTGATCGGCGTCACCCGCGGCGCGGTCGAGTTGCTCTCTCGCGAGCAGTTGCAGGGTGTGATCGCCCACGAGTTCAGCCACGTTCTATCGGGCGATATGCGGCTCAACATCCGTCTGGTCGCCGTGCTGCACGGCATCCTCGTCCTCGGGATCACCGGCCTCGCGTTGCTTCGTATCGCGTGGTACGGGGCGTACGTTGGCTCCAGCCGCCGCGATAATCGAGGCTTCTTGCTTTTCTTGGCCGTTGGCGCGGCGCTCGCCGCGATCGGCTTCATCGGGGTGTTCTTCGGAAACTGGATCAAGTCTTCTGTGAGCCGCCAACGCGAGTATCTCGCCGATGCCTCTGCCGTGCAGTTCACACGGAACCCAGAAGGCATCGCAGGGGCGCTCAAGGTCGTTGGAGGGCTCTCGGGCGGCGCCAAGCTCCGCTCGCCCAACGCCCCCGAGGCAAGCCACATGTTCTTCGGGAAGGCGCTCGTGGAGGGCATGTTCGCCACCCACCCACCGCTCGCGGATCGCATCCGGCGCATCGACCCCTCTTGGAACGGCAAGTTCGCGCGTGTCGAGCCGTTTCATCAGCAGCGGGCCAGCGCGAAGAGATGGAGCAAGAACTCGCCCCTGAGTGCCCTCGCGGAGCCGACTGCGGTGGCTGTGGGCGGCGCGATCGCGGCGTCGCCACCGATGACAGCCCCGGGCCTGGTGAATGCCGCCGGGCGGTTGAACGACGAGTCGGTCCAGCGAGCCCAGCATCTCATCAAGCAGATCCCGGCGGACGTTGGCGAAGCGGCCGGGGAACCGTTTGGTGCGAGGGCCGTCATCCTCGCGTTGCTGATCCACCCGTCGACCGATGGCAAGCGAAAGCAGGCTGCCGTCGTCACCGAAGACGACCCGGGTCTCGCACGCTTGATCCACCGGCTCGCGCCTTCGGTGTTGTCGCTCCCTTCGGATCTGCGAATGCCGGTGCTCGAACGGGCAATGCAGCCGCTTGCGCAGTTGAGTCTGGGCCAGGTCAGGCAGTTCCGGAAGCTGGTGGACGCGTTCGTCCTCGCGGACAATCGAACGACCTTGTTCGAGTGGATCACGAAGCGACTGGTTGGCCGACGGCTCGACGCGGCCGAGGGGCTCGCGGCCCCGCCCCGGGTGAACTACTACGCGCTGATTCAGTTGGGAGATGAATGCTCCGTCCTGCTGAGCGTGATGGCCCGCGTCGGAGCGAAGGACGAAGCGGCAGCTCGCGCGGCCTTCGTTGCAGGCGCTGCCGCCCTCGCGAAGGTCGACGTGTCCTACCGGACGCGCGTCGGGTGGAACGACCTCGATGCCGCGCTCGGCAAGCTCGAAACGGTCGCCCCCAAGCTGAAACGAGCGCTCCTCCAAGGGTGCGGCGTCGTCCTGATGCACGACCACGAACTGACGACGTCTGAGCTTGAACTCTTTCGTGCGGTGAGCGCCTGCCTAGGTGTGCCGATGCCCGCCCTGGCTGGGGGGCCGCAGCGGGGTTGATGCCGGAGGGCGCCTTCCTGGGCCATCGGGTCCGAGAATTCTCCCCCGAAACCAGTCGAGCGGCGGTCTATCGATCCGTTGAATCTTGCTATTCGCATGTTCATCTCGGGAATTGCCTGCGTTGGTCTGGCTTCGGCTCGATACGGCAGCCGATCGGCCCGCCAACGAGAGGAACCGCGATCATGTCCGACCGGCCCACGACGAACGAATCGACGCCCCCAAAGGGGCTGAGTCTTTCCGTCAAGATCATCACGCTGACGGTGGCTCTGGTGATCGTCGCGGTCGCGGCGAACTTCGCGGTGCTGATCCCGTCTTACAGAAATGACGCCGAGGCTCAACTCATGGAGAAGGCGGCCGCGTTCACGGCCGTCGCGGACGAAGCGAAGAACCACTCGGCCGATCTGCTCCAGAACGGCTCGTATAGGCTCGACGAGTTGCTCGAAGAAGCCGTCGCGCACGTCGACCAGGGTGGCAGTTACACCGAAACGCGGTTCTTCGGGGTCCTCCCGGTTGTCGCCGGTTGGACGACAGCGCAGAGGGCGGCCGCCGCTGAGGGCATCGACTTTGCGGTTCCCGCCTTTGACGCCCGCAACCCGAAGAACGAGGTTGTCCCCGGGTCATTTCGCGCGACGCTTCTCGCAGATCTCAAAGCCCAGCATGACGCCGGCGGAGCCAACAGCATCGGTCGGATCAATCGGGAAACGAACACCCTCCACTACATGCGGGCGATCGAACTCGACGCGTCCTGCATGATCTGCCACGGTGACCCAAAGAAGTACGACGCCGATGGCGACGGGCGAGACCCGCTCGGGTTCCCGATGGAAGGCTGGGAACCCGGAGACACCCACGGTGCGTACGAAGTCGCGATGCCCCTCGACGAGCTCGATGGAGCGGTTGCGGGCTTCATCCAGGGCGGGATGATGACCGCCGGCCCTGTGATCGTCATCGGTGGCCTGGCGTTCGTGTTCGTCTTCCGGATCTTGCTGGGCAAGCCCCTGGCAGCCCTCGCGAGTTCGATGACCGAGATCATCCGCGATAGCGACCTCACGCGCCGCTCGGGCATCCGCCGGAGCGACGAGCTCGGTGTCGTGGCCAACGCCTTCGATAGCTTCGTCGCGAGCATGCACGGCATCGTCGGAGAGATCGGGAACGCGTCGAGGGACGTGGCCAGCGCCGCGACCGAGATCGCGGCCAGCAACGAAGAGATGGCCGCCGGCATGACCGACCAGAGGCAGCAGACCGAACTGGCCGCGTCGAGTGTGGGCGAGCTCAATACCGCCTCGGCCGACATCGCCAACCAATCGGCGGACGCGAGCCGTGCCGCGGAGCAAAGCCGTTCGAGCGCCAACGAGGGCGGGGAGGTGGTTCACAAGACTGTTGAGGAGATCACCGCCATCGCGGTCGAAGTGGACGAGTCGGCCTCAGCGGTCTCGATGCTCGGCAAGAAGAGCGAGCAGATCGGCGAGATCATCGGCGTGATCAACGAGATCGCGGAGCAGACCAACCTTCTGGCCCTCAACGCGGCCATCGAAGCGGCCCGTGCCGGGGATCATGGTCGAGGATTCGCCGTGGTGGCCGACGAAGTCCGCAAGTTGGCCGAACGCACGACCTCCGCCACCGACGAAGTCAGCCGTTCGATCCGCGAGATCCAAGAAGAGACCGGCAAAGCGGTCGACCGGATCGAATCCGGCTCGAAGCGCATGGGCGGAGGCGTCGAACTGGCCCGCCGGGCTGGAGAGGCGCTCGCCGCGATCGTCCATAGCTCGGACGGTCTGCTGGGCCAGGTCCAAACCATCGCCGCGGCTGCACAGGAGCAGTCGGCGTCGGCCGGCGAGATCGGCCAGAACATCGACCGGGTGACGCAGGTCGCGCGAGAGTCGAACGTCGCGGCCGACCAAGCCGCCCAAGCCGCGGCGGAGCTGAGCCGTCAGAGCGAGCGGATGCAGTCTCTGGTGAGCCGATTCAAGGTTTGACAGTTGGCTCGGCGGGTATTGGCGAGCCGTCGGCGCGCGCCAACGTCGCGAAGAAGAAGCTCTTGATCGTGTCTCGCATCTCTGGATGCGTAGAGGGCCACGAGTTGTGGTCGGCTCCAGCGAAGATCGCTTTCCGGGCGTCGATCCCAGCGTCGACCGCCGCGTCATGAATCCGATCGGCGTGGTAGGGCTTCACGACGCTGTCCGCATCGCCGTGAACGATCAGGAGCAGCCGTGCTCCGAGGTCTCTGACTTCTTGCTTGGCGTCGTAGCCGCGTCCGATCAGTATGGGCCCAAGTAACGGGACGTGATCGCCGGCGACGGTGCTCCATGAGCTGAAGGCTGAAGCAACGCACACCGAAGCGATCTCTGGATCACGGGCCGCGGCGGCGATCGCGACAGTTCCGCCGAGGCTCACCCCGTAGAGACCGATGCGATCAGGATCGACGCCAGGCAGCGTGCGAGCGAAAGCTGTGGCCGCGAGTGCGTCATCGACGACGCCCTTCCGCGAGAGCGGCCCTTTATCACTTTGCCCATAGCTCCGGTAGTCGAACATGAGCACGGATAGGCCTGCATCGGTGAGGAATCGGACGAAGTCGACATGATGCTGAACGTGGCCTCCGTTGCCGTGGCAATGGACGACGGCCGGAGCCAAAGACCCAGTCTCTCGGCCCTTCGCAGGGAGGAACCAACCGTGGAGGGAGCGACCATCGCTCTCGAAGCGGACTTCTTCAGCGCCGGGCGTAACCGGGAAGGTTTCGACAACCGGGACGAAGAACAAACGATCGGCGCATCCTGAGAGGTGAAGCACGCCCAGCAGTATGGCGAAAATCCCGGACCACTTCGCGAGCTTTACAACCGAAGTGCGTGATCGGCGGCGGCGCGTGGCAAGCCGGTCACCACGCCCTTCGTTCACCTCGCGACCTCGATCGCCCTCGTTTCGCGGAGCACCGTGACTCGGATCTCACCGGGAAAGGTCATCTCGTCGCTGACGCGCTTCGCGATTTCGTGGGCGATCAGGTACGCCTCGTCGTCGGAGACGCTGTCGGCGTCGACCATCACGCGGACCTCGCGGCCCGCCTGGATCGCATGGGCCTCGACGACGCCCTGGTGGTCCATAGCGATGTCTTGGAGCTCGTTGAGCCGCTGGACGTATCGCTCGAGGCTCTCGCGGCGTGCGCCCGGGCGAGCACTGCTCACGGCATCGGCGGCCATCACAATCGGGGTGTAGAAGGTCGTGGAGGGGATGTCGGCGTGGTGGCCACCGATCGCGTTCAGGACGGCCTCTTCCTTTTCGCCGTGCTGACGGGCGAAGTCCATACCGATCTTCGGGTGCCCGCCCTCCATCTCGTGGTCCATCGCCTTGCCGATGTCGTGCAGGTAGCCGCAACGCCTGGCGAGTTTGCCGTCGAGCCCGAGTTGCTCGGCGATGATCTGGCAGAGGTACGCGACCTCGACCGAGTGGCGGAGCACGTTCTGACCGTAACTGGTGCGGTAGTGCAGCTTGCCCATCGCCTCGGTCACCTTGGGGTGGAGCCCGCCCAGGTTGACCTCGACCGCCGTGTCCTTGCCGACGCGTTGGATCGTCTTGTTGACATCGGACCGGGTTTTCTCGACGACCTCTTCGATCCGGGTCGGGTGCATGCGGCCATCGGCGATGAGGCGTTCGAGCGATTCGACCGCGATCGCCTGGCGGACCTTGTCGAAGCAGGACACGACAATGACGCCCGGGGTGTCGTCGACGATGATGTCGACGCCCGTCGCCTTCTCGATGGCGCGGATGTTCCGCCCCTCGCGGCCGATGATGCGGCCCTTCATATCGTCGGACGGGATCGCGACGGTGCGAACGGTGCTCTCGGAGGTGTGCTCGGTGGCGTACCGCTGGACCGCCATGAGCGTGATCTCGCGTGCCTTTTCCTTCGCGTGCTCCTCGGCTTCCTCGACGATCTTCCGGGTCAGCTTGCCGACCTCATGCCGGTTGGTCTCGCCGACGCGTTCGAGCAGGCGCTCGGTCGCGGTCTCGGCGGTCAACCCAGAGATTTCCTGGAGGCGAGTCGTCTGCTGGCCCACAAGCTCGGCGGCCTTGGCCCGCAGGGATTCGGCGGCGGCGCGATCTGACTCGAGCGTCTCGCGGGTCTTTTCGAGCCGTGCCTCGCGTTGTTCGAGGGCTTCTTCTTTGCGTTCGAAGCTGTCGGACCGCTTGGCCAGCCGACGCTCTGTCTCGCGGAGCTCTTGGCGGACCGCCTCGACCTCCTTGTCGAAGGTCTCTTTGCGTTTGAGGGCCTCGCGTTCGACGTCGAGCCGGACCTTCTCGGCCGCGTTGTCCGCTTCCTTGCTCGCCTGCTCGAGGAGTTGCTTCGACTGGGCCCGAGCGGTCTCGATGGTCTGACCGGTCCGGAGCTGGTTGATGATGTAGCCGAGCCCGAAGCCGAATACGACCATGAGGACCGCGACGATGACAACCCAAAGCGGCTGAACGCCACTGCCCACGCCCGCGGCCCCGGTTGGTGCCGCCGCGCCGAGCCACAGAGCGGGCTCCATGAACGTCCAATTCCCGGGCATACCGCCGCCCCTCGCAAAGGCGACCGATGGGGAGCATCACAGCACGAACGGCACAGAAACGAGGCAAGCCTCGCTGCGTCGGCCCCCCCAGCGGGGCCGCACCAGTGCGCCCGAACGCAACGCGTCGGGCAGTCGACGAAACGGAACCCGGCGAGCCGCGGTTCCGGATGAGTCGGATCGGTCGTGCGCTGGGGCTTCGCCGCCAGTCGCAACTGGTCCTTCTACGAGCCGAGGTGACCCAGGGCAGCACCCAACGGAGGCCAAACCGGCTGTCTATCGTGGGTTATGATAGGCATCGCGAGGTACGCCCTGGAACCCAGACGGGCGTCTACTCGTGCTGGAGCTCGATCAGGTGCCTCATGTACCGGTCGATTTCTTCGATGACGAACATCTTGTGCGACGGGTTGAGGTCGAACTCGAACGCCATGCCGCAGTAGATGTTTTGCTCGTGATCGCTGTGGGTGTGGGCGAGCCGGCAGGTCATGTCGAGCGGTGCCGGAATGACCGGGCGCAGGTCGAGCCGCGTCCAGTAGAGCTTCGAGCTTTCGACCGCCGACCGGTCTTCCCGGGGCACCTTGAGCCCGAGACCGCCGCCACCGATGTTCTGAACGACCGCTCGGAATCCGACACCGACCTCAAGACCCGAACTCGGGAGTTGATCGAGGGCCTCTTCGACGCTGCGATCGTCCACCTTGCCCGAATCGCGGAGTTCGTGGAGCCTCGTCCTGCTCTCCACCTCGGCGGTGACCACGCTGGAGGGATCGATCAACGGCCAGCAGCGGGCGCCCGGAAGGTTGAGCTCGGCGGTCGAGATACGTTGCTGCCAGCGTCGGGTACACCGCTCGACCCGATCGGGCATGGAGATGACCACCGTTCCAGGCCGCCGAGGGTCCTGCGGCGGCTCGAGAACCTGCACAGTTGTGTGGAACATCCATCGGTTTTGGCCGACAGCCATGACGCCGATGAGGCGTGTTCCGACCTCGAGGTTCACCTTGGCACCCATGGCGCCGGGGGACTCGATCCGCATTTTGTCGTCGGTGAGCCCGAGGAGCTTGACGCGCCAAAGCAGGTCCTTCGGCGGTTCGATGACTTCCTCGCGGAGCGGACCGGCGTCACGGCTCCGGCGGTCGACCGCGACCTCGAGGCCACCGCCTCGCTCATAGATCTGCTGGAGGGTGTCGCGCCACCGTTCGGTTCGAGATCGATTCGCCGGCACTCAGCTTCCTTCCCGCGGCACGCCGCCCTGGACGACGAGAGGGTTTCGCCGCGAGATGCGGCGGAGAGTCTCGATGTCCTGGCCGAGTTGTTCCCGCCCGGCCTCCCCGAGCGGCTCTCGACCGAATCTCAGACGATACACCGCCCGAGCGACCCGATCGATGACCGCGAGCAAGTCGTCGCCCGCCGCGGATCGAACCTGGGGCGAACGAGCGTGCTCCAGCAGCGGTCTCCAGGGAGGCCTTGGGGCCCCGACCTTCCGGAACACCCTCCGGAGTGAATCGTGGGCCGGCTGGAGCATCTCGGTCGCATCATCGTCGCGAACAGGGAAGATGACGCGGAACCGGCGTCGGAACCACCCCATCACGGCCCGGCGATGCCCGACCCCCGATGAGACCAGCATCCCGGCGGCGAATGTTGCGGCGAACGCGATCGCGGCCCTCGCGACGGCACGGGCGACGAGGTCGGGGCCGCCGGCCTGCATTCGGTCGACGAGGCGTTCCGCTCCCCGGGCGATCTCGCGACCGCTCGGGATCGAGCCACCGAGCAGACGCTCGCGTGCGGCGTCGTCGAAGCCGATCACACCCCGGATCCAGGCGAACTCAAGCGTCTCAAAGAGACGCCTCCCAGCGGCGAGGAAGCCCCGGTCCACCTGTTCGTGAAGGCGTCCGAAGTCTTCTCTGGGTGTGGGATCGAACGGTCTCCATCGTCCCGGAGCAACCTGGATCTCGACCCAGGCGTGCGCGTTGCTCGCCCGGACGAGGTAGAACCCGGTGGCTTCGTTGAATTCGGTCGCGACGTACCCTGTGACGACGCGTGAGGGCAAGCCGACGGCTCGGGCCATCGCGGTCATCGCCGACGCGTAGTACTCGCAGTGTCCGGTCTTCGTCGTGAAAACGAAGTGGTCGATCGGATCGACGCCGGCGGGTGAACGCGGCTCGTTGAGGTCGTACACGAAGCGTTCGCGGGTGAAGTACCCCTCGAGCAAACGCGCGACGGCTACGTTGTCCTCGGGCTTTCGTTCGGCCGGGTCGACCGGCAGCTCGGCCTCAGTGATCAACAACCTGGTGAGTTCGGTGAGTTCGGCCGAAGCGACGGGCTCCACGTCTTCGGTATCGACACCGTCTGCCCGTCCTCTCCCCCGGCGGGTCACACCGATCGGATCGTTGATGTCGTCGACCCAAACCGAGTACTCGACCTTGCCTTCCTGGCCTGTAACGACGAGGGACCCGTCCTCTGGGTCGTGGAAGAGCTTGCCGATCGGCGTGTGCATTTGCAGCCGCTCGGGACGCCAGATCGTGAACAGATGGGTCCCCACGCGAGATACCTGCCTCATGGTGACCCGCATCTCGTACGTCCACTCGCCCGGCAAGGTCTCCAGCGGGATCGGGCTCTCGGCACCGAAGGTGATGTTCCCGCTCCGCTCGTTGCCGCTGCTCTCCACCTCAGAACCTCGGACCCATCGCCCGCCTTGGTACACGGAGAGCACTGCGCCCCGTAGGTAGAAGGTTCGGAGCGGTGCGCCCGCGTTTCGTTCATCGGCGTCGAGCACGCGTACGTCGAGCACCGGCTCGGCCGACTGGCTGATCAGTCCACCGGTACCAAGGTTGATCTCATCGTTGAATCCGACGACGCTCCCGACCGACGCGTTCCCCCACTGCCCGAATGCGCTTGTCCCCAAACTCCGCGGCATCAGCACGAATGAACCGATGCTGACAACCATCGCGGTCGCCCACGCGACGCCGACGATGCGCCGGATATCCCGGGACGTACGGCCAGACGTCGCTCTCTTGACCTCGAATCGATCTCCCGGCGCACGACGCGCCGCGGCGTCGATCTGCTGGAGGATCACCGTGAACATGAGGGTCGGGAGCAACAGGAAGAGCAATGCCCCGACGCCGAACGAGTTGCTCGTGAGCATGGCCCCGACCGACAAAAAGGCCGACAGCGTGAGCACCTGGGCGTCGTCTCGGGCAGACCGCCGATCGAGGAGTTTGACGACCGCGATCAGTGTCACGAACTCACTGAACACCTCGACCTCGAACCCGTCGCCGGTCACCCGGAGCACCGCCCAGCCGACCGCGGCGAGGAGCATGCAGTTGATCAACGCACGCGGCACCGCCTTCGGGGGCGTGCCTTTGGTGAACCACCACGCCGCGAGACCGCCTGGGACGGCGACGAGCCACAAGGCCGCGTTTGAGTCGGCGACGCAATACGCGCTTATAGCCAGGAGCAGAACCACGACCAATGCGGGCTGGAGCAATCGCGACGCGTTCATGCCGGGGCCCTCTCCGGGGCTGACGCGGCGTCTGTCGCCCCGCCTGACCAAGACGCGATCCGCGAACGCAGCGCTTCGATCACCGTTGCTCGGATCGGATTCCCCGGTGTTTCTGGCAACAGAAGATCACTCTCACTGATGCCGGCCGGGAGCCAAGCGGCGGGTTCATCGGCGATCAAGACAACGTCAGAGTGACGGACGTCGAGGCCGGCGCGAGTCGCGGCGACAGTGACAACGCCGTGCCTGCCTTCGGCGGGCACGCCGCGCACGGCGTTCCGACCGTGGGCCTCGGCGTCGATCGCCGCAAGGGCTTCGAGTGCCTGGGTTACGCCCCGTTCGCCGGCGCGAAACGGCAGGAGAACACCGGCCCATCGAGCGTCGAGGGCGACTGACATGCCCTGACTGATCGAGGTCTCGTAGACGGCGGCCGCCAGCGAGAGGGTGCGCTCGAAGAGAACGGGGTTCGTGCCCTCGACGGCTTGGGCGATCTTGAGCAGGACCCTCGGAGGCGCCGGGGGGGTCATCTGTTGGACGACCAACTGATCATGCCTCGCCGAGGCACGCCACGCGATCAGCCTCGGGCTATCCCCCGGTCGGTACTCCCGAAGACCGAAAAACTCATCGCCGTGCCCAACGCGTCGTCGATCCGGGCGGCGCGGACCGGCCGCGTGTCCCGAGGGCGTCGACGCGTGTTCGCGGATTGCCAGCCGCCTGGGCCCGATCGACAGGCGAGCGGGCGAGTGAAAGACGAGGGTCTTTCGGAGCAGACCGAACGGGGCACTGCTCGTCACCTCAACGCGATCGAGCACGAGCACGCCCCTCGCCGGGGGCACAAACTCTGCCGACGCACTGGCGGCGCGTCCGGGTCCGATATGCCCCAGCCCCGTTTCGAGCGAGAACCCGGCGAACGAACGCTGATCGCCGCGGATCATGAAGCGTTCACGGATGGATAAGCCGAGCACCGGGGTCCATCGCCCGACGTTGCTCACTCGGTAGACGACGCTGGCCGGGTCGCCGGCGCGAACGAGCCGGTCGGCGCTGCGCTCGAGTCGAACACTCATCAGCCCGGCGCCGCTGGTGATCCCGCTGATGACCAGGCCGCCGACCGCGACGCCGAACGACCAGAAGAGCAAGTTGTTCTGGCTGTTGATCGCGCCGATCGCGAGAAAGACGGTGGTCATGATGAACACACCGGTCGCCCAACTCAACTCATAGCGACGCTCCGTCGGCGTCCCATCAACCTGAGAAGCCACTGCGTCCCGCTTGGTGTGCTCTTGAGACAACACGCTACCCCGCCGGTTCCGCCGCGTCCGCCCCCTGCTCGCCCGGCTCCGGTGCGTCTTCGCTGGCTGATGAATCGGCGTCATCGTTCCCGGTGCGCACCGCTTCGGGCTTCGGTTCCATCGAGAACGGGCCAGCCCCGCCCGGGCCAACCAACTCACCGGCCTTCGGGAGGTCTTTGAGGGAGGCGAGACCGAATGCGTCGAGAAAACCCTTCGTCGTGCCGTACAGCATCGGGCGGCCGAGTTCTTCGGCGCGGCCCACGACCGAGATCAGCCGGCGTTCGAGCAGTGACTTGAGCACCTCTCCGCACGCGACGCCCCGGATGGCCTCGAGCCTCGCCCTCGTCATCGGCTGCTTGTACGCAACGATCGCGAGCGTCTCGAGCGCCGGACGGCTCAGCCTAGAGGATGCTCGATTCTTGTGAAAGGCGGCGAGCACCGGCGCGTGCTCGGGGCGTGTCATCACACGTATCCCGCCGGGGACCTGTTCGATTCGGAACGCCCTGCCCGACTGTTCATACTGCTCGTTGAGCCTGTCGATCGCGCCGTCGATGTCCGCGTTCTCATCGGCGACGCCCGCCTCGTAGATCGCGTCTGCCAGCCGGGCCGAGGAGGTCGGCCGATCGCAACTGAAAAGAACGGCCTCGACGGCGCCATCGAGCGTCTGATCGGCCTGAGCGTCGGTCTTTTGCTCCGGGGGAGAGACTGCCATAGTTCGGATGGTACCCGGGGCGGAGCGTGGGCTCCGCTCGATTGGCGTATTCTTAGAGGATGCCGAACGACCGGGCCCTATTGCCGTCGAATCAGCATTCGCACCCCGGGGTCGGAGAACTCGATGATGCGACCCTGCATTCCCGTCGAGAGGGCGTCTTCCTCGTCCTCTCCGGTCTGTTTCTCGGGACTCTCGCGATGCTCAACATCCTGGGCATCACACGGTTCATCAAACTGTTCGAGGTCGACTTCGATCCCGCAACGCCGGGCGCCACGGCGTTCGCGGTCGCCGTGGGTGTCTTGCCCTACCCCCTGACGTTCCTGTGCACAGACTTCATCTCCGAGCTCTACGGCAGGCGACGGGCGAATCAGGTTGTGCTTGTCGGCCTGTTGCTCAATGCGTGGGTCATGGGGATTCTCTGGCTCGGCGGCATCCTTCCCGGCTTTGAATCCCTCGGATCCGACGGGGTCCCCGTCGCCGACGAGGCCGGCCGTCAACCGTTGTTCTTCGAGCTGCGCACGCTCGCGTTCGGAGCGGTTGCGGCGTCGATGATCGCCTACGCGGTGGCTCAGTTCGTTGACGTGTACGTCTTTCACTTCTGGAAGCGGCTCACGAACGGGCGCCACCTTTGGCTTCGCAACAACGGATCGACGATCGTCTCACAACTCGTAGACACGACGGCGGTCATCGTGATTACGCACTTTTACGCGAACGCGCTGCCGATCGATGATCAGCGAGGACTGTGGGGGCAGTTGCTCGTCTTCATCGCGACCGGGTACGCGTTCAAACTCGGCGCGGCGTTGCTCGACACCGTCCCGTTCTACATTGGATCCGCCTGGCTTCGACGATACTTGAGGCTGCCTCCGGCCACGGTCGGCCGGTCCGCTTGAATACCGGCTCTAGCGATCGAAGAGGGACGCACCCTTCTCGATTCTTGCGCCGAACGCATCGGCAACCGCGAATCCGACGCGGCCCCGCATGCTCGCAGCCCCGTAGCGGCCGTCTTTCGCGACCGCGTAGAGAGTGAGATTGAAACGGGGCTCGCCGCGGTCGTTCGCGAGACGTTTCTGCTTCACCGAGTTCTTCGCGACGGTTTCCAGTGTTGCGAGACACGCGTCGGTCGGGTTCATGCCCGACCCCATGTGCTGCACAACGCTGAACGAAGCGCAGCTCTGGATCGCGGATTCGCCGCGACCGGTCCCGCCGGCGGACCCGATGTCGTTGTCGCAATAGAGCCCCGCCCCGATGATCGGTGAGTCGCCGACTCTTCCGTGGATCTTGTAGCTCAGTCCGCTGGTGGTCGTGCAACACCCGATCTGCTGGTCTGCATTGACGCAAGAGCAGTGGATCGTGCCGGTGGTATGCGGGACCGCGGTCGAAAGATCGGGATCCCAGTCCCATTCGTCAACATCGAGCCAGTCGTCGACTTTGCTTCCGCCTCGCTTCCACCGAAGCCACGCTTCCCGAGCGTTGTCGGTCAGGAGATCGTGGTGATCGAAACCGTTGAGCCGGGCGAACCGTTTGGCGCCCTCTCCAACCAGCAAAGCGTGATCGGTCGTCTGAAGAACGCGCAAGGCGACCTGGGCGGGGTGGAGGGTGTCCTCGATCGCGGCAACGGCACCGGCCTTGTGGGTCGGGCCGTGCATGACCGCCGAATCGAGCGTGACGACGCCGCGTTCGTCCGGGAGACCGCCCAGGCCGACCGTCATGTCCTTGGGGTCGGCTTCGACAGGCGCGACGCCCCGAACCGCGGCGACGGCCGGGTCGCCGCCCGCTTTCATCAGTTCGAAGGCGATGCGCACCGTCTCGCGGCCGTTGCCGCTCGCGATCGCGACCGGGCCCTCTCTCGGGTCGTCGCCTGGCATCGGCTCACGCTCGCGGCGCGACATGGGTTGAGAGCCGGTGGACGTCGCGGCGCACCCGGCGAGTGCGAGCGATCCGGCAGCGACAAGGGCTTCGCGGCGTGAAAGAGGCATGGGGGCCTTTCAGAGATCAGAAACAACGCAAGCCAACGAGACGGACAGTTAGTTCGGCGTATCGCTTACGACGACGCCATCGATGACCGTGGCGACGCAGTGCGTGGTGTACTCGAACGGGTCACCATCGAACAGGGCAAGATCCCCGTCCTTCCCGGCTTCGATGGAACCGACTCGGTCGTCAACCCCGAGCATTCGCGCCGGCGTCAGCGTGATCGACTCGAGGGCCCGCTCGAACCCGAGGCCGTTCGCGGCGGCGATCGCGGCCTCGAAAAGCACCACCCGGACCTTGGGCACGTACCCCTCGTACCCGGATTGCATCGTGACTGTTACCCCTTTGTCGGCGAGCACGGCGGGCGTCGTCATCGACATGTTCACCATCTCACCCCCGCCCCACGCTCGGGCCATAGGCGGATGAACAATGACCGGGACGCTCAGTTGTGCGAGGCGATCGGCAACGAGGTACGACTCGGCCCCGCCATCAAGCCAAAGCCTGAAGCCGAATTCGTCGCGGAGTCTGAGAGCCGAGTCTATGTCTTGGGCGCGGTTGGCCGTTATGATGAACGGGAGCTTGCCCTCGAGCAAGTCGACCATCATGTCCATGCGTAAGTCAGGCGAAGGGGCTTCTTTCGTCTCGTCGGCAGCCGCGGCGACGATCTTCTGTTGGCGTTCCTGGGCCTTGAGGAACTGCTCACGCATCATCGCGAAGGCTTTGCCTCGCGTGCCCGGGTTGCCCCCGGAACGGTGCGCCTCTGGGCTGAGCGTCCCAACGACTGCGGCCGGGCTCTTCACGATGACATCGTCGATCGTCCCTTCGGCGGTCTTGACGACGATGGTCTGGCCGGTGATGAGTTCTCCCGGGGCGTGCCCGGTATGAACTGTCGTGATGCCGAATCCACGCAGGTAGGCGACGAGGTCTTCACGGGCGTTGTACGCGTCGAACGCTCGCAGTTCGGGCTGGAACGGAGCGGAGGTCTCAAGTTGATCCTGGTCCTCTCGGCTGTTGTTGTAGATGCCCGTGAGCCCGGCGGTCGATCGACCGTCGATCATCCCGGGCACCACGACCGAGGCGCGGAGTTGAGGCACGCCGCGGGGCACCGATACGCGGCTGAGTGGCCCGACGCTCTGGATCTTCCCGTCACGGATCACCACGACCCCATTCGGGATCGGCCCGGAACTCACGGTATGGATGACGTTCCCGAAAACGACGAGGTCTTGGGCGGCGGAGAACGTTGCCGCGACGGCGAGCAGGGCTGAGACGAGTTTCATCAGTTGTTCCCCTTGTTCATCAGATGGTCGTAGCAGCAGAAGTACGGCTGGATGTCGTGGCTCGCGCCGTAGCCGCCGGTGGCGTAGAGCAGGTCGTCTGGATCCTCGCGGTCAAACACCATTCGGCCCTCGACCCAAGTCTGCTCGACCTTTGTGTAGACGCTGAATGGGTCTCCATCGAGGATCACCAAGTCGGCGTCCTTTCCGGGCGCCAGCGACCCGACGCGGTCGGCTAGGTCCAGCATGTACGCGCCCTCGATGGTCAGCGACTTCAGCGCCGCCTCACGCGACATCCCGGCGCGAACGCCCAAGGCTGCCATTCGGAGGAACAAGCGCGAGTCGGTGATCCAGTCGTCCGTGTGATACGCGACTCTCGCCCCCGCCTGCTCGAGAACGCTCCCGGTCCTGAAGACCAAGTTGACCGCCTCGAGCTTCCCACCGGGCGAATCCACGAGAATGATCGAGCAGGGAGCCCCCCAGGGGAGCCCGTCCGGACCATCGACACCTTTGTAGTTCGCGATTTCGTCGGCGACGACCCAACCCTCCGAGACGTGGTGCAGCACGACCCGAAAGCCGAATTCGTCGGCCAAGCGGAGCACGGTCATGATGTCGTCATGACGATGTGTGTGGTGATGGACAATGCGCTTGCCCTCCATGACCTCGATGAGCGTCTCGAGATGAAGGTCACGCGCGGGCATCTTGTTCGGGTCGCCCTCGGCCTTGGCGATCTTCTCTCGGTGCTCGATCGCCTTTAGAAACTGCTGACGGACCAAGTAGGCCGACCGCCCCCGGGTTCCGGGCCAGCCGCGACCCGAATCGTCGCGGATCGCGTTCGTCCCGTTGGCCATCTTGAGACCACCCATCGCCTTGCCCTGGGCGTCCTTGATCTGGATATCGCCGATCCCGGATGGGGCATCCCCGTCAAACCAGCGGAGTTTGACGTAGGCGGTGCGTCCCGATGAAAGATGCCCTGACCCAGGCATGATGTTGAGCGTTGTGAGGCCCCCCGCAAGAGCCCGTTTGAAGCCCGAGGAACGGACGTTGATCGAATCGGTGACATCGACGCCCGGTTGGATGGGTCCAGAACCGTCCGCGGCCCCGACACCGCCAATGTGCGAATGGGTATCGACGATCCCGGGCATGATGACCTTGCCGGTCATGTCGACCTGCCTGGCACGGGGGCCAGCATCGAAACGGGGAGCCCCGGACCCGACGGCAACAATCTCGCCGCGATGGATCACGACGTGCCCCTCGGCGATTTCCGGTTGATCGATGGGGATCACGCGGGCGTTGACGAACGCGATCGCTTGGTCCTGGGTGTGTGCCAGCGATGCGGAACTGGACAGCAGCGCGAGTGCAATCGTCACTGGCGCAAATACAAATCCGGCAAGTCGATCGAGCAAGGCTGGTTCTCCTCGAAGCAATCTGGATAAGGTTGACCGGAGCGTACCGGCATTGCCGTCTTGGCCGTACCCGGGCCCCCGTCGACTTCGACGCTTCGATCGAATACCTTTCAAAATACAAATATCTTGCCGCAACACGAGCTTGCGACCGGATCAGAATCCCGTATGTTTGGCTTTGGGCCCGGGAGCTTCCTACAGTCCATGCCCTTCGATATGGTCGATCGGAGGCGGTTCGGGGACTCGGGGAGTCCCTGTCATTGAGCATTTGCAATCACCCGGTCCCCCGCCGGGCGACCCAAGCGCCCTTCGGGCGTCCGCGGCCTCTGCCTCCCAGTGACGGGCGGCCGGGGGATCGACCTCGCGAACGCCGGTGTCGCTGACGACAGGACTCTGATCATGGCCAATTCACTCGTCCAAGACCTCATCGAAGCGGGTATCCACTTCGGCCAGCGCGCGAGCGGCTGGAACCCGAAGATGACGCCCTACATCTACGGCAAACGCAACGGCATCCACATCATCGACATCAAGGAGACCGTCAAGGGTCTCCTTCTCGCGAAGAAGTTCCTGACCGGCGTCGTCGCCGGCGGTAAGGACGTGGTCTTCGTGGGGACCAAGCGTCAGGCCAAGCCGGTTATCGAGCAGCGTGTCTCCGACGCTGAGATGCACTACATCACCGAGCGTTGGCTGGGCGGCACGCTTACCAACTTCCGTACCATCCGCGCTCGGCTGAAGAGGCTCGAGGAACTCGAAGCGATCGAGGAAAACGACAACTTCCAGAGCTACTCGAAGAAGATGGAAAGCCAGCTCCGTCGTGAGATGAAGAAGATCAAGCGGAACCTCGACGGCATCCGCCGCATGGAGAAGATGCCCGGCGCGATGGTCGTGATCGACGTTCGCCGCGAAGTCACCGCCCTCCGCGAAGCCAAGAAGCTCGGAATCCCGACCGTCTGCCTGATCGATACCGACGCTGACCCGGAGCATGCCGACATCCCGATCCCGGGTAACGACGACTCGATGCGTTCGATCGACGTCGTTCTCCGCGAACTGTGCAAGGCGATCGCGGACGGCAAGCAGCAGCGTGTTGAGTCGCCGGCGGATACCTCGGACGATGACCAAGGCGGCCAGTCGGATCGTCCGCGTCGGAGCCGCCGGGCGCAGTTCCGCGCCGATGACGCGACACCGGCTCCGGCCGAGCGCGAGGGCGACCCGGCCGTCGCCTCGAGCGACCCGGCCCCCGCCCCCGCCGCCGCCGACCGCGGCTCCTGACCAACCGATCACCCGCTGAGCCAGAAGACGGAGAGAATCAGCATGTCCGATATCAGCGCTAAAGACGTCATGAGCCTGCGCAACCGCACAGGCCTCGCGATGATGGAGTGCAAGAAAGCCCTCTCGGAAGCCGGCGGCGACGTCGACGCGGCGGAGGAGTTGCTTCGCAAGAAGCTCAAGGGCAAGATGGAGAAGCGGGCCGATCGCGCCGCCGGCGAGGGCCGCATCGCGATCGCCGTCGCCGATGACGGTTCGGCCGCCTCGATTGTCGAACTCCGCGCCGAGACCGACTTCACCGCGAAGAACGAGAATTTCATCACCACCGCTCAGAAGCTCGCGGACCTCGCGCTCACCGCCGGTGGCGAGGGCGACGTCACGCCGACCGACGAGATGGCGGCGATCGTTGACAACATCAAGATCACCACCGGCGAGAACATCTCGGTCGCTAGGGCGAGCCGGGTTGCGACCGGTGATTCGTTCGGCAGCTACATCCACCACGACGGGAAGACCGGCGTGCTGCTCGTCGCCAGCGGCGACGTGAACGCCGACACGCTCCGCAATGTCGGCATGCACGTGACGGCGGCGGTCCCTCGCCCGCTCGGCGTGAGCCCCGACGAAGTCCCTGCCGACCTGGTCGAGAAAGAGCGGACCTTCCGCGTCGCTCAGGCGGTCGAATCTGGCAAGCCGCAGGAGATCGCTGAGAAGATGGTCGAGGGCGGCATGAAGAAGTTTTACGCCGAGGTTGCACTTCTCGAGCAGAAGTTCGTCATGGATGAGTCGAAGGCGATCAAAGACGTCGTCGCCCCCGGAACCATCACCGCCTTCCACCGCTGGGAAGTCGGCGAGACCTCCGGTTGATGATCCGCTGATCACAGATCACACGAAGCCCCGGGTGATTCCGGGGCTTTTTTGTGCGCGCACACCTTCCGAGCCGAATCGGTACGATTTGCCCCGGGGTCTTAGGGAGCCGGGAAATCTATGGCAAAAACAACCGAGACAGGCCGCGGCGCCGCCGGCGCCAAGGCCGGCGAGCGCTACACGATCCGGCGAAAGATCCTCCGGGTCTTCGGCGCCGGCTTCGAGATCTTCGATCAGAACGGGCAGCCCTTCGGGTATTGCGATCAGAAAGGCCTTCGCCTTCGCGAGGACATTCGGGTGTACACCGACTCGACGAAGTCGGTTGAGCAGTTCAGGCTCTCGGCCCGGACCATTATGGACTTCAGCACGACCTACGACGTCCACCTCGCTACCGGCGAAACGGTCGGGTCGCTGAGACGCAAAGGACTGAAGTCAACGTTCGTCCGCGACGAATGGCTGGTGTTCGATCCTCAGAACAACGAGACGGCCCTCATCCAAGAGAAGAACGCCTGGACTGCGTTCCTCCGCAGAATGCACGAGCTCATCGCGTTGTTCTCGCCTCAAACATTCCAGGTCACCCGGGCGCGCGACGGGGCGACCGCGGCGGAGTTTCGCCAGCACTTTAACCCGTTCGTGTACCGCCTCGGCGTGACGATCCATGACGAGGCCGACGTCGACGTCGACGAGCTCGTCATCTTGGCCGCAGCGTGTCTCCTCGCAGCGATCGAAGGCCGCCAAGGCTAACGTCATCGACGAACGGAGGTCCAGATGACACACGAGCAACTTCCCTCGAACACGGACGCACCAACGGGTGAGAACGCGCTCTCCCGTCGCGGTGCCCTCACTGCACTCGGCGGCCTCGGGGTCTTCGCCCTCGGCGCCGAGGCACAGCCGGCGCGGCGCCGCCGAAATCCTCGCCAGCGGTCCGAACCGGTGATCGGCGAGAAGGAACTCGGCTGGGATCGGGCAAAGGGCGAGTACGTCGTACCCGATCTCGGATACGACTACGACGCCCTCGAGCCGTACATTGATGCCAAGACGATGGAGATCCACCACGGCAACCACCACGCCGGCTACGTGCGAGGGCTCAACAACGCTCTCAGGCGGCTCCAGGACATCCGCGAGGGTGCCGGCGACGTCGCCCTCGTCAAACACTGGTCTCGCGAACTCGCCTTCCACGGCTCTGGGCACGTCAATCACGCTCTGTTCTGGGCGACGATGGCGCCTGAGGGAGACGGAGGCGGGGGCTTCCCCGAGGGGGTGCTGGCGGAACGGATCGACCGAGACTTCGGGTCGTTCGCCCTGTTCACGGCCCACTTCAAAGCCGCGGCTCGGAGTGTTGAGGGGTCTGGATGGGCGTGGTTGGTCTACGAGCCGGTGGCTCGACGCCTCATGGTGAACCAGATCGAGAAGCAGCAGAATACGGACATGACGGGGGTCATTCCGCTGCTCGGACTCGACGTCTGGGAGCACGCCTACTACCTGAAGTACCAGAACCGCAGGTCCGAATACGTCGACGCGTTCATGAACATCGTCAGTTGGCCTGCCGTCGCGGCCCGCTATGCGGACGCCTCGGGCGACAGCTAAATTTTCAACCTGGGTAACGAGGGCGGATCCAGCGTAACCCGTTCGCGTACAGGATGTTGCCCCGTTTCCCAGGGCGTCACTGACGGACTCGACGAAAAAATCGGCTCAATCGCTGGCACAGGCTGAGAGATGTGGCACCTTGCTTGTGTCTTGTCTCTCTCTCCTCCTATGACTCGGCTGCGGGCGGAAACACGCGTAGCCGGGCTTCTCTGAACGAACTCGCCGCTCTCTCGGGGTGGTGAGTCCGACCCGAACAACACAGCCTAAGACGACCCCGGTGCCGCTCACCGGGTTGCATCGTGCGCTGACTGCATCGCAAGGTGTTTGGCGTGCCGTCTCGCATCGCGCACGTAGAAGGCCGCGACGCGCTGAGCGTCGCAGCCCCTTGTTCCTTCCCATTTCCGGCACCCCTTGCTGCGCGCGTGAGTCCGGGTAAGAGCGTCTTCACTGAGCTTGTCGGGCGTGAGGCAGCCCGAAGCGAGTGTGCGACCGGAGGCCGCTACGGAGCGATCGAATCCGCTCTAGCGGCGACGTCGGGCGACCAGGCCGGCCGCCCCGAGGACGCCGAGCGTGCCCGGGGTTGGGATGAAGTTGGTCAGGGTCACCGTCCCGGCGGTCTCGTCGTAGATCACGTCAAACTGCCCCCCACCGACGACGCTGACTGTGCTCGCCGCGTTGGCGAAGGTCCCGTTGAGGCTCGCCGCGTCGAGGATGACGAAGCTGTCGTTCGCCGCGACGTTCCCACTGACAAAGACCCGGAGCGCCCCATCAAGGGTGGCGGAGCCGGTGACGAGGAACCGGTCGAAGCTCCCCGTATTCATGATGTCGATATCGAGGCTGCCCGGCGAGCGCTGGCTCCAGCTGCCCTCGTAGGTCAGCGTGCCGATGCCGTCGCCCGGAGCGAAGGTGCCGTCGTTCTCGAACACGTCGACGCTCAGGTTGTCGATACGGCCCGAGCCGGTCACGACCCCATCGACGCCATTCCGGAAGGTGACGACCCCGCTGCCTCCGAAGACAGCCTCAACGCCTTCGGAGACGCGGACCGTTCCGTTGTTGGCGAACGTCATCCCGCTGCTCGATACGTTGGTGTTACCGTTGAACTGGAAGAGACCATCGTTGACAATCATCCCGATCCCGATCGACCGAAGTCCGCCAGCACCGTTCTCGACGCGGACTTCCCCGCCGGCGTTGTTCGTGAAGTCGGATCCGTTCAGAGCGGCGTTCGTCGCGGCGATGGACGTGAGCCGGATGAGCCCGTCGCTTGAGAACGCACCGCCGGTGAACGTCGAACTGGTCGCCCCGGTACCAACGACATTCACCACGTGAGGCTCGCCGACGTTGCCGACGAGAGTAACGCTGCCCTGCGCGTCGAACTCCGCCGCCCCGCCGGCGCCGAGCCCGAGCGTGCCATTGAAGACGACCACGTTGTTGCCGGTGATAACACCGCCGTTGTGGTTGAACACCTCTCCGTTGACCACGAACGCCCCCTGGTTGTCGAGGACACCCGCCTGCTGGTTGAACGTCTGCGTGCCCGAGGCATTGAGCGTCAGGGTTCGCCCCGCCGTGATCGACCAGTTGTTGTTGTTGGTGTAGACGCCGCTCGCACCGTTCAGGCTTGTGCTCGCGTTGATGTTGACATTGCCGTTGTTCACGAAGCCGGCCGTTGTAAGAGAACGAAGCCCACCGCTGCCCGCTTCGACGTTGACGACGCCGTCCGCGTTGTTCGTGATCGTGCCCCCGCTGAGCAGCGTTGCATTTGTTGCCGCGACCGAGGTGAGCGTCACGATGCCCGAGTTCGCGAAACTCGACGCGGACACCGTCGTGCTCGTGCTCCCGTTCGCGATCACGTCGAGCGACTGATTGCCCGAGATATCTCCGTTGTAGGTCACGTTGCCGACAACGTCGTAATGGACCGTCCCGGCGGCGTTGTTGTTGATGGTCCCGCTGAAGATCGAGAGGTCGTTCCCGAGGACTTCACCGCCGTTGAAGTTCAAGATCTCGGCGTTGATCTGGAACGTGCCCATGTTGACGAGTGTGCCGGCGTTCTGGTTGAACGTCTGGTTGCCCGATCCGGAAAGCGTCGCGGTTCGTCCAGCGGCGACCGTGAAGATCCCGGTGTTGGTGTAGACGCCGCCCGACCCTTCCAGATCGGTGTTGGCGTTGATCTGCACGGCCCCGTTGTTCACAAAGGAAAGCGTGCTCAAATCACGCAGCCCGCCCGCTCCCGCTTCAACATTGAAGACCCCGTCGGCGTTGTTCGTAAATGCGTCCGCAACGAACGTGACGTTCGTCGCGGCGACCGAGGTCATGTTGATTTCTCCGGAATTGGAGAACGCGCCGGCGGAAAGCACCTTGCTGATCGCGCCCGTGGCGATGAGGTTGAGCGTTTGGCCCGAAGCGACCTCGCCCGCATACGCCGTGTTCCCGGTGAGGTCGTAGCTCACCGAGCCAGAGGCGAGGTTGTTCAGTGTCGAACTGAAAAGCTCGAGGTTGTTGCCGGTGATCGTGCCACCGTTGTAGTTGAATATCTCAGCGCTGACGAAGAACCGCCCCTGGTTGTCGAGCGTGCCGGCGTTCTGGTTGAACGTCAGGTTGCCCGATCCGCTCAGGGTCGTTGTCCCAGCGGAGTTGGTCCAGGCACCGCTGTTCGTGTAGACGCCGCTCGCGCCGTCCAGGTCGGTGGAGCGATTCGTCTCCACGGTTCCGTTGTTGACAAAGGTCCCGGTGGAGATGTCCCGGAGACCCCCGTTCCCGTTCTCGACGGTGAGGGATCCCCCGGCGTTGTTGGTAAATGAGTTCGCCGCGAAGGTGACATTCGTCGCCGCGGTCGACGTCAGGACGATGTCGCCCGAGTTCGAGAACGTGTCCACGTTGAACGTCTTGCTGGACGAACCGGTGGCGATCAGGTTAACGTCCTGGGACGCGGCGACGTCTCCGGTCCAGGCGGTGTTTCCGGTGAGGTCGTACGTAACGGTCCCGGCCGCGTTGTTGTTCACCGTTGAGCTGAACGCCTCGATGCTGTTGCCGAGGATCTCGCCGCCGTTGAAGTTGAACCGCTCGGCGTTGACGAAGAACCGCCCCTGGTTGTTCAGGGTTCCGGCGTCCTGATTGAACGTCTGGAGTCCGCTTCCACTCAGTGTCGTTGTTCCGGCAAGGGTGTTCCAGGTCCCGTTATTCGTGTAGACGCCGCTGGCCCCGTTGAGGTTGGTCGAGCGGCTGATCTCTACGACCCCGTCGTTCACCAGCTCGACCGTCGCCAGGCTCCGGAGCCCCCCGCTGCCGTTCTCGATGGTCAGCGAACCATCGGCGTTGTTTGTGAGCGAATCGGCCGCCAGAGTCACGTTGGTCGCGGCCGTCGATGTCAGCGTGATATCGCCCGAGTTCGAGAACGTCCCGGCGTTGAACTGGTTGCTCGCGGAGCCGTTGGCGAGCAGGACAACCTCTTGGTCGGCGAGGACATTCCCGCCGAAGGTGGTCGTGCCGGTCGTCGTGAACCCGGCGCTCCCGCCGGCGTTGATGTTCAGCGTCGAGTTGAAGAGACTGACGTTGTTGCCGGTCACTTCACCGCCGTTGAAGTTGAAGACCTCCGCGTTCACCTGCAGGTTGCCGAGGAGGTTGAGAACGCCGCCGTTCTGATTGAACGTCTGCACGCCCGAGCCGCTGAGCGTGGCGGTGCCGGCGTTCACGTTCCAGGTACCGTTGTTCGTGTAGACCCCGGAGGACCCGTTGAGGTTGGTCGACCGGTTGAGGTGGACGGCGCCTTCGTTCTCAAGTGCGGCCGTGGTCAGGCTCCGGAGGCCCCCTGCACCCGATTCGACGTTGAGCACCCCGCCGGTCTCGTTGCGGAAGGTGCCGCCCGTGTTCAGCGTCGCGTTCGTTGCCGCGGTGGACGTCAGCGTGACCGTGCCGGTGTTGGTCATGCCGCCGGTGCGGTTCACCTGGGCGCTGGCCGAGCCGGTGGCTGTGATATTGAAGTCACCGTCGTTGTCGAAGGTCGCCGTTGAGATCGTGACAGTGCCGGTCGTGTCGAACACCGCGCTGTTGGTCAGCATCCCAGCGCCGGTGATGGTGCTGTTGAAGAACGACGCACGACCCGAAGCGAAATTGGCGAGCGAGCCAACCGTGAGCGTCCGGCCTGACGCGACGAGCGTCGCATCGGCAGAGTCGAGCAAAAGCGTGTCCACGATCGCGTTGACGTCGAGGTTGACGGTGTACGCGGCCCCCGTCGCGTCAATGGCGACGTCGAACGTCGCGCCGTTGGGCGAGACGCCGCCCGACCAGCGGGCCGCGTCGCTCCACGAGCCGTCGAGGGCATCGATCCAGTCGGCATCCTGAGCGAGCGAAGAAACAGCGGTCCCGGCGACAACACACAGCACCGCGGCGCGGTTCAGCGACTTGATCGACATCTACTACCCCTCAGTCTTCGAACTTCGTTCGGGTGCTTCCGCACAAACTGGGCCGTACACGCCCGTGAAGGGAAGGTGCCCCGTCTTCGCCCTTGGACCAGCCGACTGTGAGGTTTGGGCCCAAATTTCAGGCGGTGGACGAGGTTCGATAACGGTCTAGGCGACTGGCAGTCGCCTCGAGAGGTCGAGGGCCCTACCGTCTCGACTCGCCCAAGCGGTGAGCGTCGGGCGTATAGCTCAGTTGGCTAGAGCGCAGCTGTCACATAGCTGAGGTCACAGGTTCGAGTCCTGTTACGCCCATTTTATAGTCTTTCTAGTCATTTTTTAGCAGAGGTTTCCGGAATCCAAGCCGTCCGCCGGCCGGGAAGGTAGACGGCGCGCTGCGTAATGCTGGCGGGACGACGAACCCCCCGGTCTCCCACTTGGTGGGCTGCGTTGGTGTCGATCGCGAGGAAGGCGGGGACGATTACGTCAAGGTCAGAGAGATCGGCCGCACCGCATGGAGCGACGAGATCAGAGACATTGTGGCAATGAGGTATCTCAGCGGTGGGCCTTCGGTCGAGGAAGCACGGCAGTGGGCTGCTGCGAGATCCGAGGCAGAGAGCAAGCCACAATCGACGGCGTCCGAAACTGCGAATTGGGGATCCGATCGTTCATCGCCCCGGCGAGTTGGTGCTGACCCGATTTGGCACCGCAAGATTAGTGATTCACGCATGGTGTCGTGCTGTGCGCTCAATCCAGGCTGGAAGCTGGGTTCAAGATCTCCATTTGTACCGGAGACGCAGCCGGTACTATGGACTGAGTCTGGTGAGTTGGACTTCAGCCCATTGCGACCACGTCGGATCCATTGACCGCAGTGCGATGTCTTCAAGTCGTGATTTCGTGTCATCGGTCGTGTGGCGAGTCCGCAACTCCGCTCGTGTGAGCGCCATGATGGCCGGTAGGTAGCCGGGATACACCTCTAGGGCTGAGCGATAGGCGTCCATCGCATCGGCGGTCTTGCCGGCGAGTTCAAGGGTCATGCCAAGGTTGAGCCGGGGATCGGGGTGTCCGGGCAAGAGTCGCCTGGCCCATTCGAACTCATTGGCGGCGCCGTACAACTCGCCGCGCTGCATCAGCAGGACGCCGAGGTTGTTGTGGGCGGGTCCGAAATAGACGTCAGCGGTCAGTGCGTCACGCAGCAGGGCCTCGGCCTGGTCGGGGGCACTTTCCATGATGTCCGCTGCTTGAGAATTCAGGTTTCGCGCGGTGGTGGTGTCTTGCGACTCTCCGGTTCTCGGCTGATAGGGCGCACGGACGCTTGTGCAGGCCGGCAGGATGATGGCCGCGAGCATCGCGGCGAAGATGAATCGCGGGATTGTTCGCTCATCCATTGATGTTCTCCTGACGCAGGGACTGATCCACGTAGCGGGCCTTGAGTGCGAGTTGGACGTTGTAGAGGCCCGGAGACCGCGTGTCCGCAGCCATGTTGATGCTCGTGGGTGTCCACAGGGGCTCGGCTAGGCTCCATTCGAACAGGAACGCCCCGAGTTGCGCGGGCGTGATGGCCTTTAGATCGAGGCGCACGGTGCGCGTGGTGACGTTGGAGCGCGAGTCACGTCGGCGTTCGGCTTGTCCGCCATCCGTGTCGATGACATTCCAGGACCGCGGTGGAAGCCCGGCGGTGCGCAGGGTTTGGCGGATGGAGGTGACCACCATTTCTTCAGGTGGTTCGCCTAGGTATGCGGTTGGCGCTGTTGATTGGAGACGTTGGAGTTCTGCGCAGTCTGTCGCGATGCGGATAGCCTTTGCAGTCACATCGGAGTGGGCCGCTTGAGCACGCGCGTATCGAGCCGATGCTACGGCTACGAGGCCGATGGACAGCATCGCGAGTGCGCCTGCTACATGCATCGTGAGGACCTTCATGATTGTGCCCCGGGTTCAGCCCGCTGCAACGTGAAGCGAAGTCGTGGTTTGCTCCCAGAGCGGGTCTTCTCACGGTCGAGTTTGTGATCGCTGAGAGTCCATCCGGATGCGGAGCTATACGTGGACAGTAAACGCTCGGGATCGTCTTCATCGGCGAAACTGACGGTGAAGACTACCTCGTCGGGTGTCGCGGTCACGCGTTGCGTCTGTGCCGTGGTTTCGGTGGGCCATTGGGCAAGTGCGTGTGCGAGCTGCTCGCCGACATTCGCTTCCGGGGCGTTGCTCGCACCGTCGGGAGCTCGTGTGCCGCGCAGGCGTCTCAAGCTCTGGGTTAAGCGGCTTTCCACCGAGAGTCGTTGATTGCCCTCGTTCCCCAGGATCTCCTCAGCACGCGCGAGCGCGGCGTCGTGGGTCTCGAACGCACCGGTGTTCAACACCTCTACTCGTCGGTACAGTCCCCAGCTTGTCATCATCCCGAGTATCACTATGCCAATGAACGCTGCCGTCCATCGGGATCGCCGCCGAGCTTGAGCTTGCTTGGGTTCAAACTCGCCGTGGAGGAGTTGGAATGCTCTGGCTTCGGTCCCGAGCTCCTCGGGACAATGGGTGGGTCGCAGGGCATCAACCCTAGCCTCGCGGGCGGTCTGCGCGATCTCTCGATCGATGAGGCAGGCCGTGATCTGCCCATTTGCCCCCTGCACGAACGTCGCGTGAAGGGATTCGATCGCTACCGGCACCTGACTTTCGGCTAGGAATCCGAGAGATGTTAAAAGCGCTGTCGTGGGCCGCTTGGGGAGAACTTTCAGTCCCGCACGTTGCGGATCGATCGAGGCCCAGTAGCAGGCGTCCGTCCGATGCTCGGTCTGGGGTTGACTCATGGGGAAACTCCCGCGTCGACGGCGAGTCGAATTGCTGGTTGATCAACGTCGAGGACGTGCTCCAGTTGGAGGTGGGCCAAGCGTACGGCAACCGCTGAGACCTCCTTAACGGTGAAGCTCGATAGTGTGTCGCCCTCGCGGATCGTGGTGAGTCCTTGCGATCGCGGGTCGTACACAACAGCAGCAAGTCTCCCATCGGGGTCGGACACGATGCAGAGCAGTTGATGCAGGGGCGTTGCGACGGGCTTGGGGCGTTGTCGGGGCGGTTGTGGCGGCGGCGCTGGCGGTGCCGGTGGATCATTCCACAGAGCTGCGGAGAAGGCGTCAACGGGAACACGAGTTCTAGGTATTGCCGTGTTGCTCTCGATCTGGCGAGGCAAGGGGTCGAACGCCGCTACCGGCGTCGCTATGGAGAGTGGCTGTGCCGCCCACCAAGCGACGATCGCACTACCTGCAAGTGCCGTCCCGGCGATCGTAATCGTGATTGGATCATTCAGCGATAACAAGGCATTGCTCCTGCAGCCATTCCTGGCCGCGACGGACGAAGATTTGCCAGGTCGAAGTTCCCACACCATCAAGCTTCACGTCGGTCCGAATGGCCCAGCGATCGGAACGTGCAGAAAGACTCACTGTGGTCCCCTTGAAGTCAACGCTCCGGACGGGGGGCGTTGCAGAGTTACCGTTCGCCCGAGCGTTGCGGATCACGTCGATACTGTTCGTATCGGTGTCCGACAGAACCTGCTCGAGGAGCCACATCGGCGCCGTATTGACGTTGATGGTCCACGACACTCGGCGTGTTCGACGGCGATTCGTCGCGTCGATTGCGTGGGTTGCAAAGGTCGCTCCAAGCCACGGTCCGTCTCCCTGAGGTGTGTCTGGCGGAGTGGTAACCCTCGCGGTACCGAACGGTGTAAACGATGCAGACGCATTGCCTTGCGGGTACACAGGCGAGTCGGGCCGGTCGACGAGCAGGTCAAGGCCGGGTACGACGTCGGTATCGACGCGAGGCATCGTTACAGGCGCGTCGAAGTCTGCGGCGAGTTGCCAGGGGGTCATCGCCGACTGGTCGAACGCGGTGATCTCGACCGTTGCGGTGCCAAGGTGGGTGTCGAATGCGTCCCGGCTTACGAGCGTTGCCGGTAGGTGCACTTCTGGGCTCATGATCACGCTGCTCGATGCTTCGGTTAGCCAGAGCAAGATGATTGGCTTGGCACCGAGGATCAGCTCGCGGGAGAGCGACGCATCGTCATCGATTGACCGCGAGACCCGCCAGGTGGCGGCTTGCCTTGCCATGGTCAAGGCCGCCGTCGTGGATACCACCAATACAGCGAGAACGAGCAGGAGTCCCACGCCCCGGCGTGACCTCATGGCAACACCCCGCGATCGTCGAGCGGGATGACGCGGCTTCGGTGAGTCGTTGAAGAAGTGATGGTCACGAGGAGGGCGTACGGAGGTGCGTTTATCGTCTCGTCGATAGAGATCGGCTTGGCCGAAAACTCGGCTACGTCGGCGACGAGAAGTCTCGGATCATCACTGCCGCGTCGCCGGAAGAGCTGTCCGTCCGTCGACAGTCGGTACATCATCGCAGCGGGCCCGCCATCTCGGGCGTTGAACGACACTTCACCCGAACCAATAGTCAACGGCGGGGGAGCCCCGTCGATCCGATCGAAACTGAGCAAATCATCGTGGAGGCAATCAAGCGCGGCTTGCGCGGCACTTTCCCACCGCGTCATGGTCGCGAGAGCGTGCCCAGAACGCTGCAAGCCGACGGTCCAGGAGACAGCGGCTGCGCTCAGGCCCGCCAGGAGAGCAAGCGCGAGGAGCGTCTCCAGGATGGTCAACCCACGGCGCGTCACGGGGTGGCCTCCGCGGATGCGGGCGGATCGTCGAGGATAAGGGCGGTCCACGTGACGACACCATCGAGTTGAAGCTCGAGCCAGGCATGATTCACTGCGTCATCACTCGCTCGGTAGAGCGTCCACGAAGCCTGACCGATCCAATCGTGGAAATCACTTGTGACTGAACCCGTGCTCACGGCCATCCCCTCGGCTTCGGTTGGGATGGCATATCCGTGTGGATCGTTCGAAATCGCCTCCGCAAGCCATCGAGCACGCGCGATTGACTGGGGATCGCTCGCAGGATCGTCCGCCGTCATCATCACCCGAGCATCGCGCACTAGCCCGACACAAACACCGGTCAACAATGCGAGAAGCGCGGTGGCTGCGAGAACCTCCAGCAGTGTCATCGCGCGGGCAGTCACGGTGATTCCACCCTTGACGACACGTCGACCGCGAAGCCCGTCAGACCCGAAACGGCGTAGCGTCGGGCAGAAACACCGTTCCGACACCTTATCTGATAGTCGATCGAGCGCCCTTGGCGATCAAACAGGACAACGTCCAAGGCGTCGCTGTCCGCGACGAGTTCGACACGGTATTCGGGGGGGAGTTCGATCATTGCGACGGCCTCATCGTTCAGGCGGAGCGACACGGCCGGCGACGGCAGCGACGTGTTCCGAATCTCGATGATGTCGCCACGGCGTGCCAAGAGACGAGCACGCCGATCGAGGTCAACAAACCGAGCGATAAAGGCGTCGAGCTTGGCATCCTCGCTCACCGGGGCCAATCCCGGTGCGAGCAGCGCGAACGCCATCCCAAGGAGCAGAATCGCGGCCAGTGTCTCAATGAGCGTGAGCGCACGGGTCATCCGTCTGTCTCGCGCCGGAGGTCGACCGAGGTGATGTCTGCGTTCTCGCCGGTGCCACCTCGTTGTCCATCGGCGCCAAGGGAGATGATCTCGTAGGGATAGCCATCGGGGCCGGGGATGAGCAACTCGTACGGATGACCCCAGGGATCCAGCAGCTTGTCCGGAGAAAGGAAGTAGGCGTCGGTCGGCTTGGCGGAGCCTTCGGTGAGCGCGTCGAGAAGGCTGGCATCGTCTGGCCAGGACCCGGTACTGATGTGGTAGGTCTCCAGCTTCTGCGCGACGATAGAGAGCCCGGTCTTGGCGAGTTCTGATTTCCCCTTGCCGAAGGCGCCACTGAAGCCGACCGCGAGCGTACCGGCCAAGAGCCCCAAGATCACCACAACCGCGAGAACCTCGACGAGCGTCAAACCCGGCCGAGACATCGATACGGAACGAGGCATGCTAGAGCACCTCCTGCAAACGGATAAGCGGCTGGATCGCGGCCATCACGACAAGTCCGATGCCAGTGGCCAGGATCAGGATAACCGCAGGTTCCAAGATCGCCGCGAGGCGATCGATCGATCGGCGGGCGCTCCGCCGATACCGATCGCCCACGCGCTCTAAAATGCTGGGGAGTTCCCCGGCCGCCTCACCCGTGGCGATGAGCCGGCGGAGTTCCGGATCGAACCACCTTGGATCAACGAAGGCCTCAGAGATCGGCTTGCCCGATTCGATGGCGATCACGGCCTCTTCGAGGTGTCGGCGAAGCGGCGCCATACCGAAGCCACGGGCAGTTTCGGCGACGACTCGAAGCGCCTCCGTCAGCGAGACCCCGACGCGCGCGAGCTGGGCGAGTTCTGTGATCGCATCACCTACCGCGGCGCGTCGAACCAGAGCCGGCGTGATCAGGTTCCTCACGCTCCCAGCCCATACCGTCACGCGGCGAACGCGACCCAGGCTGAGGGCCAGCACGACAGCGACGGGGAGCAACGCCGCGATCCACGGGACAGAGGCGACGAGGGCCTGTCCCAGCGCCATCACCGCGGCCGTGATCGGCGGAACGCTTATCTCGGCGTCGATCAGGATCTGCGTGATCTGCGGAAGTGTTCGTGTGGACAAGAACACCACCACAGCGACCCCGACCACCGTCACGATTGCCGGATAGGCGAGCGCGGAGATCAACCTACCGGAGAGTTCGCCTGAGCGGTGCTGGCGATCGGACAGGGTTCTCAGCGCGCCGGCGAGATCCCCGCGGTGCTCGCCGGCCTGGATGATGGCTCGTTCGGCCTGATCGAACCAGGCGCGTCGATGTGTCATCGATTCGGCAAGGGACCGACCATCGCGAAGATCACGGGCCATCTCCCGCCCAAGGGCTCCGATCTTGCTCCGACTTTCGCCCACGGATGCTGTCGCGTCGAGGAGTGTCAGACCGGCAGCGACCATCGTGGCGACCGCGTCGTAGAACTCTGCCTTCGCACCGACGCGGCGGGATCGGAGACGTTCGGCCACGAGCTTGCTGAGTGGAGCGGTCAATCGGGTCGCATCGAGGGCTGTCCAGATCGGAGGCCGTTGCTCGTGAAGCTCCAGGACCTGCAAGCCCACCCGGCGCAACTGGATACGGATCGACGGTGGATCTTCACCGGTGATCTCGCCCCGTATCGGCGTCGTCGCAGCCCCGGTCAACGGTACCGCGGTATACGTCCACGTCGGCATCAGGCGTCCCCGAGATCTACGGTAACGCGCGCAACCTCGGCCTCGGTCGTATCGCCTCTGGCGATGAGCGCACGACCAGACTCAAGAAGGGAGGCGCCCCCAGCTCGACGAGCTCGCTCCCGAAGTGTCGCGGTGGGCGCGTTGTCGCTGATGAGGCCTCGCATGGACTCATCAATCGCGAGCATCTCGAAGATGCCCATTCGCCCTCGCAGCCCGCTCCAGAAGCACGCCTCGCAGCCTCGTCCGGCGCAATCGCGGTGGACCTTGCGAACGAGGCGCTGAGCGACGACGCACGAGAGCGCGGAGGCCACCAGGTAGGGCTCGACGCCGAGGTCAATCAACCGGACCACTGCGCTGGCCGCGTCGTTCGTGTGCAGCGTAGAGAAAACGAGGTGGCCGGTCAGGCTCGCTTGGATGGCAACCCTCGCGGTCTCATCATCGCGAATCTCGCCAACCATCACGACGTCTGGGTCCTGACGTAGAACGTGGCGGAGCCCGCTTGCGAATGTCACGCCCTTCTTGGTATTGACCTGCGCCTGGCTAATCGCTACGCCCGCTTCCGATAGCTCGTACTCGATCGGATCCTCGATCGTCATGACGTTGAGATCGCCACCGCCGCGAGTGGCGATCCAGCGAAGCGTCGCGTAAAGCGTCGTGGTCTTCCCTGATCCGGTCGGCCCGGTGAGAAGAACGATGCCGTTCGGCCGTGAGACGCGTTCTCGGTATACACCCTGAGCGTCCGCCGGCATGCCGATGCTTTCGAGATCTGCCAGAGCCAAGCCCTTGTCCGTGTCGAGCAAGCGGATCACGATGCGCTCGCCGTGGGCGGTGGGGAGCGAACTGATCCTGAGGTCGATGGCTCGGCCCGACCCGGTCGCATCTCCGATTGTGACTGTGGCTCGTCCGTCTTGAGGTATCCGTCGTTCGGCGATGTCCATCTGACCCATCACCTTGATTCGGCTCACCACGCTCGCCACCACGTGACTCGAGAGCTCACGGACGAGATGCAGGACGCCGTCCACTCGGATTCGCACAAGCGCAACGTCTTTGAGCGGTTGTACGTGAATGTCGCTCGCGCCAGATCCCAGCGCCTCAAAGAGAATCGCGTCGACCAGCTTGACGATCGGGGCCTTTCCGTCCGTTGTCAGAAGATCTCGCTCCGCTTCGGCAAGCAACGCGTTGACAGAGCCCTCGCCCCCCTGGACTTGTTCTTCAGCCCCGTTGGATCTCAGTACGGCTTCATACACTCGGTCGACAAACCGGGCGACGTCCTCATCAGAACGACGTTCGCACACGACCGGTCGACCGAGTTTCACCGAGACGTTGTGGAGCACCCACGGCAAAGTCGAGTTTGAGGCGATGAGTCGCTCGATCCCATCGTCGGTCCCATTGGAGACTACGAGGTGCGACCTCGCAAACTCGTGGGGGATCAACTCTACGAAGTTCGTCTGAGTCGCACTCATCGAATGATCTCTGGGGAAAGCGTCAGCCAGTCCGGCGGAAGCCCGAGATCCGATTGGGCCCGCTCTGCGAGATAGCGAAGCTCTTCAAACCCGGTCTCGCGGAGCACCGATGGTCGAATTAGCACGCAAACTCGACTCCGCGATTGGCTCTTGAACAGCTCGCCGAGCACTGGAATGCTCCCCAAGACCGGGACCGCTGACGTCGCCTCAGCTTCCTGCGTGAGCTCGACGCCTCCGACGACGACGGCAAATCCGTCAGGAATGGTCGCCGAACTCTGCAGGTTGCTCTCTTGACTCGGCGGCGGGAGTGCGGGGTCTGCCGACTCACCTACGAACGCGCTCAGCGAAACGGTGTACTCGAGAGTGAGATGATCACCTTCTCCCATGCGAGGGGTCACTGATACCTGTCTTCCGGCGCTTTGACTTCCCCCAAACGATGTCGTCGCGACGGTATCCGAAGCGTTCGTGCTCAGGAAAGGCTCTTGAACTACGGGGTTGATCGAGGCGCTCTCGTTATTGCTGACGTGGAACGTGGTCTGGCTAAGCGAACGCCCGTCGCTCACGTTTGCGAGCGAGCGAACGACTACGCTGAAATCGCGAGGATCAAGGATGACCGCAGTCCCCCCACTCCCGGTAGGTGGTGTAATTTCGTCGTCGTTCGCTGTAGTGTCGGACAATCCGAAGAGTGATGACAACTCGGCGAGCGTCCCTGCGTCGTCGAGTCGCTGACGCAGTTCCACGCCGAAGTCAAGGGATTCAACTTCAGATAGGCTTACGATGAGAACCTCAAGCGCTACCAGACGCCGAGGAATATCGATCGATCCTATCCGACTACGAACACGCGACAACTCCGGTTCGGTACCGAACGCGATAACTCGAGAAGTCAACTCGTCCAGAACGAGCCGAAGCGCCAAGTTGTTCGCCCCGTCGGGGGTGACGGCGCTGGTCACTGCCATCCCTGATTCCGCAGCAAGAACACGCTGGAGAAGCGAGACGACTTCTTCTGGGTCGCAGTTTTTGATCACAAAAATCTCGCGGTGCACTTCAAACGACGCAGACTCGACGACCAGAGCCTCGAGCAGCCACCATACGAGTTCATACATCTCCGATGGTGCTTTGATGAGAATGCGATCCGGAGCGACATCATTTACCACAGAGATGTCTTCTGCTCGTACAGGCTGATCGAGCAGGTTGCCCGCCTCGTAGATCAGACGCACCGCGTCGGCTCTTAGGCTCGGAGGGACGGAGTAGGCGCGGAACTCGCTCGCATCCATCCGGTCAGCGGCATGTAGGGTGTCGAGCCATCGAGCGATATCGCGCTTCGTGCCGAAAACGTAAACAAGGCGACGATCGGAGGCTGCCACCAACGCCCCGCCGGGTGGAGGACGCCCTGCCGTCGCCTCGGCTTCGACAAGTTTCTGGGCATCTGCTATCAGGGCGTCGGCTGATCCGCGGTCAGGGCACGTGGCTCTCTCGATCTGTTCCGGATCTATGTCGAGAACTCGGATGGCATCCGCTATTGACAGCGCAACCTCGGAAAAATCCGAAACGGACACCGCGGGTGGCTCACTCACCGATGCGAGTCGCCCATGAATTCTCGTGACTAGGGGTTGAAGTGACGCAACTATGTCAGCCGGCGCGCTGTGGCGGAGCGGAATTCGTAGCTTCAGGAAGCTCGGTGCCACGCCCCGAACGCCCGAAGATTCCTCGGCAATACTCGCTGCCATTTGGACGCTAACGATAGGCAAGGAGCTTCCATTCCCGGCGTGGACCGTCACGAGGTCTCGCGCACGGAGCGCCCAGCCAACTGTCGACCACACGTCGGCGCGCGATAGGCCGGAAGACTGCTGAATCCAGAACAGCCGGCCCTTCAACATCTGGGGCTCATAAACGAGATTGACATCATTTATGTCAGCCGCCAGGCGAGCAAGCTCATCGAGCTCAATGGGGCTCTTGAGCGACACACGTTCCGGCTGAGCATGTGCAGACCCCAGAACTAGCGAGAGCACGCAGCAAACCACCTCTAATAGACGATACGAACGATTTTGATTCAGAACGGTTCGCACAGCGCGATCTCGACGGCATGGCCCCGATTCGGCTTCGTTGTGTCAGCTGACGAAGCCTCGACCCAATAGGGTACACCATTTCTGTTTATCGACAACAGGCCCCGTGGACGACTTAGCGCCAGCGGACGCACCTGCGCCCACAACGCGAACCGCCCCAACGGGTTACGACATGGAATGCGCGGACTACGTATTTGCGTGTCCGTCCGTTCTCGTTGCTTCGTAACTCCCTGGCCACGAGAGCGTTGTGGCTTAAACGCCCGTGCTTCGTGCGAACTCGTCCGTGGCACCCTCCGGAAAGTGTAAGACGAAACGTCGCCATAGCCAACGGCCTTCTGTCGCGATACGACTTTTCAGGTGTCCACAATATTGTGCCTTCTGATCCGGAGCTTATGAACTAGGGGATCACCCTGGGACCCCCGGTTCAAAAAAAACCAAGTACGCATATTATTCACAAAACCAGTCACCAATTGCCTCCTTGCGAATAACATGATCCGAAGTACCAAGGCATTCGCTCAGCAGGAGACCTGAGATGACCTTCCGAATCTGTCTTGCTATCGTTCTGTCTACAGCGTTTATGAGCGTTTCTGCGGGAAGTGACCGCTTGCTTCATGCGGCGTCAACGCTCGTCGAGCTGCGCATCCAACCTACCGCTTTGGGCGCTGCTGGCCTGACGGCAGCGGAAGCGGCGCAAGTTGAGAATGCTCTTGTTGGCTCGTCTCAAGTCCAGGAGTTGCAGACCGCGAGGCAAGCCTACTGGTCCGCATCGGGATGGCAAGGCGTTGTTCTTATTTCAACACTGGAGGGGCGTGAGATGGCGATCGCGAAACTCCCACCTGACGTTCAATCTGCTGCTCTCCAGTACCTTGATGCTCGTAACGCTGCTTTGGAAAGCATCTTGGCTGGTATCGAATCACCGAAGGCGTCTCGAATCCGGCACCTGGCGTCGGTCGGGTCGTCAAGTGCGCCGCTGGCGCTCCTGTTGTCTGTCGAGAGTTCCACCGAACTCGTGGCTCTCGAGGGTGCCCTGGCCAAGGAGCGCCACGCGGAAGAAAACGGTTACCCGGTCGACAGTGTTGCAAAGGCCGTTCTCGCGGCAGCTCGAGCCGATGCGGACGCGGTTTCGGCGTCTAACGCGATCGCCACAAACGGTGCTGCCATATCCGATGAGCTGCGAGACACGCTATCGCGCCTCTCCGCCGTGCTGTCAAACTGACCAATGGGTTCCGTACAATGAGGATGTCAATATGACGCTAATTCAAACGATGCGGAAGTGTGCACGGGCCCTTGGCGTCGTAGCGATGACCTTCGCGGCGACCGGAGCGGTGGCGGAAACATGCTCGCCGTTGCCCGCGGACCCATACGCCTTTCCGGAGTGCTACGACGACGTGACGACGCTGATCGTCCCGGGCGTCTACGGCTTCGTTCCGAGCTCCTATGGGGCGCAGACTTTGACCGACGCAGAGCACCATGAACAGCTTTTGCGGATGCTCAAAAGCGTCGACGTCAACGAGAACAACCCTACGGGACTGGATCCGGTCGCGCTGGCGGCTGTCGTCGACGAGTATGACAGCCAAATGGTCACTGGCGGCGGGACCTTCCGCACGTCCGCATCCGACGACTGCTCCCCTATTAAAGGGCCCAATGAGGGGCCGGTGGTCCAGAACTTTCCGGATGGCGATGTCTTCCGCCTGGTAGCCGAGATGTACAGCGTTGACGATGATCGCGAGTACATCAATTGGCTGCTGCGCGTCAGCGACATCTACCCCTGCCCAGAGCCGAACCCTCCGGGGCCGCCAGATTGCGAATGCTGCGAATGTCCGGACGCGGATCTGCTCAATTGTTTCGAGTGTGGGGGATGCATAGACATCTCCGCTTTCGGTTCGTGCAACGAAATTGTAAACGGGTTTGACCCGTTCAAGAATCTCAACGGATTTCCTCGCCGCTGTGCCCGGTTCATCGACGGTAAATGCGTGGCGCAGTGTGTCGATATTCCAAACACCAACTCGTCGTGTGACGCGTACTACATCATCGACAAGATGGCGCTTCCCCAGGAAGACCTCTTTCTCACCGGGTGGAAGGTAGAGGACGACCCGTACGGTCCAGGCTGCTACGTGATTCCCGATGGGCCCGGCCCCCGCGACGATTGCCCGGTTTGCGAGGACGACGGATCCGGCAATAGCGGTGGGAGTGGAAATCCAGGAAACAACGAAGGATCCGGAGGCGGTGAACTCGCGGGGGACGCGTACCCCGGCGCTCTCGGCATGGAGGGCGGTCCGGACTATCCGACATGCAACCCTGTCCTGTCTGCCCAGGGCATCAAGTCGGAGACTGAAGCGGACATTGTTGTTCCTCTTCCTGGGCGCGACTTCGTCATCAGTCGTCACCTCACCGGTGGTCTCCTCAACGCGACGGGAGCAGCGATCTCGGTCGGGCCAGGGTGGTACCTCTCGGTGGATTCGGTGATGGATACGTACTCCCATCAGCGTGCCGAAACCAATACCGCTATTGTCCAAACATTTGCTACCTATCCCGACCACTACACGCTCACCGCGGTCCCAGGGCAGGCATCCACAAAGTTCATTGATCCGCGCCTCGGGTTCGCGACCCAGGGTGCGCACCATGACCTCGATGCAACCCCTGGTGGTTGGGATGGTCTGGCGCGTCCGCTCGTCAGCGACGGAAAGGCGTTCAGGCCGCTCACAGCTCGACCCGAATACGTCTACCGCGAAGCTGTCAACAGCGCCAGCGGATCGAGCTTCGATTACTTGGTACATGTCGTTCCGGGTGACATAGCGACATACTACATCGGGCTCGATGGCCGATTCTTTTCGTCGACCACGGGGCAGTTCGAGGACCCGGAGTTCAATCGCCCGTACAACCGGATAAAGAAACAGATCGACGCGTACGGCAACCAGTTCTTGTACCAATACATCGAGCGGTCGTCCGGCGACGACACCCAATTCTTCCTTGGATCGATTGTCTGCATCCCCTCGGGCATCGGCGCGTTCGGCGGAGCGTCCACTGAGATCAAGTTCGAGTGGGACTTCGGTTCTGACTCAAACCGCGGCACCAACCGCGTCAAGGAGATCCGCGTCGAGCGACGGCACTCGTCGCTTGGGAGCCAGCCGGTTGTTACGCAGCGGGTGCGATACCTCAACTCGCTGATGACGCACCGCACGATCAACGACTTCGCCCCGGAGATGGGGCAGTCGCCCGGAGATGAGGACCCGGCGCTACCGATCACGGCGACGTGGGCGCCGCTCTACCCGAACGCGCGCGTCCAAAACGAGTCCTTCCCCAAGAAGCTTGCCGGTCTGGTTCTCGTAGAGAAGTCGCGGCTCCTGAACGCGCCGACGCCTGGCGTGGACAGCAGCGTAAACGACCCAGGCGCGCCGCAGTATCATAAGACCTATCAGGTCTATCGATACAACGACTCGGATCTACAAAGCGAAACAGGTGGCCAGCTCAGGATCGAGTACGGACCTGAAGCGATCGAGCGTTTCGCCGAAACGGAGTTCCAGACTGGTGGCCTCCTGGCGGGCGTCACACCGATGCTCCGTTCCGATGAAACCGATGTCGCCCAGGCGCGGGTAAGGTTCGCCGCACTGTACATCGCGCTAGAGCATCAGGACGCGGCCGCGACGCTGTCCGATGGACGCAAGCTCCGGGATATCGCATCGAAGGAGATGACCTACTACGGACGAAACGACACCCTCGCCGACGCGTGGGGCTGGGCGAGCGATGAAGGTCGTTCGCTTGAAGGTCGGATCATGACGCAGATCGTCCGCGGCGGGTGCGGGTGCGGTGGCTCGGGCGGGGACGATAGCGTCTTCACCGAGGTGTACCGGTACGGATCGACACCCAACGGATACGACTTTCAGCCGATCATTGAGAATCCAACCGCCGACGAGCTTGACCGGCTTCTATCGAGGAACATCAAGAACATCGCGGTCACCGAGATATTTCAGTTCCACGGCGCGTGCGTGGCAAGCCCGGGATCGGGCGGGCAGATCAACGTCACCGAACGAGCGACCTCGAGCCCGGCAAGTCTCTATCGGTCCACACACAACTACTCGTTGTCGCTGCGGCTCCGTTCGTTCTCGACGGACATGACCGGCGGCAACGACAACGGCCAGATCACCATACCGAGCAGCGTGATCGCGGGTCAGGGCGTCGAAGAGCAAGTCGACCAGTTTACGGTCGCGGTTGAGACCCGCGAGTATGACCAGGGCGTCGTCACTCGTTCGTGGCCGACCGTCCACGCGTTTGATGACCGTGCGAAGCTACCGACTGCTACGTACAACCCGTCGGTTGTCGATGAAATCAAACTCAACCCAATCGTCGGTGTTTCGGGAGGAGGTTCACTCCCTGGGGCGCCGAGGATAATGCTGCTGAATAAGGGTGGCGACGAGCTGCTCTACGACGTGATCTTCCGCGTCCGTGGCGGCGGCCTGATTAACGTCAACCAGTACGACGAACTGGGTCGTGTTGTCCGCACCGCGCGAAGCGTGGGGCCTGCCCGGGAAACCGGGAGCGGTGACGACGTCGGCTACGTCGCGGGCGAACTCGCAAGTGTTCCCGGCGCGCTCCCGACCGGCGGAGTCGCCGCTGGCGGTCGGGTTGTCATGGAGACCGCGTATCTGAGAAACGTTGGTTCGAATGGTCCCGAAACGATGTTGGGCCGGACGGATCTCCCAACGAGCACAACCACGTACGACGGGTATTCGGGTTTCGCATCAGACCAGGCGAATGTCACGCAGTATCAGTACGCGTTCAGTTCAACGGCCGCGGATCCGCTTCGCGAGATGACGCGCCAGACGATCAACGTCTCCGGAAATGGGACCACCTCGTTCGGTGACATGTTCGGCACAGGACACGCGTCGATCGAACCGGCGTCTGGGCAATACTCGACAATCACAGAGTTCCACAGCTTCGGCGACCCAGAGTGGGTCGCGACGATGAGCGGTCGGAACATCCTGTTTCCCGAATACAGCGTCACGGCGTTTGAGTACGACAAGCTCACCGGTGTTGCCGTGCAAACGCGACGGAACGAGAACGTCAGTATCGGTGCGTCGAACCGTTTCTCGGAAGGGGGCGCCCTGAGCTCGGTGACCGTACCCAACATGGCAGGTCTCACGCGGATCGCACAGGATGAAACCGGCGCCGTTACGACATTCGACTATTCGATGTCGACGCGCCGTGACATTGGTGCGATGGCCGATTCGCCGGTCTCGTACTTTACGATGACCCAGTATCCACAGCAAGTCATCGCCGGCGCCGGAGGTGATCCGGGCGTGAACCCGGTCGCATCGGCGTGGGAGTCGTACGCAGAGCAGAACTCGGGACCGATCACGAGACAGTGGGCTAGCGCTGCGTTCAACGTGCTGCAGTCGAGCCGATATCGGGTGACGAGCGAACTTGTCGGTGTTCCCGTGACCACGAGCAACATCCTGCTGGAGGACGTCCCGGGCATCGGGACGCTACCCGCGACGATCCAGGGTTGGGAGGCGGCGGCCGGCGACCCGCTGATCGAGATCGCTCGCGCCGAACACGAGTATGACTCGGGCGGCCAGCTCACCACTTCTCGAAACTTCTTCGATCTTTCGGCAGGCCTCGCGGGGCAATATACCGAAACGTATAAGTACGACTCTTTCGCGCGTCTCATCGAGCATACCGATGGGTACGGGAACGTGCACGTGACCGAGTATGACGTGCTCGACCGAGTGATCTCGACACACACGAAGCCCGCCGGCAACCTGGGGCTCAAAGAAAAAGAAGTCAGGACGTACTACGACGTCCCGTTCGCCACGCTGCTCTCCGGGGTGGTCGCAGATATGGACGATCGTACGTTCGAGGGTGACGGGAACCCGACGGTCATTTCAACCAAGGTATCCCCGTCGGAGACACGATGGAAGCTACAGGGGTTTGATGAGTTTAACCGGCTCAAGTTTGAGACCCCGGCAATCGGCGACTCGTCGGGAACGCCCTTCGATGCGAACTCGACGCTCACGTTCGGTCCGGTCAGCGTCTTCGCGGTCGACAACCTTGACCGTACTGTCGCTCACGCATCCCTCGCGGTGGCGTTGGGTTATCTCAGCGCTCTCGACAGCGAACTCTATAGCGGGTTTACGTCGACCGTTACCGGCCTGACCGCTGACGAGATTCTGAGTTACAACCGTTCCTGGTTCGATCAACGGGGCATCGTGCTCCGCACCGAGGTAGCCGAAAGGCCTCACGTCGCAACCTGGACCGAGGCAACGACTCTCGTCAATCACAACTTCACCGACCTCGCAGGCAACACGATCGCGACGCTCGGTCCGAGTGGTGCCCTTGCGGTGACCGACTACGACGGTCTCGAGCGACCGATCAAGAAGACGGTATTGGATGGGTACACGCTCCGCACGACGTCGCCAACATCATGGTTCAGCACACCAACCGCCATCGATGCCGCGTTCGCGAGCACGTCGAACCTCGACTTCGAATCGACTGAGTACGTCTACGACGCTAACGCCAACGTCGTTCTTCGCGAGATCAGCCGCCTCAGGCGTCACGACCTCCAGGAGTACACGACACCGGGCGTTGCGCCGTCTGCGTCGGAAGCCGGCGACACGTACGTGACGATGATCACGGACTCCCTGCACGACGCTGCAGCACGGCCGATCGCTACAGTGAGCTACGGGATCGGCACCCTTGGCGTCGACACGTTCCAAACGGGCACAGCGTTCAGCGAGATGCTCCCCTGGAACACCAACTCCGCGTGGCAATCGCAGGCGATCCGCTTCGACAAGAGCACAGACGTGCTCGGTATCACGCTCGACGGGACCGCAATCGCGGAGGCAGACGTTCGTGTCACGCAGATGGCGTACGATGAGCGAGGTCTCGCCTACAAGGCGATCCAAGCCGATCAGGAAGAGCCGGGCCCCGGTGCACGCACCACTCAGCGGTCAGTCACCCTGTACGACGACCTCGGCCGCGCGACCGTCAGCATCGCCTCGAGCGACGATTCGATCCCTTACCCGGTCGAGCCCAACGGGATCGTGAGCGGGCCTGCCGACGTCGGGAACGATGTCAACGTCGTCACCATTATGGGCTACGACGCGGGAAGCAACATCACGACCCGGTCGGCTGTCATCCCCGACGGGTCCGGGAGCGTCGACCCACAAACGACCCGGTTCCACTACACGTTCCAGTCGTCGACGACACCCCTCGGTTCGGACCCCCAGGCCCGTCGCAGCGGCTTGCTCTACGGCATCGACTACCCTGTTCCAGGCACAGGTCTTCCCTCGAACCTCGCGGAGGATCAGGTCCGCCACGGCTATAACGTGCTGGGCGAACAGATCGCGACGCGCGATCAGAATGGAACGACCCGCACCTTTGTCCTCGACCCTCTTGGACGCATCATCGATGATCAGGCGGTTCAAGGGACCGATGTCGACGGATTGGTTGACTCACAGCGCACGTTTTATGACCAATTCGGTCGCGTCTTGTCGAAGTCCGCTGTATCCACCAACGGACCCCTTCCGGACGTACGGAGTTCGGTCAACTACACGTTTGACACCGACCGCAAGTACCTGAAGAAGCTGACGCAGTTCATGAGCCCGGCCGCCGGCGAGCTGTCGCCGGTCTTCGGCGAGATCACCTTCGGGAAGCTCTATGGCACCGCCCCTGGCGTGCCCGATCAGCTTCGGGTTCGGAATACCGGTGTTCAGTATCCGTCGGGCGCACGGGTCATCTACGACTACGGGGACGATACGAACGCGGACGACTACACGTTGCCGTCGACGTTCGCGCTGGACTGGAACGGCACGACCCCGGCGTCGTTCGGCGCAGGGTCGTCCGCCGTGCCCGGCTCGTTCGTTGATCGCGTCTCTCGCCTCCGGGTTCTCGACACAACGCAGTCCAACCTCTTGGCTGTCGATGACATGGCAATGGTCGGCGCCGACGTTGACGACAAAGCACCGCTGTCGCAGACCATTGCCGGGTATGAGTTCTTGGGCCTCGCGACAACCGCGATCAGCAGACTTCTTCCGAACGACCACCCGGACGACACTTTCTACGACGCCGGTATCGGTTCCAAGGAGATCCTCGCGTCTGATCGCACGGCCGCCGTATCTGGCATGAGGTCTTCGAACGCGAACTGGGATCCGGCGTCCGGGCCGGCGCAATACCCGGGCTGGGACAGGTTCGGTCGACTGCAACTCCTGACGTGGGCGCCGAGGTCATTCGAGGAGTTCCCGACGCTCCCGACCAGCGTTCCAACCGAGAGACCCTGGCCCGATCACCAAATCGGATACACCTGGGACGACGATAACAACCTCCTCGCGATGAACGACATGCGGGCTTCAACCCAGTCGGGCATCGATTCATCGCGGTCCATGACCTACGACGCGCTCGACCGGCTGGCCAGTGAGGACAGACGGCGCTACCTGGGGTCTACCCCCCGAGCCGAGACGAGCAGCATCAACCGGACGATGAGCCACGACGCCGTCGGCAACACCGTCTCATCGGCGCAGGTCCTCACGAATACGTCAGGGGGCACGACGACGAGCACGCTCACCGTCGACTTCGATCTATCGAATGAGGTCACCGGCTCGGGCGCCACCACGGCCCCAACGGACAACAACGCCGGCGACACCGAGGCCTGTTACGACGCCAACGGCAATCTCATCCGGATCGCCTTCCGACCGTCGTTCGACGATGCCTCATCAACCGCCCCGAACGTGAACGTTTCCGCGGCAAAGAACGCGGTTGTGTATCGCTTCGCGTACGACGCGTGGAACCGTCTCGTACAGGCGGACGTTCTCGACCCGGTCCCGAGCGGCGACATCTGCACCGCGACCGGTAATTGGCAGCTCGTCGCGCGTTACGACTACAACGCGCTCGGATGGCGCACCGCCGCTTACGTCGCGTCGTCGCCTGGCGCCACAACGGGTGAGAGCACGCTGTTCTTCTACGACGACCAGTGGCGCATCGTCGAAGAACGCATCGCCCGAAGCTATGACACACTCGCGTCTCCGGCCGCGGCCGCCGCGGCCCACTCACAAGCGGCGCAGCAATTCTGGGGCAAGCGTGCGCTCGACGAACCACTGATGCGTCGCATCGAGCAGATCGATCGCGTTGCTGTGGGGTACAACTGGTCGGCCCTAGAGCATTACTTCCACGTCACGGATCATCTCAACAGCACCGTTGCCATGCTCGAGGCGTATGCCGATGAGCCAGAGTCATCGCGTGTTCGAACGTCCGAGGTGGTGTACTACGACGAATGGGGCACGCCACATCTGGGCATGAACGTCGACGACGGTGTGCGTTTCGGCAGCATCGATGGCGATGACATTACCGACTTGCAGCAACGCTTCATCGTCGGGGACCGGTCTGCCGACTTCACCGCACCGTGGGGCCTCGTCGATCTCGACGATATCGACGAGTTCCTCTTCAGGCAGAGCCTCGCGGGCCAGCGAACGGTTGGGATCGGCGGTGGTGTGCTCTCGATAGATCGCTTCGACGAGCCATACACTACGCCCCCATCAGCTCTCGCACAGGATCAGTGGCTCTTCGGCCCAAGCAACCGCTTCGGCTACGCCGGCTACGTGTACCTGCCCGAGATCGGGATGTACCTCGCACGGAACCGCGTGTACGACCCGAGTATGCACCGCTGGATGCAGCGCGATCCGGCAGGGTACGTGGACGGGATGAGCCTATATGCGTATTCACAGATTGACCCGTATGGAATGTACGATCCGTACGGGCTCTTTGGTTGCCCATATCCAGGGTTCGGTATGACGTACTCAGGTGGTGCGGTCCGTGGCCCTTCCGATACTGATGAGTTTCGTCAATGGCAATCAACCGTCCGTGGAGTGCAAGAGGATTTCTTTACTTGGGAGAATACCGACGGCCATCTCTTTACGGGTACAGGAATGCCGTCGCTTGGTGGTGGCGAGATTTCAGGAAACCAGCAGTCTGGTGACTATGGCCCCAGCATCATAAATACGATGGTGACAGATCCCGTCTTCGACCTCCTTGCGGGAGATCCGATCGAGATGGCGTTGACGGGCGCCAGTCTTGTAGCAAGCCCAGCCGTGCGCTCGGGATCCGCACTGTTTCGATCTGGAACACGGGTTGACAACCTCGTAGATAGTGCGCGTCCGCAGGTCCGCCGAAACAAAGCATCAGGCGACGCTGTTCGAGATATAATCGCCGCCCGAGAGGCACCGGCATTAACAGAGCAGGTGTTCAGGACAGGAGGCGGGCGTGTTCGTCGGGTTGATGTTGTTAAGTTAGGTACTGAGACTGTGGGTATCGAATCAAAGGTTGGAGAAACCGCCCTCCGCACGCGGATAAAGCAGGAACTCGCTCGCGATTGGTGGCTCAAGCGCGAAGGAAAACTGGATCGAGTAGTATGGGAGTTCAGTAGGAGCAAGGAGACCGGGTTGGTCGGGCCGACAGGTCCACTGCAGAAGAAGCTCGATAAGCTCGGTATGGAAACCAGGATTAATCCATGAGCGCAGAATCGTGTGTGGTGTTTTTTGGTGTTCGCTACGAAGTGGCTCCGCATGAGATTGAGGGGCTTGAGCTACGAACCGATAGCCGGGTGATTATCGCTCGCGACGTTAGGCTGCAATGGTATTGGGGAACGGATACGGTGTTGTTTATAGGAAAACAGATTGCGATCATGGGGATCGAGGGGGATCTGCGAGTGCAAGTGGCAGGCCCAGAGTTAAACAGCATCATGTCTGATGTGCGAGCCAAGCTGTCCCAGGCACGTCTGGATGGGGAGCCGATGCTGCATTGTGAATGGCAAGAAGATTTGTAAGGACGTAGCGGCGAGTCCAAGTGCTATTCGGGAGCGAGTTCGCCTACTTTTGTGCTTGAGAGTTGAACTCTGTGGCGAGCGATGTCGTCGGAAGCAGTGGTGTTCGATCGGTTGATCGGTGCCGCAGCTGGACGGCCGAGCCTCGTCGTGGGTTGTGTCGAAACGTCAGCGTCGAGAGGCGTCCGTGCTGTAGGCATTGGCGTACCGCGGAAGATTGGCCTCTCGGATCGTGCCTCGTTTGGTGAGGGCCAGCGCGCTGGTTCGGGTGATCCACAGAAGCGAGGTTCTGATGCGTACGGGACGAAGAAGCATCTACGTGCTGTATGGAGAACACTCATAACTGGGTTGGCGGAGCCATCGCGTGTTCCCGCGAAGCGCCGATGGAACGCTGGCCAATACTCTGCGCCAGGGTAAACGTCGGGCGTTCAGTCATAATGCGTGCCGTGGGCAATTGAGTGGATTCGTTGGGAGAAAGCGTGCGTGCCTTCTGGATGTATGAACACGCAGCGAGTATCATTGGTAACGAACGATGATCGCACAAGAAAGTGGGTGCCATGATGCGAAACTGTGTGCTCGGAGGCGTGTTTGTCGCGGCGTGGGTCGCTTCGGACGTCGTTGCATCGACAGAGTCGGTCATCGAGATCCCGTTCGTGACCATCGGCGACCCTGGTAACGTGGCCCTCACCGAAGAAACGGCGCCGTGGCCAGACTATCGACCGCGGCACGGTTGGGGTTACGGGTCGGTCGACTACGAGTTCCAGATCATGCAGCGCCCGATAACGATTCGGGAATGGCAGGCGTTCCTCGATGTCTTGGCGCCTCATTGGCCCTATTGGTTAACGAGCCCGTTGAATCCAGCGTTTTCCGAAGCGGGCGACTGGGAGGTCCGGGGCATCGGAGAATGGCCGGCGCTCGTTCCCCTCGACGCGGCGGCAGCGTTTGCGAATTGGTTTCATAATGGCCGCGTGAATGAGCCGTGGGCGTTCTTTACGGGCGTTTACGACTTCGACGAGATGGTGCGTAGTGACTCCGGATCTATCAGGGATCTTCCGCCAATACGCCCGGAAGATGCGCGATACTGGCTTCCTAGTCTCGACGAGGCGTTCAAGGCGGGTTTTTACGAGGAGCGAAGCCCCCAGAACCCCGACGGTCGCTGGTATCGTTTCGTCAATAGTTCGAACTCTCCGCTCGTTCCTGGGCCTCCTGGAGAGGGAGAGATGCCCGACGTCTTTGACGATGTTGTCTTCGTGATGAACGACGTCGACCAATACCCCGGTACGCAGACGCCGTGGGGGCTCACGGACTGGGCCCTCGCCGGGTGTGCATGGACCGATACACCCGGGCATACCGGACGTGTGTATCGATTTGGAAGCGACTTTACCGAGCTCGTCTATTACCCTGAGATCATCGCGGATCATCATATGAGGTCCTGTGGCGGAACAGAGGTCAGCACTATTCCGTCTGGCGTCCGAATCGCACGCACGCTTGAAGCGGCGATCGATCTAGCGATCCCGTTGGGCGTCGTGGATCTTGCTGATGCCACGGCTTTCATTGACGCCTTTCTCTGGAGTGGTGCGGAAGCCGACCTCGTTGCGCCGTTCGGTGTTCTGGACCTGTCCGATCTCGATGCGTTCATAAAAATATACTTAGCGTCGGTGTGATATCGCCGTGATTGGCGCCGACAACTGAGAGCGGTACAACCTCTAAGGTGTGGATATCCACAAAGCGTTGGCATTGCGGAACGAAATGGCGACCTTGCCGCGGTTGCGAGCTGTGGGATTCTGTAGATTTGCACCGAATTTGTGTGGTGCGAGAGAAAAACAGCGGCAAAGGACGCAAAAGTTCAGTGGACATACTGTGGGTAGAGATGATATAACTACGCAACACGATCGATCTATCGGGCCTTCTGTATGTTGATATCATATAGAATGTCTTTGGCGGTATCTATGAATCCGTGGTTTACAGAAATAGTAGAAATTAGTCAGCGATTGGAGAACAATCATGGACAACAAGCCTCTGGCGATGTTGTGCGCCGTTGGTACATGTGTTTCGCTTTCGTGCGGGAGTGTGACGATTACGTCTATCCCAGCTGGAAGAATTGTAGGTCTCGTGAACACTTTGGATACTGGGACGGGGATTCGATCGATTTCGTTCCAGCTGAATGGTCCGGCGGACGTTGATATTGTTGCGACGAGTGGAAGCGAGGTTGTCGATAGCATCGTTGTCGGCACCTTTGGGTCCGGGGCTTCGATCGTAAACATCAGGGAGAATGGAGGTGAGTTTGCCGCGATCGGATCCGTCGTCTCGGCCGATCTTGCCGGGGCGACGCGGCAGCATACGGTGAGTCTGGATGTCAATATCAACGGCGACCTCGGTGGTGTGAATGCGATGGATGTCATCTTGGTTGATGCAATCGGCACGATTATACTAGAGCAGAGCATTACTGATCCGGCCCGGACGGGAAGCTTGCTCGCGGAGGTTGCGACGGTGTCGAGTGGGCAGCTGAACCTGATCTCGGGGATAGCTGTCGCAGGCGATATCCGCAGTGATATTATAACCGGGAATGGCGATGAAGGAATCATCTTTAACGTCACGGCTGGAGGCTCGATCGGGACGGCGCTCGATCCTGTCGTAATCCAATCGGAGATCATTCGCGGCGTTGAAGGTGCCGAGATGTTTGCGGACATCGCCGTGCCTTTGGGCGGGGCGTCTTCACTCATCGGTACGGTGACAACAACGACCGGTGATTTCAACGGGTCGATCACAGGGCGTTCGTGGACAACCCTGGGAACGGGATCGACGATCGCTGGTGATTTTAACGGAACGTCCAACATTGGTTCGGTCGGCATTTCGACACCGGTGAGTATCAGCGGCGATTTGTCGGGCGACTTGAATGTCGATGGTGCTCTTTCCGGGCCTCTCGTCATCGAAGGCGATGTCACCGCGACTGGCTCGATTGACCTCGGACGAGGACTGGTCGCTGGGAATAGCATCACGCTCGGCGGTAGTCTCGATGGCGACATTGTGACGCAGTTGAGCTCGGCGGCGCTTGGTGACACGGCTGGTGATTACGTTGGTATCGCAGGTGACATCGTTATCGATGCGGACAACATGCTTGCCAACGGTTGGGCCGGAACGATCGACGTCGTCGAGGTCAGTGTGAGCGGCGGTGTTGCGACGCCGACGGGCAACAGCGTTTCGCTGACCGGTCCGAGCTACGAGGAAACGATCGCGTCAGCTGCGATCGGCGGCGGCGCGGTGGGCGAGGTCGCCTATCGCCTCTGGCGAGCGGACTCGGCCCCAGTGAATGCGGGCTTGCTCGACGACGTGACGGACGATTCGATCGTCGCTTCGGAGTCGGCGATCGTCGTGTCGTTCCAGGGTAACGTCGCCGACGTCAGTGGTGGCGGTTCGGCGCTGACCGTCGAGCAGACGACCGTCGCGACGAACGGCGCTGACGCGGGCCTCATGGCAACCGACATCACGAGCGAATTGACGTTCACGGTCGTCGGCAACACGATCGAGGTGACGCCACTCAGCTCGTTCCAGCGGGCTGGCGCCGAGGCGAACTCGCGGTTCGACTTCAAGCTCAACGGATCGGTGGTTTGCTCGGTGCCCGGGCTCACGCCTCCACCGGCGATTGCTGACGTGAACGTCGTCGACTACTCGTTCACG
>JBCDIT010000009.1:0-192301 GCA_038748775.1 Planctomycetota bacterium
ACGCTCAGGTTGACGCCGTTGATGCCCGAGCCGTTACCGATCTGGCCGGCGGTGGCGGCACCGAAGACGGTGACGGTGAAGGTGTCGCCGGTGGCGACCGGGTTGGCCGAAGCGACGAGCGTGTAAGCGGCCGAGGTCTGGCCAGCAGCGGTGGCGGCGAGACCGGCGACGGCGACGATAGCAACGTTCTTCATGGTGATTCTCCTCACTCTATGCGAACAAATCTCAATCTCAATCTCTGCGAGCTCAAATACAAAGAGCTGCGCGACCCGTGGACATGCTACACATCGAGGTTCGTCAAGCCAACTCCCGATTTGATACTGATCCGGAATTTTCCTGGCAAACTCGCAAAGCTTCCGTCAGAACCGCAACCAGCCGCAATACCCGAACTTCGGGGGACGACCGCAAACCCCTGTAAACCCGTGTGTTCCCCAGAAAATGCAGTTACGAACCCGAACGGCGATGCCACAGCTCGAAGCGGAACGGAAGGGTGTGCCGATCGTCGATCGGATGGTCCGATATCTGAGCGAGACGCCAATTCGCCTCATCGATCTCTGGAAAGAACGTGTCGCCGTCGATCTGGCCCAGGATGCGGGTCAGATCGAGTTCGTCCGCTTGGCCGATCGTTTCCGCGTAGATCTGGCCGCCACCCACCACGTAAACCCGACCATCATCCGAAAGACGCTTCGACGCGGCGTCGAACGCGTCCTCGAGCGAATGCACGACCTCAACCCCCGGAGCCGACCACGCCCGATCGCGAGTCACGACGATGGAGTAGCGCTCCGAAAGCGCACCGGGGAGCGTGTCCATCGTCGCTCGACCCATAATGATCGGGTGGCCCCTCGTCACCCGCTTGAAGCGAGCCAGGTCATCCGGCAGATGCCAAGGCAAGTCGCCGCCCCGAGCGATTACCCGATTCTCTGACATCGCCGCGATAAGCGTTGTGATCACACCGCCACCTCGGCTCTGATCGCAGGGTGGGGGTTGTACCCGATGAGTTCGAGGTCTTCATACCGGATCTCGAACAGATCAGGGATCTTCTCCGGCAATGCGAGGGTCGGGAGAACCCGATGGTCCCGCTTCAACTGCGTCTGAGCTTGCTCGAGGTGGTTTACATAAAGGTGCGCATCGCCCAGAGTGTGCACAAAGGTCCCCGGGGCGTAGCCCAGGTGCCGAGCCAGAAGACACGTCAGCAAGGCGTATCCGGCGATGTTGAAGGGGACCCCAAGGAAAACATCTGCCGACCGCTGGTAGAGCTGGCACGACAGCGTCGGCCGCGGCTCGCGATCGGTCGGCGGGGCGACCTCGAACTGGAAGAGACAGTGGCAGGGGGGCAAGGCCATCCGTTCGAGGTCGGCGGGGTTCCAGGCACTCACGACGTGCCGTCTCGAGAATGGTGACTCTCGCAGTCCTCTGATCACGTCCGCGATCTGGTCATGCACGCGGCCGTCCGCACCCTGCCAGCGCCGCCACTGAGCGCCGTAGATCGGTCCGAGTTCTCCGGTCTCGGGGTCGGCCCACTCATCCCAGATCGTGACGCCGACGTCATTCAGACTCCGAGCGTTGGTGTCACCCTGGAGGAACCAGAGCATCTCGTGAGCGACCGACTTGAAGTGCACCTTCTTTGTCGTCAGCAGCGGGAAGCCCGAGGTCTCGGTGGCGGGGCCCGACTCACCGAAGGCATTCCGCAACGGGTACCGGGCCTGTTGCCCGAACACCGAGAGCGTGCCGACGCCGGTGCGGTCTTGTTTTTCGATGCCTTCGTCGAGAATCAGCTTGAGGAGATCGTGGTACGCATGCATCGGGCGAGGATACGACGCTCGTCACTGCTGCGAGCGTTCGAGCGCCTCGTAAAGCATCCAGTCGCCGTTCCGGGCGTTCTGTGGAGAGTCCGCGTGGAAGCTCGCGACGCCGAATGGCTGTTCCCCATCGACGCTGGGCATGCCTCCGTCGTCGTCCTGGTCGGCGCCGCAAACGTAGATCTGTGGTCCCCAGTCGGAGAGCACGTAGCGGATAGGGTCGCCCGTGAACCGGTCGGTGGGGACTTGTTCAAGAAACTCGGGGACCAGGTCACACGCGTCCTCCGCAAAGGCGCCGAACGACGCCCGGTAGCGGTACGCGGCGACCGCGGCTTGAATCGCCTCTTGGTGGGTGCGGGTCCGCTGTGCCTCAACCAGGTAGTACTCGGTGCTTTGGAGAAGCATCGCTGCGATCGGGTCCTCTTGAAACCGACGCGGCGTGGGGAACGTGGCGTACACGTCCCGCCACGACTCTTGCCCGATGACCGTCATGCCCTGCCATCGTTCGAACGCGTCGAACGCGGTATCGCACCGGTCGAGGACTTCGCTCCGCGTCGGAAGCGTGAGCGCGGCCAACGGCGCGATCAGCACGTCCGCACCGCGGTACCGGATCATGTCCGGGTGAGAAACGAACCAGCGCCAGCCGTCAAGGGTCAGTCGCCCATTGGGGCCCGGCGCGAACGTGCGTTGCAGACGATCATGGAGGATCTTTCGGTCGTCCTCGGCGCTCGCATCGACGTCGAAGTCGAGTGCAGACGCGACTCGCTCCAGGTCTGACTCGCCGAGCAGATCGGGGTACAAAGCGAGTGTCCGGCGAATCTCGTGCGTCGCGATTTGGAGCACGTGCCAGCCGGAGGACTTGCCGTAGAGCGTCGGCGCATCTTGGGACAGCTGTTTCGCAAGGCTGAGCACTGCAACCAAGCTCTCGGTGAGCTGCGCATGATCACTCCTCAGCGTCGCGGCCCGGCTGTCTCTCGCGAGCAAGAACGCGACCTTCCGGTAGTCGTCGACCACCGGGATCATGCTCGCGATCGAGAGGCGCGCTGTTCCCCCTGCGCCCGTCATCGCGTGGCCGAGCCTCGGGCGTTGCGCCGCTTTGTGTGCCGTCTCGACGATGCCTGCGGCTCTACCGAGCAGTGAGAGCTCGGGCTCGTCCGGTGCGTTGAGATCCGTGAGATGGGCTGTTGGCCAGTGCCTGAGCCATGCGTCTGAGGACCCCGGGTCGATCAAGTTCCAGCCCTCATGCCGTCGTTCACGCACCGCTTCGTCCCGCAGAACGAGCGTGCGATTCGCAACGTCGGCCACGAGCGGCGCCGCCCGATCCACACTCGGGATCGATACCACCGAGGCGTTGATCTGGGCGACGTAATCGACGGTCACGTCGGGCGAGCGAGCGAAAAACCACACCGCGAGCACCGCGTAGATCGGTCCCAGGACTGCAGCCGTCCGCCGTCCAACTGTTGTTGTCGCCAAGAGCGATTTGACGATCGGAGGACGCTTGCCGCGGATCGCCCTGCCGGCGAGCTTTCCGACCTTCGATGGGCGGCCAAGGCCCTTCGCGAGTTCGTCGGGCTCGACGCCTGCGGCCAGGCCGTCTTGGCAGTGCGCTACGAGTTCGGTTGCGAACGCGGCCCGTTCGAACGGCAACGCCCTGGTCTTGCGGATGATCCGCTGGATCACACCATCAACCGGGCCGGGCAACGCAGCGGTTTCAAGCACGCGCTGCCAGGTCGTCGGCTTGCCGAAGACCGTTCGACGGGCTTGGTTCATCGGCGAGCGGTCGAGGTGGTACCTCACAAATCGGGAGAGCCAAGAGGCAGGTTCGACGGCTTTGGCTGTTTCTGACATCGTGCGTCCTCGACATCGGCGTTCGTGCGAACCCCGCGGCTTTCACGAGTCTTCGTCGTCCGACGCTCGCGCCGGGAAGAGCACCCAGTCGCCATCGGGAACCACGGACCGCGACGCGTTGAAGCGGTCGATTGTTGCGGCTTGGTTCCTCAGGCGCCTCACGGGCGGGGTGCCCCCGTCGTCGTCGGCGTCTGGCCCAGTCACGTAGACGATGGGGGCGCCTTTTTCGGCCCGGTAGGTCATCGCCTCGCCGGTGAATCGATCCGGTGGGATCCGGTCGAGATAGCTCGGGACCAATTCGCATGCATCGGCAGGAAACGCGCCGTTTGCGAGACGGAAGCGGTGGGCCGCGATGGTGAGGCGAGCCGCGTCGCGTCTCGTACGGATCTGCTGAAGACTGTTGAGTGACTTGCCAAGGGCGGGGAGCAGCAGAGACGCGATGGGGTCGCGGAAACTGATCCCTTCTTCGTACAGATCGCTGATCCCTTGCCAGTCCGCTTCCGCGACCACGACGCGTTGGGCCGCCGCGTCGTAGGCCTTGAACAACTCCTCGTGGAACGCGAGCGTCTCGCCTCTTGTCACAACGACGCTGGCGATGATCGGTCCACCCAGCATGAGCAGCGTTCGTTCGGCCGAAGTGGGCTGCGGCTGACCGGTGTAGCCGCTCGCCTGTGTGATCCCAAGCCCTTGCCGCGTCAACCGGCCTCGGGGTCCGGGGGCGTACGCCCTCTGGACAACGTCGTGGTACACGCGGTGCTCGAACTCGCCCATCGTGGTTATCGGGAAGTCGAGCGCCGCGTCGATCCGCGCGAGTTGGTCGTCGTCGAGCAAGTCCGGGGACGTGGCGAGCAAACGGTTTGTTTCTTGGATCGATTGAGCCAGTATCGCCCACGACACGAGCAACTCGATCAAGAACGCTCCGTCGTCGTTGAGGTCTTGCGCAAGCCCGGCGATCGCGACGAGGTCATGTGTGAGCCGTTCGGCGTCACCATCGCGCGCCGCGGCGCGGGCATCGAGCGTGAGCAGACGCGCCGCTTGCCGATAGTCGCCAACGTAGGGGAGCAAGATCGAGACCATTGTCGCTTCGAGTGGGTCGTCGTCGTAGGCGTCTCCGAGGGACCACGTCCAGCCGAGTCGCGGCCGCGCGGCGGCGTCGCGTGCGAGCGCAACAATGTCGTGGGCTTCGTCGAGCAGCGCGAGTTCCAGTGATTCGTTGCTTTCGTCGCTCCCGTCGGGCCAGTTGAACAGCCACTCGTTCTCATCGCCCCGCATGATGTCTTCGTACGACCCGTACCCCATCTCGCGGGCTCGCGCGTCCTTGATCTCCTTGATCCCCTTCGCGACATCGCCGACGAGTCCGAAGGCGCGATCACGCTCGGGTGTGCCGACAAACGGGGCGTTGAGTTCGGCCACGTGATCAACAGTGATCTCCGGGCTCCGCGCGAAGAACCACACCGCGAGCAACAGGTAGATCGAGACGACCGCGACCACGCCGCGGCGCACGCCGGCGACGAACGCGAAGACCGGCCTCACGACGGCCGGTCTCTTGCGGCGCAGCGCGCGACCGGCGAGCTTTCCGACCTTTGAAGGAGGACCGAGCCCCCGCGCGAGGTCTTCCGGGTCGGTTCCGGCGTCGAGGCCGTCTTGGCAGTGCCCGATGAGTTCTGCGACGAACGTCGCCCGCTCGAAGGGCATCACCCGGGTCTTTCGCGCGATCCGCTGAACGGCGCCGTCGATCGCTGGGGGCAGGTCGGCGTTGGTCAGCATCTCCTGCCACGTAGTCGGCTTCCCACGAAGGCGCCGGAACGACTGGTTCAGGGGCGAGCGGTCGAGGTGGTGTCGCGCGAGGCGTGCAAACCATCCATCGGGTTCGGTGGCGGGGAGCCGGGTCTTCATGAAGTGCCCCCCGCCAGAGGAGGAGCCCCGGTCGGGGGCCGCAGAGCGTTGCGGAGCACACCGATCGCCTTCATCGCGGCGGCCAACGCGTTCCACGTCTCGATATCCTCGGAGAGCTTGCGCCGACCCTTGGGTGTCAGGCGGTAGTACTTGCGGTTGCGGCCGCTCGGCGCTTCCTTCCACTCCGCCTCGATAAGCCCCTTGGACTCAAGGTTGTAGAGCATCGGGTACAGGGTTGACTGGCCCATCGCGAGCACGCCGTCGGTGCGCTGCTTCAGGGCCTCGACGAGCTCGTACCCGTAGGCCTCCCCCTTGGACAGGGTCTGGAGGACCGCCGTTGGGCCGGCGCCACGCATCAGATCGCGTTCGATGGACTTGGATGAGGGCATGATTGGTCTCGTATACTTTGTGTGGCAGAGTATACGAGGCGAGGCAGGGGCGGTTGCACCCCTGGCGGGGGCATCCAAAAAGAAACGCGGGCCGCCGATGAGGCGACCCGCGTGGAGCGAACAGTGGTATCCGCGATTAGCGGCGGCGGCGGACCGAGATCAGGCCCAGGCCTGCGAGGCCCATGGCCGAGGCGGTCGGCAGCGGAATCGGGGGCGGGAAGCCGCCACCGGGGGTCGCGGTGAAGAGGAAGTCGTAGGTGTTGTTGGCGAAGTTGTCCGGGTTCGGGTCGTTCCAGCCGCGGCCGACCCAGCCGTCGCTCGTCGAGAGGCGGTGGCCGTCGTCGCGGAGGGCGAACGAGTAGCTGCCGTTCGACTTGCTCATGAAGGTGAACGAGTCACCGTCGAGCTGACCGGCGGCGGTGGTGCCGGCGGTCTCGGTGATGGTGCCGACGGTCTCTTCGGCGGTGAAGAGCCAGCCATCGGCGAGGACCGTCACGTCGTTGTAGATGACGGTGAGGTCGAAGACGCCGTAGTCGGTGCCGTTGTTGGCCGAGTTGCCCCAGATGGTGCCGGTGATCTGGAGGCTGGTGACGCCGTTGTCCTCGATCACGTCAAGGCGGACGTTCGAGGCGCCGGTGTTGGCGTCTTCGAACGAGAAGGTCGCAGGGTCGTCACCGCTACCGTCGGGGAAGGTGTCGAACCGGAGGCCGTACGCCTGCGGCGAGACGGCCCCGCTCGGGTGGTCGAAAAGGTCAAAGCTCTGGACGACCGTCGGCGCGGCGAGAGCAGCCCCAGCAGTCACCGCCACGATGGACGCAGTGATAGTCTTCATGTTCACTCCCGTCTCCTCGAAAGAGACACTCACTCACTTATCGGCCCGCTGAGAGACAGCGTGCCCACCTCACTTCCGTAGTGTTGCCCTACCGGTTCCGGTGAGCAAGCGCCGCGAGGTGCATTCAGGACGATTGGAGCAACTTCGGGCGACTTTGCCCGGTCCGGAAGTCTGGGGGATTGAACCTGGGAAACCTGCGCTAGCGCGATCGCGAGAGCGTGAGCGTTGTCTCGCCGTGAAGCTTGCCTCGGCGGAACGTCAACGTCACGACTTGACCAACGTTGTATCCATCTAAAATACGAACAAGCTCGTTGGTCTGAGTGACCGGGCGCCCATCGATCGACGTGATGTAGTCGCCTCTTCGAAGCCCCGCCTCGCGCCTGATGCGGCCCGGGATTTTGGTGATCCGAGGGCCGTCGCCCTCGCCCGGCTCAAGGCCGACTCCGAGGCTGACCCGGAGATCGGTGAACCGCTCCGCGGCCTCGGGCAACTCCCTCGCAACCCAAGTCTTGTACGTCCGTTGTGCGCGTTCTCGAGGTATCTCGGTGACGACGTCGAGTGCCGTGAGACCGGATTCGTCTTGGGCGAACCCGTGCTCCGGATCGTGAACGTACGTCTGCATCCATTCGCCGAGCAGGTTCTTGTCATCGAGATACAAGAACAAGGTCCGGGCTTGGGCGTACTGCGCGAGCGGGCGTCTGGACGAGAACATCTGGTGCGTCAGGGCGGTGAGTTCCTCGAGCGTCGGCAGCTTGTTCGCCTTCGCGAGCCGCTTTACGACGTTGGTTCGCTGACTCGGCGCTGGCCTGAGCCCATCGCCGACGGGATCGAGGTCCTCGACGAGGCTCGCGAGTCCCTCCTGGACCCAGATCGGGTGCATCTGATCGAGCCGGTCCATGCCCCGCCAATGCAAGACGTGCAAGAACTCGTGCCGAAGCGTCGGGCCCAGATCGTTGGCGACGAGCCGTCGGTGGTCGTGTGCGTAGGCGCCCGCGATTCCGGCGTTGGGTCGGATCGCGTCGGGTCCGTACGTGGCCACGGCCCACTTCGTAAAGTCGCGCCGCTCAGGGAGCAGCACGACCGTCCAGGGGTCGTCAGGTTTGACACCAAAGAGTTCGGGTGAGATTGACTCTGCCCACGCCGCGACGTCCCGCAGATTGTCGATCGCCATCGCGGTCGATTTCGGGTCGTAGTGCGACAGGATGTCGAGCCTGAGGTCTTCGGCGACGGACCGCTCCACCGGGCCGTCGAGCCACCGTCGTACTGTCGCGACCTGGGCGTCGCGACGGGCCTCGAGGACCTTTGGCCAGTTCGCGATCAGATCCGAGTAGAACTGCGTCTTGCGGACATTCGCGAGCCACGAGTCGCGTTCGAGGGTTTCTTTGGAGATGAACCCGAGTTCGACGGCACGACCCAGCATTCTCGCCGATTCGTCGAGTTGATTCTCGATGCTGAAGACGCACGCGAGGTTGTACCAGGGAACGAAGTTCTGAGGGTCGACCTCGATCCGCTCGAAGAGCAGTTCCTTCGCCTTTGGCAAGTCGCGGTCGTTCAGCGCCGCCCGGGCTTCGGCGCCGAGCCGCGCTGACTCGGCCCTCGCTTTCGACCGCGTCGCGAGCGACTCGGCGAGCCGTTCGATCTCTGCTTCGACACTGTCCTGCGCCGGAGCCGCGAGGCTCGTGATCGACACGAGAAAGATCGCGCTGGCGAGACGGAGCATCACTTTCTTGTACGGCTCTCGGTGATGAGGCGTTGCAACGCTTCGGGGTACGCGTCGAGCTCGAGCGCAAATACTCGCTGAGCAAGCGTTTCTGGGCTATCGCTCGCGAGCACCTTGCAGGTCTTGCGGAGCACGACCGGCCCGCTGTCGTAGCCGTCGTCGCAGAGGTGGACGGTGCAGCCCGACTCGGTGATTTCGCCTCTTGCGTAGGCATCGATCACCGCCCGGTGCACGGCGATCCCGTGCATGCCCGGCCCGCCGAACGGTCCGGGGCTTCCGTCACCGGGCAGCAGCCCCGGGTGAATATTGACAACCCTCCCGGCGACGCGCGGGGTGATCGGGAACTTGCGGAGGTAGCCGGCGAGCACAATCCAGTCGATCTGGTGTTCGGCCACCAACGCATCGACGTCGGCCGGCGAGAACTCCCCCGGGCGGAGTTCGCTCGGGACGCCTAGGCCGCGCGCGTGTCCGAGCGCTCCGCGGTCGCGCGACGCGATGACGATCCCCACGTCCGCGTCGAGGCGGCCGTCTCTCGAACGCTTGACGAGATTGACCATCGTGCGTCCGGAGCCGGAGACAAAGACACCCAACCGGGTGCGTCGCGTCGACGCCGGCTCAGTCATCGCCCGCCTTCGCGAGCAACGCGACCGCGTCGGCGCCGGTGTCGGCGATCGGGAAGACCGAGTCGAGGCGTGTCAGAGAGATCACCGATTGCACTTCGGGCGGGAGAGCGAAGAGGCAGATGCCCCCGCCTTTCTCACGCGCGCGGTTCCGCACACGGATCATCGTCCCGAGGACCGCACTCGAGACGTGCGAGAGACGCCCGCATCCGATCGCGACCCGGGGTGAAATGGTCCGGATGACCTCGGTCAGTTCGATGAGCAATTCGGTGCACTCGGGCTCGGTGATCGCGTCTGGGCGGATGGTGGCCTCCGCCGTGTCGACGTTGCCGGCCGAAACACGACGCGCCAGCACGAGCCGTCCGTCGAAATCGCTCATCGCAAGGGTCTCCGGTCTATGCAAAGGTCACGAGAGACTCGCGATTGCCGCGTCTTTGGAGGATTCGATCCCGAAGAGCTTGTCCATCCGGGTGAGCTTCATGACCTGCTCTATGTCCTCGGAGAGGTTGTAGATGGCGAGCCCTCCGCCGCCCGCTTTGAGTCGCTTGTGGGCCTGAACAAGCGTGCCGATGCCGGCCGACGCCAAGACACCCACGTGCTTCATATCGATGACGAGTTTCGCCGACCCGGCTTCGGTCGTCGCCTGGATGATCTCGTCGAGCACGAGCGTCGACTCCCGTTCGGTGATCTGCTCGCATCTGACCTCTCCGAGAACGACCCCGTTGGACAGCTTTGCTGCGAAGTGGTGCGACTGGAGCAAGTCCCTGCCGGTTTCCGCGTGGGCGGGTTCTGTTGATTTCTTCTTCTTGCCGAAGAACAAGGCGGGGCGTCCTTACGCGCTGGGTGGCGGACAGGCGGGATCCGACGCATCGCGAAAGGGCGTCGGTTTGCCTTGGGAATCGACCGCGACCATGGTCAGTGTCGCGGTCGTCACTCGATCGATGTGTTTGGTCTGGCGGCGCATCGCTTCGACCTCGACGTTGATCCGGATCGACGAGCGACCGGTCCGCACCGTCTTGGTATAGAGCGATACCACGTCGCCCAACTGCACCGGGGCGTCGAAGTCGATCCGCTCGATCGAGGCCGTGACCCACGCGCACGGGGCGTGCCGGATCGCCTCGACGAGGCCCGCCTGGTCGATGTACGACATGATGACGCCGCCGAAGATCGTTCCGTACGCGTTGGTATCGCGGGGCATCGGGACAACCCGGAGCGCGAGCATCGGCTCGGTGAGCCCGCCCTCATCGGGGGCGGGGCTCGGGCGTGAGTGGGCCGGTGAGGCGCCGTCGAGGTTTGGCGGGGGGTCCTGGGGCATGCGTGCCGGAGGATACCCTGCCGGGCATCCGGCGCGTAGGGTTCTCCGGAGCAAGGCGTTCGGGCAACGGGCCCTGGAATCGCGCTGCTGGCATCCTTGGGGTCTTACCTATGTCCGAATCTGCCTCGCCTCAGGCCGCGTCCTCGCTCAGTCTTCCCGACCTCGACGCGATCCGCGGCCTCGATCGCCAGACGCTCGTCGGTCGGCTCCGGCTAGGCGTCGAGCGCTTCGACCCGCGCGTTCTGCAACTCATGCCCGAGCAGTCGGACCGCGTGTGGGATTCGGCCGAGGGTGTCGGTGAGTGGAGCTGCCGTGCGTTGCTCGCCCACCTGATGGACGCTGAACTGGTGTACGGCTATCGCATCCGTCGGACGATGGCCGAGGACGGCCCGGTGCTTGAGAATTTCGACGAGCACGCGTTCTTGGCGAGCCCGCTGTACGGCGCCGCTCGTCCGGATGGGTCTCGCATCGCGACGCCGATGGGCGCGATGGCCGCATCGATCCATGCGTTGCGGCAGACCCTGGGGGCGGTGCTGTATCAGATTGAACCCGATGAGTGGGAACGCCGGGCGATGCACCCGACTTCGGGGCCCGTCACCGTCCACGATCTGGTCGCTATGCACACTTGGCACGTCGAGCATCACGCGGCGTTTCTCAACGCGAAGGCGGAACGACTGCTCGGGCCGAAGCCCGAGGGTGACGCCTGTGTTCCGGGCGGATGCGGCGAAGGGTGCGGTTGTGTCGGCAACCAGGACGCCGGCGGCACGGATAACTGAGTCGTGCGCATGAACGGGCTTTTCGATCAACGTCGGTACCTGATTCCCTTTCGGTCGACGTTGCTGCCCCAGATTTTTACCGACACACTCGTCATCGGTGGCGGCGTGGCCGGTGCGCGGGCCGCGATCGAGGCGGCGGGGGACGGGGAACACGACGTCATCGTTCTAAGCAAGGGCGGGTTCAAGCACACCAACACCGCTTGGGCTCAGGGCGGCATCGCCGCGGTGCTCGATGGGAGCGTGGCCGAGGGTGATTCGTTCGAAGCGCACGTTCGCGACACGCTCGTTGCCGGAGGCGGGTTGTGCGATGAGCCGGTCGTGCGCACCGTCGTGACCGAGGGCGCCGAGCGCGTCCGCGAGCTGATCGAATGGGGGTGCGCCTTCGATGGGTCCGGGGACACGCTGGCTCGAGGGCGAGAGGGCGGGCACTCGGCGAGCCGGATCTACCATTCCGGCGGTGATTCGACCGGCAAGGCGGTTCAGACGTCCCTGACCTCGAAGTGTCGCCAAACGCCAGGTGTGCGCATCTTTGAGGCGTGCTTTGCGCTCGACTTGATCACACCCGGGACCGACCCGGGGAGCCCGGTGCTCGGGGCGATCACCTACCACCGCAAGTATGGTCTTCAGATGATCTGGTCTCGCACGACCATCCTCGCCAGCGGTGGGGCGGGCCAGCTGTATCGCGAGACCTCGAACCCGAGAGAGGCGACGGCCGACGGGCTGGCGATGGCGTACCGCGCCGGGGCGACTGTGGCCGACGCGTCCTTTGTGCAGTTCCACCCGACCACGCTCTACCTGCCCGGGGCGAACCGCAAGCTCATTACGGAGGCGGTCCGGGGCGAGGGGGCCCACCTTGTCGATGACGCGGGGCTTCGGTTTATGGTCGAGGCCCATGAACTTGCCGAGCTCGCGCCACGCGATGTTGTGACGCGCGGCATCGTCCGAAGAATCGCCTCGCACGGCGGCACGCACGTTTGGCTCGACTGCCGACATCTTAATGGGTTTGAAGCACGCTTCCCTGGGATTCATGCGCTGCTGAGCCGCTTTGGTCTTGATCCGACGAAGGACCTCGTTCCCGTTCATCCGGCGGCCCATTACATGATCGGCGGCGTGCGCACGGATGATTCGGGCCGTACGGACGTCCCCGGTTTGCTCGCGGTCGGCGAGACGGCGGCCAGCGGGCTCAACGGCGCGAATCGCCTGGCGAGCAACTCGTTGCTTGAGGGTCTGGTGATCGGTGCTCGCGCCGGGGCTCTCGCGAGCGAAGCCGCGACGCAGGCGGCCGGCGAGCCGCCCCGTCCGGTGAACATTGTCAGCGACATCCGGCCGAGCGATCACGCTGAGCTCGATCTGACCGACGTGCGTTCGAGTCTCCGCTCGGCGATGTGGCGCAACGTGGGCATCGAGCGGACGGGGGCCAGGCTCAGCGACGTCGCCGAAATGCTCGACTTCTGGGGCCGGTACACGCTCGACAAGATCTTCGACGAACCGGTCGGCTGGGAGACGCAGAACATGCTTCTCACGGCGGCGTTGGTTGCGCGGTCGGCGACGTGGCGCACCGAGACACGAGGGTGCCACACCCGGACCGACTTCGGCAGCCAAGACCAAACGCTGCGTGTCCACGATGGCTGGCGCCGCGGCGAATCCGACCCTGACGTTGTCCACGTGGCTGGCGGTCGCGTGACGGACGAGGTTTTCGGGGCAACGGTGTGACGCGGTGGTGCGTCCGAGCCTTGGGTTTGGCGTGTGTGGCGATCGTGTCGATGGGGTGTGTCGAAGAGCGCGTGGTGAAGTGGCGTCCTCTCATGGGCGGGCTCCCGGGCTCGCGCACGCAGGAGACTGTGACGGCGCCTCGTGGCGCGACGTTGCCGCCTGAGATTGCGGGGAGCATCGACGAGGTTGAGGAGTCGGGCCGCCCGCTTGTCCTGGAGGACGAAGACGGGAACAGGACGCTCTTGAGTCGGAGCGGGCGCGACCTGATGTATCACGTCACGTGGACACTCGAGGAGGGTGAACGCGAACTCTTTGCTGAGCAGGTCCTGAGTGACATAACGCGGAACGAGTTTCGCCAGCGGGGCATAGACCCCCGAGAGGCGTACGACATGCTCGAGCCCAGGCAGCGGGCGATCCGCACGATGTTCAGCCGGATGCCCCAGGGTGAGTTCACTCCAGGGATGGTGATGAAGGCGGTCGGCGGTGGGGTGTACCGCCTCCAGGTCAGGCCCGGTCCCCAGCTCTACTTCTCGGGCATGGACATCGTGAACGAGAGCGGGCACTGGCGGCTCCGGTGGTTCGTGCGTTGAATCACCCGGGCACGGATAAAGTCGTGTCGGGTTTCCCGGTAACACACGTCATCGGAGATGTCTGATGAGATACAAAGCAATGCTGTTCGGTTCGCTTATGACCGCCGTTCTCGTTGGTTGCGGCGAATCTTCGAGTTCGATACCTCCGGAGGACGACAGTATCTGGCTCGCTGCGTCTGAAGGACGCGTCGATTCGTTGCGGGCCGCGGTTGCGCTCGGCGTTGATCTCGAAGCAACGTTCGTGGCCGAGGGTGTTCCGGGGTCGGGTGGGACCCCTTTGCACGTCGCGGCGATCTCGGGTCAGGCGGAAACCGTTGAGTGGCTCATCGGGGTGGGCGTCGATCTCGAGGTGAGGGCCCGGGACGACTTCGGTGGTACGCCCCTTCACTGGGCTGCAGCGGTCGCGAATGCGGAGATCACGGAACTACTGCTCGACGGTGGGGCCGAGGTGAACGCTGGGGATGCTAACGGGTACACGCCGCTCGACGCGACATTTGCAGGTTTGTCGAGCGATCAGGATGCGCTCGTCGCCGTGCGTGAGTTGCTTGTTGAGCGGGGTGGGGCGTCGCGAGACGATTGAATTTCATCCGCGGATCTCGCAGCGCTCGTCCTTCCTTGATTTAAAAGTGACAGATTTCTTGCGATGATGCGTATCTAATGGCATTTTTCTGAAGTGTAGTTTCGAATCTCGCTGGGATATCAGCCGAAATATGGGAATACTGGGATGAGCGTACACACGAAACGAGCATTGTTCGGCGGAGCGATTTTCTGCGCTGGGCTCGCGAGCGTGGCGCACGCCCAGGTGTCGGGGGCGGTGTTTCGATTCGCAGCCAACGTGGACGATCAGTACGACGGGTACATCAATACCGGCGTGAACGAGTCGTTCGACATCCAGGGCGGTTTCGAGACCATTCCGTTCGATCGTGCGGCGATGGGCGGCTCGCCGGACGACTTCACGGCGCCAAGGCAGTACGCTCGGGTGACCGGCATCGCTCAAAATCTCGATGGTGGGGGAGTGTACGCGAGGATATCCACCGACATGTCGCCTGGATATGTGTTCGATTTCCAGGACGACCTTGACGCCTTTGCGTCGATGACATTCATGGTCGAGTCGGAGATGCAGTTTGAGCTGACGCTGAACAGTTTCTCGTTCAGTAACGATCTAGGCGCCGGTTCGACTGGGTTGCGTGAAGTCGGAGGTCACTCGGTTTTCGTAGCTAGTGGCTATCTAGACTCCGCTTACGTGCCGACGCTGGTCGCGTCCGGGACGCTCCAGCCTGGTGAGTACATGTTGTTTTCGGAGTCTTATAGTTCTGCCGGGGGCGATATCTCTCTGAGTATCTTCGTACCTGCGCCGGGTAGTCTACCGAGTGTTTTGGGTCTTTCGTTGGTCGCGGCGCGTCGGGCGCGTCATCGCCGGTCGTGCCTAGCGATACAGTCGACCGCGTGCGGCGGCTCGAACGATCGCGGTCGCCGAGCAAGCTACGCCGACAAACGTAATCGTGGCGAAGGCGCTGGAGGTGTTCGCCACGATGCATGTGAGAACTAGCGTTTTTCGCATGGTCTTCGGACACGGCACGTCTTCCTAATTAACGTTCGTGGCAGCTTCGGAGCGGCTACCCGCCCTCGTTCCTCGCTTGCAGTTCGAGCGTCAGTTTGATCTCTTGGCCGTCTCGTACGACAACGACATCGACTTCATCACCCGGCTGGTGACCGGCGAGCATCGGCGTCCAACTCTGAACGGTGGTGACATCCTCGTCGCCCCACTTGATGATGCGGTCGCCTTCCTTCAAGCCTCCGAGATCGGCCGACGTGTCGTCGTAGACGGTTCCGATGACGACCCCGTCCTCGCCGGCGTAGGTCGCGGGCGCGATCCCGACGCGCACACGGATGCTGAGAGGGCCGCCGATGGCCTGGCGTGCGGGTTTGTCGTCGGCGTGCAGGATGTCGCCTGGGTCGAGGGCGGCGGAGAGGGCCATGTGGGCCGCCAGCGTCGCCACGCGTGCGGCGCCGTCGATGTCGATCGTGTCGAGCGTGTCGTCCGGGGTGTGGTATTGGTCGGTGAGCCCGCTGAAGAGGAAGACGTTGGGGACGCCGATGCTGTCGAAGTTGGCGTGGTCGGAGCGCCCGGTGCCGATGCCTGAGTCGGGGACGAAATCGAGGCCCGAGGTTTCGAACGCTTCGGCGAAGACCTCACGGAGCCGGTCACCCGAGTCGAGGGCGCCGAGTTCGATGCCTTGGCCGTCTCCGTACGACCCGATCATGTCGAGGTTGATCATGACGTGGTGCTTGTCGGCGGGAGCGATGGCGTTCTGGGCGTAGTAACGCGAGCCGATCAGGCCGGCTTCCTCGGCGCTGAAGAGCAGGAAGAGAACGGAGCGGCGGGGCATGTCGTCGGGCAGGCGGTCGTACATATCGGCGAGCAGTGTCGCTGCGGTGAGGACGCCCGAGGTGCCGCTCGCGTTGTCGTCGGCGCCCGGATGCAACTCGCCCGGGCGACGGGTGCCGTAGGGCCCGTTGCCGACGTGGTCGTAGTGACCCCCGATGACGACATACTCGTTCTCGAGACCGCTGGACCCTCGCAGGATCGCCCCGACGTTGTCGGTTGAGATGGGCGACCGGTCGATCTCGACATCGATCGAGACCGAGCCGCGATCGAAGACACGCGCGGATTGGGCCTCGAGGTCGTTGGCGCTCGCGATGAGGTCTTCGATGGTGACGCCGGCACCGGTGGCTTCGAAAAGGAGGTTGGCCGCGTCCGGGGTTGCGTGCAAAACCGGGAGGTCGGCGAGCGGTCGTCCGCGGCTGGTGGTCGCGATCGACTCGAGCGCTTTGCCCCTGGGGTCGTCGACGCTGGCGGGCGTGACCATGATGACGCCTTCGGCGCCACGCTGGACAGCGTTGAGGAACTTGGGCTGGAGCGCGGCGGCGGCCGACCAGCCGGCTTGGGCGAACTTCGAGGCGCCCGTGTCGTCGTGGGGTTCGAAGCGGAGGAGCAGCGCGACGTGGCCTGTGAGGTCGTCGAGTTCACCGTCGGGGGTCACGAAGCTGTCGTATCCGTCGGCGCCGTTGTCGATCGAGTATCCGATGAACGCGATGGGGCCTTCGGCCAGGCCAGAGACGCCGTAGCCGACGACGTTGTATTGCTCTTCCGGCGTGAAGACCGAGCGAGCGCCGGAGGGCGAACGGGCGTAGAAGCGATCGATCTCCAGCTTCGCGCCGCCGCCGACGTCGAACGGCTGGCGGTAGCTGCGATCCGAATCGACGATAACAAACGAACCCTCGGACTCTCGAATTTTCGGGAAGGCCGGTTCGAGGTCGAGCGAGGCGAAATGGTCTTCGATGTAGCTGGCCGCGGTCTCGATGCCCTCGGTCCCGGGCAATCGACCGGTCATGACGACGGGGTCGGCGAGCGTGGTGATGTGCCGCTCGTACATGTCGAGGATGGCGGAGCTGAATTCAAATCCAAGTTCGAGCCCGAGGTCCGCGGTCGCGGCGGTCGCTGGCGGCGTCGCCGCCTCGTTCGCCACGCCGGTGGTTGGCGTTCCGCTCTGGGCGTCACCGGAGTTGGTCTGGGGAGCGGGGTTGCTGGCGCACGCGAGGAGCAGCGCCGGAGCGGTAAGGGCGAGGGCGCGAGCGAGCGGACGGGTGAGGTTCGGCATGCGGGGGAACTCCCTTGGACGACGAGCGTTGAATCAACCCCGAGACCCGGGGAGGAGGAGAATCCTAGCGGCGGCGGGTTCCGAACCTAGAGTCTGCGGGCGTGTAGCGCACAGGGCCGGGGGATGCCGGTGGCGCGCACTTTGACGACTGACCAGCAGGAGGCTGTATGACATCGACCGCTTCGAGCCGTCCGGAGGCGAGCATGATCGAATCCCGAGTGTCGACCGTTCGTCCGGAGCTTGGATCGATGCCCGGGGACGCCAGGGCCGTGGGGGCCTCGATCCTTGATTGGTCCGATGGCTTCGTACCTCGCCACGTCGGACCGAACGAGGCCGAGATCGGTGAGATGCTCGGTTCGCTCGGGTACAGCTCAATGGAGTCGTTCATCGCTGACGTTGTGCCCGAGTCGATCCGCTTGGGTCGTGAGCTGCGGTTGACCGCGCCGGCGGGTCGGACGCCCAGGGGCGAACACGACCTGCTGAACGAGCTGAAGTCGATCGCTTCGAAGAACAAGGTCTGGCGGTCGTGCATCGGGCAGGGGTATCACGGCACGATCACGCCAAACGTGATCCTCCGGAATGTTCTCGAGAATCCGGGGTGGTACACGGCGTACACGCCCTACCAGCCCGAGATCGCTCAGGGGCGGCTCGAAGCGCTCTTAAACTTCCAGACGATGGTCGGCGACCTGACCGGGATGGAGATCGCTCAGGCCAGCCTCCTTGACGAAGCGACGGCGGCGGCTGAGGCGATGGCGATGTGCGTCAACATCGCTGCGAGTAAGCCCAGGCGTTTCTTCATTGCCGACGACTGTCACCCACAAACGATCGACGTGGTCCGGACCAGGGCGACGTACCTTGGGATCGACCTCGTCGTCGGTGCGGCGAGCGGGATCGATCTGGACAGCGAAGATGGATTCGCTGGTGTGCTTCTCCAGTACCCGACGACCGACGGCCGCGTCGAGTGCTACACCGGCCTGTGCGAGCGGGCTCACGCGGTGGGCACGCAGGTCGTCGCCGCGTGCGATCTGTTGTCGCTGTGCCTTCTGAAGCCCCCGGGCGAGTGGGGGGCTGACATCGCGGTCGGCAGCGCTCAGCGGTTCGGGGTGCCGATGGGCTTTGGAGGTCCGCATGCGGGCTTCCTCGCGACAGCGCAGAAGCATGTCAGGCGGATGCCCGGGCGGATCGTGGGCGTGTCGAAGGACGTCGACGGGAACGCGGCGCTGCGTCTTGCGATCCAGACCCGCGAGCAGCACATCCGACGCGACCGGGCGACCAGCAACATCTGCACGGCCCAGGTTCTCCTGGCGGTGATCTCGGGGTTCTACGCCTGTTATCACGGGCCGACCGGCCTGAAGCGCATCGCGACGCGCGTTCGCTCGTTGACCTCGTCGCTGCGAGCGGGGCTCGAGAAGCTCGGGGTGGACACCGGCGACGCGTTGGTGTTCGACACCCTGCGTATCGCGCCGACGGCACGGACGGTCGGCGCCGTGATCGACGCGGCGGCGAAGCGTGAGATCAACCTACGGGATTACGGAGACGGGAGCATCGGGATCACGCTCGACGAGACGTCGGACCGTGCTCTGGTGCGCGATGTTCTTGAGTGCTTCGGGGCGAGCGCGGTCGATGTTGATCGCCTTCTCGAAGAGGCGCACACCGAGATCCCGCCGGTGTTCGAGCGGACGAGCGCCTATCTCACCAACGCGATTTTCAGCGAGTTTGACAGCGAAACCGAGCTGCTCCGGTATATCTTCGAACTGCAGGGGCGAGACCTGAGCCTGGTGCACAGCATGATCGCCCTGGGCTCGTGCACGATGAAACTCAACGGGACGAGCGAGATGATCCCGGTCACGTGGCCCGAGTTCGGGTCGATCCACCCGTTCGCGCCCGAGGGGCAATGGGATGGGTATCGCGAGATGATGACCCAGCTCGAGCGGTGGCTCGCGGAGATCACCGGCTTTAGCGGGGTGAGCCTTCAGCCCAACGCCGGGGCGCAGGGTGAGTATGCGGGGCTGCTGGCGATCCGCGCGTGTCTGGACGCCAAGGGCGAGACCGGTCGGACGGTGTGCTTGGTGCCCGAGAGTGCGCACGGGACGAACCCCGCTTCGGCCGTGATGGCGGGCATGAACGTAGTTGTCATCAAGAGCACCGATGATGGCGCGATCGACTTTGAAGACCTGCGGGCGAAGGTTGAAGCGCACTCTTCGGATCTGGCGGCGCTGATGGTGACCTACCCAAGCACGTGCGGCGTCTTCGAGGACCACATCGCGCAGGTGTGTTCGCTGGTGCACGAGCACGGCGGGTACGTGTACATGGACGGGGCCAACATGAACGCTCAGGTCGGGCTCTGCCGGCCGGGTGACATCGGCGCCGACGTATGCCACCTGAACCTCCACAAGACGTTCTGCATCCCCCACGGCGGTGGGGGCCCGGGCATGGGGCCGATCGGGGTGACCGAAGAACTCCGGCCGCACATCCCGGTCCACTCGGCGGTGCGCCCGATCGCGCTCAAGCCCGGTGAAGAGGCGACGGTGGGCCCGGTTTCTGCGGCGCCGTTCGGCAGCGCGAGCATCTTGCCGATCTCGTGGATGTACATCGCGCTTATGGGAGCCGAGGGGCTTCGCAAGGCGACCGAGGTCGCGATCTTGAGTGCGAACTACATGGCCAAACGGTTAGGTGAGCACTACGACGTGCTCTTCACCGGCCGCAACGAGCGGGTGGCGCACGAATTCGTGATCGATTGTCGCCCGTTCGATAAGTCGGCCGGGATCAAGATCGATGACATCGCGAAGCGGATGATCGACTTTGGCTTCCACGCGCCGACCATGAGCTGGCCGGTGCCCGGCACGCTCATGATCGAGCCCACCGAGAGCGAGGCGAAGCCCGAGCTCGACCGGTTCTGCGACGCGTTGATTGCGATCGCAAAGGAGATCGGCAAGATCGAATCGGGCGAGTGGTCGCGCGAGGACAACCCGCTGAAGCACGCGCCGCACACGGCGGCGGCGGTGAGCGCCGACGAGTGGGACCGGGCGTACCCGAGGTCGCTCGGGGCGTACCCGGCGGCGCACCTCCGAGACCGGAAGTTCTGGCCGCCGGTGGGTCGGGTGGATAACCCGTACGGCGATCGAAACCTCGTGTGCTCGTGCGACGGGATGGACGCGTATCGCGAGTGACGGCGGCGAACCTATCGTGCGGACGTGAGTGACGGCGCATCGTCAACCGAATCTGGTGGGGCGGAGCGCGATCTCTTTGGGAAGACGCCAAAGGGGCGTAAGGACTGGTCGCACCGACGGGCCGAGCCTCGGGGGCTGGCGCTCGGGTGGATGCTGTACCTCATGGCCGCGTCGATCTTCGCGTTCGGGCCGACGGCGATGGCCGCGGCCGACCCCTCGGCGTATCGCTCGGCGGCGGTGCGGCTCGTCGTCCTGGTATCCGTTGGGCTGTTCGTTCTCTGGCCTTTGCTCCGGTTGAGCCAGGTCTGGCCGAAGACGCCGATCCGCGCGTTTGTGACTGATGCCGCGGTGTTGCTCTGTCCGTCGATGCTGCTGATCTGGCCGCACGTGATCCTGGCGTGGTGGCCGGTGGAGGTCGCCGCGGCGTTGTCGGCGTTGCTGCTCGGTTGGGCCGGCGTTGTGGGCGGGTTGTTGGTGGGGTTGGCTTTGGGCGGACAATCGGGTTCGACGTGGATCCGATCGGCGGCGCTGTTCGGGTGGCTGGGGCTCGTGCTGATGGTGCCGGCGGTGTTTTTGGCGCTGGGATTCGGCGGCGGGCTTGCGGCGGAGCCGGGGTCGGTCTTTGGGGGCGAATCGTGGATGGTGTCGCCAATTACTGGGGTGTACGAGGTCGCGCGTGACCGGGCGTGGTCTGGACGGCCGGCGCAGGTTTCGGTTGAGCACTGGCGATCGATCGCGGTGGTTTGGATCGGTGTGGGCGTGACGTGGGCGTGGGCCGGCGCTCGCGGACGGGTTCGGGGGGTGTCCGCGGAGGCGGCTCGCGCCTAGCGTTGAAGCTCGGGCGTGTCGCGATGCGCCCGCTCTGACAAGCCCGCCCGCTCGGGGCGGGCGATTTGTTTCGATGGGGCGAGATATCGTCGCCCCGGTTCGGAGGACTGCGGATGTCGATGATCACAGCGGAAGAGAAGCAACAACTCGAGACCAAGTTGTCTGAGTTGATCGCGAATCGCCCGAAGATCAGCGCCCGCATCGCGGAGGCGCGGGAGCTCGGCGATCTCAAGGAGAACGCGGAGTACCACTCGGCGCGCGAGCAGCAGGGGCTCGAAGAGGCGGAGATTCGCCGGCTTGAGGAACGCTTGGCTGGTGCTCAGGTTGTGGACGCGGAGTTTGCGAAGTCGGCGGCGGTTGTGTTCTTGGGGTCGACGGTGAAGCTCAAGGACAAGAAGACCGGACGCGAGGACGTCTACCGGCTGGTGGGCGAGGCGAGCGGCGACGATAACGATGACTTCGTCGAGGTTACGACGTCGAGCCCGATGGGCGAGGCGCTGCTCAAGTCGCGGGTCGGCGAGGTGATCCGCGTGAAGGCGCCGAGAGGCGACAAGCAGTTCGAAATTATCGAACTGCTGTGAGCGGGTGAGGCCGCTTGCCTAAAGCAGGATTGATCGCTCCGAAGTGGCCTCCGGTCGCACACTCGCTTGCGGATCCGCGCCGGAGTCAATACGGCGGGCTTCCGGTCGAGATAGTTGAATTCGTGGCGCTACGCGTTCAGTGAAGACGCTCTAGCTCGCGGCGAGCGGGCGCTCGTTGGCGGGCTGCGGAGGGAGAAGGCCGCAGCGACCGAACGGACGCCTCGAGAAGTCGGTGGTGTCGACGGTGGGGAGCGTGACGATCGGGCTCGGGCGCCGATGCTCGCGCTCGTTTGCCGGCTTCGGTTGACGGGCGGGGTTGACGGGGGCGTGCAAGGTGTGATTCATGTGTTCGCTGGCCTCGGGCTCGAGTTGTGCTGAGAGAATGCGTTCATTGGGACAACCCCGACGAGCTCCTTCTCGTTTCGGCACTTTGGAAAGGCTTTCGGCGAGATTTGCGTCCGAAATGAGCGGGGGTCGTGACCCGACCGCATGAATAGGTGAGTGATGCTTCGACCGGTACTCCACAGCAAGATCCACATGGCGACGGTGACCGCGGGGCGCCCGGACTACGTGGGCTCGATCACGATCGATGCGCATTTGCTCGAGGCGAGCGGGATGCGGGTGAGCGATAAGGTCTTGGTGGCCAACTGCCGAAATGGTGAACGCTTCGAGACTTACGTCTTTCGCGGCGAGCCCGGCAGCGGCGTGATCGAGCTCAACGGGGCGGTGGCCTTGCTCTGTGAGCCTGGTGATCGGGTCATTGTCATGCACTTCGCGCTGATGGACGATGACGAGTACCAGCAACACCGCCCCAAAGTGGTGATACCGCGAGTGGACAACTCTGTGGACAGAGTGTTTCTGTACGACCCAGGCTCGTGATGGGACGCGAAGTAGGCCCGGTTGACGACTCAAGATGTGAATGTACTGCCGAGATTGCCTGACGGGCGAAAGGTGTGGACGGCGCGTGGATTGTCCGGGTGGTCGAGCGGCCCGAGGTCAAGGATGACCGCCCGTGAGAGCGGCGGGTCGCATGCGGACGGCTGGTGTGCGAGCCGTTCCGCGGCCGACTCCTTTCTTCCTCTCCTCGGTGCCGCTCGGGCCGAAAGGAACGAGCGGCATGTTTCTTTCGACGCTTTGCTTAATCGCTTTGTGTTCGGATCTTGTGGCTCGAGCAGGTTCGATTGCTCCGTATCGGCCCCCGGCCGCATACTCGCTTGCGGAACCCGCGCCGGAGTCAGTCTGACGGGCTTCCGGTCGAGAAAGCTGAGTTTACGGCGCTACACGTTCATCGAAGACGCGCTAGGCCTCGACGAGGCCTTCGCGGATGGCGTAGCGGGCGAGATCGACCCGGTCGTGCACGTCGAGCTTGGCCATGAGGCTGGTCGAGTGGTTGTCGACGGTCTTGACCGAGATGTGCATGGTGGCGCCGATCTCTTTCTTGGAGAGTCCACGAGCGATGTAGCGGAGCACCTCGAGTTCGCGCGGGGACAGCGTGGATGCGCGGGTGCGATCGCCGGCGAGCGTTACCCCTCTGGCATCGACGATGATCCGGTCCTGAACGTCGGGGCTGAAGTAGGCCCCGCCGGCGGCGACGGAGCGGATCGCATCGGCGACGGCGTCGGGCGATTCGGACTTGGTGATGTAGCCGGCGGCTTCAACGGCGAGCGCTTGCTCGATGTAGCGGTCGTGACAGAAAGCAGATAGGAACGCGATTCGCGACTCGGGTAGCCTCGAACGCAGGGTCTTGGCGACGTCGAAGCTCATGCGCCCGGGCATGTCGATGTCGAACACGACGACGTCGGGATGGTGCTGGAGCGCGGCTTCGAGTCCGTTCTCGGCGTTGTTCGCGGTGGCGACGACGTGGAGGTCGGGCTGGGACCGCAACCAAGCGGAGAGCGAGTCGCGGACGAGGCCGTGATCGTCGACGAGAAGAACCGTCGTCCGCGTCGTTTGCTCGTTCACGCTTTGTCTCCGAATACGCGTTGGGTCATAAAGACCATCCAAGATATTAAGCGTAGGGCTCCAGCACCGAACGCGACTGAAACTCGGGTGTGTCCCCGGTGATTTCACGATGGTCGGAACGGTGCATGCCCGGTTTGTGTAGCATCGCGCGAGTCTGACGGGTGGCTTGCGGCGCGACCTGTATTGATGTTCGGAGGTCTCGTCACTCCGGACCCGTGTTGTGGACCCGTGTTTCGGGGGCCTGGATTGAGGTCAAGCATGCGGACATGGAAGTCGTTGATGGTGTTGGTTGCTGTTGTCTTTGCCGGGGGGCTGGCCGGTTGCGGCGGGGGCGCGCGGTATGACGTGCGGGTTGCCTTGGATGACGCTTGGGTCGCGAGCGGACGCGTTCCGACGCTCGAGGTCGATGTCGTTGGCGCGAACCCGACCGAGGCGGCGTTGCTGAACCAGAAGGACCTCCGGGCGTACTTCTCGGCCAATGACGAGATCCGCACGACCTTCCCGAAGCGGACGGTGGTGTTCACGCAGGCTGACACGGTCCCGAAGACGGTGCCGAAGTCTGACGCGGTCTGGAAGACTTGGAACCAGAAGGGGGCTGACCAGATGTTCATCCTCGTGAACTTGCCCGGTGTGAGCGGATCGCTCCCGGGCGATGCTGATCCGAGGCGGCTGGTGTTGCCTCTGTCTTCGGACGTCTGGTTGGGCTCTCAGATCGATGTCGAGGTTCGTCAGTCTGGGCTGGTGGTGACGACCGAGCAACAAGCGCCGACGTCGCCTTGATGATCGAGGCTGCGTGATGGAGCGTTTGTTTCGCTTCGTCTGCCTTCGCGGAATCCCGAGGTCATGAATCAGACTGGGGGCAGAAGCTTCGGCGAATTTGTCGCGTCGTCCTCTCTCGGGTCGGGCGGTGCGGGTGTGTCGTGGTTTCGTGCCTCGGGCGAGCGCGGCGCGTTGATCGCGGCGTGCTGCCCGGATGCGGCGGTGGTCGGGGTAGAACGGGCCGACGAGTTGACGCGGTCGTTTCTGACGTCGGCTATCGCTCAGAAGCGATTGGCTTCCCAGACCGATGGGCGTGTGCCTCGGCTTATGGATCTCGGGGTGTCTTCTGAGGGCGCCTACCGCGTGATCGAGTTGTTCCCGCTCAGGGCGAGCGACCTGATCGAGGCGAGGGTCCGTCCGACCGGTGCCGCGTTGAAGGCGCTGGTGTCTGGGGTTCTCGAAGCGGTCGCGGCGTTCGAAGCGGTCGGGCGCGGGCACGGCGCGATCGATCCGGGGCGTGTGCTCTTCGATCCGGCGGGTGGTGTCGGCGGTCGTTGGCGGGTGGTTCTCGATGCGCCGCTGGGTGACGACGCGATCGGCGGGGCCGAACCCGATCTCCGGCAGGTCGGTCGGCTGGTGTATGAACTCGTGGTGCACGAGACGTATCGCGCGACGGCGGGTTACCCGCTTGAGGAGAGCAGCGCGTTCGGTCAACTCGGTCGGAGTTCTTCGGGTTTCCTGGCGCTCGCGAACACGCTCTTGGATCCGGGGCTTGAGGTCGGGGCGACTTCGCTGACCGCGTCTGGCGTTCTCGAGCAGGTCGCGCGGATCAACACCCGCGAGAAGAGGGGCGGCGGCGGGCTGCTGATCGGCGCGGCGGTGGCTTTGGTAACGCTTGGGGCCGGCGGCGTCGCGGCGTGGCAGTTCTTGAAGCCTCCGCCTGAGACTGAGCCGGTGCGCGTCGCAAACCTGGACCGCGCCGCGCTCGAGGCGTGGTGCGGGCACGCCGGTGCGTGGCTCGTAAAGTTCCGGAATGACCTGGAGCGTCGCGCGGAGTTGAGGTCCGCGCTCGAGTCGGATCCGACGCTTGTTTCCGGGGTTGTCGAGCCCCTTATGGCCAAGGACGTCAGCGAGTTGAACCCGATCGCGGTGACGGGGGCGGGTTCGGCGGTCGGCGACTTTGACGAGGTGCTCGGGTGGGTCGACGCGAATTTCGAGTTGTTCGAGGGGGAGACGCAGGTCAACGCCCAGATCAACGAAGCGTCGAGCACTGTTGCCGGGGTCGTCGCGGCGATCGAGTCTTGGGCGGTGCTGGATCGGGCGGGCGACCTCCGTTCGATGTGGCGCGACGAGCGGGGCTGGTCGGGCGCGGCGTCGACGCTGGATGAAGCTGTTGCCCCGCTGACATTGGATCGGTTCGGTTCCACCCTTGGGCGCGAACTGGCGGCGATGGTCGAGGTGTCGGGCGAGATGGACGCGCTCGAGTCGAAGTACCGGGCGATCGTCGGTCGGGCGGAAGAGATCTCTGGTGCGGGCGAGGCGACGGACGACGGGGATCCGGAGGATCCGTTGCTGGTGCGGTTTGCTGGGTTTGTTGAACTCAGGGCGCGGCAGGTCGCCTCGGGCATCGGTCCGGGGGAATCGGCGATCGCGCAGACCATGGCGGCCCTCGATGATCTCGAAGAGGGCGTCGCGGTTCTCGGGAACTTCGTGCTTGCGGACACGGGCGGTTGGGGCGGCGTCGAACGCGAGTTGTTCGACGACGAGAGCGAGACGCTCCGTGACTTCGGTTCGGGGACCGAGCCGAGTCTTGCTTTGTATCGGCGCTGGCTGACCGAGGCGGGGCGTGAGGGGTTCCGTTCGCTCGATCCGGCGTTGGACCCTCGTCGAGACTGGGTCGCGGCCGATCGGGCGGCGTCGCTCGAGACAGACTTGGCGTCGCTTCGGGCGGAGTATCCGTCTGACGCGGCGCGCGAGATCGCGTCCGCGTCGGCGCGGTACGGCGATCTTGACGGACGTCTCGCGGCGATTATCGATGAGATCGGGGCGCTCAATTCTGATTCGCTCGGATGGAAGCGGCGGAACAAAACGCGGATCGAGACCGGCGTGCAGAAGCTGGACGGCGATCTGCGCGAGCTTTCGCGGCAGATTGGTGACGTTGTCGCCGAAGTCCGCGTTACATGGGAAGAACTCGTGCCGGCGTTGCGGGATCGGACGGGGGTTTCGGCCCTTGGGCTCGCGAGCATTGACGATGCCTATCGCGCACGGCGCGACGAGTTGATCGCGTTCCGCGAACCGGTGGCGGACCGGGCGAAGCTTCTGCGAGAAGACGAGCGCGACCTGAGCGCCTTCCTTCGTTCGGTCGAGTCGCGGCTTGTGATCGAGCCCGACCTCTCGGCGAAGCCGGATGGGTTTGATGAAGCCCGGTTCGCAGAGGCGGTTCGGGCGGAGGTCGATTCGGCAGCGGGTGACGTGCTTGCGTCGGTGTCGTGGTCGTCCGGTCGCTTTGTTCAGGGGCCCGCGACGGAGACCGCGATCGAATCGGCTCGGATGCGCCTGGCGGTGTGGGCGCGTTCGGCGGTCGACGCTGCCGCGGATTACGCGGCGGCTGAAGCGTTGCTTGATGGCGTGTACCTGCCCGAGGAGGTCGGGGGGGCGGATCGAACGCTTCTCGGGGTGGTGGAGGCGTGGGCGCCCTTCTTGGCCGATGCGCCTGGAGTGGCGTCGGCGATGGGGGGCGTCGTTGATCGGGCTGGGGCGGTGATCGACGTGTGGGTGGGTGCTCCGATGGAGGGCCTTGTTGAAGCTGCACGCGGCTTTGACGAGCCTCTCGCGGTTTCGCGAGCCGCGTACGCCCGGCTCACCGATGCTTCGGGCGGGCGCTGGCCGGCGACGGCGGAGGAGCTTGCGGTCGATCTGGAGGCTTCCGATCGAGTGCTGTCGTCGCTCGATGGGGCAACCGATGTCGCTCGGATCGATCAGATCGCGTCGGCGGTGCGTGACGTTCGTGACGCGCGACTTACTTCGGGCCTGGGCATGCTCGGGGATCTAGCTTCGATGGAACGAGGGCTCGCGGCGCTCGCGGACTCTGACGTGGATCTTGCGACGATGCCTGGGTGGGTTCGTTTCAACGCGTCGTTGTGGTCGCTGACGAACTCGTCGGGTGGTGTCGTAGGAGACGACGACGTTCGTGCGTTGGCCACGAGGTACGTCTCGGTGCTCGGCGGGCTTCGCTCATCGGTCGGGTCGCTTGAGGGCGGTCCTGAGGCCTCGGCCTGGATCGATGAACTCGGAGTGGTCGCGGCACCGCCGGCGGACGATGGTCCGGCGTTTCGGCCCGACGAAGAAGGGCCCGGGCGCGCCGGGTGGACGGTCGAGGCGAGCGAGGACTTGTCGCGGTTGACCTACACGAGCCCCGACGGGGCGGCGGTCGTTGGCTTCGCGGCGGTGGAGTTGGACCTCGATCGTGGCGAGCCGCGGCTGGTGTTTCTTGGGACGGAAGAGGTCTCGATTCGGGTGTTTAACGCGATCGTTGGCGATGACCCGGATCGCTGGGGCGAGCTCGCGGACGATCGAGTGTGGGTTGAGTTCGACACTGTCTTCCGTGACGCGGTGTTCGCGGCCCAGGATGGCTGGCAAGGCCCTCGGTCATGGCGTTGGGATGAGGACGCGGGGCGGCTTGAGCCGAGCGTGACTTGGCTTTTCCCGACGACCGACATGCAGCCCCAGTCGCCGGCGTACGCGCCGGGGCTGGGTGACCCGAACGATCCGACGCGGGTATCGGCAGAGCAGGGCCCGCCGTCGCTCGATCACCCGATGAACGCGGTGTCGTTCCTCGCGGCGTTGGAGGTTGCGCAGTGGCTCGGGTGCCGTTTGCCGACGACCGAGGAGTGGCTGGCGGGGTACGCGCGGTACGAGGCGGGGCTGAGCGCTTCTGATTGGAACCTTCGGGATGCGACGCTTGGGCTTCAGGTCGATCACCTCGACGCGTTGCAAAATCAGTTTGGCGGCGTGCTGCAGATCCCGATGCCCGAGGAAGAGAGTTTCCTGCTCGCCAGAGGTCGAGTAGACGAGTGGACGACCTGGGCGGGCGCCGATGACGGTCGGCTTTGGTTCGACGTGACATCGGAACGCGGGAACGTGCTGCGGGGCATGGTTGGGAACATCGCGGAGTTGTGCGACGAGGGCCGGGAGCGGATCCGCGTGATCGGGGCGTCGGCGACGAGCACGTCTGCCGACACCCTGGAACAGGCGATCGCGCCGCGCGAGGTCATCGGTCGGTTCCGCGATGCGGGGTTTGCGGACTTTGGGTTCCGTCTCGCTTTCGAGGCGGCCGGCGCGCTGCGTCCGTCGGCGAGGGTGCTGCTGGCACGTTTGCTGGAGCGGGCGCCGTACTTGCGCGGGTAACGGGGCGGCCCGGATCTCGGTTGGGGTCCCGTTGGCGCGGCGTCAGTCGCTGTCGACGGCGGCGTAGTAGGGGGCTTCGGCGCTGGCGGCCTGGCGTTCGAAGAGCGTTCGTCCCAAGCGGTCACCGGCGCCGAGGGTGAACCCGGCTTGATTCTGGGCGGCGAAGCCTGGGTCGGCGGCCTGGGCGACGTGAAGCGGCATCGCCGAAGTGGGGGGCGTGCTGATCGCGACTCTGGGCTGGTTCTGGGCGCAGGCGCCTGCGAGAGCGGCCAGTGCGATCGCGATCGGGCCTGCGACGTGCTTGGCGTTGCGTTTCACGGCGCCTCCGGGGCTGGTGGTTCTCTGTCCTCCGTGTAGAGGGATCGGCGTCGTGGGCGGGGTTGGTCACTCGGGTCAGGTGCTCGCTCGGGCGGGTTGAGTTGTCGGGCGTTGCAGGCGTCGCGAGCGGGGTGACCGGCGGGCTCTGGTCGCTCACGGGGGATGACTGGGCGCGTTGGCCCGGGGAACCGGCTGTTTCTCTATCATGTCGACTCGGGTTCTCGGTCCCTGAGGCGTCCTCGGGGGATCAAAGCGGGCCGGCTCGGTGCGCCCGGTGGCTGGGCGGCGCCCGGCGAGGTGACTTCCGTATGGGTGCTGAGTCGGTGGCCGAGCGTGCGGGTGCTTTGGCGAATGCGGTGCGTTTGGCGCAGGCTGAGGGCGACGACGCCTCGGTCGGGTCGCGGGTACGCGAGGCGGTGGGGGGCTTGGCAGCGTCCGAAGCGAACGAGGTGCTCCGGGAGGCCGAGCGGCTGGTTCCGGGTTGGTCGGGGGGGCGTGCGCTCACGGGCATCGATGGTTCGGTGACGGTGGTCGCGGCGGCGGAGCTTCGCGACGCTGGCTTTCTTTGCGACGAGTTGGCGCTTCGAGGTTCCGGGCTCGGCGAATCGGAGCGGCGCGCGATCGGCGATCGGCTCGCGGCTGAGGGGTTCGTGGGGCAGGCGGGGTTGGACTCGGGGGCGGAGGCGCTGGCGAGGGCGAAGAAGGCGCTCGGGTTGACCGGGGGCGAAGACGCTTCGGTGACTCGCTTGATCGAATCGCTCGCGTTGCTTGTCGAAACGGTGAGGTCGCTTGACACGCTCGGGTGGCGGACGTGGCGGACGATGGCGCCGCAGTCTTCGGTGCGCAAACGCGGCGATCTTCACGTGCTCCTCGGGCGGTTTGTTTCGGGCAAGGGTGGCGAGAGCGAAGAGGCGGTCTCGGCGGACCTGACGAGGTTTCGTCAGTTGATCGCGTCGCTGCTGGCTTCGATTGGTGAAGCGGGCGACGTTGCGTATCGGCGGGTGGCGACGCTGAGCCCGATGCACATCGAGGGGTTGGCGGAGGCTCAGAAAGGGCTCGCGGAGAGTCCCGAGGCGGCGCGTTGGCGTCTGTATGTCGAGATGGCTTCCAAGCTGGACGAGGCGACGGTGCAGGGCGACACGATGCGTTCGCTCGCGGCGTTTGCGGAAGAGTTGATGGCTTCGTGAAGAACGGACTTGTGAGGGAAGGCGGCGGACAGTGACGACGGAGATCCATTGGCACGAGGGCCTGTTCCTTCAGCCTCATCATCTCCAGCTCTTGCAGCGGTCGATGCTGGAGCGATTCGGGGTCGAGCGTTCGCTGACAAGCCCCTATGGCTGGGGCGTGGTCGATTCGAAGCTCAGCACCGACGAACTCGAGGCGGGGCGGGTGCGGTTCGACGTGCTCAAGGCGGTGATGCCCAGCGGGGTGGTGGTGGACGTTCCGGGTGGGGCGGACCTTCCCGCGATCGACATCAGTTCTGCCTTTGGCTCGTCGACGACACCCCTGACGGTTGCGTTGGGTGTCCCCTTGTACTATCCGACGAGGGCGAACTCGCTTTCGATTGGCGAGACCGACTGGCGGATCAAGCGTCGGTTCCGCGTTGACGAGCACGACGCGATGGACGAGAACACCGGCGACAACAGTCAGACGGTTCTCGTGCGCCGTGTCAACGCGAGGCTGCTGGTTCTCGAGCATGATGATCGTTCGGACCTTGAGGTGCTTCCGTTGCTCCGGGTGGTGCGTGCGACCGGTGAGGACACCGGTCTGCCGAGACTCGAGCGGTCGTTTGTGCCGGCGTGCTATTCGATCGGTGGGTCGGCGGCGCTCAAAGAGCAGCTGCGCGAGCTTGCGAACCGCGTCGAGGCGGCGAGGGCGGAGACGGTTGTTCAGTTGACCCGCGCTGGGTTCAGCATCGAGAACTTCAAGGGCGTCCAGGTCCAGCAGATGATGCGGCTGTCGATCCTGAACCGGGCGTGCGGGCGGTTGCCCTCGCTGCTCGCGGCGCCCTCGGGCGTTGCGCCGTTCGATATGTACCTCGAGCTTCGCGGGCTGCTGGGCGAGTTGGCCGCCCTTCAGCCCGATCGTGATGCGTGGGGTGCGTCGAAGTACGACCACGAGAACCCGGGTCCGGTGTTTGACGAGCTGTGTGAGTCGATCAGCGACTTGCTCCGCGCTGAGGGCACGGCGACCTGGATGAAGGTGCCCTTCGCGGCGCGCGACGAGGGCCTGATGGTCGTGTCGCTGAGCGACGAGCATCTGACTCGCCCGAGCGAGTACTACCTGGGCATCAAGACGTCGCTCGACCCGCGCGAGCTTGCGAAGCTCGTCGAGGATTCGGCCAAGTTCCGCCTGATGGCGGAGAGCATGGCCGCGGCTCGGGTGAGGGGGGTCCCGCTGGAAGAAGAGCGGCACCCGCCGTTGCAGCTTCCGAGCCAGGTGGGGCTTCACTACTTCCGGCTCCGTCGGGGCGATGCCGGTCGGATGTGGGAGACGATCGCTTCGGAACGTTCTATGGCGGTGAGCTTTACGGGCGCGGAGCCCGGCTCGATCGAAGAGGCGGCGCTGTACATGACGGTGCCCGGCTGAGCGGGCCTGTTTCTTTGATGGCGGCGTGAGTCGTTGGGTTCGGGTGTCGCTTTGGTGTCGGCCTCGGTTTGAGTCTGGGGGGCGGCCCCAGGGGAGCATGGATGAAGCTTTCAGAGTTGTGCGAGCCGATTTTGCAGTACGTCTGCCGGCTGAACCGCTCGGCGCGTCGCGGTGTCGACCTGGAGCCGAACGCGGTGCGCGCCGATCTTGAGGGGCTGTTCGCGGACGCGGACCGAGAGGCTTCGGGCGACCCGCTCTTGGGCGAGCAGTGGCGGAAGGTCGAGCTTCCGCTGATCTACTTCGTTGATTTCATGATCAAGGAGAGTCGGCTCAGCTTCGCGAATGAGTGGCGCGAGATGGCGCACGAGCGTGACAAGCTCGCCGGTGACGAAGAGTTCTTTGATCTGCTCGAAGAGACGCTTGCGGACACGAGCGAAGCGGGCACGGACCGTCTTGAGATCTTCTATGCGTGCATGGGGCTGGGGTTCACCGGCTTCTACGCGACGCAGCCGGACCAGTTGAAGAAGAAGATGATGGAGGTCGCGGCGCGGCTCCGTCGTCGGATGGAGACGGAGGCGTCGGCGCGGATCGTTCCCGAGGCGTACGAGCACGTGGACACGAGCGATCTGATTCAGCCGCCGGCGCGAGGGCTGATCGGTATCGCGATCGCGTTGGTGGTCGTCGGCTTCGTTGTGCTGATCGGGAACGGCGTGCTGTACGGCGCGGCCTCGGGTGATCTGCGCGAGTCGCTCAACTCGATCGAGGCGTCGGGGTCGGAATCTGGCGGTGAAGAGGACAACGGCTAACGAGAAGCGAGCGGCCCCGCTTGGGGCGTGGAGATGATGCCTTGATGACGGCGTTCTTGAACCTGCCGATGCCTGTGAAGGCCGCGATTTTGATTCTGAGCGGCGGCGGGATCATGTACCTGCTGTACGCGTTGATCGGTGCGCCGGCGGTGTACGTGGTGTACTTCATCATTGGTTTCGTGCTGATGACGCTCTTCGGCTATCGGTACATCCTCAAGCGGATGGACAAGGGCAAGAGCACCCCGTTCTTGCAGCGGCTGCGGGAGAACTCGTCGGCGGCGCCTTCGGCGGTGAACGATCCGTCGGCGCGAGCTCGCTTGGACGACCTTCGGCGCAAGTTTGAAGAGGGGATCCAGACGTTCAAAGACCACGGCAAGGACCTGTACAGCGTGCCGTGGTATGCGCTCGTGGGCGAGCCGGGTTCGGGGAAGACCGAGGCGATCCGGCACTGCAACGTGGGCTTCCCGCCCGGTTTGCAGGATCAGCTCCAGGGTGCGGGCGGCACGCTCAACATGAACTGGTGGTTCACGAACCACGCGGTGATCTTGGATACCGCCGGGCGGCTGATGTTCGAGGAGGTGGCGCCGGGCCAGACCAACGAGTGGAAGGAGTTCTTGAGGCTTCTCCGCCAGGTGCGTCCGAACTGTCCGATCAACGGGATGCTGCTGGTCATCCCGGCGGATTCTTTGATCAAGGACTCGGCCAACGACATCGAGCAGAAGGGCGGCAAGATCGCTGAACAGCTCGACGCGATCCAGCGCGCGTTGGGCGTTCGTTTCCCGGTGTTCGTGATCGTGACGAAGTCGGACTTGATCAACGGGTTCCGGGAGTTCTTTGAAGGAGTGAGCGACCCGGTCTTGCAGCACCAGATGCTTGGTTGGTCGAACCCGGATCCGCTTGATACGCCGTTCCGACCAGAAGAGGTCGAGAATCACTTGAAGACGGTGCGCGAGCGGCTGATCAGGCGTCGCATGGGTTTGATGGTGGACCCGACGGTGCAGGGCGAGGACTCGTCGGGCCGGCTCGATGACGTTGATTCGCTGTACGCGGTCCCCGAGGCGATTGCGAAGATCGGGCCTCGGCTTCGGCGTTACCTCGAGATGGTGTTCGTTGCGGGTGAGTGGAGTCAGAAGCCCCTGTTCCTTCGGGGCATCTACTTCACGAGCTCGATGCGGCAGGGGGAGCCGCTCGATGCGGATCTCGCGGACGCGTTGGGCGTGGAGATCGGCAAGCTTCCCGAGGGCGGGCTGATCAAGCCTCGCGATATCAGCTACTTCCTCAAGGACATGTTCATGGACAAGGTGTTCCGCGAGCGTGGGCTGGTGACGAGGGCGGCGAACACGAATCAGATCAAACGCCAGCGTCAGTTGATCGCGATCGGGGGGGCGGCGGCGCTGATTCTGTTGACCGCCGTGCTGACGTGGGTCGGGCAGGGGCAGCTCCGGGGCAGCATCGGCGATCGCCAGACGTTCTGGGCGGACGTCGACGACCAGCTTTCGAACGGCATCAAAGAGTTGGTGTTGCTGGACGAACTCGCCGGAGACGCGAGGTACGAGGGCAACAAGACCATCGAGCTTGAGAGGTCGGAGCAGGAACTGACGGCCGCGGCGTTGCAGCTCGAGGCGTACAAGCAGGTCGAGGACAAGCCTTCGACACCGCTGGTGTTCCAGCCGGTGGCGATGGTGACGGGCAACGCGTTCGACAAGCAGGAGTCGGCGCAGAAGACCCTGTTTGAGCTCTGCGTGATCCGCCCTGCGTTGGACGAGGTGCGCCGGCGTCTCGACGAGGACGAGAGTGAGACCGGGTGGACTCTGGACGCTTCGGCGGCGTTGGCCGAGCTTCTGAGGCTCGAGTCAGCGGCGGCGGGGAAGGGCTCGAAGCTGGTGGCTCTCGATGAGCGGAGCCCGGTGGAGCTTGACGCGCTGTACCGCTACGCGCTGCTTGCGACGAACGAAGAGGGGTACAACGACTTCGCGGAGCAGCACGAGTCGGACCTTCAGCGGGTGCTTGACGCGACGTACAAGGACGTCGGTTCGTCGTGGCCGCCTTCGACGGTTGGAGCGGGGACCGAGCGTTCTGGCGACGCGGCGCGTCGGGGTGTGAACCTCTTTGTGCGTTCGTGGGGTGCTTCGGGCGGGGCTCGCGAGGGCACGCTGTTCGGTGACCTGGTGAGCGTCCAGGAAGCGGCGACGGGCTTCGCGGCTTCGGAGGAGCGGCTGCGTCGTCTGTTCCAGCCCGGGGTGGGCGGTGCGGCGAGCGCTGATGCGGAGTCGCGGCGGCTCTGGGCGCGCGAGATGGCGGCGATTCGAGAGCACAAAGCGACGCTGGACGCTGGGGTCGTGCGGTTGATCGAGGCGGCCGGCCGGGGTGGGTCTGCGTTCCCGGACGAGGCGACGCTCGCGAGCAGGGCTCGGGAGTCGGTGCTCGAGGACGCTGGAGGGCAGTACGCGGCGTTGCTCGCGGCGCTGCCTCCGCTCGATGAGCTCGACGAGGACGATGACGACGAAAGGTTGCTCTTCGACCTGCGCACGCGGCTGGAAGCGGGCGAGGCGGCGCTCGGCGACGCGGTGGATGAGCGTGTTGCCGAGGTCCAGCGAGGCTTGGCGGGCATTCGTGGGTCATTGCTCGATGCGCCGGCGCGTTCGTCGACGGGGCAGAGAGGGTACGAAGCGCGGTTCGCGGCCTACGACGCGGTTGATGGGTTGATGGTCGAGTCGCAGACGCCTCTTGAGGCGACCGACGGGCTTGCGGGGTTGTCTGCCGACGCGGCTTCGGTCGAACGCCGGATCGCGGATGCGTCGGGATTGATCGAGCGGGTCCGTGCCGATGGCGCTGGGATCGTTGAGTTTGAGATCGGTGCGGGGGTCGCGTCGCGAGGGCTTGAGTTTGCGAGCCGGATGCTCCGTGGATCGGTCGTCAGCGGGTCGATTGCCGTGGTCGGGGACCGCGATCTGGCGGCGTGGGTCGCGGAGACGGCGTCGGGGCTGACGCCTGTGCAGAAGCCCAGCGTGCCGCGGAGCCGGATGGATGGCGGGTCGTTCGACGCGGCGTATCACCCGGTGCCGGCGAAGGACGTGCTGGATGCGTACGCGGCTCTGCGTGTCTACGGAGGGTCTGACTCGGCGCAGGGCATCCTGAGCGATCCGGTGGTTGCGCGGTCGTACGAAGAGCTGATGACCCGGTGCGAGGCGTACATGCGGGCGTACACGAGGTACTGGCTTCAGGACGTGATCGCTGAAGCGAGCTTCGACGCGCCGCTCGTATGGCCCGAGTACTTGCAGGCGGTGAACGGGTTCCCGGCGCAGGCGGCGATGGATGAGTTGAACCGGTTGGGGCGCGCGCTTGAGTCGGCGATGGAGGCCGTGCCGGTATCGGTCCGCGATTTGACCCCCGGTGTCAACGAGTTCTTGGGTCGGATCGGCGAAGACCAGACGCGGACGCGCGATCGCGGGTACTTCGATCTCGCGGCGTCGTCGCTCCGCTCGATGGGGGGGCTTCCGGGGAGCGTTCCGACGGCGCGGCGTGCGTTGCTTTCGCTCCGCCCGCTCGATGTTCAGCAGGACTTCTTGGCGGTCTACCGCGACGACGCGTTGACGCCGGCAGAGGCGTACTGGTCGAGCGTTGTGCTCGAGGGGTTCCGTTTGCTCGCTCGTGGGTCGCGTGAGCGCGTGAGCGAGGCTCGCCAGCAGTTGGTTGATAACGCGAAGGGCTTCCCGCTTTGTCTTGATGCGGAGGAGACACTGACCGCTGAGGAACTCGTCCAAGCGGTCGAGCACGTCGAGTTGCTTGCTGTGGGCGCCGGCTCGGGCGGGACCGACGGGACAAGGCTCGGGGACGGGTTCTACGACGGTTTGCCGCGGGGCATCGTCGAAGAGGTGCGTGATATTCGCGGCGAGGGGGCGAGCCTGAGCCGCGTGGATCAGGAGTGGATCCGGAAGCTCGCGGCGGTTTCGACGCTGTTTAGCGGCGAGGACGCGCTGGAGTGGGAGTTGCTTGTGCTTGGCTCGTCGGCCCATAGCGATTCGTTCACGGCCGGTCGGTACCGGTTTATGCAGGCAAGGGCCGGTCAGCAGCCGGTGCCGATCGACGGACGGCCCCGGACACAGACAGAGTTCTGGGTTTGCCAGACCGACGCGGTGTTCGAGGTGCCTCAGCCGGTTCCGGTGCGGGTCGCGTTCAGCGAGTTGGCCACCGGTGAGTTCTTGAGCTTTGCGTTGTTTGATGAGACGTGGGGCGGGCTCGGCGTGCTGGCGATGCCCGACGCTGAGCCGATCGACCTGCGGGTGCATCGCGATGCGCCGGCGTTGTGCGAGGGCGTGTGGAAGTTTGACGTGGAACTCGTCGACGCGAACGGGGCGAGGGTGCTCGCTGGGAACGCGCCGGTCGTGTATTCGTTTGGCGTGCGGTTCAATGCACCCATCCCGGATCTGGCGGACTGGCCGCGGGTTTCGGATTGGCCTTGATTGATTGATTCAGGGTCGCTCCGGTGGAGCCGGGGTGGGTCGGGTCGGAGGGGACCGATGGCGCGGCGGACCGGCAGCACGATGATTGACTTGGGGCCGCGGCTTTGGTTGGCCGCGTTCGGGAAGCACCCCGGGTGGAACGACCACGTCGACGACTTGGGTGTAGAAACGGACCGTTTGGTCGCGGTCAAGCGTGCGATCTACACGGAGGGCATCGCCGGCGTCATCGACTCGGGCGGGTGGGAGAAGCTTGAGGGCGATCAGCGGTCTGACGGGTTTGATCACTCGTTTGTCTGGCGTCATCACGAGGGCTTTGTCGTCGGGCGGATGTGGAGTTCGAGCGACGGGAAGGGACGCCAGAAGTACCCGATGATTCTGGTGGCGCAGGTCGATGGGGCGCCGCTTCGCTTTGTGACCGAGCGCGTGTTCCCTCGCGTGAAGCAGCTTGAGGACGAGTGTCGCGCGGCGGAAAGCGCCGCGACGGTGATCTCGCTGGTCGACGCGGCGAGGGCCGAGCTTCGTCAAGCGGCGGAGCGTGCGGGGCGGGTGCTGTCGGACGCGCTGCCGCCGCCGGCGGCGGTTTCACAACTCTCGGAGCGTGAGGCGCTCGGGCCGGGGCGAGAGGGGCTCGAGCGGGTGATGTACCAGCTTGAGCGCGACTTTGCGAGCTATCGCAGGCCCAGCCGGGGTGAGTCGGGCACACGGTCGAAGACGATGGATACCCGTCCGCAGCAGCTTCGCGTTCCCCGGGTCGCGGGGAGCATCGGGGAGGAGTGGAGTCTCTGGCTTCGTCTCTTGGTGTCGGAGCTGGATCCGTTGTCTCCGGTGCTCTGTCTGACGAACGAGTCGCGGTCGTGGACGGACATCGTGGTCGGCGAGCCCGGGTCGGCGCAGTTTCACTGCTTGCAAGCGAGCGAGTCGGCGTGGCCCCTCACCACAAGCATTCCTTACACGATCGACGATGCGTTCCGCCAGCGGGTGAGCGAGAGGATTGAATCGGGCCGTGGCGGTGAGGTTGTCGAGCACGACCCGGCGTACGTCTCGATAGGCTCTGAGCGTCTCGCGCAGCTCGCGAGGGGTGTGGTCAGCGGGAAGCCCGGCGCCTCGGGTGGTTCGGGCGGCGGGATTCCGAAACCGGTCTTGATCGCGGGAATCGCTGGCCTCCTGGTGCTCGGGGGCGTGCTGGCGGCGCTGGCGTTCTTGGGCGGCGGAGGTGGTGGGGAAGAGGCCCCGGAAGAGCCGGCGCTCGAAGAAGAAACAGCTTCGTTGGATGGTGCGTCCTTTACGGCATCTGAGCTGCGCGCGGTCGAGGGATTGGAGCGATGGTGCGAGGCGGCGGACGCGTGGGTGTTGGTGTTCGCGGCGAGGGCCTCGGACATCGATCCGATGGGCGATGCGCACGTTGTCGCGCTCCTCGAACGCGTGGAGCGGGGCCTCGGCGGGAACGACGGCGCCGGGATCAAAGGGTTTGATCCTGTTGAGACATTGGATGTCGAGATGGCCTCGTCGGATCCGAGGGTCGAACTTGCCGAGTCGGTGCGCTCGGGCGAGCGGGCGAGGCTGGTCTCGAAGGCGTCTGCGCGCGAGACGATTGCGAAGGCCCTGACGGCTATCTCGGATCTTGAGGCGATGCTGACGAGCGACGCGTGGGCGTCGGCGGCGAATGCTGAGTCTCTGGCGGAGTCGTTGGGTAAGGCGGGCGCCGCGGATGCATCAGAGATGATCGCGTCGACACTCGAAGACCTCGAGACGGGAAACGGACGGTCGAGGGCGGAGGCGGTCGAGGCGATCGTGTCTTCGTCGGGTGACGTGGAACGGTTGGCCTCGGATCTCGCGACCATCGGCGAGGCGGTGAGGGTTGTCGAAGCGTCGGGCGCTGCGGCGTCGGGCTTGGGTGGGTTCAAGGTGTTCGCGGAGACCGGGGTGTCGGACGCCGCGGGCGCGGTGACGGGGCTGGGCCGAGTGGGATTCGCCTCGGATCGCCTTGCTCCGCTGACCGGCGTTTCCAGCGATATCGCGGCATTCTTCGAGCGGGACTGGGAGAGCGTCGATCGCGAAGTGTTCGCGGAAGATCCTGCGTGGAGCGTGCCGGTCCGCGACGCGATGTCGGCGCGGGCGTGGATCGCCGCGGCGGGTGATCCGAGGTTCGTCGAGGTCGATCCTGCTGACGATCCGAGGCTCGGGAAAGACGTCGGCGATCGTCTGGCGGACCTGACCGGTCGGCTCGGCGCGGTTTCGGGTGAATGGACGGGCGACGAGGAGACGTTGACGAGGGTTCGGAGCCTGCTCGATCGGGCGGAGGCGGCGTCGGACGAGTGGCGCGCGGTTTCGTCGATGGCGTGGAAGAACCGGACGAGGGGCGAGGTCGAGCGGCGGACGGGCGCCGTGGTTGCCGACGAACTCTTGATCCGAGCCGAAGCGGATACGCTCGTCGCGTCGCTCGCGGGGTCGATCGAGGAGTACTTCGAGCGGCTGGGGCCGACGATCTCGCGGCGCGGTCTCGAACCGATCGATACCGAGTGGGTTGCCCGGCGGGACGAGCTCGCGTCGCGGATCGAGCGTGATGATCCTGTTGCGTTGCGGGTCTCGATCGACGGCGTTCGCGACGCGCTGCTCGCGCTTGAACTCAGACTTGACGGAAAGCGGCCGCCGGAATGGGATTGGATCGACGCCGCCGCGGCTGAAGCGGCGATTGACGGCTGGGCTGCTCGGGGTGTGCGTGAATCGATCGAGGTGATGGCTTGGAACGGCTCTGAATACGCAACGACCGAAGGACCCGATCTAGACCGTATCGAGACGGCGTTTCGGAACAATGCTCAAGCTCTGCTCGTGTACATCGACGTGGGGATGGAGTCTGAGTTGCTGAACGCCTACGGCGATTCGCTCGGGCCGGGCAACGACTCGGGGTTTGTGCACTGGGTCAACAAGGTTCGCGAGACCGAGTTCTACGCTGACCCGCTTGTGCCTCCGGTGTTTGCGAACGCGATCGGGTTTGTCGAGTACGTTGAAGCGGTTTCGAAGATGGGCATCGATGACGCGATCCGAGCGACGCGCACCGGTGATCTCTCTCGTCGCCTCGCGGCTTGGAGGCGCGTCTCGGAGATCGGGGCGAAGGACGGGATCACCGTCGATCGGCTCGAGGCGCTTGCTCCGAGTGTCGTCCGGCTTTCTCAGGAGCAAACAGGAAAGATCGACGTCCTCGATCGTGCTCAGAGACTCTGGGTATCGGCGGCGCTCGCGGCGACGGCGCGAGATGAATTGCAACGGGTGGCTTTCGCCCGAGAGTCGTTCGGGGTGACCGACGACGGCTTGGCCCAGTTCCCGGCGCTCGCATTCGATCTGGCTCTGCTCGCGTTTCAGCGCGCTGCGGAGGTGGCGGAGCGTGAGGGCGCGCCGGTTGTTTCGCTTGAAGAGGTGTGGGCACGCATCTCTGCGGCATCAAGCGCAGCGGATCTCGAGGCATCGGTCTTGGCGGACGTTTTGGGCGCGATGGCTCCTGACAACAACGGTGCGGCGCCGAGGCTGGATCCGTCGGAGGTCGGTCCGGGGCGTGGAGGTTTCGAGGGGACGTGGCTCGACGGTACCCGTATCGCGTATCGGAGCCCGTCGGGCGTGGAACTACGCTTTGCGTTGGTTGAGCCGGACGGTGCGGATCCCGTCATGGTCTGCGAGCACGAGGCGCCGGTCGGGTTGCTGACCGAGCACGTGTGGGTATCCGAAAAGGCCAAGGCGATCGTTGAGCGTTACCTCGACGGGTCGCGCGAACCGCTCGAGGATCTTGAGGGTGTGAGGACGTGGGTGTGGTCCGGTCCCGACGGTGAGCCTGTGCTCGCGGAGGGCTGGATTCGGGCGAAAGCGCTCGAAGAGAGTTCGATCAGCGGGCCGGGCGACGCACCGACGGTGATGTCTCCTCTCACCGGGGTCTCGCGGCTTGGCGCCACGGCGATCGCGGCGGCGGTGGGTTGTCGCTTGCCGACCGAAGCGGAGTGGCGGGCGGCTTTCGAGGCGTCGGGTTCACCCGAGGTGGGGCCGGCGACGAATGTTCGGGATGCGTCGTTCGCGGCTCGGCGTGACGGGCTCGATCGTGGGAACCTCGGCACCGATTGGCCGACCCGGGGCGTGTTCGCGTCGAGGGGAGAGGACGATCCGCTCGGGCCCGATGCGCCGAGTTTGGCGTTTGATGATGGCGCGGTGTGGTTCTATCCGGTGAGCGGGGCTCGGTCGGACGAGACGTCCTTCGAGCACGTGATCGGGAACGTCGCGGAGTTCGTTGGTGTGTACGAAGGTTCTGGAGAGGCGGCGAGAGGGGACGTGGACGGTCCTCCTTCGGACGGTGGCCCCGATCTGAGGGCTCTTGTACGCGAGGGCGGGCTCCGCGTCGCGGTGATCGGCGGATCGGCGTTGAGCGCTCCGCCTCCGGTCGCCAGCGTGGATCGTCCGAGGGTGATGTCGTCGCGGATCATCCGTGGCGGGTATACCGACGTTGGACTGCGTCTGGCGTTCGGCCTTGGTGGTCGGGCGGTGGAGCGTTCTGCTGTGTCTCGCGCTCGGGTGGCGGCGGAGTCCGTTGCGTTCTTGACCATTGAAAGTGACGGATGATGTCCTTCGCGCGTTTGGCAAGGCTTTTGGCGTTGGTGCTCGTTTCGGCGCTGTCCTCTGCGGCGTGGGCGGGGCCCGACGGGTTCGAGGTGTCGAAGCTTGAGCTTCGGTACGCCAGCGGCCTGGGTTCCGATCTTCCGGCGCTTCGCGATCTCCTCTACGACGAGGTGGAGCTTGTCGAAGTTGAAGGCGTGCTTGAGGCGCCGGCGATGGGTTCGGTCGTGCGTCGATACAAGCTCTTCGAGTTGGCGTCGGGCGGCGTCGAGATGACGTCGTCGGCGCTCGACGCGGTGCTCTCGTCGATCGATCAATCGCTCGACGACCGTTGGGGTCTGGGGTTCGCTTCGCGGCCGGCGTCGGGCCAGTTCGCCCGGGTCGGGGACGCGTGGGTCGACCGCAGGCTCTTCGGTTCGCGGCTGACGATCGAGGTTTATGAGCTTCCCGAGCCGCTCGGGCTCTCGCGTCCGACTGTGCCCTTGGGGTCGAACGTTGTGCCTGCGGCTTCGGCGGCGCCGGTTGGTCCTCCGACGCCTCGGCTGGAGCCTTTCGAGACCGATGGACCGGGGTTTGAGGTCGAAGGCGTCGAGCTTTCGTATGTTCGTGAGCACCCGAAACACCCGGCTATCGAAGAGTTGCTCGCGACGCCGATCGCGTTGACGCCGACGCCCGACGGGTGGGTCGCGCCGAGGGGGTATGGGCCGGTGGTGGTGCAGCCGATCGGTGCGATCGGGCGTGAGTCGCCGGCGGTCTTGCACGCGTCGGCGTTGGCGACAATCACGCGCTCTCTCGTCGAACGCCTGCGTGACTTGGGGCTGGTCGGGATGTTCGTTGAGCCCTCCCCGGACGCGATCGAGCAGACCCGCACGGGGCTTGTCGACCGGAGGCCCGGTCAGACCGGGGCATTCCCGATCGACATCTATACGGCGATCGTGACGCGTATCGGCTCGAGTGCAACGGGTGATCGGATCGCGCTCGAGGAGCGTATCGACCACCCGTATCACAGGCGGATCCGGGAGCGGTCGCCGGTGCGCCCGTTCACGCTGGGGAGCAGGCCTTCTCCGCTGACGGATCCGCTGCAACGGGCGATCGATGCGGCGGCGGAAGAGGGGGAGGGGCCCGAAGCGGAGGCCGCGGCGGATCGCGAGATCGAGCTGGCGAGGTGGGACGAGGCGAACGCAGGGCGTCTTGACCTCTTGCGGGAAGACTCGCTGAACGCGTACGCGCAGCGGTTGAACCGCCACCCCGGGCGCCGTGTTGACATCGCGATCGCGCCGGGTGAAGAACCGTTCGAGGCGGAGCTGCAGTACGTGGTTCAGGAGGACAAGCCCTGGACGCTGTTCACGCAGTTGAGCAACACCGGCACCGAGAGCACGAGCGAGTTCCGTCAGCGGATCGGGTTCATCCACACGCAGCTCACGAACGCGGATGACATTCTCAGTCTGGACTTCACGACGTCGGAGTTCAGTGACACAAACGCGTTCGTTGCGGCTTACGACCGCCCGCTCCTCGGGAGCGAGAAGGTCAGGTGGGTCGTGTCGGGCGGGTGGAATGAGTACAACGCGTCGGACGTCGGTTCGGCGGGCGAGAGCTTCGAGGGTGAGAGCTGGTTCTGGAGCTTCGAGGTGGTGGGGAACATCTTCCAGCACGAGGAGCTGTTCGTCGACGCCTACGCCGGCGTTCGGTACCAGGACATCACGGTGACCGACTTGTCGCCGACATCGCCTGGCCCCGCTCAGGAAGCGATATTTCTTCCACGCGTTGGTCTGCGCATGAACCGGCTCGGGGCGTGGTCGTCGATCTCGGCGTTCACGCAATTCGAGTGGACCTGGAACGATGTCTCGGCGGCCGACTCTGACGGGCTCGAGGAACTGGGCCGGATCGACCCGGTGGACGAGTGGGTCGTGTTCTCGGGTGGGTTCAGCGGGAGTGTGTTCCTCGAGCCTTTGCTGAACAACCGCGCGTGGAACGATCCATCAACGCCTGAGAGTTCGACGCTCGCGCACGAGCTGGCGATCCGTTTCGCCGGCCAGTACGGGTTCAATCAGCGGCTGATCCCGAACGCGGAGGGCGTCATCGGCGGTTTGTACACCGTTCGTGGTTACCCGGAAAGCGTCGCGGCGGGTGACTCGGTGTACACCGGCAGCATCGAGTACCGGTTCCACGTGCCCAGGGCGTTCGCGATCGAGCCTCAGCCGCGGACGGTTTTCGGACGCCCGTTCCGCGCGGCGCCGCAGCAGGTGTACGGGTCTCCGGACTGGAACCTGATGCTCAAGGGGTTCTTCGACTTCGGCCAGAGCTTCATCTCGCAGCCCCTCGGTTTCGAGCAGGAAGAAACCCTCGCGAGCGTTGGCGTGGGCCTCGAACTGCAGCTCTACCGGAATTTGAGTTTCCGGACCGACTGGGGATTCGTTCTGAGCGAGGTTGGGGACGAGACAAGCGGTGTGACCGAGCGCGGCGACGAGCGTGTGCACCTTCTTTTCACGCTTGCGTTCTAGCGGACGGAGGCGCGTGGTACATTGGGGGACCGGTTGCCGGGGTGGGTGGTCGGTTGTTTGCAGGGGCGGGTGGTGGTCGGGTCCGGGCTTGTCAACGCCCGGGTCGTCGGTAGTGGTTCTCAGACCTGAGTCGGCCGGGCCAGGAGTGATTCATGCGACGTGGTGGGCAACGAGCGTTCGGTTCGGTCAAGACCTCGGGTCGTCGTGGCGTGCTGATCGCCGGGGCGGTCGTAGGGGCGGTCAGCCTTCCGGCGCTCGCCGGCCCGAAGGGCGAGAGCGTTGCTGCGGGACGGGCGACGTTCCAGCGTTCGGGCAATACGACGACGATCACGACGAGCCATAAGGCGATCATCGACTACTCGAGCTTCGACCTCGGAAAGAACGAGTCGGTCATTTTCGTTCAGCCGAACCAATCGAGCCGCGTGCTGAACCGGATCGAATCGGCGATGCCGACGATGATCGATGGCGCGGTGACCGCCAACGGTTCGGTGTATTTCTCGAACCCGGCAGGCGTGATCTTCGGGCCCAACTCGGTTCTCAACGTTGGCAACCTCTTCGCGGCGGCAGGGCACATCAGCAACGAGGACTTCCTCGCGGGGCGGAACCGTTTCACCGACGTTCAGGGCGAGGTGATCAACTACGGGACGATTAGCGCCCGTGAGCAGATCGCGCTGATCGGTCGGCGCGTCGCGAACTTCGGAACGCTTGTCGCGCCGGAGGGGATGATCACCCTGGCGGCCGACGACGGTGTGCTGATCGGCCGTCGGGGCGGGCACGTCTACGCGAAGCTGACCGGCGAGAGCTTCTCGGAGGCGACCGGGTCGGTCGAGAACCACGGCGTGATCGATGCCGGCGAGGGGCAGATCCAACTGGGCGTGGGAGACCATTTCGCGCTCGCGCTCGGCGCCGAGTCGAAGCTGACCGCTGGGCGGGTGCTTGTTGAGGGCGGGGAAGGGAGCCGCGTGAACGTCGGCGGCTCGATCGACGCCTCGAGCGGTGCGAACGGCGGTGTTGTCGAGGTGACGGGGGGCAGCGTTGCGCTTCGTGGCGCGGCGATCGACGCATCGGGTCGCGCGGCGAATGGGTCTGGCGGCGCGGTGCGTATCGGCGGTGATATCCAGGGTAAGGGCGCGCTTGCGAACGCCGACGTCACGGCTATCGACGCGGCGAGCACGATCGACGTGAACGCCCGTGGCAGCGGGGACGCCGGCGTCGCGGTCGTCTGGTCGGATGGACAGACGCTCTTTCAGGGCTCGATCGAGGGCCGCGCGGAATCGGGCGACGGTGCGTTCGTCGAAGTTTCGGGCAAGCAATGGCTCGGTTTCGAAGGGGCGGTCGATGTTTCGAGCGTGTTGGGCCAGCGCGGGGCGCTGCTGCTCGATCCGAAGAACATCCTGATCACGTCGGCTTCGAGCGGCGTCGAGGCGGAGGTCAGCGCGATCACCAGCGTCGATGACTTCCTCGACGCGAACATCCTGGGCGGCAACGACGGCAACGTTCTCGTTGACGACGCTCTGACCAGCAACATCACCGACGCGCAGCTCGTCACGCTACTTTCGACGGGTGACGTGATCTTGCTGGCGGAGAACGACATCTTGTTCGGCGGGAACGCGGCGGTCGACATCACGTCGGCCTCGGGCTTCTCGCTCGACCTGCGCGCGCTGCGTTCGATCACCGATAACAGCACGGCGCAGACGTCGGCGGTGAACATCGATCTGACGGGTGATTTCATCGCGAGGGCGAACTACGCGCCGTCTTCGAGCGAGTTGGCGCGGGTCTCGAATCGCGACGCCGGCGACGCGGTGATCTCGCTCTCGAACACGACGATCACAGCGGACAACGTGGCGCTGCAGATCGGTGCCGGATGGGACGGCGCACGCTCGGGTGGAGACATTCTGCTCCCGACCATCAACGCGACCGGGACGGTGCTGGCCCAGACGATCGCGACGCGGGCGGAGAGCGGAGATGGCTCGATCGTGGGGACGAACGCGGTCTCCGGCGCGCGGGTGGTGTACGAAGTCGGCGGCGGGCTGGGCGGTTCGATCGGTGCCGATGGTTCACCGGTGAGCCTCGATCCGACACTGGTGTCGCTGGAGGCGAGCGGGGGCGTGTACGCCCGATTCACGGGCGCCGCTTCGACGGTTTCGCTTTCGCAAGACTCGGATGTTTCGTTTGCAGGAATGACCCTGACCGGTGGCTTCGTGACCGGCATCGATGCCGGTTCGTCGATGGTCGCGATCTCGTCGCCGCTCGATCTTGAAATCGGGGACGACGACGCCGGGCTCACCGGGCTGAGCTTCGACGACAGCGAACTGGCGTTGATGACCTTCGGCGGGATCTCGTTCGCTTCGGATGGAGACCTCGCGCTCAACGACGATACCGATGACGTCACGGACGTGTTCAGCCGGTTCGGCGGCGTTTCGCTGGATCTCGTAGGCGGGGACGTCTCGATTGTCGGCGAGGCGACGGCCGGTACGGCTCTCGCGGTGTCGTCGCTCGGCGTTACGGCTTCGACTTCGATCGACCTTTCGACGCTGAACGTGGGTGTCGGCTCGGTCGGTGCGGCGCTGTCGTTCACGACACCCGAAGCCATCGGGCTTGTGAGCGGGGCGGGTACGTTCACGCTCGACACGGCGATGCTCGGGACCTTTACCTTTGATTCGCTTTCGGTGACGTCGACGGGCGACGCGGTCGACCTGACGGTGAACTCTGCGTTCACCGGATTCGACTCGCGGGCGCTCGACGTGACGGGCACCTCGGTATCGGTGAGCCTCGCGGACGGCGTGCTGCTCGCGACGAACGCGGCATCGCTGACGGCGACATCGGGCGCGATCACGCTCGCGTTCCCCGACGGCGGCGGCGGCGGCACCGGGTTCTTGGGTGGGGCCGGCGGGACGCTGTCGTTCGATGTTCAGGGCGAGGCGCTGCTGGGTGACGTGGTCGCCGGGGGCGGCGAGTCGCTCGTGATCGATCGCGCCGTGTTGGAATCGAACCTCGATGGTTCGATCGCGGTGACGAGCTTGGGCGACGTGTCGCTCGTCGATCTCGCCGACGGGTTCGGGTATCTCGCCGGCGATAGCTTGCTGCTCTCTGGGGCGAACGTCTCGATCGCCGGTGTCGTGTCCAATACGCTCCCGGTTCTCGACCTCGTGCTCGTTGGGAGCGCGTCGGTGTCGCTCTCTCCGCTCGCAGGGGTCGGTTCGGACACCGATGCGGGGACGGTTTCGATCACCTCTGCCGAGTCGATCGGGTTGTTCGACGGTGCGGGTGATCTGCTGTTTGACGGCGGCGATCTCGGGAGTTGGAGCTTCCAGGATTGGTCGTTTACCTCGACCGGCGGCGCGATCGATGCGACCGACGCGGATGGTGACGGCGCCGCGTTCGATGTCTTCAACGCGGGCACCGATGCGGGTGCCTTGTCGCTTCGCGGTACGTCTGTGACGCTCGGGACCGACGATTCGAACATCACGCTTCGCTCGCTCTCGCTGGCCGCGACGTCGGGTGGCATCACGCTGAACGGCCTCGGCGCTTCTGCGATCTTGCTTGATGACGGTGGTGCGGTCGGCGCCGGTGCCGTCTTGTCGTTTGAGACGCCCGAAACGATCGAGTTGGGTGGTGTGAGCGGGACTGGGAACTTCGAACTCGCGTCGACGCTGGTCGATGGCTGGACGTTCGAGCGACTCGATCTGACCTCGACGAGCGGATCGGTGCAGATCGATGGCGCTGGGAATACGCTCTTCACCGATTTGGCTGGGCTTGAGCTGTCCGCCGTCGCGAGCGGCTCGGTGAGCGTGATCGGGAGCGGCGTCGATGCGGTCGGCCTCGGGTTGGCTTCGTTCGATGGCGGCGCCGGTGTCGTCTGGTCGAATCTCGGCTCGGTCGACCTGGGCACCGACTGGATCGTGCGAGGCGGGCTGAGCGTTGAGGGCACGACAACGGTCTTGTCCGACGGCGACGTCTTCGGCGGGGTGGCTGTGACCAGCGGGAACACGCTGACGATCGATACCGGCGTGACGTTCGACGTCCAGGCCGATACGGACGGCGTCGCCCGGGTCACGCTGTCCGGCGGGCAACTCGAGGTCAACGGGACCATGCGGGCGGTGAGCGCAGACGAACTGATCCTCGCGGCCGATGCTCTTGCCGGCCTCGAGTGGTTCGGCACCGGGGGCGTCAACGCGAACAACGCCATCGTGTCGTTCGGCACCGTCGGCGGGCTTCGCTTGGGCGGGACGTCGTCGACGGCAGACGTCGACGTAACCGAGTCGTTCGTTGATGGGCTCACCGGGTTCACCGGGCTCGGGTTCCGCGGGGCATCGATCGACTCGAACGGGTCGAGCGTGTACTACGCCGGCCTGACGTCGAACGAACTGGGCGGTGACGGCCCCATGCTTTCCTTCATCGCCGACGGGGTGGTCAGCTTCGACGCCGACGCGGCGACCACCGTTGGGACCGGCGCCTCGAGTCTGTTGATCGACGCAGGGGGCAACCTGGGCGACGGGACGCTTGCTGCGCTCGCCTTCGGCACGAACATCTCGGGGCTGACCTCGCTCAACGGCTCACGTCTTGCGGGCGTGAGCGTGACGACGAACGCGTCGGCCGGTTTCACGATCGCAAACGACGCCTCGCTTGTGCTGGGCGCCGGCGTACTTTCGACAACCGATGGAGGCGGCGGGGCCGCGGCGTTGACGGTGGATGGTTTGCGGATCGGCGCCCTCGACGGCGGCGTCGAGCTTTCTACCGGCGACCTCACAGTGAACACCGATCTGTCGTCGGTCTATGGGATCGACGCGCTCGATCCGACACTTTCGCTGACGGCGACGGATATCGCGCTCGCCGGCGGTGCGACGCTGAGCACCGGGGCGGGGCTCCTTTCGATCATTGACGGCGCGGACGCGTCGATCACGATCGGGGCTGGCTCGGGAACCGATGTCGAGATCAGCGCCGACGAGTTCAGTCGGATCACCTTTGGGTCGCTGGCGCTCACGTCCGACGTGATCGAGATCGTGAACGACAACACGGCCGACGCGGACATCGTGTTCGGTGCGCTCGCCGGCGGCGACCTGACCCTGAATGGCACGACCTCGGTGACGCTGACCGGAGACGCGAACGGCGTCAACGGAGGCGTCCTGAGCGTCAACGAGTTCGTTGTTTCCGGTGCAGACCTGTTCATCGACGGCGCGATGACCTCGATCACGGCGGCGACGAGTTCACTGACGCTGGGCAATTCGGTCGACTTGACCGGGGTGAGTTCAGCGGGCATCACGCTCGATTTCGGCTCGTCGGTCTTCGATGCCCCGGTGCTGGACGCGACTGGCCTGAGCCTGACGCTGCTCGGAACGGTTGCCCAGGTGTCGGACGTTGTGCTGACCGCAGAAGCGATCACGCTCGGGGCTGCTCTAAACCTCCAAGGCACCCAAGCGCTCGAATTGGTCATCGGTTCCTACACGCGTCTGGCGCCCGGGCAGATCACGAACTACGCGGACCTCGTGTTTGATGCCGGATCGAGCGACCTTTTCATCGGAGAGGCGACGGGTATCGGCCTCACCATCAGTACCGCCAACCTCGCCAACTTTGCGCCGGCGGCGGGCGGAACGCTTCGCTTCCAGACCGACGGGACCGCAACGTTCGAAGCCGACGCGTTGGGCCTCGTCGACGGGCGTTTGGCGAACCTCGCCGCGGTGACCGGCTCCGACGGTGTGGGCAACGCCGGTCTCATCGTGTGGGACGGCGGTACGCTCGACGCGCAGCTCGGTGGTTCGCCGGCCCGTCCACAGCCGGACCCGGTGGCGTTCACGTTCGACACCGATCGTTTGCTCGCGTCCCGCTTCGACGCGTTTGAGATTCGGAGCGACGCCCGCGTTTCGCTGATCGAGGATGACGCGGCACCCGGTTTCCTCGCCGGGCTCAACGGTCTGGTCACGGTGTTCGCCGACACGCTGACGGTTGACGCACGCACCTTGGATATCGACGTCGCCGGTACGGTCGGCGCGGTCCAGTTGGCTGAGTCGATGCTCACCAACGTGACCAACACGATCGAGCTGCTGACAGACGGCTCGGTGGTGCTCAACTCCGGAGCGGGGGCGTTCGACTACCTGTCGGGCCGAGTCCTGACGGTCGATGCTTCGGCGCTCGAGGCGTCGGGCGCGGCCGGTGCGACGGGGGTGACGTTCCAGGGAACGGGGCTGATCGCGGCAGACTCTGTCGACCTCGCGACCGACGCAGGCACGATCTCGTTCGGTGCCGGTGTCACCGGGCTCACGGCGGCCAACACGAGCTCGCTCGTTTCGGGCAACCCGATCGAGCACAACGGTTCGTTCGCGTACACCGGTGACTTTGATATCACCGGCGACCTCGATGCCGGCGGGTTGACGCTCTCGTTCAACAGCGGGACCGCGACGCTCAACGCTGTTGGTGATGGGCTCTTCACGATCGACGCGGACACGGTTGGTCTCGTCGGTGCGACGGTCGTCTCGGGTGTCGACGATGGTCTCGCGCTGAACCTGACCGGGCAGCTCGAGATCGACGGCGCCTCCTCGTTGTCGACCACAACGACGAACGAGCGGATCACCATCGTCAGCGTCGGCGGGCTCAGCATCACCGTCGGCGACGTGAGCGGCGGGACCGGCCTGCTCATCGATACGGATGAGTTCGCACTCATCGACCTCGCAAGTCGCGAGCTGTCGCTTGAGACCACGGGGACCGTCGAGCTTATCGAAGACGGCGTGACCCCCTTCCTCGACACGCTGCCGGCCGGGCTCTTTGTCACGGCGGACGGGTTGCTTGTCGATGCGCGCGCACGCTCGCTGGGGTTCAACGGCGCAGCGGGCGACGTCCAGTTTGGCTCGGGCCAGCTCGGGCAGTTCACGCTCTCGACGGCTTTCACGGCTCTCACGGACGGCGCGATCACGCTGAACGCGGGAACCAACTTCGACTATCTCGCGGGCTTGGATATCACGCTCGGTGCCTCGGCGGCTTCGGGTGCGGGCAACGCTGGGGCCGCAACGATCACGTTCGCCGGTAACTCGACGCCCCTCGCGGTGAACGCGTTCAGCGCCGCGGCGGTTGGCGACGTGAGCTTTGGCACGCTCTCGGGGGTGACCTCGAGCGGCGGCGGTCAGGTGACAAGCGACGCCGGGACGATTGTTCACGGCGGGTCGTTCGTGTACGACGGGGACTTCACGCTTTCTGATGCTCTCGACGCGACGGGGTTCACGCTGACGTTCCAGGGGGGCACGACGACGCTCGACTCGGCCGGTAACGGAACGGGCGTGGTCACGGCTGACAGCGTCGTGATTGCTTCCGACGGTGTTCTTTCCGCCGGAGCGGCCGACGGGGTCCGTCTCGCTCTGAGTAGTGATCTCACGCTCGACGGTTCGCTCACGACCACGGATGCCGGCGAGACGATCACGATCGAGGAAACCGCGGGCGGTGCCATCCGCGTCGGTGATGCTACGGGCGCGAGCGGGCTTGCGATCGACGATGTCGAGTTTGCCAACATCGACCAGAGCGGCGGGCGGGTCCTGGAACTGATCGGTTCGTCGGTCGAGTTTGCCGAGAACGCGTCCTTGACCTTCCTCGACACGCTCCCGGGCACGATGAGCGTGGTCGCCCCCTCGGTGTCGTTCGACGCGAGGAACCGCAGCGTTGAGTTGGGTGGGGACGGATTGAGCGGGGGCTTCGATCTGACCGAGGCGCTGTTGGGCCAGATCGTGGGCCTCGCCGATCTGACGGTGCTGTCGGATGCGTCGGTCGACTTCTCGACCGACGGAGGGAGCTACGCGTACCTCAACGGGCTCGGTTTGGCGGTCGCTGGGTCGGACATCAGCGGTGCGGGCAACGCCGGCGCCGGCGCGATCGACTTCGACGGCGCCGGGGCGTTGATCGTGGACTCGGTCGACCTCGTCAGCGACTTCACGGTGACCTTCGGGTCAGGCGTTACCAGCCTGGTGAGCTCGAACGCGAGCTCCATCGCTTCGGCCGACAGCACCATCATCCACGAGGGCGACTTCGGATACGCCGGTGACTTCGATCTTTTCGGCACCGTCGATGCGAGCGGGTTCACGCTGAGCTTCGCCGGCGGGACGACCACGCTCGCCCCGGAGGGTGGCGCCGCCGGCACCACGACGCTGCGGGCCGACACGCTGAACGTTCTTGTGGGCGCAGAGCTCACGACGCCCGGGACTTCGAACAGCCTCGAGATTGAACTTTCCGGTCAGCTCGCGATCGATCCTGGCGCTGTCGGCATCACGGTCTTCAACGGCGCCACGTTCCGTCTTGTGTCGACGAACGCTGGCGGCATCGATCTGGGCGATCCCGGATCGTCCGATGGTCTGTTGATCGACTCGGCCGAGCTGACGCTGCTGAACATCGCGGGCGCGACGTTCGAGCTGCAGACCGCAGGGGACGTCAGCATCGACGACAGCAACAACAGCGCTTCGACGCTGTTCGCGTCGGTCGCAAACGCGAAGATCGGTCTCCCCGGAGACACCGTCTCCGCGATCGTGGTCGGTGATGCCGCCTTGACCGACGGACAGGTAAACTTTGGCTCGGCTTCTTTCCACACGTCGGGCGGCGTGACGTTTGATTCGACGCTGACCAACGTCACGTTCGGCGCCGATAGCGTGCTCGGGGCGTCCACGATCGCGTTCGATGCCGACGTGGCAGCGTTGTTCGGCGACAACGCCGACTTCCAGACCGACAGCCTTTCGTTCAACGGGTTGTCCGGCACGTTCACGACCGGATTGAACACTACAGTCGGTACCGGGGATCCGGAAGAGGCGGTCGTCATCGATGGTTCGGCCATCGGCTTCCAGGGCAGCGGGTTCTCGGTGGCGGGTCAGGATCTCACGATCGAAGCGAACACGGTTGACGTGAGCGCCGGCGTGTCCACCGACCAGCTTCTCACCTTTGACTTCCTCGGAGGCGATCTCGGGCTCTTCGGCGGGAGCGGCGCGGTTGTGCTCGACGAGACCGAACTCGGGTTCCTGAGCTTCTCTTTCGTCGACTTCATCGCAAGCGGGCTCGACGTCTCGGGCACCGATGCTCAACTCGACCCGTTCTTCCAGGGCGGCAACGTTCTGTTTACCTCTTCGAGCGGCGAGGGTGCCGCGGTCGCGTTTGACGTGACCGACGACGCGGCGATCGGGTTCGGGACGAACATCGGGGGCGTGTTCGTCTCCGACTTCTTCTCGAACTTCGACGCGAGCGAGTTGGCGGTCGAAACCGGGGGCGATGTCGCGATCTTCGAGTCGTCGGCGTCTGACTTTGACGCGATCCAGTTCAACGTCGGCTCGGTCAGCCCGGTCGGTTCGCTCACCTTCGGTACGTCGCTCACGTCCAACGCTCTCGACGCCTCGGGTATCGACGCGTTTGTGACGGGGGAGACCCGCTTCGAGGCCGGGTTTACTTCGCTCTCTGGCGATCTCGCGATCGACTCGCAGAGCGGGGTGTTCTTCGACGCGACCGATCCGTTCTCTCTCGAATCGGGGACCGCTTTCGACCTGCGGACGACGTCGCTGATTGAGTTCGCCGGTGACGCGACGCTCGGCCGCGACCTGACGCTCGATTCGGCGCTCGTCGATCTGTTCGTGGCAACGCTGACGATCGCGGACGGATTCGGGATCTCCGAGACCGGAGCGACGAGCCTCGTCGTCACGGCCGACGATCTTGAGTTCGCGTCGGCCGGATCGAGCGACGCAGCCGCGATCGGCGTCGCTGATTTGACCCTTGTCTCGGACTCGATCGCGCTCGGTGCCTCGGGCTCGGGCAGCGGCATCGTCCTCGATGACGGTGAAACACAGCTCCTGAGCTTCGGGTCGTTGACGCTCCTTTCGGACGGCACCGTTGCGATCGGCTCCGGAGCGGCGGCGTTCATCGATGGCCAGATCGCGTTCGAGAACGACTTCTTTGTCGGCGGGAACACCGGCGGGAGCGCATCGGTCATTGAGTTCGATGGCGGGGGCGCCGGCGTCGAGTTCGGCACCGCGCCCTTCATGTTCCCGGATGCCCTTGCGGACGTCTACAGCCTGGATCCGGCGAACGTGTCGGCCGATCTGCTCGACTTCCGATCAGACGTCGGCGTCGCGATCACCGGCGGGCAACTCCAGGCGATCACGGTTTCCGGGGCCGGCGGGGCGGGGAACACACCGATCTTCGCGATCGACGGTGGCGCGAACCCGATCGGCATCGGAGACGTCGGAACGCTGTTCGGCGGGGTCGATTTCTCTGGTGGCGTCGTCCTGGCGACGCTCGGGACCCTCGACGCGGACATCTTGGGGCTGTTCAGTGACGCCGGGGTGTACTTCGCCAACGACGTCGGCAACGGTCTCGCGAGCATCAACATCCTCGACTTCACGTTCGGTGGCGCCGGCGGCGCTGGGACCCTGGATCTGCTCGCGATCGATGCTTTCAACGAGGGCGTCCTGATCGGAGACTCCTTCGCGGGTACAGCAAACTTCTTGAACTTCGACGCGGCCGACCTGACCGGCTTCGGCGGCCCCGGGGCGACGCTCGAACTGCGTTCAAACACCGGCGTTGTCATCGCCAACGACGCCTCCGATGGGCTCGTGGGCGTTCTCGACGACGTCAACCTGCTCGTGTCCGATTCCCAGGGCGGCACGCCCGGGCTTCAGAACACGCCGACGCTGACGATCGACGCGTTCAATGCGGACCTGTTCCTGGGCGGGACCCCAACCGCGAACAGCCTCTCGTTTGATGTTGGTTTCTTCTCGGCGATCTCGGTCGATTCGCTCACGCTGCTGACCGAGCAGAACCTGACGATCGCGGACAGCAACGACCTTTTCCCGTTCTTCCAGAGCCTCAACTTGGAACTCGGCGCCGGTCTCGATGGGCTCGGCTCGCTCAACGTCGACTCGTCGCTGGCGAACAGCGAGTTGCTCGCCGAAGACCTGACGGTCTTCGTCGACGGGACCGCCAACATCGGTGCCAACGTCGACGCCATCCGAGCGACGGGTGACCTGCGGCTCGACGGCGGACTGTTCGACTTTGCCTTCGCCGGCGAGACCCAGATCCAGTCGTCGAACCCGGGGTTCATCAACGGGAGCTTCTCGACCGTTGGGTCGTTCAACTTCGTCGGCGATACGTTGTTGAGCGGGGCGACGATCGACGCCAGTGGGGGCGTGACGTTCCAGGAGACCGTCACGTTGTTCGGCGAGAGCGACAGCTCGATCACGTCGGGCGGCGACGTCAACTTCCAGGGCCAGGTGCTCGCGTCCGATCGGGAAGGTCTGAGCATCGACCTGACCGGCGCCGGTCTCGCGGTGAACTTTGACGATCAGGTGGGTCAGTCGTTCAGCGGAGTCGGGTCGCTGAACATCGACGGGTTCGAGTTCCTGAACTTCGCCAGCACCATCGACGGCGAGACCCTGACGGCGTTCGGCACCGGTTCATCGATGGCGACGTTCAACGATGACGTGCAACTCGGATCATCGTTCAACGAGGATCGCATCGCCGGGCGGGGCGAGTCGTACGCGTTTGAACTCACGGTCGGTTCGGCGATCTTCGCCGACGACGTGTCGGTGACCGACTTCGGCGGCGGTCAGATGTACACCGTCTCGACGATCACCGGCGGGAACAGGCTTGATCTCGACTCGAACGGTCAGATTATCATCGACTTGGCATCGGCGGCCCCGAACGCGTTCGACGTCGGGCAGCTCAACGTGCTCGGCTCTTCGGTGACGATCCGCGGCGGCGGGGTCACCAGTTCGGCGCGTGTGACGGTTGACGGGTTCTTCACGCTCGGATCCTCAATCGTGGCGTCCGAAGGCGTCGCGTTCAACAACGGTGTCCTCGTCGACGGTGACGCCGTCTCGATCGACGGTGGCATCTTCTCGTCTGTTCTGAACGACGTGTCGCTGGTCGATGGATCGCTCGACTTTGTGAACCAGGGCGGCGTTGAGGTCGGACGGGTCTCGCGGACCGGGTCGGGTTCGTTCACCGTCAATACCAACGGAATACTGAGCTTCCTCTCGGAGGACTACGTCGCGGATGTCCTCGATTTCTTTGCCGATGGCTATTCGTTCCTCGGGTCGACGGAGGCCAACTTCGGTGATGGTTCGACGACCCACGTCGCGTTCGGTGGCGGGGAAGTGAACGCGGCCGGGCGGTCGGTGAACCTCGACGCTTCGTCGGGGACGGTGACGCTCGGGTCGACGTTCATCGCCGACACGCTCAACGTCGCGGCGCAAATGTTCGAAGCGGGAGCACTCGGGGACGCGTTGCGGCCGGTCAACACGCTCACGCTCGCGGTCGATGACGCGGACCTGAACGGCGCGGTCAACGCCTCCACTGTGTTCATCGACACGCTCGACGCTGGGCGTTCGATCTCGCTCGGCACCGACGTATCCGGTGCGCTCGCCCTCGGGCAGATGGAGATCGCCGATGGCTTGAATGGCGGGGCATCGCCCGTCTCCAACCTCTTCATCGGTATGGGCGGCAACGGAGGCATCGACCTCGACGGTGCGCTTTTCAACGCGAACACGACCATGATCGGCAACGGCTCGTCGCAGATCATGGTAACCGGTACCTCAGGCGCCACCGGCGCCGGCACCGGCACGTTCTCGCTCGTCGGCCCGATCGCTCTCGATTCGGCATCGGTCATATCCGTCGGGCGTTCGCTCTTCCTTGATGGCATGGTCGCCGTTTCGGGCGCCTCGTCGCTCGTCTCGAACGGCGGAGACATCGTCATCGGCGGCTCGGAGGTCGTTTCCGACAACGTGATCGCGGACGGCGCAGGTGCTTCACTGAACGTGAGCGCCGGTGGCGGAACGGTCGCGCTCCCGATCATCGGGTTCGGCGCCACGCCCCTCGGATCACTCATCGTCTCGGGCGACACGATCGGCTTCAACGGGAACGTCAACGCTAACGCCCAGACCTACACCGCCAACACCTACAGCATCGACGACGCATCGGGGGTCACGCTCTTGGCGACCGGAGGGGTGTCCTTCAACGCCGTTGGGCGGATCGAGACCAACGGGCGGATATTGCAGATCGGGACCGAGGTAAACCCGATCGGCGGAAACGTGAACCTCGCGTCGGTGGTGGGCAATGGAAGCGGACGCCTCGGGGTCATCGCCTCGGGCAGTGTGAACTCGAACGGGACGCTCGGGCTCGGGTCGAAGCTCACGAGCGTGTTCCTTTCCGGCTCGCAGTTGTCACTGGGCGACGCGTTCACCACCGGAAACCAGACCTACACCGGCGCCGGCGGCGTTGCTCTCTCGAGCACCCTGACGTCCGACAACGGGGCGATCAGCATCGACGGTCCGTTTACCGTCAACACCAACTCCGACCTCAACGCGAACGCGGTCGACTTCGGAGGCGCGGTCACGCTGCTCGCCGATCTCGTGGTCAACGCCCCGGTCGTGTCGCTGCTCAGCGGGCTCAACGGCGGTGCGAACGCGATCACCGTCAACGGGACGACGTTCAACGTCGCCGGTTTGCTCGATACCGGGATCATCGACATTAATGCGACGCTCGCGTTGCAAGACGACACGACGCTCCGAGCCGCGGCCGGGGATGCGATGGTCACGCTTGAGGACGTCACAGCGGCCGGTTCTGAGCTCACTGTCATCGCCGGTAACGCGACTGAAACGGGCGGGTTCTCGGTGGCGAACCTCGCGGGAGTGGGCGACCTCCTGATTCAGGTCGATTCGATCCTCGAGGCGCCGAACTCGGCCGACGTCGCGAGTTTCTCCGTCCAGCCGTTCCAGAACACCACCGGGATTTCGGTGGGCGGGGCGGTCGCCGGCACGCTGAACGTGTCGCAGGAGTTCCTCGACGCCCTCGCGGCCAGCGGCGCACCGATCACCATTGGCGGGGATGGGTTCAACGGCGCGATCAGCGTGAACAACCCCGACTTCCCGGCCGATGCGTTGCTCTCGACCGCGTTCCGCATCGAAGGCAATGGATTCAGCGCCGTCGCCGGATCGACCGTCACACTCTCGGCTCTGACGTCGACAACGTTCAACAAAAACGTCTTCCTCTCGGAAGCGAACCCGGGTGCGTTCGACCTGCTGGTCACCGGTCCGGCGTTCGCGGGCGGGCCCTCTATCGTCATCGCGACCGGAGGCGGTACGGCGACATTCGGGGCCGGAATCGACGCGCTCAACACGGGCGTCTCCGGGCTGACGTTTGACCTGTCGGGCGGTGATCTCTCGGTCGCCGATGGCATCGGCCAGTCGAAGGCGCTGTCGAACTTCGCGGTGAACTCACCGGGCGGTTCTGTCAAGCTCCCCTCGGTCACGACTTTCGGTGCGCAGACGTACACGGCCGGCACCGTTGCGATCACCGACGTCGCGCTCGATTCGGGTTCGGGGCCGTTGAGCTTCGATGCCAACGTCGAGGCCAGCGGCACCAACACGCTCACCGGCGGGGCGATCTCGTTCGCCGGGGCCTTGAGCGGTTCTGGGTCGACGAGTGTCACCGGAAGCGGAGTGACGTTCTCTGAGGACGTCACCGGTTTCACCGGAACGCTCTCGCTCGATGCTCCGCTTTCGGTTCCCGAGGGTCGTTTCATCGCGGCGGGCACGCTTGAGTTGCTGCAGGGCGCGTCGGCGACGGGTTCGCTGCCGGTGCTCTCGCTGCAGGCGACCGACCGCCTGACCTTCTTGGGCGGAGCGGGTTCGGACGCGTCAAGATTCGGCCAGATCACGATGGCTGCGCCGTCGGTCGTTCTTGGCGGCGACTTCTTCGCGCAGAACGGGATTCTGGTCGATGGCAACGCTCTGGTCGCCGGCGCCGAAACGTTGCTCCGCACGTACACGCTGGCCGCGGATGCTGGTATCACGTTCACCGGAACGGTTGATTCTGCTTCGGTTGCGGATGGGGGCGTCGCCGGCGGCGCTGTGTTGACGCTGTACGTCAACCGATCGGACGATCCCGAGGCCTCGGTAGAGGTGCCGGCGGGACTCATCCCGTCGATCGAGCTGTTCGACGACATCGGTCAGATCAACCCGCTCGACACGCTGAACCTCAACTTCAGCGGCTCGATCGACACGGCCGGCATCGAGGTGAACAACAGCCTGCTCCCGGCCCGCACGTTCGTGCCCGTCGAGACGTCGATCGTGCTCGGTGATTCCGATGCGTTCGCAGAATCCGGGGCCCTGGACACCGTGCGCATCACCGTCGGCTCCTTCAACGTGGGCGATCGCGAAAAACTCTTCGTGGTCGGTACGGCCGTCATCACCGGCACCGAACCCAACACCGCTCGCATCGGTGATATCACCGCTCTGGGCGATCTCGTCGTCAGCTCTCCCAACGTTGTACTCGTCGCGCGTGAAGCGGGAGAGGTATTCGATTCGACCAACAACATCTTTACCGCGGACCTGGGTACCGACATTGTCGCAGGGGGCACGATCACGATCGGAAACATCACGCAGATCGTGGACCTCACGCCCGGTGCCAACCGCCCGCAGTTCGCCAATCCGACCGGTGACCCGGACCTGAACTCGAACGTCGGCCAGTTCACGGCCTTCGCGCTCACCGACGATCTGGTCGGTCTCGCGTTGGCGGACGGAAACCGCACGCTGACCGTTGACGTCCGGGCGGAGGGTGCGACGAACACCGACCTCGCGACCGTGCTCGCCGGAGCCACCCCGAGGAACGACGGCGAAACGGATATCGACAGCCAGGCCGAGATCGACGCCGCGGTGCTCGCCACGCTCCGCGAGTTGGGCATCAACGCCCGCCCGGCCGGCGAGGCCGACGCGAGGATCGGTCTGGTCAACCTCAACCTACCCGAAGATCCGGATGATCAGCCTGCGGTCTCAGCCGACCGACTCCAGGCGGACGTCGTCGCCCTCGTCATCGAGGCGTACCGCGAGTTGTTCCTCGCCGAGCGCGAGGGTGAAACGGTGAACCGGCGCCTTGAGATCGAGCGATCAATCACCAACGCCGTCGATGCGTACTTCGACGAGACCGACGCTCAGGACTTCGAGCTTGAGCGGTTCGTGGAGTTCACCTCGACTTCGGAAGATCCCGAGGTCGCCGAGGCCGTGGCGATTATCGCCGATCTTCAAGACCTGCTCCAGCTCGTCAAGTTGCTGGGCCTGACGACCCGCGAACTTTCGGGACCGAAGAACACGCTGTTTGGGCGTGTGAGGCCTCGCGATATCTCAAGGGACGATTGGGACGCGATCATCGAGGGTCGCGTATTGGGCGGCGCCCAGGCGGCGGTCCCCTCTGAAGCAGGGGCGCCGGTGAGCCTGAAGCCCGTCACACCGCCGATTCGGCTTGGCTTCGGGGACGCGACGGCGTCGTCTCTCTGGTTCGGCACTCGGACCGACGGGTGAGCGCAGCGTGTCGGACAACGCCCAGACTTGCAGTCTGGGCCGGTTTCAGGGATTATGAGACGGGCCGAAGTCCGGCCGCGGGGGATCTTCGCCGATGGCGATCGATGTCGACAAACTCCTTTCAGAGATCTCTCCCGATGAGCCATGCGGCCCTGACCTGAGCTATGACCCCGACTACTTGGCCCTGCTCCGCCTGGCGGAGGGGACCAAGGGGCAGTCGATGGGCGACGCGGTGATCGAGGGGTCAGAGCCGAATTGGCGCGACGTCATCACCGGCGCCACCGACATCTTCGGACGCACCAACGATCTCAACATCGCGCTAACGCTGACGTCCGCGTCCCTTGCCCAGCACGGCATCGCTGGCCTTCGCGATGGTTTGAAGCTTGTCTTGGCCTTGTGTGAGAAGCATTGGGACCATTTCCACCCGCAACTCGACCCCGATGATGGGAACGATCCGCTAGAGCGGATGAACCTGATCGCGTCGCTCACAGCGCCGATCGGGCAAGACGGTGATCACCTTCAGTTCCGCAAACGCATCCGCGAAGCGCCGCTCGCGTCGTCACGCCAGCTCGGCCAGTACGGCCTGCGCCACGTGTTGATGGCGAGCGGAGCGATCCCGACCCCCGAAGGGACCGACCAGATCGACCGCGCCCTCATCGACGGCGCGTTTACCGACACCGATCCGGATGAACTGAAATCGATCGCCGACGCGGCTCGGGAAGCCGCTGAGATCTCGCAGAAGCTGGATACCTGGCTGACCAACAAGGTCGGCGCCGGGGCCGCGTGTGATCTGAAGCCCTGGCACGACGCGGTCAAGGAGGTCGGCGACCTTCTGAGCGAGCAGCTCGCGAGCCGTGGATTGGGGGAGGCCGCCGCTGCGGATCCCGGCCAGCCTTCGGGTGGCGACGCCCCTGCGGCCGGCGGAGCACCGGCCGCCGCGACGGGTCCTGCGGTCACCGGCGTGCCCGGGTCGATCAACACGCGGGACGACGTGATCACCACGCTCGGGAAGATCCTCGAGTATTACAAGCGGGCGGAGCCGTCGAGCCCCGTCCCCTTGTTGCTACAACGGGCGAGGCGTCTGGCATCGATGTCGTTTATCGACATCATCAAGGACCTCTCGCCCGACGCGATGAACCAGATCCGGATGGTCGGGGGCCCTGAAGCGCTCGACGAAACCGGTGCCAGCGGCGCGGCCGGTGGCGATCCCACGACGCCTCCGGCGACGAAACCGACCAGGGAACCGCCCAAACCGGTTAAGCTGACCTGACGTCCAGCCCCGCCCGATCGGGCGTTCGATTGAAGAGGAGCGGCACATGGCCAAAGCCAGCAGCCAGAAGTTTATCGCCCGAAACCGGGCTCCGCGCGTCCAGATCGAGTACGACCTGGAGTTGTACGGTGCCGAGAAGAAGATCAACCTCCCGTTCGTCATGGGCGTGATGGCCGATCTGTCCGGCAAGTCCGAGGAGCCGCTCCCCGGCGTCGCGGACCGTAAGTTCCTTGAGATCGACGTCGACAACTTCGACGAGCGGATGAAATCGGCCAAGCCCCGCGTTGCGTTCCAGGTGCCCAACACGCTTACCGGCGAGGGGAACATCTCGGTCGACCTGACCTTCGAGTCGATGGACGACTTCTCGCCAGCGGCCGTGGCTCGTAAGGTCGACGGTCTCAAGGACCTGCTGCAGGCCCGTGAGCAGCTCGCGAACCTGCTCGCGTACATGGACGGCAAGGGCAATGCCGAAGAGCTCATCGCCAAGGCGCTCAAGGACCCGACGCTGCTCCAGGCGGTGGCTTCAGGTGGCGGTGCTGACGGGGGCGACGCCCCCGCGGAAGGAGGCGAGTGATCCATGGCTGATGCAAGCACCCTGGCGCAGGCCGCCGGCGAAAGCTTCCAGGAAGGCGAGTTCGCGTCGCTGCTGGAACAGAACTTCAAGCCCAAGTCCGACTCGCAGAAGGACGCGATCGAATCCGGCGTCCGCACGCTCGCGGAGCAGGCGTTGGCTTCGGCCAACTTGGTTTCCGACGATGCGGTCAAGTCGATCGAGGCGATGATCGCCGAGCTCGATCGCAAGCTCAGCGAGCAGGTCAATCTCATCCTGCACAACGCCGACTTCCAGAGCATCGAAGGGACGTGGCGAGGGCTCCATCACCTCGTATCCAACACCGAGACCGACGAGACGCTCAAAATCCGCGTCCTGAATATCTCGAAGAAAGAGGTCGGAAAGACGCTCAAGAAGTTCAAGGGCGCCGCGTGGGACCAGTCCCCGCTCTTTAAGAAGATCTACGAGGAAGAGTTCGGCACGCCGGGCGGCGAGCCTTACGGATGCCTCATGGGTGACTTCTTCTTCGACCACTCGCCGCCGGACGTCGAGATCCTTTCGGGCATGTCCCAGATCGCGGCCGCGGCCCACGCCCCGTTCATCACCGGCACGTCGCCGGCGGTCATGAACATGGAGTCGTGGCAGGACCTGTCGAACCCCCGCGATCTCACGAAGATCTTCGGGACCGCTGAATACGCCTCGTGGCGCTCGCTCCGCGAATCGGAAGACTCTAAGTACCTGGGCTTGTGCATGCCCCGCACGCTCGCCCGCTTGCCGTACGGCGCCAAGACCGCTCCGGTCGAAGAATTCGCCTTCGAGGAGGACACGGACGGATCGGATCACGGCAAGTACTCGTGGTCCAACGCCGCGTACTCGATGGCGGTCAACATCAACAAGGCGCACAAGTCGTACGGCTGGTGCTCGCGTATCCGCGGCGTCGAGTCGGGCGGCATGGTCGAGGGCCTACCGGTCCACACCTTCCCGACCGACGACGGCGGCGTCGACATGAAGTGCCCGACCGAGATCGCGATTACTGATCGACGCGAGGCGGAGCTGGCCAAGAACGGCTTCATGCCTCTGAGCCACTGGAAGAACACCGACTTCGCGGTGTTCGTTGGGGCCCAGTCGCTGCACAACCCGGCCGAGTTCGACGACCCCGATGCAACAGCAAACGCACAGCTCGGGGCCCGTTTGCCCTACCTGTTCTCGACATGCCGCTTCGCCCACTACCTGAAGTGTATCGTTCGGGATAAGGTTGGATCCTTCAAGGAGCGGGCGGATATGGAGCGGTGGCTCAACGGCTGGATCCAGCAGTACGTCGAGCCGGATCCCGCCAACGCGTCCGAGGAGGCGAAGGCCCGCCGTCCGCTGGCCGCGGCGGAGGTCAACGTGCAAGAGGTCGAAGGCAACCCGGGGTACTACTCCAGCCAGTTCTACCTCAGACCGCACTACCAGCTTGAGGGGTTGAGCGTGTCGCTCCGCCTCGTGAGCAAGCTGCCGTCCAACAAGTGACAGCAAATCTGAATTCCGCGCACCAAGTCGCGTGACCGATCGGGGTTGTTTTCCGCTCCGTTGTCAACCAGCGACCCACAGGCGAGCACGGCAACGGAGCCGAGCGACGACCGGGGCGACAACCAATCGCGGGAGGGCCTTTGACCCCGCGGAAGCTCAGGAGGAACACACATGGCTTTCGACGGTTACCTGTTCATTGAAGGCATCAACGGCGACAGCACCGACGACGCGCACGCCGAATGGATCGAGATCGACGGCTTCGAGCACGTCGTTCAGCAGGCCACCGGTGGCGGCGGCTCGGCCCAAGGCGGGCACGCCGGCGGTCGCGCCGACCACGGCGACTTCATCGTTCACAAGCGTCTCGACTCGTCCAGCCCGGCCCTGTTCTTGCACTGCTGCAAGGGCCAGTCGATCCCCGAGGTCGTGGTCGAGCTGTGCCGAGCGGTTGGCGACAAGACGACGTTCATGAAGTACACCTTCCAGAACGTCATCGTTTCGCAGGTCAACCCGAAGGGCGAAGCCCAGGGCGAGGACCTGATCCCGTCCGAGTTGATCGGCTTCCGCTACTCGAACGTCATGCTCGAGTACACCCCGACCGGCACCGACGGCAGCACCAGCGCCTCGATCCAGGCCGGCTGGAGCACCCAGACGAACACCCCGCTCTAATCGTTCCTCCGACGGGGCGACCGCGCCCCGGGCCGTTTGAAGCCTGAACAGATGTTCTTCCGGTCAGGGCGGCGCGAGCCGCCCTGGCCGCTTTCCCGGAGGCGAGGCTTTGTCCGACTGTTGGGTTCAATTCAGCCGGATCGAAGGCGACTCGTCCGACCAGGGGCACGAGCAGTGGTGCGACGCGCTCGGCTTCAGCAAGCAAATCGAGCGGGGCCAGCGAGGCGGGGTGCGCCCCGACGGGCGAGGCGAGGCGGGCGCCGCGTCGCACAGCGGGATCGTCATCCGCAAACTCATCGACACCGCGTCGCCGCAGATCATCAGCCATTGCTGCCACGGCGCTTTCCTCGACGAAGTCCGCGTCGATCTGATCATGCACCCGCCGAGCGATGTCAACCGTCTGCTCGCACGGTACCAGTACAATTCGGTCGTTATCGCGAAGTACGACCTCGAGGCCGACGCGAGCCTCCCCGGGTCGAACGCGATGATTGAGAACGTCACCATGCGATACCGAGAGATGACCGTGTCGGTCGAACGGATCGACGCGGAGGGCAACACCGTCGGCGCGTGGACCGAAATGGCGTGGAGTGTCCCGGAAAACCGGGCGAGGTGACGATCGCGCTCGTAACCGCGAGGCTCGGCCCAAAGGCCCGGCCAGCGATTCCCGGCCCGCTCGGGGCCTTACAACGCAAGCGCCGCACCGAGGCGGGGGGATGCTGACGGTGAAACCCGAAGAACTCGTCAAAGCTGGTCGGCTCGATGATGCGCTCGTCGCGTTGCAAGATCAGATCCGCGATGCCCCGGCCCGTGCCGATCTGCGCGTGTTCCTGTTTCAGTTGCTCGCCATCATCGGGCGATGGGATCGGGCCCTCACCCAACTGAACGTCGCCGCCGAGCTCGACTCGCAGAACCTGCTCATGGCGCAGGTCTGCCGCGCGGCCCTGCAGTGCGAGGCGCTTCGAACGCAGGTGTTCGAAGGAAAGAGGACGCCCCTGGTCTTGGGCGAACCCCAGCCTTGGGTCGGGAAGCTCGTCGAGGCCCTGCGTCTCCGCTCAGAGGGCCACCACGACCACGCCGACACGCTCCGCGACGAGGCCTTCGAGGAGGCGCCGGCGTCGCCCGGGTTCGTCGACCGGCAGCCGTTCGAGTGGCTCGCGGATCTCGACGACCGCATGGGCCCGGTGTTCGAGGCGATCGTCGAGGGGCGGTACTACTGGATCCCGATCGCCAACGTCGCCTCGATCGATATCGACCCACCGACGGATCTGCGCGATGCGGTCTGGTCGCCCGTTCGCTTCACCTGGACGAACGGCGGCGACGCGATCGCGTTGATGCCGGCGCGGTACCCTGGCACCGAGCTGTCTGAGGATCACGCATTGCGCATGGCCAGGAAGACCGAGTTCGTTGATCGCGAGGGCGTCGAACGCCCCGAGGGGCAGCGTATGTGGGCGACGCCCGAAGAAGAACGCCCGATGCTCGCCACGCGGCGCATCGTCTTCGGTCCGGAATGGACCGAGGCGGCTATGCCCGACGACGCGGGCGCCGAAAGCGATGGCGCCGATGGCTGACCTCACGCCGACCGATCGCCTCCAGCCCTGCTTGCTCGATCGCTTGACCGACAGCGACCCATCGTCGAAACGCGAGAGCCGCGATCGTCGGGTCTTCGGGCTCCAACAGGTGCGCGAGGCGGTCCTCCGCGATCTCTCGTGGTTGCTCAACACGGCGACTCGTTTCTCGCCCGGCGACATGCCCGACGCTCCGAACGTGCTGTCGTCGGTCTTGAACTACGGGGTCCACGACCGGTGCGGGGCCACCGCATCGGGACTCGACCTCCGCGACCTCGAGCGAACGGTCCGCGACGCGATTTTCCGGTTCGAGCCTCGGATCATCCAAGAGAGCGTGCGGATCAGCGCAAAGGCCCATCGTGACGACGCGGCCGGAAACGGGATCAGCATCGAGATCGCCGGCGACCTCTGGGCGCAGCCGGTGCCCGAGCCGCTGTACGTGCGGACCGAACTCGATCTCGAGACCGGTGGGTACACCGTAGAAGAGGGACGCCCCAGGTAAGGCGCGAACGGGGAACGCATGGACCGCAGGCTTGTCCGCTACTACGAACGCGAACTCCGCTATATCCGCGAAACCGCGGGGGAGTTCGCACGCGACTACCCAAAGATCGCAGGTCGGCTCGCCCTCGACGACTTCGAGTGCGCCGATCCGTACGTCGAGCGTCTGCTCGAGGGATTCGCGTTCCTCACGGCCCGGGTCCAGCTCAAGCTCGACGCAGAGTTTCCGAGATTTACGAGGCACCTGCTCGACTCGGTGTACCCCCAGTTGCTCTGTCCGGTGCCCTCCATGTGCGTGGTCACGATGTCGCCCGACCTCGATGACCCGGGCCTCGCCGAAGGGCCGACCGTCGCCAGGGACAGCGCACTGCGCAGCAACATCGGGCGCACAGAGCAGACCGCGTGCGAGTACCGCACGGCGCACGCGACCCGCCTTTGGCCGATCGAGGTCGTTGACGCGAGCTACCACGACCGCGATCTCGGCTCGCTCGACCTGCCGGCCAGTTCACGACCGGCCGCGGCGATCAGGATCAGTCTCCGCGTCACCGCGGGGTTAGAGGCATCGGTGCTCCCGATCGATGAACTGCCGTTCTTCCTTCGCGGTGCCGGCGACATCCCGGTCCGGGTCTACGAGCAGATCTTCGGTCACGCGACGCAGATCTTGATCCGAGCCCCCCGAGAGCCCGGTGAGCCGCCGTCACAGCCGTCGGTTCTGCGAGCGGCGGATCACCTCCGCCAGCCGGGGTTCGGGAACGACGAAGCGCTCCTTCCGGTGACCGCGAGAGGCTTCGAGGCGTACCGAAACGTCCAGGAGTACTTCGCGTTCCACGAGCGATTCTGCTTCGTCGAGTTCACCGATATCCGTGAGTCGTTCAACCGCGTCCGAGGAAACAGGGTCGAGATCATCGTCCTCCTCGATGAGCCGGACGTCGAACTCGAGACGACACTCGAGAAATCGACCTTCGTCCCGCATTGCACGCCGGCGATCAACCTGTTCCCGAAGCGAGCCGATCGCGTCCAGGTCTCAGACCGCACGCACGAGTTTCACGTCGTTCCCGATCGCACCCGCCCGCTCGACTTCGAGGTGTACGACGTCGTCGAGGTGACCGGGTATGGGTCGAAGGCCGACGATGAAAGGCTGTTCCGTCCGTTCTATCAGGCACGCTCCGACGACGCGGAAACCGGCGAAGGTCAGGCGTTCTTCAGTGTGACACGCGAGCCGCGCCAACTCGGCGAACGCGAGCGCCGCGTAGGCCGGCGATCGAGCTATGCAGGGAGCGAGGCGTTCATCTCGCTCGTCGATACCGATCAAGCGCCGTTTTCGACCGGTCTGAGGCAACTCGCGGTCTCGACGAGGTGCACAAACCGCGACCTTCCCCTGCGTATGCCCGTCGGGCAGGGCCGGACCGACTTCACGATCGAGTCTGGGGCATCGCTCGAGTCGATCCGAGTGGTCGCAGGGCCGACGCCGCCCCGCGCCAGCCCGGCCGATGGCGACGCGTTGTGGAGACTCATCAGCCACCTAAGCCTCAACTATCTCTCCCTCATCGATGCCGAAGAACCGCTGGGTGCTCCGAGTTCCGCGACGCGTGAAGGGGGCCAGGCCCGGGGCGCCGGCGCGATGCGCGACATGCTGGGCCTCTACGCCGACGCCACCGATCCGATCGCGAGGAAGCAGATCGATGGCCTGCGGAGCGTCCGCGCCACGCCCGTCTCCCGCCGCGTCCCGGTCAGAGGACCTGTGACGTTCGCGAGGGGGCTCGAGGTCGCCTTCGAGTTCGAAGAGGGGTACTTCGAGGGGGTCGGGTGCTTCTTGCTCGGCGCCATTCTCGAGCGATTCTGTGCCAAGTACGTCTCGCTCAACTCGTTTACCGAGACCGTTGTCCGCACCCGTGAGCGAGGGGAGATCATGCGATGGCCAACCCGGATCGGTCGGCGTCACTTGCTCTGACGCTCCGGCTGCTCGAGCGGCCGTTTGCTTTCGATTTCTTCCAACTCGCGAGGCGGGTCGATGCCGCGATGGGCAAAGACGCCCCGGGGCTCGGTGCCTCCTCCCGCCCGAGCCAGGATCCGGTTCGCTTCGGCCAGGCGCCCGAGATGCGCTTCGAGCCCTCCTCGGTGCAAGGATTCGAGCCCGGCGGCGGCGGCAGGCCGCCGAGGGTGCAAACCACGTTTCTCGGGTTGCTCGGCGCCAACGGCGCCCTCCCGCTGCACGTCACCGAGTACGCCCGCGATCGAGAGCGCGACGCAAAAGACCAAACCGTCCGCCGCTTTCTCGACATCTTTCACCATCGCGCCATCAGCGTGTTCTATCGTGCCTGGGCGGTCAACAGGCCTGCGGTGCACCGCGATCGCGTCGCGAGCCGAGGCGAGTCCGCCGATCGGTATGGCTTCTACGTCGGCAGTCTCGCCGGCCTCGGGAACGAGAGTGTCCGAGAGCGCGACGCCGTGCCCGACCACGCCAAGTGGCACTTCGCCGGTCGTCTCGCGAACCAGACACACCCTCCCGAATCAATCGAGGCGATCGTCGAAGACGACTTCGGCGTGCCGTGCCGCGTCGAGGAGTTTGTCGGGACGTGGATGGATCTGCCCGACGACGCCAGGTGCCGGCTGGGCACCAACCCGGTGAGCTCGCAGCTCGGCGTGAGCGCGATCGCCGGTGAGCGATACTGGGACTGCCAGCAGAAGTTCCGGATTCGTCTTGGGCCGATGCGGCGGGACGACTACGAGCGTTTCCTGCCCGGCGCCGACGGGTTCAGCCGCTTGGCGGGTTGGATCCGCCAGCACGTCGGTTTCGAGCTCGTGTGGGAAGCCAATCTCGTTCTCGATCGGGCGGACGCGACCGGCACCCGCCTCGGGACACCCGCCAAAGGGCTCGGGCCGCGTCTGGGCTGGACGTCGTGGCTGATGAGTTCGCCCTTGCCCGAAGACCCTGATCAACTGACACTGCGAGGGCCCGAGAAGCCCGACCCGTCTCGCCATCTCTAGCGAGACGACATCGAGGCCCGACCGGCTCGGGCGAAGGAGACCGTCATGGCCGAGATCAGCTTGAAAGCCCTGTTCGGGAAGCTCAACAGCCTGTGTTACAAGGCGAGCGAGGCCGCGACGGTCTTCTGCAAGATGAGGGGCAACCCGCGCGTCGAGTTGGTGCACTTCATCCACCAGATCCTCCAGCTCCAAGACTCCGACCTCCACCGGATCATCCGACACTTCGACCTCAACGCGGCCCAACTCGCTCAGGACATCACGAGCACGCTCGACAGGCTTCCGCGCGGCGCCAGCTCGATCGCCGGCTTCGGCGGCGATCTCGAGGAGGGCATCGAGCGGGCGTGGACGTACTCGACGCTGCTGTTCAAGGAATCGAGCATCCGATCGGGGCACGTGCTCGTCGGTGTTCTCAAGACCAAGGGCCTGCAGCGGTCGTTGATCGCGATCTCCGATCAGTTCGAGAAGATCGGCGCCGATGCGCTGAGCGATTCATGGGAAGCGATCTGCGGCGAGAGCCCCGAGGCCCGACTGAGCGCCACTGACGGGACCAACGTCGGCGGTGGGGCGGTCCCGGGCGAAGCTTCGGGCGCGATGTCGCCCGCCGAGATGGGCAAGGAAGAGGCCCTCAAGCGGTTCTGCAAGGACCTGACCGAAGAGGCCCGCTCGGGCAAGATCGACGCCATCGTGGGGCGTGACGACGAAACACGCCAGTGCGTCGACATCCTGATGCGTCGGCGTCAGAACAACCCGGTCCTCGTGGGCGAGGCGGGCGTTGGCAAGACCGCGGTCGCCGAAGGCTTCGCGCACAAGATCGTCGAGGGCGACGTCCCGCCACCCCTGCAAGGTGTTCGTCTCCTCGAACTCGACGTGTCCGCTCTCCAAGCGGGCGCCAGCATGAAGGGCGAGTTCGAAGAACGCCTCAAGCAGGTCATCGAGGAGATCCAGGCTTCGACCACGCCGACGGTCTTGTTCATCGACGAGGTCCACCGGCTCATCGGCGCCGGCGGCGCCGCCGGCACCGGAGACGCGGCGCAGCTACTCAAGCCGGCGCTCGCGAGGGGCTTGCTGCGGACGATCGCCGCGACGACGTGGGCCGAGTACAAGAAGCACATCGAGAAGGATCCGGCGCTTACGCGCCGCTTCCAAACGGTCCAGGTCGACGAACCGGACGAGGCCCGGGCGATCCTCATGATGCGCAAGATCGCGGGCGCCTTCGAGAAGCACCACGAAGTGCAGATCCTCGACGAGGCCATCGAGGCCTGTGTCGTGCTCTCGCACCGCTACATCCCCGCCCGCCAACTGCCCGACAAGGCGGTCAGCTTGCTCGATACCGCGTGCGCTCGAGTCGCGATCGGCCAGCACGCCGTTCCCCCGGCCGTCGACGACACGCGCAAGCGCATCGATGCCTACGAGCACGAGAAGTCGCTGCTCAACGCCGAGGAGAACGTCGGGATGGACCACGGCGTTCGTCTCGAGGCGATCGAAGTGTCGATCGCGAGCGAGCGAGAGACGCTCGGGCAGCTTGAGCAGTCGTGGCGCGAGGAGAAAGAACTCGTCGACGAGATCCTCGAGGTTCGCGCCAAGCTCCGTGGCCCCACCGGCGCCGAGCCCGTCGAGGAGACCGGGACCATCGCCGAAGGCGAAGCCCAGCAAGCGGTAAACGACGAAGCCGATGCGGAGGGTGTCGACACGCTGACCGACGGACAGAGAGCGGAGGCCACCGCCAAGCTGAAGTCCCTGCAGGATCGCCTGAGCGAGCTCCAGGGCGACAGCCCACTGATCATGCCGAGCTGCGACGCCAACGCCGTTGCCGCGGTTGTCGCCGATTGGACCGGCATCCCCGTCGGCCGGATGGTCAAGAACGAGATCGAAGCGGTGCTCAAGCTCGGGGACACACTCGCAGAGCGCGTCGTCGGCCAAGACCACGGCCTGCACGCCATCGCCAAGACCATCCGGACAAACCGAGCCGGCCTCGACAACCCGGGCAAGCCCATCGGTGTCTTCATGCTCGCCGGCCCGTCGGGCGTCGGAAAGACAGAGACAGCGCTCGCTTTGGCCGAGGCGCTGTACGGCGGCGAACAAAACGTCATCACCATCAACATGTCTGAGTTCCAAGAGGCCCACACCGTCTCGACGTTGAAGGGGGCGCCTCCCGGATACGTCGGGTACGGTGAGGGCGGCATCCTGACCGAGGCGGTCCGCCGGAAGCCCTATTCGGTCGTCCTCCTCGACGAGGTCGAGAAGGCCCACTCGGACGTCCACGAGATCTTCTTCCAGGTCTTCGACAAGGGCGTCATGGAGGACGGGGAAGGACGGACGATCGATTTCAAGAATACGATCATTCTGCTCACCACCAACGTCGGGTCCGACCTCATCATGAACATGTGCAAGGACCCGGAACTCATGCCCAGCGTCGAAGGGCTCCAAAAGGCCCTCCGCGAGCCGCTGCTCAAGACGTTCCCCGCGGCCCTGCTCGGCCGCATCGTCACGATCCCGTACTACCCGCTGAGCGACGAGATGATCCGCCTGATCTCCAGGCTCCAGCTCCGGAGGATCGAGAAACGGATCGCCGAGTCGCATGACGCGGAGTTCGAGGTCGGCGACGAAGTCATCGAGCTCATCGCGAGCCGCTGCACCGAACTCGAGTCCGGTGGCCGCATGATCGACGCGATTCTCACCCAGACGATGCTCCCGGAGATCTCCACGGCCTTCCTCAACCGCATGATGGAGGGCGGAGAAATCAAGAAAGTCACGGTCAGCGTGGCCGATGGAAACGATTTCGCGTACGCGTTTGAGTGATGCGTAAGGGGTCTTCCCGCCTCTTCGAAACGGCGAGCATCGCAGCACTCGAATCGGAGCCGATTCGCGTTGTATGATCGACCTTTGCGGGGTCTCGGGGGACGCCGCAACGAGAACACACACCTGGCCGCCGCCGGGCCCGACAGACCGAGCAAGAGGACGCCCTATGACTCTCCACCACGCCCACGATGCAGCCACTTCCGCCGCGACGAGTTGGACGAGCGCGACCCGCGCCGGACACGAAGACGTCGCGCCCCGCGTCGACGAGTACTTCGCCTGCGATGTCTTCGACCGCTCCGAGATGCGGGCCCGCCTGCCCAAAGCTGTCTTTAAGAGTCTCATGAAGACCATCGAGCAGGGGGAAAAACTCGACCACGCGATCGCCGATGTCGTCGCGACCGCGATGAAGGACTGGGCCACCGAGAAGGGCGCCACCCACTACACCCACTGGTTCCAGCCGCTCACCGGCGCGACGGCCGAGAAGCACGACTCGATGGTCGTCCCGGACGGAGCGGGCAACGTTCTTTTCCAGTTCAGCGGCACCGATCTCGTCCAGGGCGAGCCCGACGCGTCGAGCTTCCCGTCCGGCGGCCTTCGCGCCACGTTCGAGGCCCGCGGCTACACCGCGTGGGACCCGACCAGCCCCGCCTTCATCCTCCGAGGCACCAACTTCGCCACGCTCTGTATTCCCACAGTCTTCGTGAGCTGGACCGGCGAGGCCCTCGACAAGAAGACGCCTTTGATCCGTTCGATCGAGGCCCTGAACACCCACGCGATGCGCATCCTTGGGCTGTTCGGCACCGACGAAGGCGTGAGCCGCGTCAACACCACGCTTGGTTCGGAGCAGGAGTACTTCCTGGTCGACTCGAACTTCTTCTTCGCCCGTCCCGACCTCGTGAGCTGCGAGCGGACGCTGTTCGGCGCCAAACCGCCGAAGGGACAGCAGCTCTCCGACCACTACTTCGGCGCGATCCCTCACCGCGTGAACGCCTTCATGGCCGAGGTCGAGCGTGAGCTGTACCGCTTGGGCGTTCCGGTCGCGACGCGGCACAACGAGGTCGCCCCCGGTCAGTACGAACTCGCGCACATTTTCGAGCACGCCAATGTCGCCGTTGATCACCAGATGATCATCATGGAGACGCTCAAGCGGGTCGCGCCGCGGTACGGGTTCAACGCCCTGCTGCACGAGAAGCCGTTCGCCGGCGTCAACGGTTCGGGCAAGCACAACAACTGGTCGATGGCGACCGACACCGGTGTCAACCTGCTCGATCCGCAGGACGACACGCACACGAACCTCCAGTTCCTCACTTTCTTGTGCGCCGTGATCCGCGCGGTCGACATCCACGCCGACCTCATCCGTTCAGCGATCGCCAGCTCCGGCAACGACCATCGTCTCGGCGCCAACGAAGCCCCGCCGGCGATCATCTCGATCTTCCTGGGCGACATGCTCATGGACATCGTTGAGCAACTCGAGAAGGGAACTCCGAACCGCACGATCAAGGGCGGCGCGATGGATCTGGGTGCCCGCACGCTCCCGCAGATCCCCCGTCACTCGGGCGACCGCAACCGTACCAGTCCCTTCGCGTTTACCGGCAACAAGTTCGAACTCCGCGCCGTTGGCTCCACCGCCGCTGTCGCCTGGCCCAACACCGTCATCAACGCGATTGTCGCCGAGAGCCTGGACTTCATCGCGACCGAACTCGAGGCGGCCGTCAACAAGAAGACGCGACCAGAGAAGCTCGAGGCGGCGTGCAAGCGCGTGCTCAAGGCGGTCATCAAGGAGCACAAGAAGGTCATCTTCAACGGAGACAACTACTCCGACGAGTGGCACTCCGAGGCCGAGAAGCGGGGACTCCCCAACCTCAAGGACTCAAACGCGGCCATCCCCGTCCTCGGCGCCAAGAAGGCCAAGTCGCTCTTCAAGAAGTACAAGATTCTGACGCCGGCGGAGGTCGATTCACGCGTCGCGATCTTCACCGAGAAGTACGCGATGCAGCTCCAGATCGAGTCCGAGCAGATGGTGCTCATCGCTCGCCAGCTCATCCTCCCCGCAGCCTTGCGTCACCAGGCCGTCATTGCCGAGGCGGTCTCGGCGACCAAGAACGCCGGCGTCGACGCGGCGAGCGAGACCGAAGCCCTCGAGTCCTTCGTTGATCTGCTCGCCCGCTTCCGCGATCGCGTCGATGCGCTCGACGAGGCTGACAACGCCACCGAAGACGATCCGGCGGCGAACGTCAAGCTGTTCGCGACGACGATCCGGCCGCTCATGGAAGAAGTCAGGGAACTCGGAGATGAACTCGAAACCCATGTCGCCGCCGACCTCTGGCCGCTGCCGACCTACCGTGAGATGCTCTTCATCCGTTGATCTGATCGAGGCGGGTCCCAACCAGATCCCTCGAATCGCGTACCATTCGGAGCACCTCGTCGGAGGACCGGATGGCGAATCCCCAACTCGGGTTTGACGGATTTGAGGCCGCGCCTATCGGCCTGCTCGTCGTGAACCACGACGCGATTGTCGAGCGTGCGAATAAGGAAGCGTGCCGACTCATCGCCGAAAGCGGAGGGGCGTCCCCTGAGGGGAGGAAGCTGGCCGAGGTATTCGCCGATCGCTTCGCGGTCGCCGTATCAGAACGCATCGAAGCCAGTATCACCTCGGGCGCCGAGGGCGCGATGCTCGCCGCGTTCAAGGTGGGCGATGCTCAGATCGAACTCCGCTTCGCGCCGGGCGATGGTGACCGCTGCGCCGTTTCGCTCGCGAACGTCCGGGGCGCGATCGATGCCGAGCAGCGGCTGCGTGCCCACTTCACGCAGAGCCCCCTCGCCTCGATCGAGTGGCGTCGCGATCGAAGCGTGAAGCTCTGGAACCCCGCCGCCGAGGCGATATTCGGGTACACGGCCGAAGAGGCAGAGTCGATGGATATGTTCCCCGCGCTCGTCGCGCCCGAGTCACGCGCGACCGTCGATCGCGTCTGGGCCGAGTTGCTCAACGCGTCGGGCGGCGAGATGGTGACCAACACAAACCTTGCCCGAGATGGGCGGACCATCCTCTGCCGCTGGTACAACACCCCGCTCCTCGATCCCGAGGGCAACGTGGTCGGGGTGGCTTCCCTGGCCGAAGACGTGACCGAACGCGCACTGGCAGAGCGCAAACTCCGCGAGTCCGAGCGTCGGCTCCGCTCGATCATCGACCGTCTCCCGGTCTTGGTTTGGGCGATCGACGACAGCCATCGCCCAGTGTTTTGGAACGATCACGCCCAGAGGGTGAGCGGGCTGAAGCCCGAGGACGTCCTGTGCTCTGACGGCGCTGCGAAGCTGTTCCCAGCAGATGCGCTCGACCTCGATGCGTTCCTCGGGCTCGACTTCGATGCGGTCGAGCGTCCGCTGCACTGCGCGGACGGCTCGGTCCGACGTATTCTTTGGTCGAACGTCGCCGCCCGGTGCCCGGTCCCGGGATGGTCGGCATGGGGCATGGGCATCGACGTGACCGAACTGCAACAAGCCCGGCGCGCCGCTCTCGAGTCCGAGCGGCGATTCAAAGACGTCTTTCATTCGGTAGAGCTCGCCGGCGTGCTCCTCGATCCTGAGGGTCTCGTGCAGGACTGCAACCACGCGATGCTCTCCGCACTCGATTGTTCGAGAGACGAGATTATCGGCGCCGATTGGTTCGATGTCGGGTGCCCCGAGGACATACGAAACGACGCCCGGGCTCAGCTCAGGAACGCGCTCGAGACCGGTGAATATGACCAACGCACCGAGCGTCGGATCATCTCAAAGCGGGGCCGAACCAGGGAGATGATCTGGACGAGGTCGTTGCTCCGTGACGCCGACGGGCGTCCCGTTGCCGCGTGCGCATTCGGTCTCGACGTCACCGACCGTCGCCGCGCGGAATCGGAGTTGGCCAGGCATCGGGATCAGCTCGAACGTCTTGTCGAGGAGCGCACCCTCGCGCTTGCCCAATCAACCAAACAGCTCGCGGAGGCCGAGCGGCTCGCGTCAATCGGCCAGCTCGCCGCTGGCGTTGGACACGACATCAACAACATCTTGCTCCCGGTCCGGTGTCACCTCGACGCGCTGAACGAGCACCAGGATCCATCGGTCAACGACGCCGTCTCAGCCGTGTCGACAGGCCTGGCAGTGCTCGCGAGGATGGGAGAGTCGCTCCGACGGATGACCCCTGCACGCAGCGCGGACACGCATGCCGTCGAGCGTGGACATCGCGAATCCAAAGTCATTGAGCTCACCGATTGGTGGGCCGACGCGGGGCCGCTGGTCACCGGAGCCGTCCCGGCACCGATCTCGTTCAACGTCGACGTGTCGGCCGGGATTCGAGCCGTTGCCGGCGACGAGCACGAATTGACCCAGGCCGTTATCAACCTCGTGCTCAACGCCGTCGAGGCGATCGATGATGCCAATCAAGGCGAGATCGTCATGCGGATCCGTGCCGACGGCGCCGCCGCTTCCATCGCGATCACCGACAACGGGCGAGGGATGTCCGACGTTGTGGCCCGACGCGCGAGCGAGCCGTTCTTCAGCACCAAGACACGGGGCATCTCAACCGGATTGGGGCTCAGCGTCGTCGATGCGTTCGTGAAGGCGGCCGGCGGCAGGAAGGTCGTCGAGTCGACGCCGGGCGAGGGGACCAAGGTGACGATGCTCCTGCCCCGTCCGGATTCCAGGGGGCTTGGAAACAACGCACCAGATCGAGGGAGCGTCCTTGTCCGCGTCGGTGATCCGCGAACCAAGGCAATCCACGAACGTGTGCTCGGCGACCTCGGTTTCACCGTGCTCTCGAATACTGAAGGCCCGGTTGAGGTCGATGTTCTCGTTCAAGATGGGCAAGAAACACACAAGGATGTGCTTTCGAGACACATTTACAGGGTAGTGTCGAATCCCGATTCCTCTCATCCTTATGACATAGATGTGCGCTCTGGCCTCGCTGAACTGCGGCTGATCTACAGTCGCCCGGCTGGTTCATAGCTCAATTCCGGGTCTCAGAGGCCTCGACGCATATGCTTGGAAACCCGAACGATAACAATATCCAAACTTCAGTGCCTCCGAACCGAATCCGTGTTCTGTGTGTTGATGATCATGCGTTCCTCGTCGAGGGGCTTCGCGCGCGTCTTGGGCGCGAGGCTGATATCGAGATCGTTGGTGAGCTCCAACGGGCCGATGAACTCACGCCGACCGCCGAACGACTGCGGCCGCACGTTGTGCTTATCGATGTCGACATGCCCGGACGCGACGCCTTCGAAGCTATCGAAGACGTTACCCGCGCGCACCCCGAGGTGCGCTGTGTTCTGCTCTCCGGGTACATCCGCGACACGTACCTCGACGCCGCGGTCAAGGCCGGAGCGTGGGGATACCTGTCGAAGCAGGACACTCCGTCATCGATCGCCGCGGCGATCCGAGATGTTCATGCCGGGCGCGTCTCGTTCTCGACGGAGGTTAACGAACGCTGTGGCGTACCCGCCGGACCGGAAGGCGGCCGAGCCGCCGCTTCGCGTCTCGCGCTGCTGACGCCTCGCGAGCTTCAAATTCTCCGGATGATCGGGCGTGGCATGGCCCGCAACGACATCGCGGCTTCGATCCATCGCTCGCCGAAGACGGTCGATGCTCACCGGGCGTCGATCATGGACAAACTGGGCCTTCACGACCGCGTCGACCTCGCTCGTTTCGCGATCCGCGAAGGCCTCGTCGAAGCCTGAGTCCTGACCGAAACTTCAGTTCACGGGTTCGATCGGAACGCACCAAGGCCGGCCCGAAGGGCCGTCTCGGCGTATCTCTACCCGAACCTCGAAAGTACCCTGAATTACAGATGGCGTGAGAACCTCGTTGGGCGTCCCATCGGTTGCGATGGTTCCTTCTCGGAGCACGACGAGACGATCAGCGAAACGCGCTGCGATGTTGAGGTCGTGCAGAACAACGACGGCGGTCATCCCATCGGAGCAAAGCTTCCGAATCAGCATGAGCACCTCGAGTTGGTGCTTCACGTCGAGCGCCGAAATAGGCTCGTCCAGCAGCATCGCCTTCGGCTCCTGGGCGATCGCGAGCGCGATCCACGCCCGCTGGCGTTCCCCTCCCGACAGCGTGGAGACGACGCGATCGGCGTGGGCTTCGACCCCGCAACGCCTCATCGCAGCGTCAACAACGTCTCGGTCCGTGCTGCTCCATGCGCCGTGCCAGTTCACCCGTGCGTGCCTGCCCATACCGACAAGCTCACGCACCGTGGCCCCGGGAGGGGCTTGGGGTGATTGCTGGACGAACGCGAGTTCCCGGGCCAATCGGCGCCGTGGCACCGATCTGACGTCTTCGCCGGCGATCGTCGTGATCCCCGAGAGCGGACGGTGCAGCCCGGCAGCCACGCGTAACAGCGTGCTCTTTCCCGAGCCATTCGGGCCGAGCAACGCCGTGAACTCCGCGCTAGCAAAGCTCAGATCGATCGGCGTCGTTGTACCAAGCACCCGCTGCTTGCCGTATCCCGCCGAGATGCCATTGAGCGCCACCGTCATCGAAGCGCCTTCACCCGGTAGAGCAGGAACAGGAAGTAGGGGCCTCCGATAAGGCTCGTCACGATTCCGACCGGCAACTGTTGCGGTGCGAAGACCGAGCGGGCAAGAAGATCAGACCATACCACAAGGGCCGCGCCACCCAACGCGGCCACCGGCAGCGCGAGCGCATGGCGCCACCCCACGAGCATGCGAGCCACGTGCGGGACGATGAGCCCGACGAATCCGATGAGGCCCGACACACTCACCGCGGCGCCGGCGAGGATCGCCGCGGCCGCGATCGCCCCTAAACGGACGCGTTCGGCGTGTACGCCGACGGATCGCGCCCCGTCGTCGCCCAACTGGAGCGCGTCGAGACCTTGTACGAGCAGCGCGGCGAGCGCCGTGCCCCCGACGAACCAGGGCCCGAGCGTACGCACTTCGGGCCAACTCGTGCCCTCGAGGCTGCCCGCCATCCACCCGATGACCGCCTGCGCCGCGCGATCGGTCGTGAGCATCAGCGTGGTCGAGACCGCGCCGAGCATTGTTGTGATCGCCACCCCGGCGAGCACCATGCGCACCGGCGACGTGCCCGAACCCGGTTCCCAAGAGATGAGGTAGACGACGAGCGTTGCAAGGACCGCGCCGCCCATCGCAGCGGGCGGGAGCCACGCGCTCGCTGTGGGCAATATCGAGAGGATAATCGTCGCCGCGAGTCCGGCGCCCGCGGTCAGACCCACCACGTTGGGAGCCGCGAGTGGGTTTCGCATCACGCCCTGGAGCAAGACGCCGGACATCGCGAGCATCCCGCCGACCACCGCGCCGACGGTCGCCCTTGGAAGCCGAAGCGACCAGATGATCCGATGGTTCACGTCGTCTTGGGCCCCGCCCTCGGGTCCGGCCCAAACGGCACTGACCACGTCGCCGACGGGTATCGATACGGCGCCTTTGCTGACCGCGACGACGATTCCCAGCAAGGTCAGCAACAAGGCCACAGATGCAACAACGAGGGCGCGAGCCCTCCGCGGTGGTGCGACAGCTTGCTTGGATTCAGTCTTGCAGGTCAAGGGCCGCTCGAAGAGCCGCGATCGCGTCGAGGAAGTCGGCGCCCGGACGCATGACGAAAAGGTCATCGCTCAACGTCTGCACGCGACCCTCTCGGACGGCCCGAAGCCCCGACCAAACCGGGTCGGCTTGGAGTTGGGGAAGCCGGTCGTGAACCGCGCCGTGGCTGAGAATCACGATCGCGTCGGGATCCGAGGCCCAAACCTGCTCAGCGCTGTAGCGAGACAGTTCGGGGAACATCCCGTGGGGTTCTCCGCCGGCGAGGACCATCTCCGCACCGACCAGCTCGAGCAGCGACGCCACGTAGCTCTTTGGCGTGAACGCGTAACCGGTACGCGGCCCCCCGAAAAGCGCGATCACTCTGGTCGGCGAACCGCTCCGATGTTCGTCGCGGAGTTTGTCGATCACGTTCTGGGTACGCACAGCTTGGTCGTCCGCTTCGGTCTCTTGGCCGGAGAGCGTTCCAAGTTCGCGAAGCCGGTCAGGCAAGCCTTCAATATCGCTCACCTGGAGGCAGTACACCGGGGCGCCGACGAGCCGCTCGATGCGTTCAACAAAGCGCGCCGAAGTCAAGTCGATTACGACTAAATCAGGTCGCGCTGCAACCAACTGCTCAAGATTCGGCCCCGACGCATGGTCGAGACCGATCGTCGGGATGCCCTCCCAGGAATCCGGCGTGCGTCCGGGCAACCAAGGTCGGGTGACAGGGCGAACGCCGATCGAAAGAAGAACGTCCACCGCGCCCGGGCTCGCCGCCGCTATGCGCATTGCCGGGCTCCGAAGAACGACGTCGCGACCAAGGTCATCACGGATCGTGATCGCCTTCCCCGCCTCGACGTCGGCTTTCGCCAAGGAACCGGCCCCAGCAACCACCGTGAGAAGCGTGATAAAGCGAAGTAGGCGAAGCATGCGGCTCCCTGCACCCCGGTGTCGTGGATTTTCGGGCTGGTCAATTAGTTGCGACGCGGTCTCAAAAAGGTAGTGCGCTGGCCCGCGAAGTTCAACTTGGCCAGATATCCGAGGTCGCACCAGGGGCCGATCTTTCAAGCAAACGGGTTCCGCACATTTCTGCGCGGGACCCGGGATCAGTTGTCGGAGTAGTGTGGCGGTGCCCTGTTTACCCCGTTTCGATTACGGGCAGCCGGCGAGGAACGCCACGATGAAGGCGTCGATGTCGCTGAGGTCGATGATGCCAAACGGCGCGGTGATGTCGGCCGTCGGGTCCTGACTCGCGAACGCGAGGATGAAGGCATCGATGTCGCTGAGGTCGAGGATGCCGAACGGCAGGGCGATGTCGGCGGCGTTGCAGCCGAAGAGGGCCAGGTCGGCGTTGTCGACGTCGCCGTCGAAGTCGAGGTCGCCCTGGCTGTAGGTAGTGCCGGTGCCGACGTTGGCGTTAGCGATGGCGAGGTCGTCGCCATCGACGTCGCCGTCGAGGTCGAGGTCACCGATCGACGTGCCCATGATGTCCTCGATGACCTTGAGGGCATCGAGAGCGTCGACGACGAGGTCGGCGTTCATGTCGGCCGAGAGGTCGACGACCGAGCCGTCGACGCCGGCGGCGTCCTCGAGGTCGGTGAAGTCACCGAAGTTGGCCTGGATGTAGTCAACGTCCTGGAGGTCGATGACCAGGTCCGAGCCGTTCGGGGCCCAACCCGGGGTGGCGGCGAGACCACCGGCGATGTCGGCGGCCGAGTCGCCCGACTCGTACGAGGTGGCGAGGGTGCCGCCGAACGAGGTGTTGAAGAAGTTGCCACCGAAGGCGTCGTCGACGGCCATGAAGCCGGCCATGCGGTCGAGGCTGCCGCCAACGAGGGCGAGGCCGTCGGCCCAGTAGCGGATGTCGGCGTCGTCGAAGTTACCGTCGCCCTGAGCGTCACCGAGGACCTCGATGATCGCGTCCGAGCCAGCGGCGCCGGCGATGGCGCCGGTACCGGCCGGGGCAACCCAGGCGGTGCCCGAGCCGAAGCGCTCGTCGTAGGCGGCAAGCATGTCGGCCGCGTCGTCGAGCGAGCGGACCCCGTCACCGTTGAAGTCAAACGCGATGCGGTTACGGTCGGTCAGGTTGCCGCCGTAGACGATGGCGTTGCCGGCCTGGTCGATGTAGTTCGCACCGCCAGCGACACCGTCCGAGTAGACGACGCCGGTTTCACGCTGCGGCACGAGGCCGCTCTGGGTGGTGTCGAACGCGTCGTACGCGCTGTTGTTTAGCGCGGCCGACGGGTCGTTGAGGACCACGTCGCGGACGTTGGCGTTCTGAGCGCCGTTGACCTCGATGGCGATCGGCTGCATGCCGTCGGCGTCGGGGTTGGCCGGAACGCTGTCCGGGGCGGCGGTCGGGAAGAAGTTCAACGCGATGAACTCACCCGGCTGGAACTCGGTGTCCGGGCCACCCGGGTCGGCTTCGAAGGCGTCGAGCGAACGGGTGATGTTGTTCACGAACGCGCTGAGGCCGTCGTTGGCCGGGGCGGTGACGCCGGCGAACGGGTTGTTGAGGGCGGTCTCATCGTCGGCGTTGCCGAGGATGCCGTCCGGGCCACGACCGTCGAAGATGCCGTCCGGGTCCCAGCCCCAGCCACCGAACTCGGGGGCCGCGGCGCGGGGCTGACCGACAGTTCCGATACCCGACGGGCCGACGACCGAGTAGCCGTTCGGGCCACCGTCGATGACCGCGGCCTGGGTCGGACGGACGAAGTCGGTGCCGCCCTTGACGTCGAACCGAATACCGAGGACGTTCATCTGGCCCGGGATGAGGCCGCGGTTGACGCCGCGCTCAGCACCCGAGTGACCGATGGCGAGGCGGGTGTTGCGGACGGTGGTGTCCATGTTGCCCGAGCCCGACTTGTTCGACGGGAGGTAGTTGGGGCCGAGGATGTTGTTGCCGTTACGGGTTCCGATGTTCTCACCGATGCCCCACGACGGGTCGATGCTGATCCCGTTCATGAACGCGTTACGCGTACCCGAGCCCGAGTCACGGGTGACGATGACGAGGTTTTCACCGTTGACGCGTCGACCGGTGGCCTTGGCGTGACGGAGGTCGCTCTGGTCGATCTCCTGGATGCCGGCGCCGTAGTTGACGAACGCGGCGACCGGGACGAGGGCGAGCGGGGTGTCGAAGACCTGGAGGGCCGGGTTCGAGCCGTCGGTGTTCAGACGGACGAGCGGACGGAGCAGGTTGGTCTGGGCGAGGACGGTGCCGTCCTTGTCCTGGGCGAGGCGCGGGTTCGAGCCGTAGCCCGGGCCGCTCGGCGCGGCGAGCGGGGTGCCGGCACCGGCCTGGATGGCGAACCATGAGATCGGGACGTCGGCCGACGAGAAGTCGACGGTGAAGCCACCGGTGGCCGGGTTCAGGAGCTCAGCTTGGAAGGTGGTGCTGTTCGAGACGAACGGGGCGCCACCGCGGTGACCCGGGACGGCGATGCCGCTCGGGGGGGTGTCGAGGACGCCGGCGTTGTTGAGGTCGGCGCGGTTGTAGACCGCGCCGTCGTCGGCGCGGGCCGCGTTGCCGTCGATGGCGGCGGCCGCGTCGAAGTCAGCGGCAGGGTTGCAGAGCAGGGTGTCGGTGATGGCGGCCATGTCCGAGCCGTCCGGGCACACGTCGAAGAGGCCGGCGTAGGTGTCGAACTCACGGATACCGTTGCCCGAACCGACGAAGCGGTAGGTGAAGCCGAAGACGGCGTTGGCACCGAAGACCGGGCCGAGGTCGAGCGGGGCGAGCTGCTGGATCAGGAAGCTGCCCTGAGCGCCCGAGGTGCCGTTGGCGTCGACGTCGATGAAGTCGTTGGTGACGGCGGACGAGCGCCACAGGGTTTCGAGCAGGGTGGCGCCCGAACCGCTAACGATGGTCGGCTGAGCCGAGGCGACGCTGGCGCCGGCGGCAGCCACGAGGGCGGCGATACGAGTGGTCTTCGCGATCATTTCTACTACCCCTCCAGAGGGTGAACCCAAACGAACAAGTGAGAGCGTTCACAGTTCAGCGCATACCGATAGCGAGCTCCCAAACGCCGATCGCTGCGCGGGTTTCGATTTCAACAGACTCGCGTTCGCATCCATTGCGAAAGCAGGAAAGAGAAGGAGCCGGCTCTCGCCGGCTCCTCGTGTTCTATATCTCTCAGTTGCCGACGGCCTTGAGGTACTGCTCGGGCGTCAGCACCTTGTTCGAGCCGGTGATCGACCAGAAGCGGTCGCCCCACTTGCCGTTCCCCTTGAGGGTCTCTTCGAGCTCGAGCAGTTCGACGTGGCCGTCCACGAATCCGTAGTTACCCTTGCCCTTCCAGCGGCGGCTCACGGCCATGATCGGGTACTCGTCGAGGACTTCGCCGCTTACGCGCTCGTTCCGGAAGACCTCGTCAAGGTCGACGTTCGGGCCCGACTGCTCGTCGTCGCCCGGCGCGTCCCAGTAGGCAAACGCAGGACGGGTCAGCGACGCCGGAACGTCGTAAAAGCCAGACGGGCTGGCATTGCCGCCGAAATCGGTGAACGGCGTGATCGGGCGGTGGCTCTTGGAAACCAGACCGACCGAGCCCGTATCGCCGTCCGAGATGGCGCGCCATTCGGCGTCGTCCGTCATCTCGGCGGTCAAGATCGTCGAACTTGGAAAGCTGATCACGCCGTCTCGGACGAACGAGTTCCAGCGGCGGTTGCTCTGGTTCACCGCGTTGTTGAGCTTGTTACGACCCATGATCGCCGCGTTGGCCGCGAAGGCGAGACGGGCGACCTGGCGGTCTTGAAGGTTCGGGTTCACCGGGCCTGAGCCGGCATCGTCGACCTGCCAGTCTTCCCAGTCGCGGATGTCACCGCCCGGGTTCGAGCGGGGCGCGCCACCGTTGTACGCACCGGGCGACTGGAACGACTCGGGCGAGGTGTCGCCCTGGTCGAACATGAACCACGACCAGTGGATGTATCCGTTGTTGCCGCTCGGGTTTGCGCTGGAGGTCTCGGACTGGTCCTCGATGAGCCAGGCTTCCGACTGCGGGTTGTCGCCCCACGACTCGTTGGCGTACACGTAGCTCAGCGGGTACACGTCCTGGTTGGACGCCGTATACGTCGCCGTGCCCTGCAGCACCGAACGGTTGTTCGACTGGGCAATTGTTGCCTGCGCAGCTTCACGAGCAGCGCCGAGGGCCGGCAATAGAATGCCGATCAGCAACGCGATGATCGCGATCACCACGAGAAGCTCAATCAGCGTAAATCCACGGCGGACGCCTGTAGCCCGGCGAAGAACGTGTGTCATCATTTGCGTGTCCATGCGTGCTCCTGTCGTGCCGGGCTCCTCCACCCGACGCCAATGGAAGCAGGTCTTCCCGCCGCGTTCCGTTCAGAAACAGTTCAATCTCGTGTTCACTTTTTGGCGTCGTCTCAAGTGGAGGATAAGAATGAACTTAGAACATGTCGCAAAGACGACTATGCGCAGAATTAACCGAAATCCGCTGCGCCGAATCGCTTCGACGCCAGTGTCTGATCAATGCCGCCCAATCAGGTGGGTTTCGGGGGGCGTTCGCCTGGGCCCCAAAGTCAGGGCGGTCAACCGATACACTTCCTGTCCCTTTGGTGAAAGGCTGTGTGAGATGAACATCCGGTCAGTGTCGAAAGTCGTGTCAGGCGCATTGGCCGTGTTGGTCGGACTCGGGGTGTTGGGCGGGTGCGCCGTGCCCGCACCCGAGATCACCGAGCTCCCGGGCTTCACCCCAATGGCGATCGACACCAACTACCAACCAACGCCGAAAACCGTTCGGTTTAAGGTCATCGAGCGAGGTGACGGCCCTGAATACGAACAAAACCCAGAGCTTCCTATTACGCTGGGGTCGAGCATCGTCATCAGCGTTCCGCGGACGAGTGCGTTCGCCGACGAGGGTGCCGCCCGCGGCGAGGGATTTCGGACGGACGGCTACTTTCACGAGTTCGAGCAGCAAGTGGAGTTCGCGCTCATCCGTAAGGGGTTCGATCTGCGCGACCGCGCGAAGTTCGACGCCAAGCTCCTCGAGAAGAACGGCGGCGGCAACGACGGGATCGACTCCGAGGCCGAACTGATCAACGCCGCTCGCGACGGAGATGTCGTTGCCCAATACATCCTGCGGATCAACGACATCCGCACCGTCGCTGACCACACCCGAAAGATCGATCCGCTTGATTACCCGTCGGTCGTTCGCTTCGCACGCGAGAACCCGGGCATCGAACGGTCGGGAGCGCTGGACACGATCGAGGTCAAAATGGTCGAGGCGATCTTCAACGCCAAGCTCATCAAGGTCGACACCGGGAGCATCGCTTGGCTGGGGACCCACCGGCTCAATTCGATGGATCTACCCCGCCGCGGCGTCGAAGTGACGATCACGGTCACCCCAACCCCCGAGAACCTCGAAGCACTCGCCGAGCAGGCCGCGGAGTACGAGGCGAGGCTCCGCAAGACCTACACGTCGGCCCAGCGGCGCTACCAAGAAGCAACAGATATGAGCAAGAGCGCCCGCTCACGCAAGCTCTTCGCCGAGGATTACGAGCGGCTGCTTGCCGACTACAACGAGATGCTCGAGAACGCTCCCGACGTCAGCGAGTCGAGCTACGTCTACGGATACAGCAACTTCGAGGTCTCGATGGAGCCCGACTTCGTCCGCATCTTCGCTGGTTCAGGTCCCGGCGAAGAAGCGTCGAGAGCCCACGAACTCGAACTCCTCCAGTTCGCGGCCCTGGAAGCGATCGAGAAGATCGAGGTCAGTACCCGCTGACGCCTGCGAACGCATCGGTCGCCGGGGGGGCCAGCGTCACCGTGAGCCCCGCCGGGAGGTTCGCGTTCGCGTTGTCAACGTACGCGATGCAACGGAACGTGCGCGTCGGCGCGTCGAGAACCGGAGAGATCGCGTCGACGATCGCGACGAGCTCGGTTCCGACTGGGTCGCTCGCGTGGAGACGGAGCGTGTCACCCGGGGCGACGGCGCCGTACCGAGCCGCCGGCAGGTGTGCCTCGACGCGGAGCCTGGCCGTCTCAACAAGCTCCACAATGGGATTCGCAGCGCCGGGTGTTTCTCCCGCATCGGCGTTGATCCGCTCGACCACGCCAGCGAACGGGGCGACGATCGTGTGCCTCTCAAGCATGGCCCGCAGTTCGTCGCGCCGCAGCCGATCGAGCGTCATGTTTTCTTGGGTGGTGACCCGCGCCGCCTCGGCCTTGCGAAGCTGGAGACGGGCGTCTTGCAGCTCTGAAAAGCTCGCCGCCCCCTTCTCGTGCGCGAGCGCCATCCGCTCGTACCTTGTCTTCGCGTAGCCGAGTTCCGCGTCCGCGACCGCGAGCGCCCCCTTGAACGAGACCTTGGCCTCGGCGCTCGCGAGCTGCGCCAGCACAAGACGGTCATCGAGCCGCGCGATCGGCTGACCGGCCTCGACGCGATCACCTTCCTGGACGAAGATCTCCACGATCGGTTCATCGAGGCCGACCGAGAGCTGAGCACGCCTCGCAGGCTGGGCGATCGCACGGACCGGGCCCGCCTCACCGAGCACGTCGCTGGTGGCGTCGCGGAGCGCCGGCGGAGCGTGCACCGGCGGCGCCGCGTTCATTTCCGCGAGTGCGACGCAGGCGATGATGTGGCGCAAGATTTCCATCGGGTGTCCTCGTTCTATTGCGTCGCGAGTTGGTCGGCCAGGCTCCGCAATCCACGCCAGGCCGCGGCGATCGGTGTCCTGTGGCCGGTATCGATGGTTGCCCACACGCGTGAGCCTCCCTTCAGGCCGGCGCGCGGTGCATCAAGTCGGATGACGACTTCAACAACAGGGCTCGCCGCGAGCCCGGTGGACGGATCGATCACGATGCTGCCGCCTCCGGTGTGCGCGACCGCAGGTGGGAGTTCGGCGTGCTCGGCAAGCCGCGATACGCGATCGATGACCCCGGTCAATCTCGTACCCGGATCCGACGCGGTGTACACGCCGATGTCGTTCCCTTCAACAAGCCCAGCGTCGGCCCACGATGTCGGATCAACATAGATCTTGGCGACCCAATCGCCCCGGCCGAGTCGGGCAATCGCAGCGCCGCGTTCGACGAAGGCGCCGATAACGACCTCACGCTCGACGCTGAGCACACGCCGCGCGACGTCCGCTGCGACCGATCGAATCGCGGCTCTCTCGGCCGCCGCGTCGCGCTCCGCGAGCGCCTGTTCGGCGGCGGCGTGTGCCGAAGCGATCTCGGCCGGCAGTCCCTGTTCTTCGGCGGCAGCGAGCTCGAGCTGCGCGACGCGGAGCGACGTCTCAGCCTCGTGAAGCGCCAGGCCGGCGTCCGGATCCGCAATCGTCAGGATCACGTCGCCGGGTCGGACCGCGTTTCCACGCCTCGGAGGCGGCGTCGTCACGACGCCGGCGGCCGGAGCACGCAGCGTTCGTTCCTCGGAGTGGGCAAGAACACCCGGGGCCGACGCCCGACCGGGGACCGGCACGAGGAACGCGCCCGAGGCGATCAACGCGATGAGCGCGACGCTGACCCCGATCGCGCGCGCTCGGACCGTTTCGGTCTTCGGCGCGAACCACAGGTACCTCGCCCATCGCAGCAGCGCCCCGCCGACGGTGGTCGCGGCGTACACGATCGCGATCGCGACACCTACCGCAAACGCCTTGCCCGCGATCATGATCGAGATACCCAGGACCAGTGTTACGCGATAGACCGCGGCGCCCACGCCGTAGGCCGAAAGCCCGAATCGGGTCACCGGACCGAACACCGAATCCGCCTTCGGAAGCCCGAGCGCGATCCGGTCGAACCAGTTGCCCAATTCGTCGTTCGCGCGCTGCCGGAGATTCGGGATGCCGACGAGATCACAGAGCAGGTAATACCCGTCGAATTTCGCGAGCGGGTTGATGTTGAACGCGATCGTCACGACGCTGGCCATGATGACCGTCTGGAATGCTGCAGTGTTGACAAGACCCGGAGGCGTCGCGGCCCAAACAAACAACGCGATCGCGGCACAGATCGACTCGAAGTACATGCCGGAGAGAATCACACCGATGCGGTGGCCCACCTTGTGGAAACCCCAACTCGCGGTTGCATCCACGTACGCAGCGGGGGTTCCGGCGATCAGGAACACCCCGATCTCCGGGACCTTGCCCCCGAACGCTTTGCACGCGAATCCGTGACCGAGTTCGTGGATCACCTTGAGCACGATCAGCAGCACCCAGAGCAAGGGCAGGCTCTCGAGCTCTAGGACCGTGAGCAACGGAGCTTCAAGGTTCTCCTTGTTGATCCAGGCGACGGTGCCCGCCGAGATCATCAGCAATGCCCAGAGCATCACCGCGGAGCGGGAAAACATCCAACCCACGAACGGAATCGTGCGATCAAAGAACGCGTCGGGGTTGAACAAGGGAATTCGAAGGAAGATCGGGCTCATCACCTTCGACCGAAGCTGTGCCTTCTTTCTGGTGACAAATCGCTTATAGATGGCCTTGTGGTCCGAGACCGGGAGCGTCACGAGGCCCGATCGGTGCAAGTCGAGCACGAAGTCGTAAAAGTCTTCTTTGTCTTCAGTCCCGAGCGTTCCGTCGGCCTCCATCGCGGCAAACGCCTCGCCGAGGGTCGGGTGGTTGCCGATCTGCACGAACGACTCGTACTGCGCCGGCTCGAATCGATGAGCAGCGAACGTGACCGGGTCACGAACGACAAAGCAAGGGCGTCCCTGGAAGACATGGCGCGAGACCGCGAGGTCGTTCCGGGGCGTGATCGATACGCCTTGGAGCTGGTCGGCCAAGCTCTGCTGGCCTCCGCTGGTCGTGGGTTGGGCGGTGGGGGGGGGCATCCGTTTGTTACCGCCACTTGTTGAAGGTCATGTGGAGCGCGTCGGTGATCCGGTGCAGGGCCACCCACCAAACCGGCTTCGGACCGGCGTCGATCCGAGCCACGCCTTGCATCCCGGGACGCAACCACTCCGGCGCTCCACCGCTGCCGAGGTCCGAGGCCTCCGCCTCGGCGATGATCACCGCGGCGCCGCCGCGAACCTCCGCCGAGGGCGCAACGGAACGAACCACGAGCCGTTCTTCGTGCTCCGGGCGTGCCGAAGGCGAGAAGCTCGCCTGCATCCCCGCGACCACCTCGTCCGCGGCGTGCTCCGGAACACTCAACTCCCAGCGAAGCGCCACGTCCGGTGCGAAGTCGAACAGGGGTTCACCCAGCGGGAGCATCTCCCCCGTCCGGTGCCTTGTATCACCAGAGAGCAGCACGCCGTCGGCCGGGGCGCGGACAATCGCGCTCTCGATTGTCCGCTCGAAGCGGGCGAGCCGCGCCGACGCCAAGTCGGCCCGGGCGCGAGACAACGCGGCCGCGCTGTGGTCACCTTCCGACAACGCTCTGTCCGCCTCGATCGTGTGGGCCCTCAACTCCGCTCTGGCCTCACCGGCTTGGAGACGTGTCGTTTCGGTATCGAAGACGACAATCGGATCGCCCTGTGAAACTCGTTGCCCCGGAGTCACGAGCACTTCGGAGAGCTCCGCTTCAAACGGAGCCGAGAGGCGCGTCGTTTGGGCGGCCGCGAGCGTCGTCGCCGCCGGTACCCGATAGGTAGTGGTTCCAAACCAGAACCACGCGAACAAGGCGACGCCGGCCGCGGCTGCGAGCTTGCGACCGATCGCCCTCGGGGCAAGGCCGGCTCGGACTACGCTCGACGTGTTGTCGGCGGCGTGCTTCAGGAGGCCTCTTGAGGCACGCGTAAGCACCGGGATCGCCGCTGCGAAGGGGCTCAGCAGTTTCTCAGTCTCTTCGATGTCTTCGGGTCGGAAGTGACGGTTGGCGCCGTTCCGAATGCCAACGACCGCGACCACGTCCTCGCCAGCAAGGAGCGGCACGCTCAAGACCGCGGCACCCCCCACGGCGTCGCTCCACGCCCTCTGGAGCTTGTGGCCCGTCGAGCAGATGTTCTCGTTCCACGCATCGTCCCGCTGGGCGCACACCGTTCGGCCAAGATCGGCCGCTTCTTCGAGCGCCTGGGACATCACCGCCGTGCCCGGGCTGCGGGGCTTCACGTCGTCGAGCCCCGAAATCGCGGCGAGCCGGATCCGCCCTCGCTTCGGGAGACCCAAGACGACCGTTTCGGCGCCCAAGCGGTTCCGCAGGTTGTTCGTCAGCGCGAACGCGAACTCGTTGAGGTTCTCGTACGCACTCGTGCGCTGGATCGTCTGCGCGAGCTGGGTGTCTTCCGCGTTGGTCGGGGTACGCGCCGTGCAGGCCACCAGCGCCGAACCGACCGCGATCGCGACCGCGTCCGCTTCTGCCGCGACTGCCTCGAGAACGCTCTGGTTTGCGCACGCCGTCACGGAAGCGAAAGCGCCGATCGGGCGCCCTTCTTCGTTGGGTATGGGGGCACCGACTAGGGCAACGAAGTCGCCGGACTTGGTGTAGTACAACCGGGCGAGCGTCCGCCGTTCCGCCAGGGTGTTCACGAGGAGATCATCGAGCGGCTTGAGCCAAGCTTCGGCCCCCGGCGCAACATGTTGTCCTGTCGAGTCTCGCGCGTTACTGACGACGTTTACGAACGCGGCCGGCGAAGCGAAGTGCTCGGCGATCGTCCGCGCCGCATGGTTGACAAAGGCGTCCTTCGATGGTGCCAACCGCGCCATCGAAAGGAGCTCGTTGAGCGCACGCGTCCGCGGCGGGCGTTCTTCGGAGCGAGGCGATTCGGTTGTGTCATCTGTCTTCAATGTCATGGAATCGCATCTCGAAAACGGTGCATCGCTACACCAACGGCTGTTCGTCCTTGGCGCCGGCCGTCATGTGACGAAGATCGATGGGACTGAAGAACGTGAAACCGACTTCGAACGTTTCCTGTCTGATCTCACGGCATCGAAGGCAGCGTGCGTAGACGGGGGCGAGGTCGAGTTGGTTCCGGTCGAAGCTCAACCAGAAGATGTCTCCGACGAACGTCGGGATGGGCAGGATCAATTGGCAGCCGCCGGCCGAGACGTCGGCGCTGTACCCCTGGATCTGCATGAGCGCCCGCTGGCTCATGTTGGCGTGGCGAACCGTGACCATCGCCTCGACGTTGATCCGGGCGTGGGCCCTCGCCTGCAAGACCGAGTCGGGCGTGCTCGCCCGCAACTCCTCGAGCAACTCCGCGTCTTGCTGGCTCAGTTCATTCTTCGCGTGCTGGATCACGTTCATCCTCTCGTAAACTTGAGGGATCGAATTCGGGCGGAAGCCTTTCAGCAGTTCACCCGGTAATTGATGGTCATCGGTGAAGCACCGGAACCGTTCAAGTCATCCTGTCGGAAGCTGTTCCCGTCGCCGCGTTATCGCTCCTTGCGGGTTGAGTCGTCGGAGCGACCTGTCAGTCCGCGTACCAGGTGCCAGAACAACGCCGCGATCCCGGGCTTCGTGACGTCGGTGGACTGGTCGTCTCGCGAACGCGTCGGATCGGAGTGCTCGTCGGTTGACGTGCCGGTGCGTGTTGTCTGCGAGCCGAGCACCGTGCCGTCGGTCACCGGCTCAAGATCGATTGGTGAAACGTCTAGGACAAACGGGCGGTCCGCCTCAATCTCGGATAACTGGACCGGACGATCAGCGGCGCTGAGTTCAAAGGGTTGGTCGGCCAACCCGTCGCCAGCACCCACGCCGTCTGCTGCGTCTTCGGCTATGCCGACAAGCTCCCGTGCGTCGGCCTCGGCGCGGTCGATGGCATCTTCGGCGCCGTCAGGCGCCGAACGCGACCTGAGCTGATCCCGGAACGTATTCGCGGCCTGCGCCGCCCGGTCGAGCGGATCAGAGGTCGTTGCGTCGGTATCCGGCGCTTCGGCCGATCCGCCATCGGCGGACGCGTCAACCTCTCGGAGCGCGCGATCGGCCAGAATCCGATCAGACTGATCATCGGCGTTGTTGCCAACGGGTGTGTTGTCAACGGGTGTGTTGTCAACGGGTGTGTTGTCAACGGGTGTGTTGTCAACGGGTGTGTTGTCAACGGGTGTGTTGTCAACGGGTGTGTTGTCGACGGGTGTGTTGTTAACGGGTGTGTTGTCAACGGGTGTGTTGTCAACGGGTGTGTTGTCAACGGGTGTGTTGTCAACGGGTGTGTTGTCGACGGGTGTGTTGTCAACGGGTGTGTTGTCAACGGGTGTGTTGTCAACAGGTGTGTTGTTAACGGGTGTGTTGTCAACGGGTGTGTTGTCGACGGGTGTGTTGTCAACGGGTGTGTTGCCAACCGGCGGAGCTTCCGCAGTGACTGGGTTCACGAGCACCGTGACTTCGTCAGTTCGCGATTGCTCACCGTCGAATGCGGTCACGCGGAACGTCAACTCCGTCGGCTCGTCGACATCCGGTGACGTGAACGAGGGTGCTTGGGCACTAGGGTCATCGAGGAAGACCGTCGGGCCTCCGGTCTGCTCCCAGGTGAGCTCAACATCAGGAGTCGGCGCGTCAACCGCTTCGAAGACCCGAACGTTCCGGAACGAACTCGAGACTTCGGTGCGTTGCGCGTCGTCGTCGTTGACGAGGATGAGGCGGTCAAAGTCGCCGGTGAAGTGCTCGCCTACATGAATTCGATACGTCGCCCAGCCTTCCGTTGGCTCACCTTCAATCGGTTCGATCTCAATGCCCCAGTCCTGCGTGCCATCGAGGCGGAACGTGGTAGAACTGTTGTCGTTCCGGACGTTGCCGTCACTGTCGAAGCCGATACCCTGAATCTCTCCGGGTTCGCCGACCCGGAACTCGAGCTCAAGAATGGTGTCGGCCGTGATCGTGATTGGCATCGGGATCGACTTCCACCCGTTGCCATCGAGGTGGATTGTCGTGTCCTCGGTGGTATAGCTCAGGTCGGTGTCTTGCGAAGATCCGCCGTGGGAGTTGATCTCGATCGAGCCAAAGTCGATCGCCGGCTCGGGCAACTGGCTGTAGGTGATCGCTACTCCGAGTTCGACGGTCTCGCCCTCATCAACGGTCGCGTCGTCACCGGCTTCGATCGCGAATTCAACGTCCACACTCTGGACGTCGACGGTCACCGTCTGCACGATCTCGTTTTCGCCGTCGGAGACCGTGACCTCAAACTCAAGCTGCGTGTCTTCGCCAACCCGCGGCGCCGTAAGCACTGGTGTCGCCAGTGAGGCATCATCAAGCGAGGCCTCCGGACCGCCCACTTGTCGCCACGAGTATGTCAGATCATCGTTCTCGGCATCCAAGGCCTGCACCGAGAGATGGAGCGACCCACCTTCGCCGACGGCGAAAGTTCCCGTCGAGACGGTGGGGGCCTCATTGACGTCCGCGATCTCAACCTCGATGTCGATCGTCTCGGTGTGGCCGGCCGAGTCTTGCACCTGCGCGGTCACGGTGATCGTGGGCTCAGTCTCGTGGTCGAAACTGGCGCCATCGGCGACGATGATCTGACCGTTGGCGTCGATCTCGAAGCGGCTATTCGCGTCTTCGGTGAGCGAGTAGGTGAACGTCTCACCATCGTCTTGGTCGGTGGCGGCGACCGATCCGACGACGGTGCCCTGGGTCGAAGCTTCGGTGACGCCGCCCGGATCAGCGGTGAAGGTCACATCCGTGATGGCCTCGTTGACATCGTCGATCGGAACATCGATCTCGACAGTCCGTGTGTGGCCCGCCGAGTCCTCGACCTGCGCCGTGATGGCGACGGTCGGCTCAGTCTCGTGGTCGAAGCTGGCGCCATCGGCGACGGTGATCTGGCCGTTACTATCGATCTCGAAGCGGCTATCAGCGTTTTCGGTGAGCGTGTAGGCGAACGTCTCGCCAACATCTGGGTCGGTGACGGTGACCGATCCAACGACCGTTCCCGCGGTTGATGCTTCGGTGATCCCAGCGGATTCGGCTGTGAACTCAGCGAGCTCGATCGCCTCGTTGACGTCCGCGACCGCAACCTCGATGTCGATCGTCTTGATGTGGCCCGCCGAATCCTCGACCTGCGCCGTGAGGGTGATCGAGGGTTCGGTCTCATGGTCGAAGCTCGCCCCGCTCGCGACCGTAATCTGTCCGTCGGCATCAACCTCGAACCGTCCGTCGGCGTCATTGGAAAGCGTGTAGGTGAACGTCTCGCCGTCATCCGGGTCGGTGGCGCTAAGCGATCCAACGATCGTTCCGGCAGTTGAGGTTTCGGTGATTCCCGCAGGATCAGCCGCGAACTCCACAAGCTCGACGGCCTCGTTGACATCGCCGATGGCGACTTCAATATCGATCGTCTTGACGTGGCCCGCTGAGTCTTCGACCTGCGCGGTGAGCGTGATCGAGGGTTCGGTTTCGTGATCGAAGCTCGCGCCGCTCGCGACGGTGACCTGTCCATCGACGTCGACTTCGAAGCGGCCGTCTGCATCGGCCGTCAGCGCGTACGTGAACGTCTCGCCTTCGTCGAAGTCGTTGGCGTTGAGCGTCCCGACAATCGTCCCTTCGCCGGAGTCCTCGGCAAGGCTCGTGTTCGCTTCCGTGAAACCAAGCGAATCGATCGATTCGTTCACGCCTTCGGGCCCCGCAAGGGCCTCCACCTCCAAATCGTTCACAACCCGGTCGTACACCCGTAGGTCGTCGATCTCGCCTGTAAAGTGGTATCCACCGCTATACACAGCGCCGTCATGGAAAACGGTGTGGTTGTTGACGCCACCTACGCCCGAAGGATCCGGGTGGTTCCAAAGCTGTGAACCCTCGCCACTCGCGACTTCCTCACCGCCTCGAAAGACGGTGAGCGCGTTGTCCGTGACCTCTGGACCACCATCGAGCGTGACGGTGATGGTGACCCACTCGCCGGCTTCTGTCGCCCCTGCCGAGAGGTACGTCCCGTCCCAGTCGCTTTCCCCATCGATGACGTTGTAGCCACCGACCATGATCTCGCCGTCGTCAATGTAGATGTTCAGACCGCGAACACCCCCGCCCTCTTCGTAGACGACACTCCGCCCATCGACGGAATCCGGCTTGAACCGAATGGAAACGGTGCGTTCCGTGACCGCGGTCTCGTTGATGTCAGAATTGGATGGGATCCGGATGATGTCTGATCCATCGAACACGCCGGATCCGGTGTTTGCGTCAACAGACGCGGCGTCGCCCGAGTGCCCGAGTCCCGAACGATCGGCCCCAAGGTCGTTACTTTCAGAGAAGTCGAGGTGCAACACGAGGCCTGCGTCGATGTCTGCCGTTTCCAGCGTCAGCGAAGAGCCGTCGTACAAGACGGTTGTCAGTTCGTCGAAATCATGGGAATGGGTCTCACCCCCGTCGACCAGCACGAACGATCCCATCGCCCGCCCGACACTAACGCTTGTGCCGTCCTCCGCATCGTTCGAGAAACGCAGTTCCTCTGCGTGCCCGGAGACGTTGATGCTCGCTCCACCGCTCAAGGTCGGTGTCTCGATCGTGCCGGCAGACCCGAACGAGACCGTGGAGCTATCGATCGCATCGGCCACGTCCAACGAACCGACGTGACCATTAACGGTCAGCGTTGAGTTGCCGCTGATCACGTCCGCGACACTGATGGTCGAGACGTCACCCCCCACGCGGACTATCGCTCCGTCCTTGATATCGTCACCGGCCGTCAGCGTGCCCACGTCGCCGTTGATATCGACCTGGCCCATGATGTCATCGCCGATGTTGATCGTTTCGACGGATCCACCGACGGTCAGCGTCCCCTGCAGGTCAGAACCGGATCCAAGCCCGCTGACGCTGATGGTGCCCGCGTCCGAATTCACCGACAGCGATGTCCCGCTCGCAAGTTTCCCGATCGTGACGTCATCGACCCCGCCGAGCGACACCGAAGCGCCGTCGGTCACACCGTCGACGACTTCGAGCGACTCGACATGTCCATCGACGGTCATCGTCGCGTTCTCGCGCATCACGTCACCGACGCTAATCGCCGTCGCATCGCCGCCGACGTGGACGATCGCCCCGTCCTTGATATCGTCGCCTATGGTGAGCGTCCCAAGATCGCCATCGACCTCGAGCTGACCCATAACATCGTCGCCGATGTCGATCGATCCCGCCGATCCGTCGATCGTCAGCGAGCCCTTGAGGTCCGTGCCCGTCCCGTTGCCGTTGAGTGAGACGCTGGTGACGTCCCCAAGAATCTCGACCGTCGCATCGGCTTCGATGGTTCCAGTCGAGAACGAGCCGGCGCTGCCCACCGTGACGCTCGATCCGCCGGTGATTTCGTTGCCGACTTCTACGGTCTCCGCATGACCAGCGACCGCCACGACCGACCCGTCCTTGATCGCATCGGGCACCGAGATCGTCCCGGCATCCCCGCCCAGGGTGACGCTCGCACCGCTCTTGATGTCGTCACCCAGCGTCAGGGTCCCAACGTCGCCGCCGACGTCAAGCGTGCCGCCGATGTCATCGCCGATGTCGATCTGCTGAGCCGATCCGCCAATCGTCAGCGAGCCGTTGAGGTCCGAGTCGATCCCGCGCCCGCTGAACTCCACGCTCGTCGCATCACCGGAGACGCTCACCGAGGCGTTCGTATCCACCTTGCCCAGGATCAGTTCGCCGACGCTTGAGAGCGAGATCGAAGCGGTGTCGTCCACCTCGGATCCGATCTCTACGGCACTCGCGTGCCCTGTGATCGTAAGGCCCGAATCGCCGTTGATCTCCGAGGCGATGGTCACCTCGCCCGCCACCCCATCGATCGTCACTCGAGCGCCGCCCGTGATCGAGTCGGCGACGGTCATGTTCGTGACCTCTCCGTTCAGCGTGATATCGCTTGCGAAGCCCTGGGCGGTCACACTCGCGATATCCGCGTCGATCGTGATGGGGTCGCCATCGACGATAACCCCAGGCGTAAACTCGACGAGGCCGATCGATCCATCGCCATCACCGACGCTCACAGATCCAACGCTCGCCGTTGCGTCGATCGACAGGGTGCCGATGTCGGCCGTCGACTCGAGCCCCGCGATGTCTCCGGTGACCTCAATGGTGTCGATCGCGCCGCCGGTCGCGCCGGTGATCGTGATGGGCGACGAGCCACCGACGACTTCGAGCGTGAGGCTGTCCGAATCAACGTCGTAGCTCAGCGTAACCGACGCGTCACCCGGATCGATGGAAAACGTCCGATCGCCCTCGACGATCTGCGTCACCCCGTCAATCGCGAGGCCGTCAACATCCGTGTCGAGCGTCACAAGGTCGGGCTGGGGAAGCTCTGTGTAGATCGCAACATCCGCGATACGACCGTCGAAATGGTCCTTGATGTTGTTGGCAACGCCGTCACCGCTCGACCATTGGTTCGCCCCGATGACGATCGGCTCTGTATTGCCCGAACCCCCGGAACTTGTCCCGAGACCTCCGGTGTACGCGTCCGTGTCCTGCTCGACGCCATCGACGATGAGCTTCGCTCCGTTCTCGCCAAACTCGAACGCCACGTCGTGCCAAGTGTTGTCCGACAGAATCGCGTCAGATCGGAGCGTGTAACTCGCCGAGTCGGACTGGATCCGGATCTCGACGCGACCGTCGTCGATCCACGCCGTGATATGACCACCGTCGTCATATCCGCTGGAGTCCTTGGAAAACAGCGCCTGCTTGTGATCGACGTCGTTCGAGTTGAACCGCAGTTCAATCCGACCGTTATCCAGCAGGAGGTCATCCGAGTGCGAGAGCTCCGCGTAGTCGTTGCTCCCGTCGAACAAGGCCGACCGCCCGTCGGTGTCGCCCTGGGCGGCGCCGCCCTCCAGCGTGCCATCCGAATTCCCGACAAGATCGGAAACCCCAGACCCGTTGAACTGCCAGTGGCTTACAAGCTCGTAGCTGTCCGTGTTTGCGATCCCCGAATCGGCGGGAAGTCCAATCCCCGACGGTGCCGCGTCCGCCGGATCGGGCACGTCGAGTTGATCGGCCAAGATGGCGACATCCGCGATCTCGCCCTGGAAGTGGTCCTTGAGGTTGTCGGAGGTCCCGTTCCCGCTCTGCCAAGCGTTGGCACCGATCACGATCGGCTCGGTGTTGCCCGAGCCGCCTGAGGTCGAACCGAGCCCGCCGGTGTAGCTGTTCGAGTCCGCGAGTTCACCGTTGACAAACAGGTGTAGCCCGCCATCACCAAACGAGACCTGGACGTTCGTCCACTCGCCGTTCTCGACGACACCGTCGGCCTGCACCCAGTACGACGTATCGTCGGACTGCAGACGAACCTCGATACCTCCGTCGTTGACCCAAACGGTGAGGTGCCCGCCGTCGTCGTAGCTCGTTGAGTCCTTCGAGAAGAGTCCTTGCTTGGCGTCCGCATCATCCGTTCGGAAGTTCAGCTCGATGGTCCCGCCATCGAGTTCAAGGTCCGAAGAGTGGGGGATCTCAACGTAGTCGCCCGAGCCGTCGAAGCTCGCGCTCCGACTCTCGACATCGTTCTGGCCCGCATCCCCGGCGTAGCTTCCGTCATGGTCCCCGACACGATCGGAAACCCCGTCTGCCTCAAACTGCCAGTGCGCCACCGGATCTCTTGCATCAACCGACGCGTTCGTATCCGCGGTCGCATCCAGGCCGAGCGACGATGGAGTGTGCAGATCCCCGTCGGCAAACCGGAACGTCTCAACATCGGTAACGCTGTCGACCCCGTCCGTGCCGTCTGGAGAATCGGCACGCAGATCGGTCACGGTGTACGAACCGTCCGGTTCGGCGGCGATGTCGAAGTCCGACGCATTGCCGCTGAACACCGCAACGTCATCGCCCTCACCCCCATCGATGGTGTCGTCCCCGCCGCCCCCAAAGAGCTCGTCAGAACCGCCACCACCGAAGAGGTCATCGTTGCCGCCAAGGCCGCTGGCAATCTCGTCCGCCCCGGTCCCCTCGAATCGGTCATCGCCCTCGGTCGCCCCGTCGAGAGGATCGCCCGTGTCGGCATCCGCCCACGTCGCGGAGAGCAAAATCCGGTCTTCCAGCTTTTCTGGCCGCCCCAGACGGCTGCGCTTGCGCGGCGAATCACCGGAACCCGACGGGCTGCTCTGGGCCATTTCGATCCTCCCTGCGAACAACGCCAGACGAATCGTCTGGGTCGGTAGTCGCATCGGATCGCGCTGTTACCCAGACAAGGCGGACGCCTTAATTCGGTGCGATCGGGGTGTCGTCTGGGAGGCTTGCGCGAAGAGGACTAACGCGCAGAACGCCGACGCCAAACCTGGCTCGTTCAAATGCCTAAGGCGTTACATCGGGGGTATAGAACGAATCCCCAAATCGGAGTGAAACCTGACGACAGATTCGCCTACTCAGTAGGCCGATCGTTCGGCCGAAACCGCCTCACCCGACAGTTCGCCGATAATCGCCGGCCCGTTGGAGCTTTCGATCTGGGTGACGCCCATGTTCCAATACATCATCAGCGTTTCCAAGTCGCGAACGCCCCCGCTCGCTTTGACTTGAACCGTGTCTGGGACCGACTCGAGCACCAAACGGACGTGGTGCTCGGTGGCCGCCGCCGATCCAAAGCCGGTCGAGGTCTTTACCCAGTCGGCGCCCAACTCCGAGGAGACCTCGCAGAGGTGTCTGATCTCGTCGTCGCTCAGTTCGCTCGTCTCGAAGGTGACCTTGACCTTCGCTTCCGCTTCGTGCGTCGGCTGAATCAGAGCCGCGAGTTCATCGCGAACGTAGTCCCATCGCCCGCTCCGAACCGCCGAGCGGTTGGCGACGACGTCGAGTTCGACCGCCCCATCTCGGAGGGCCTCGCGCGCTTCAAACACCTTCGTCGCCGTCGCGTTCGCTCCATGAGGGAAACCGATGACCGTACTCGGTCGCACGCCGGTGCCCCGAAGCGCCGCCGCGGCCAGACGAACCGCGTAGGGCAAAATGCAGACGCTGGCGAAGCGGTGCTCGGCCGCGATCGCGCAGCCTGCGTGCAACTCCTCGGAAGTCATCGACGGCCTCAGAAGGGCATGATCGATCATAGCGGCGACGTCGGCGGCGTTCGGGGTGGTCGTCTCCATGGATCACACTAGACGCGCGGGCCCGTGCCCGCCGTAGCATGCGACGCCTCAACCCTCAACGAAAGGTCCCCGATGCCCCCGGCCAACAGCACCATGCTCGCACTCGGAACCCCAGCGCCCGAGTTTTCCCTACCCGACTACGGGGTCGACGCCACCGGCGACGCCAAGACGCTTTCCGACGTCGCAGGTGACAAGGCCACCGTCGTAGCCTTCATCAGCAACCACTGTCCGTTCGTCAAACACCTCGCCGATCAGTTCGCCTCGCTCGCCAAGTCCCACGAGGGTGAGGGCGTCGGCTTTGTTGCGATCGGAGCGAACAACATCGAGACTCACCCCGAGGACGGCCCCGATCACATGACCGTCGAGGCCAAGGCGAGGGGCTACACGTTCCCGTATCTCTTCGATGAAACACAAGACGTCGCGAAGGCGTATCGGGCCGCGTGCACCCCGGACTTCTACGTCTTCGATAAGGACCTCAAGCTCGCCTATCGCGGCCAGTTCGACGACTCACGCCCGGACAAGGGCACCGCGACCGGTGCCGATCTCAAGGCAGCGATCGAGGCCATCGCCGCGGGGACGCCGGCGCCCGAACCGCAGCAACCCAGCATCGGCTGCGGGATCAAGTGGAAGCCCGGCAACCAGCCCGACTACGCCTGATCGGGACCCACGTTCCAAGGCCCGTCGATCATCTCTGCCGTGATGGCCCAGTGTTCGTGGTCTTCCCACACCCCGGAGATCTTGAGGTACCGCGGCGAGAGCCCGACGCGTTCGAATCCGACGGACTTCAGGGCGCGCAAGCTCGCCTCGTTCCGAGGCATCACGCTCGCCGAAACGCGATGGAGTCCCATCGCAGAGAAACACCGATGCACGCCCAGACGCAGCGCCTCGGTCATGTACCCCCTGCGCAGGTGGGCGGCACCGATCCAGTAGCCGAAGCGCCCGTTCTGGAACGGACCCCGCTCGATGCCGGTGATCGCCAGACGCCCCACGAGCGCACCGTCTTCGATGCGGCAGATCACCCATCGCTCGCCGACATCGGTGTTCCGCTGCTGCATCTCACGGTCAAACGTGTCGTCGCCCCACGCGTCGTAGCCGTTGGGCCGCTCGGGCTCCCAGGGCTTCATGTGTTCACGGCTCGACCGCATCAAAGCGATGTACTCGTCGCGGTCGCTCGCGACTGGGTAGCGAAGGAAGATGCGTTCGCCGACCTCGAGCGCGAACTCCATGCCTCTCAGTCCAACCGCCATCGCTACACCCCGACATGCAAGGCAATCGAACGCGTCCGCGCTCCGCGCCGGTGTTCCCAGATGTAAATGCCCTGCCAGGTTCCAAGACAAAGCCGACCGCCCAAAATCGGAACGCCCAAGCTCGTCGACGTCAACGCCGACTTGACGTGGCTGGGCATGTCGTCCGGGCCCTCGTCGATATGGGTGTAGAGAGGATCGTGCTCGGGAACGAGCCGATCCAGCCACTTCTCAAGGTCGCGCTTCGCGCTCGGGTCGGCGTTCTCCTGAATCGTCAGGCTCGCCGAGGTGTGTCGGATAAAGACCGTGCAGAGCCCCTCGCCCACCCCCGACTCGCCGACCACCGCCGCGATGTCGGCCGTGACATCGTGCAGCCCCTTCCCGTTGGTTCGAATCGCGAGCTCTCGGACCATGACGCCAGGATACCCGCAACCCAAATTCGACAGGTACCAAGCCGCTCGACGCTGTGACCGAGAAGAGCGAAGCCTCGGATTCTGAGTTCGAGCCTCGGTCCGAACGCGTACGGAGCGCTGAAGCCAGTCTTCCGCTCAGCCCGCCGGAGTTCACTCCGGCGCGGCGTACCAAAAGCGAGTGTCGGCCCGAAGGGCCGTACGGAGCGCTGAAGCCAGTCTTCCGCTCAGCCCGCCGGAGTTCACTCCGGCGCGGCGTACCAAAGCGAGTGTCGGCCCGAAGGGCCGTACGGAGCGCTCAAACTAGTACTCGTAGTAATCGTCGCTGCCGCTCGTGGCCTTGATCAACTCCGGGACGGCGATCGCGGCCTGCGCCCCCGCGATCCCGAGTGCCGGCACCGCCGCGATGATCAGCGCGAGGTTCTTTCTGTCTCCGAGCTTCAACGGACGATCGAGGATCACAACGCCCAGCGTTCCAAGCGGCGCCGCAAGCAAGAGACCGAGCATCACCCAGCGTTCAGTATCGCCAAGCCAGTTTGCGAACGCCGCAAGCGACACGATGAGGACCGCCGCCGCCGCGCCGCCGCCGCCCGCGATCGAAACACGCGATGTCACGAGCCCGATCACCGCGAGCACCCCGAACGCGCCCGCCGCTCCGCCGACGATCAGTGGGGCGTTCGCGAAGCCTCCGGTCGCGCCCAGCCCGATGGTCCCGACGAGCGCCCACGCGAGCGCTGGTCCGCGGAAGCCCTTGAGCTTCGCGCCCGCACGCTCGAGCGTCCAGGCGTTCGCCGCCGTCACGAGCGACAAGACGCCGACCCACACGTATCGCGATGTCTCGCTGAGAAAGTCGGGGTGAACCGTGGAGAGAAACGCCCAAGCGCCGAAAGCGCCGCCCACCGCCGCCACCGGGGCGAGCGTCCACCATCGCTTTCCGATGATCGGGAGGCCGACGAGAAGCCCGACAACCGCCGCCGCGAGCCCAATCACAGGGAAACGGTGCGTCGCCGCATCGGGCCACAGCGCAACCTGTGTCTGCCACGCGTAGGCCCCGAAGAGCGTCAGCCCGCCGACGAGCACAGGCAGCGCCCACCGCGGCCCGTCGCCAGACCAGCCACCCTTCTTGCCCAAGATCCGGGGCAGAGCCAGCCAAAGGAAGCCAAGAACGATCGCCGCCACGCCGGCCGGAACGACCGACGAGATCACCACCTCGCGCACACCCACGGCGCACCTTTCGCTAAGAGGAATGGAACCGGCCCCGTCGGTCGACACCGGCGGGAGCCGTCGAGGAGTGTCTTACTTCTTGATGCCTTCGACCGCGATGATGATGTCGACAGTGTTGCCCAGACCGCCCGAGTCCGACCCGTCTTCGGCGACGTAGGTCGACATGCCGAAGTCGGTTCGCTTGATCGAGAAGCGGGCCTCGAACGCCGCGATGTCGTTGCCGCGGAACGTGCCCGTCCCGAAGTCGTGAAGCTCGGCGACGATCGCGAGCTTGCGGCCGTGCAGAGTCAGGTCACCCCGAAGCTCGAACACGCCGGCTTCGTCCGTGGCGCTCATGCCGGTGCTCACGAAGGTCGCGGTCGGATACTGGCGCATGTTGAAGAAGTCCGCGGCCTTGAGGTGCCCATCGCGACGGCCGTTGTTGGTATCGACGCTATCGATCGGGATCGTCGCCGTGAACGTGCTCTCCGACGGGTTGTCGCGATCGATGTTGAACGAGCCGTCGAGTTCGTTGAAACGCCCGTAGAAGTTCGCGATACCGCCGTGCTTGATCTTGAAGACCACCGAGCTGTGCACTTTGTCGACCGAGTACTCGTGCCCGTCGAGGGTCTCGGTTTCCGCCACCGCCGCCGGCTGAGGGGCGACGAGCGCCACGCCCGCCAACGCCAGAACCGTCGCACTCGAGATCGCTGTAATTGTTCGCTTCATGTTCGCTACTCCGGTTTGAGACCTGACTCGCTTCGGGCGCTCACGGCCCGGTCCAATACCCCGGCGGACAACTCTAGCCCTCCGAATACCTGTTTCAACAGGCAATTCCGCCAACCTGCCTTGTTTCACCGCTATTCCGCGTTGGAGCCAAAAATCACGCGGTCGGAATCCACCGAATCGCCCGTTGCGAGCCGACGGAGTTGATCCGGCGGCGCGAACCACGCAGAATTCCCTCGATGTCGATCCGCCGTTCAACCCGCCAACAAGACGCGATCCGAAACGCTATCGCGAGGGCCAATCGCCCATTGTCCGTCCAAGAGCTCCACGACGCGGCTCTCGAAGTCGTCCCGGGGCTTGGTGTCAGCACCGTTTACCGCTCGCTCCGAAGGCTCGAAGAAGACGGCGAGATCAAACCGGTCAACATCCCCGGTCAGCCCGACCGATACGAACTCGCCGAGGTCGCAGACACGCACCACCATCACTTTCATTGCACGTCGTGCGACAAAGTCTTCGACATCGACGCTTGCCCGGGCAATCTCAGCGAAATGCTCCCCAAAGGATTCGTGCTCGAAGACCACGAACTGACGCTCAAAGGCCGGTGCCCGAGGTGCTCCTCGGATGGGAACGGCGCCTGAGCCGCTACCGCCGCTCTGTTCCGAGCCGGTCTTCTCAACCCGTTCGCCGACTCGCGTTCAGAGGCGGAGTCGCAAGCAACCTACTCCCACTCGATCGTCGCAGGCGGCTTGCTTGAGATGTCGTACACCACGCGGTTGATCCCCCGGACTTCATTGATGATCCGGTTGCTGATCCGGCCCAGTACCTCGAACGGGATCTTCGCCCAGTCGGCGGTCATGAAATCTTGTGTTTCCACCGCCCGCACCGCGACCGCGTTCTCGTACGTCCGACCGTCGCCCATCACGCCGACGCTCTGAACCGGGAGCAGCACCGCGAAGACCTGACTCGTGCGCCGGTAGAGCTCGGCCGACACGATCTCTTCCAGCAAGATCTCGTCGCAGTCGCGAAGCACGCGTAGCTTGTCTTCGGTGATATCGCCCAACACGCGGACCGCCAGGCCGGGCCCCGGGAACGGGTGGCGCCAAACGATCTGATCCGGCACACCCAGCACCTCGCCGAGCTTGCGGACCTCGTCTTTAAAGAGCTCGCGAAGAGGCTCGACCAACTCGAACCCCAGTTCCTCCGGCAGCCCGCCCACGTTGTGGTGGAGCTTGATGTTGGCCGCGTTGCCGGCGTGCCCGTGACCAGACTCGATCACGTCGGGATACAGCGTGCCTTGAGCCAGGAACTTCGCATCGTCGATGTCCGCGGCCGCTGTCTTGAACTCCTCGATAAAGCGATGACCGATGCGGCGTCGCTTTTCCTGAGGATCGGTCACACCGGCCAGATCACTCAGGAACCGGTCACCGGCATCGACGACACGGAGGTCGATCGAAAACGAATCGCGGAACGTCGACTCAACAAGCTCGCGTTCCTTCTTCCGGAGCAGCCCGTTGTCGACAAACACGCACGTCAACTGATCGCCGATCGCCTTGTGCAACAGCGCCGCCGCGACCGAGCTGTCGACGCCGCCGCTCAGCCCGCAGAGCACCCCCGACGAGCCGACTTGGCGCCGGATGTTCTCGCAGGCGGCTTCGGCGAAGTCCGCCATCCGCCACGTGCCCTTGCACCCGCAGATCTCGTACACAAAGTTGCGGATCAGATCGATGCCGTGAGGCGTGTGGGTGACCTCGGGGTGGAACTGCACTCCATAAAACCGGTGCGAGGCGTCACCCGTGCTGCGCACCACCGCGTTCCAACAGGTCGGCGTGCTCCCGAGCACCTCGAGCTGGGCCGCGTCGAGGTCCTGGACCTGATCGCCGTGGCTCATCCAGACCGCCGTGTGCTCTGGCACGCCCCGGAGCAGGTCACCCGGCGACTCTATGGCAAGCGAAGAACGTCCGAACTCGCGGTGGTCCGCCGCGTCGACCCGAGCACCCATCATCTTGCAAGCCAGCTGCATCCCGTAGCAGATGCCCAACACGGGGACGCCCAAGTCCAAGAGGCCGGGGTCGCAGGTGGGGGCCCCGTCTTCGTAGACGCTCGCCGGTCCTCCCGAGAAGACCAACCCTTTCGGGTGAAGGGCCCGGACCTCCTCGGCCGATGCCTGAGGACTGAGAAGAACGCTGAACGCCCCCGTCTCACGGACCCTTCGGGCGATAAGCTGAGCCGTCTGCGATCCAAAGTCGATGACGGGGATGACCTCGTCGTGCGGTGCCTGCATCTGCGACCGGAGCCTCCCGACCCGTGTGTCCGCCCCCCTCGAACAAAAGCCCGGTTCCACGAGCTCCCCAAGAAGGGAAACGCAGAGGGTACCGGGCAACCCCGTGCGTGTCGCGAAACGCCACCCCGGTCTTTTGCCTCGCCATCGGACTCTCGCTGACCGGGTGCATCCCCCCCGTTCCCGCAGGATTTACCAGTCCGGATCCGAATCGCCGCCTCAATGCCATCGTCGAGGCGGCGCAAAGCGGCGATCAGTCCGCTCTGCGCCCCCTCGTTGTTCAACTCGAGAGCGCCGACGCCGCCGCCCGAGTTCTCGCGATCCGCACGCTCGAGGATCTGACGGGGCAAACCCTCGGATATGATCCCTACGGCCCCGATAGAAAGCGCCAGGAGGCTGTGGAGAGCTGGACAGACTGGCTCTCTGAGGCCGAGGCGCTCTCATTCGAGGGCCGGAGGCAACCTCCCCGGTCCGGCGAAGGCGCTGGCCGACAAAGTGGGGCGGCGCCGTGAGTTCGGCGCCCCGCGTCCGCTTGACGACGTGCGTGAACGCTCGTGCGTCTCTCGGCCCGCGCTCGCAGGAAGGCTCATGACCGAACAGCCTCACATCCGGCTCCAACTCGTGAGCGACCCGATCTATCTCTCCGGAGCCCGAGAACTTGTGGGCTCGGTGGCCAAACGGCTCGGGTTCGACGACCTCCAGTGCTCCAAAATCGCGCTCGCGGTTGATGAGGCCTTGTGCAACATCATCCGGCACGGCTACGACAGAGCACAGGATCGACCCATCTGGATTAGTCTCTGGCCCGTCGATGCCGCCCCAGACGGCCGACGCAGCGGTCTCCGCGTGGTCATCGAAGACGAGGCCAAGCAGGTCGATCCGGCAGAAATGAAGGGCCGAGATCTGGCCGACATCCGTCCGGGCGGGCTGGGCGTCTACATCATCCGCGAGGTCATGGACGAGGTGACCTGGGAGCGACGCGAGCCAGAGGGCATGCGTCTCACAATGGTCAAACGCCCCGTCAAAGCCGCCGCGTACTGTTCAGACACCGCTCGGGAGTGATCATGGAAGTCAACGACACCATTCGTATCCGCAGGGACGTCCACCCCGACGCGGTCGTCGTCGAGCCCGATGGCGATGTCGATATGTCGCAAAGCCCGGCGCTGAGGGCGACCCTCCGCGAGGTGCAACGCACCAAGCCGTCGTGGATGATCGTTAACCTCGAACGTGTGGGCTACATGGACACCGCCGGCCTCGCGACTCTTGTCGAGGCGATGCGCACCGCCAAGTCCCAATCGGCCACCATGGTCCTGTGCGGGATGCAAGAACGCGTCAAGGCCATCTTCGAGATCGCCCAACTCCATCAGTTCTTCCGCATCGAGCCCACGCTCGAAGACTCCCTCCCCGCCTGACAACCCGGGCCGCCGCGCCCGGCTTGCGACGCGGCGCGCCGTGTGGTCCACTAGCGAGCAATGGCCGAAACCAAACAGCCCGAATCCGCTTCGCAGCCTCCGGCACAGAAGCCCGCATCGAATGGATTGGGCACCGCGCTGCTCCGCCCGTTCGACGTCATCGGAGCCCGGGCGCTCGAGGTGCTCGACCAGTGCGGCGGCGCTGTCCTTCTGGTCTTCGAGGCGATCCGCTGGGTCGTTCGGGCGATCTGTCAGCGCAAGATCCGGCTTGGCCGGGCCGCGATTGTTTCGCAGGTCGTGCGGATCGGTGTGCGATCGATCTTCATCGTCTCTCTGGTTTCGGGCGTCGTCGGGCTTATTCTCGCTCTCCAACTCAGCCCGCCCCTCGATGAGTTTGGCAGGCGTGACCTGGTCGCCAACATCATCGGGGTCGCGGTGCTCCGTGAACTCGGCCCGCTGATCGGGGCGATCGTGCTGACCGGTTTCGCCGGGGCCGCGATCGCCGCGGAAATCGGCACCATGGTCGTCAGCGAAGAAGTCGAGGCCCTCCAGGCCCACGCGCTGAACCCCGTTCGCTTTCTCGTCGTGCCCCGCCTGCTCGCGAGCGTGTTGAGCATGACGGCGCTCGGCGTGATCGCGAGCGTGACGTCCATTGCGTGCAGCATCGCGATCAGCACCACTGTGCTCGAGATTCCCTACGAGCAGTTCATGAGCAACCTGCTCGACCAGGCCAAACTCGCCGACTTCATCTCGGGGTTCGTCAAGGGCGGCGTCTTCGGGATGCTCATCGGCGTCATCGCCTGCTACAACGGGCTCCGTGTCGTCGGCGGCGCCGCCGGCGTCGGTAATGCGACCACAAGCACCGTCGTCGAGTGCGTTGTCGCGATCATCTTCGCCGACCTCGTCTTCACGGCCATCTTCTTCGCGGTCGGTCTGGTGTGATCGATCACCTCCGGTAAGACACCGGGTGCTCGACCAGTCCGTAAAGCTCGCGAAGCACAGTCATTCCGACGAGCCCGATCAGAGCCAGCCCCGCCATCGCGAATCCCTCGGCAACGTCGCCCGACCCGAACAACCACGCGGCGCCATAAAACGCCGGCCAAAGAGCGCCGTACCGGCTGATTTTCTCCGCCGCCCGGGGCGTGCGGCCGTGCTTGCGCACCCGTCGAGCCGCCACGATCGCGAATGCGACGATCAAAGCCGATGGCCCCGCCGCGGCCGGCAGCGGGACCCAGTCGGGCCAGAGCAAGAGGTTGGTCGACCACTCTCCGCCCTCGTCGAGCCCGCCCATCCGCATCGCGCCGAGCGCGACCAGCACCCCGGTCGCGAGCACCCAGCCGACGCCGGCGAACGCGACCGCTCTGGGCGACAACCGGGGGACCCTGCCCGCCAGCACGTGCGTCAGCGCCGTCGTCGCGAGCGCGTGAGTCATGACCAGCACGACCGGCCAGACGAACCGCAGTTCCGCGTTGGCCGCGAGCATCTGGCCGGCGTAGATCAGCCCGAGGAGCACCATGCCGAAGCCCGGGACCCACTTTCCTGCGAGGTTGAACGCGACGATGCCGAGGGCCACCAGGAGCGTCACCATCAACGCCGCGGTTCCCAAGGGTGAGGCACCCAGGAGGGCGAGAATGAGGAAGCCGGCAACGCTCAGGGCGGCGGTGTCGGGCGTCGCTTGGCCTGCCGGGATCGGGCGATCCCGACGCAGCGCCCGGTCGCGCGTCTGATCGACGACATCGTTCAGCGCCGCCCCGTAGGCGTAGAGCCCCGCTCCGGCGAGCGCGGCCCCGCCGAGCAGCAGCCAGAGCGGCTGGTTGGTCAGTTCCGAGGTGCCAGGTTCTTGTTCGTGGGCCCTCGACCACAAGATCACGAACCACAGGTTCGCAATCGCCGCGAACGCGGTCGTGACGCGAGTCAGGCGGAGGACGCCTGTGAGCGGGCCGGTGATGGTCGGAGATTCGGGCACCAAGCGTTCCGGGCGACGTGCGGGGATAAGGCGGGCGTACCATCGTCGCGATGAGCGAACCCCTTCCCCCGGTCTGCATGATCGTAAGCAAGTACCACTCCGAGGTGACCGGTCCTCTGCGGGAAGCCGCGCAAGAGGCGTACCTCGCCCGTGGAGGCGACCGTTCGAGGCTCGGCCTGATCGAGGCTCCGGGAACCTTCGAACTGATCGCCCTTGTCACAAGCGCCGCGAACTCGGGTCTGTACGACGGAATCTGCGGTCTCGGGTGCGTCGTGCAGGGACAGACCGAGCACGCTGAATACATCAACCGGGCGGTCGCCAGGGGGTTCGCCAAGGTCACGATCGAGAGCGGGATACCCGTCGCGTTCGGCGTCATCACCGCGAACACGATCGGCCAGGCCCGCGATCGAGCCGGCGGCGCCCACGGCAACAAGGGCACCGAAGCGATGGACGCTCTGCTCGATACCCTGGCCGCCCAGGAGGCCCTGGCCGAGGCCGCGATGGCGGAGCGGCCCGGGTTCGAGTTCAAGCTCAAGCGTGACCCCAGGAAGCCCGGCGAGAAGATCTGATGGCGATGCCCCGTGACATCCGACGCCTCGCCCTCGTGGCTCTGTTTCAGCTCGACGCATCGAAAGATGCCGACCCCGCCGTGGTGCGCGACAACCTCGACGATGCGGAACTCATGGACGAAGACCGCCAGATCGTGGGCGACGACGCGATCCCATTGAAAAAGTCCCAGCTCGATAGGGCGTTTGATCTCGCACTCGGCGCATGGGAGGCGCGGGAAACCGCCGATCGCGAGATGACCGATCTCGCCCCAGACTGGCCCACCGCTCGCCAGCCCGCCGTCGACCGCGCCATCCTCCGGCTCGCTCACCACGAGATGATCAGCGGACGCACACCGCCCAAGGTCGCCGTGAACGAGGCGGTCGAACTCGCCAAGGCCTTCAGCACCGAGCGGTCGCCGGCGTTCATCAACGGGCTGCTCGGGAAGGTGCTCAAGCGGGTGCTCGCCGAGCCGCCCGTCGCTGTCGCCGAGGCCGACGGAACGGCCGAGGGTGGGGGCTAACGACTCGATGGGTCTGCTCAAAGGCGTATTCGGAAAGCTCGCCAAGGGGCTCGCGAAGACACGCGACGCGGTCGCCGGGTCGATCGGATCGCTTCGTTCGATCCTGCTTGGGCGGAAGATCGACGACGAACTCATCGAGGAACTCGAGTCGCGGTTGATCGCCGCCGACGTCGGCGTGCGGACTGCGACCAGGCTGACCGAGGGCATCCGCGCCGATTACAAGGCGGGAAAGATCGAACGCGGCGAGGAGGTGCTCGAGTACCTCAAGCGCGAACTCAAAGCGCTCTGGCCCGAGCAAGATCGTGCGCTCAAGTTCGCGTCGAGCGGGCCCACCGTCATCCTGGTCACCGGCGTGAACGGGGTCGGCAAGACCACGACCATCGCCAAGCTCTGCAGGGCACTCTCCGAGCCGGTCGACGGGCGGGCGAGATCGGTCATGCTCGGGGCCTGCGATACATTCCGGGCGGGGGCCGTCCGGCAGCTCGAAGTCTGGGCCGATCGCCTGGGGGTCGAGGTCATCAAGGGCCAACAGGGGGGCGACCCGGCCGCCGTCGCGTTCGACGCCTGCGCCGCCGCCACCGCCCGAGGCATTGACGTCTTGATCCTCGATACCGCCGGACGCTTGCAAACCCAAGACCCGCTCATGCGCCAGCTCGAGAAAATCCGGCGTGTTGCCGAGAAGCGGATCGAGGGCGCACCCCACGAGACCCTCCTCGTCCTCGATGCGACGAGCGGGCAGAACGCGGTCCGCCAAGCCGAGTCTTTCGGAGAAAGCGCCGGCGTGAGCGGGATCGTGCTCAGCAAGCTCGACGGCACGGCCAAGGGCGGCGTCGTCGTTGCGGTCCATGAGGCGGTGGGGGTCCCGGTCAAGTTCGTCGGGGTCGGGGAAACACCGGACGACCTCGAGCCTTTCGATCCGGAGTCGTTCGTCGACGCGATGTTCTCCGAGCAGCGAGCCGACGGATAAAGACTGTTACGGAGCGGGACTCTCCGAAGCCAAGCGGATCGCTCGCTCCAGATCGCGTCGCCCGAACGGTCGAGCGAGCACGTACCCGGGCACACCCTGCCCGATCGACTCTGGTGACTCCGCGAGCAACACCACCGTGACCCCCTCACGGTCGGCACACGCCCGCGCCACCTCAGCCGAAGCCTCTTGATCTGCATCGAAGGAGATCAACGCCAAGGCCGGTTCTTCTTCCGATTCGACCCAGGCTCGGAGCCCGGTCGCGGCTGTGAACTGGTCGACGACGTAGCCCATCGTGCGGAGCAAGAGCGTGAGCACACTCCGGACGTGCTCGTTGGGCTCGAGGAGCAAAGCCCGTCCGCCGAAGATCGAGCCCGAGTCTTGCGGCTCGTGCTTTCCCTCCTCGCTGGCTCGCGGAAAGGTCAACGAGAACGTCGTGCCACGGCCGACCTCGCTGCTGACATCGATCAGGCCTCCCATCTCCTCGACGATGCCTTGGATCATCGAAAGGCCCAGCCCGGTGCCCTGCCCTCTGGGTTTCGTCGTGAAGTAGGGCTCAAAGATCCGCGAACACACGGCTTCCGACATCCCGACCCCGGTGTCGGACACCGACAATGTCGTCATCGTCGGGTCGTCCGGGGCGACGCCGGTCGAGATGGCGAGCACGCCCCCGCTCCGCATCGCGTCCCGTGCGTTCAGCGCGAGGTTCATCACGACCTGCTGCACGCGGGTTTCATCACCCAGCACCACTGCCACGCCGTCGGGCGCGAGGTTGGTCTTCATTTCGATGCCCGCCGGGAGCGCCCGGTGGGTGATCGCGAAAGTGCGTCGCACAATGTCGGCGAGGTCGACCGATTCACGCTGGGCGGGGCGTTTGCGGGTGTAGGTCAGCAACGCCTGGGTGATCGATCCGGCTTGGTCGGCCGCCTCCAAGATCCGCGCGAGCGGTTCGGACGCCTCGTGATCGTCGGGCACCGATTTCGAGGCGAGCTTGGCGAACGCCTGGATCGCGATCGTGAGGTTGTTGAAATCGTGCGCAACACCCCCCGCGAGGCTCCCGATCGCCTCCATCTTCTGGCTTTGCCGGAGTTGCTCGTCGCGTTCTCGGAGGCTCCGCTCCGCGGCGATCCGCTCGGTGATGTCGTGCGCGATGAGCACCGTGCGAGCCCCGTCTTCGGGGCGATCGCCGACGATCGGCGCGACGCGGACCGCGAACACCCGCTCCGTTCCCGAGTCCGAGTCGACGCCGGCGCACTCGAAGTCGACGGGGGCTCCTTGCTCCAGACACGTACCAACGTGCATCGCGTGGGTCTCCCCGGATGTCGTCGGGGGCAGCAGCGACGCGATGTCGCAAGGCTGCTCTATGACGCCTCGGTTGGACGTGATCACCCGGCCGTCGGGGGCCACTTCCGCGATCAAGTCCGGTGCGTGCGTCACGATCGACTCGAGCTTCCGCAGCGCCGCGGCCATCTGCTGCTCGGCAAACTCGCGCAACCCTCGGTGGGTTGCGACGACGAGTTCCGAAGCGTCGCGGCCCTTCTCCAGATAGGCAAACGCCCCCAGGTTGACAGCGTCTTTCGCCGTCTCGAGGTCGGCGAATCCGGTGTTGATGATCACCCGAGAGCGGGGCGCCGCGTCCAACACACGCTGAATCAGGTGAGATCCCTCGTCGTCGGGGAGTCTTAGATCCAGGATCACGACCGCGATCTCGGACCCCTCGAGCGCCTCGACTGCCTCCGCCGCGTTGGAGGCACCGATCGCATGGACGCCCTCGACGGAGAGCAGCTCGAGGATCAGATTGAGTTGGATCGAATCGTCATCGACCGCCAAAACGGTCGCTTCGAGGGCGTTCTGAAGGGTCTGCACAGGCGACATGGAACTCCTCGTGACTGGACCGGCCCGCCGGCCCGCTGAGCGGCTAGACTCTCCGCCCCCCGGGACCGCACCTGACGGAGCGTGCGGTTTCGAGTAAGCCCGGTGAAAGGACCTCGGCGACCGCATGCCCAAGCAGGATGATAAGTTCACTGTCGACGCGATCGTGCTCGAAGCGCTGCCCAACGCGATGTTCCGCGTGCAGCTCCCGAACGAGCAGAAGTCGGAAATCCTCGCGTACGTCTCTGGCAAGATGCGGAAGCACTACATCCGCATCCTCCCAGGTGACACCGTAACGGTCGAAATGAGCCCCTACGACCTCACCAAGGGCCGGATTACCTTCCGCGGACGTTGATCGGTCCGCATGCCTTCCCCATCCCAGCCGCTCCCGACGCTCGACGAAGCTCCCCGGGATTGGGCGGCTCGGGTGCCGTTCTTCTACGGCTGGGTGATGGTTTGGGTCACCCTGATCCTATTAATGTTCAGCGGACCTGGGCAGACCTGGCTCCTCGGCCAGTTCACGAACCGGTTTCTCGATGACTTCGGCCTCGATAAGGGGTTCTTCAACATCGGCTACTCGGTCGCGACTCTGATCGCGAGCCTTCCGATGCCATTCCTCGGCGCTTGGATGGATCGCTTTGGATTGAAGAAAGCGACCATCGCCGCGGCGTTCGTCATCCTCGGCGCCTCGTTCCTGCTCGCCAATGCGAAGGGCCCGATCGTTCTCTTCACCGCGGTCTTCATGTTCCGACTCGGCGGCCAGGGCGCACTCGCGATGATCTCCGGTCACGCGATCGCGAAATGGTTCCGCGAACGGCTCGGTGGCGTCGAGGGCATTCGCCATGCGCTCAACGGGGCGTTTATCTCGATCGCGCCTCCGTTCGTTGTCGCTCTCATCGCCGCGACCGGTTGGCGACCGGCCATCGTCATCGTCGGCGTCATCACCGTCCTTGTCATCGTCCCGATGATGATCTTCCTGTTCCGAGAGTCGCCGGCGGCCATCGGTCAGGAAATCGACGGGGGCGAGATGAGACGTGGCGCCAAGGTCAAGCCGGATAGGGGGGTGAGGCAGAGTCTCACCCTTCGCCAGGCGATCAAAACCAGGGCGTTCTGGGTGCTCAGCCTCACGCCTTGCGTCGCGGTGATGGCCTCGACCGCGGTCCTTTTGAACCTCCAGCCGATGATGTCAGAAGTCGGTGTCAATGAGGAGCGTTCGGCGATTCTGTTCACCGTCTTTGCCGGCGTGAACGTCCCGTTGCAGTTCTTCTTCGGGTGGCTCGTCGACCGCGTCCCGAGTTGGGTCAACGTGATGGTGAGCAACGGCGCGCTCGCGCTCGGCTGCCTCTTGATGGTGGGGCGAGAATGGTGGGCCGTCGCGATTCTGGCCAACGCCACGCTCGCGTTCTGTCACGGCGCGCTGTGGTCGAGCAACGGCGCCCTCCTCGTGAGGTACTTCGGGCTCGAGCACCAGGGTGCGATCCGCGGAGTGATGACCAACATCATCCAGGCCGGATCCGCGAGCGGCCCCTTCCTCGTCGGCGCGTTCGTCGCGATCACCGACGCGTACGACTCGGCGCTCGTGTTCTTCGCGAACCTGGCGGGCGCGATCATGCTCCTCGCGATGACCCTCCGAGAGCCGGACAACGCTGGTCCGCTGGGTCCCGAGGAGCGGGTTGAGGTTGCAAAGGCTCAGACGGAGATGGACGCCGAAGAGATCTGAAGGGTGTGAAGCCCGGCGAATGACCCCAGGGGGATTCGAACCCCCGTTACCAGGATGAAAACCTGGTGTCCTGGACCTGACTAGACGATGGGGCCGTCTTGTGGACCGATGGTAGATGGCCTACGACCGCCGGGCCACCCATCGGGGTGATCCAGGCACGCATAGAGGGGCCAACCATTGCACGTGGACCCAAGATCGCCCATTACGCCCTGGCCGGCACCCAAAGACGCCCCCGCGCTCCTATTCGGCGGCAGCTTTGACCCGCCGCACCGGGCCCACGCCGAACTCGCGGTCGCGGCCCGCGATCGGGCCATGCCCGACGCGTGGCTCGTCGTCATCCCCGCCTCTCGGAGCCCCCACAAGTCCGTCGGTCCGGCCGCGAGCGATGAGGACCGCGTCCGCATGCTCGAAATCGCGTTCGCGAACACCACGAGCGTGTCGATTTGGACCGACGAGATCGACCGGGCCTCCGCCGGAATGCCGAGCTTCTGGTCCAACACCCTCGACCGAGTCTTGGCCGCCCGCCCGGACGGACTCGAAGGCGTGCGGTTTCTCATCGGCGCTGATCAGGCGCTCGCGTTCCACCGATGGCACGACGCCGTGAAAGTCCTCCAGCGCTGTCAGCCGGTGGTCATCCCGAGGGGCGAGATCACGTCCGTTGGACAACTCTCCGATGCGCTCGAACGCACGCGGGCGTGGTCGGATCGCGATCTCGCCGTCTGGCGAAGGTCGTTCATCGATGTATCACCGATGCGGGTCAGCTCGACAAAGGTCCGCGCCGGTACCACCGACGACGTTGACCCCCGCGTTCTCGAATACATCGATGAGCGGGGGTTATACCGCTGACGAGCGACGACGCGATGTCGCGATCGTCCCCGCAAACGCCAGGATGGCGAGGCCACCGGGGCTGGGCACCGTCACGCGGAAGTACGCGTCGAAGTTCTGATCCGTGACGACCCCGAACTGCGACGTCCACTGGTAGAACTGGCCGCCGTCGTAGTTGCCCTGTGTGTCCACCCAGAGGCTGACCGCCGGATCGGTGCGGAACACCACGGCGTAGGTGCTCCCGGCGACGGTAAACTTGGGATTTGTGCCCTCAAAGCGAGCGGTCAGGAAGGTCGGGGCTCCGTCTTCCAGCCCCGAATAGGTCACGTCCGTGCGAGCGACGCGGGTCGCCGTCGCGCTGTTCGGATTCGCGAAATCGTCTTGGTTCGCCGCCGACTCGATCTGCCACACCTCAACGGTCAGGCTCCCCTCCGTCTGGGTCGGCAAGGCCTGCGACAGCGCGAAGTCGACCGTCTCGATGCGGCCAGTTTCCTCGGCCGTAAAGGTCTGGCCAAGCCAGGTGGTGCCAAACCAGTCAAACGCGGTCGGCGCGTTCTCGGTGAGGCTCTCGGCGGCGACAACACCCGCCTGGGCGGTCCCAACAAACGACAGCGAAGCGGCAAAAGCAACAGCGTTTCGAGCGAGGTTCATGTCCGTATTCCCCTGTTCTGTGCGTCTCAGGACGGCTCGCCGAGACCCCCAACCGGGCACGGTCGAGCGGGGCGACACGTCACGCCCCGGCCGCAGATGCAGCCGTAACAGAGGTGCCATACAGCCGGCATCAAACCAGCAAAATGGCTTGTTTTTTCGGACGATCGTGTCGCGCAGCCCGGAACCGGCGTGTTCAGCTCAACGCGTTCTTGAGCGCGTCGACCTGGTCGGTCCGTTCCCAGGTGAAGAAATTCAAGTTTCCTTCGGTGACCGGCGGGCGACCGAAGTGGCCGTGCCGAGCCGTGCGATGGAAAATCGGCTTGCGGAGATCGAGCTGTTCGATGATCCCGCGCGGAGTTGTGTCAAAGACGTCCCGGATGGCCTTGGCGATTTTGTCGGTGTCGTGCTTTTCAGTGCCGTGGCAGTCGACGTAAATGCTGGTGGGCTCGGCGACTCCGATCGCGTAGCTGAGCTGGATCTCGCATTCGTCGGCCAGCTCGGCGGCGACGACGTTCTTGGCGATGTAGCGGGCCATGTACGCGGCCGAGCGGTCGACCTTGGTCGGGTCTTTCCCGCTGAATGCCCCGCCGCCGTGACGCCCACGGCCCCCATAGGTATCGACGATGATCTTGCGTCCGGTGAGGCCCGCGTCGCCGTGGGGCCCGCCGATCTCGAAGCGCCCGGTCGGATTGATGTGGGCGGTGATCGAGGGGTTCCACCACTCGCCGAGCACCGGCTTGACGACGTGCTCGATCACCTGCTTTTGCAGTTCGGACTGTCGCTCGTTCCAGGTGCTGTCGTGCTGTGTCGAGAGGACGACGGTGTCGATCGCCTTGGGTTGCCGGCCCTCGTATTCGACGGTGACCTGACTCTTAGCATCCGGGCGAAGCCCCGGGATGGTGCCGCGGCGGCGGACGGTCGCCTGCTGCTCCACAAGCCTGTGGCTGAGCTGGATCGGTAAGGGCATCAACTCATCGGTCTCGCGGCAGGCGAATCCGAACATCATGCCTTGGTCGCCCGCGCCCTCGCGGTCGACGCCCTGGGCGATGTCCGGGCTCTGCTTGTTGAGCGCGACGAGGACGGCGCACGACGCGGCATCGAATCGCATGTCGCCATCGGTGTAGCCGATGTCGCGGATCGTGTCGCGGACAGTGTCTTGGATGTCGACGTAGGTGCGGGTCGTCACCTCGCCCGAAACGACGACCAGGCCGGTGGCCACCATCGTCTCGCAGGCAACGCGGCTGTGCGGATCGTCTTTGAGCAGCGCGTCGAGGATTGCATCGGAGATCTGATCGCAGACCTTGTCAGGGTGGCCCATCGAAACGGATTCACTGGTGAAGAGGCGACCGGTCATCGTGTTGCTGCTCCTTGGTTGCGAGGTGGGACACCGTACCTCGCCGTCGTTTCGCCGGCCGAGCCGTCGATTTTTCATCCGTTGATCCGCATAAATGGATGATCGCCAGACCATAGACCGGGTGACGCTCAGTGGCGAGCGATTCGGCCGCTACGCTGTCCGTGTGTCAGACGCAAAGAACGACGGACCCCTGACGTACGCCGGCACCGGCGTTGATATCGAGGCGGGCGACGAAGCCGCCCGCCGACTCCTCGGGCACATGCGCCGCACCCATGGTCCGCGGGTGATCGCCAATCCGGGGGGGTTCGCCGGGCTGTTCCGGCTCGACTACAACGAGCAGTTGTTCAAACGGAACTATCGCGACCCCGTCCTCGTCGCGTGCGCCGACGGTGTGGGCAGCAAAGTCCTGCTCGCCCAGAAGCTCGGGGTTCACGACACCGTCGGGATCGATTTGGTCGCGATGAACGTGAACGACCTTGTCGTGCAGGGCGCCGAGCCGCTGATGTTCCTCGACTACATCGGGATCCACAAGGTCGACCCGGTCGAGATCGAGCGTTTGGTGGCTGGCGTCTCGGAGGGGTGCGAACGAGCCGGGTGTGCCCTGATGGGCGGGGAGACAGCCGAACTGCCGGCGATCTACGGAGAGGGCGAGTACGACCTTGCCGGGTTCGCGGTCGGTGTTGTCGAGCTCAAGCGGGCCACCGATCCGGAACGCGTCGAACCGGGCGACGTCGTCCTGGGCCTCGCGAGCGACGGGGTGCACTCAAACGGGTTCAGCCTCGTCCGCGGCATCATCGAGCACGCCGGGCTGGATCTGAACCGAGGCTATCCGGATCTTGATCCCGATCGCACGCTGGGCGAGGTCTTGCTGAGCCCGACACGCATTTATGCGCAGCCCATCGTCAAAATGCTCCGCGAGTACAAGGTGAAGAAGGTGGTCAGCGGGATGGCGCACGTTACCGGCGGCGGGCTGAGCGGCAACCTCGTGCGCGCGCTGCACGAAAGGGTCGACGCGGTGATCGACGCGAACGCCTGGGCGACGCTGCCCGTCTTTGAGTTCCTGCAAGAGCAGGGGGGCGTTGAAGACGCTGAGATGGAACGCGTCTTCAACATGGGGATCGGCTACTGCCTCGTCGTGCGCCCGACGTTCGCGGACGGTGTCGCGGAGAAGCTCCGCAAGTTCGGTGAGACGGTGTTCACGATCGGGACGATCACCGAAGGCTCGGGCGTCGTGCGATACGACGCTTGACGCCCAAGCCGGGGTCGCTGTCGGCCTTCACCCGGCGCAAAATCACGCTGTCGCGCGAAGACCAACTTAGATCGCGGGCACGAGCGCGTCTTCCTTGCGGCGCGCGCCGGTCGTCAGCCGCTTGTGCTTGTCGATGTACTCGTGGCAGACCGCGACGAAGGTCGAGTGTGACCAGGTGAGAGGGCTGACCGAGATCGGGGCCGCGGAGTACGGGTGGTACTGCTCTGCGAGCACGCCCGAGTCGTGGGCTCGGTCGCACGCCCACTCGATCAGCGGGACGGCCTCGGCCAACTCATCCGCTGTTTCGGCGCGGCGGATGAGGTACTGCGCCTGCCAGAGCGTGCAGATGACCCAGGGGTTGCCGGGCACGGCCTCGACGTCCTCGGTCTCGACTTGGTGGTAGTAGTCCTTGGCATAACGGGCGCACCCGCCGACCTCGGTCTTGACCCAGAGCAGCTCGCGGAGCTTGGTCATCTCGCTCTCGATGCTCGGGTCGCGGGCGTCGAAGCCGGCGACCGCGAAGAGGGCGAAGTTGGCCGAGTCCGGGGTCATGTCGAGCTCGTAGTTGCCGTCGTCCTTCGGGATCGCCATGCGGGCGAAGCGGCCCTCGTCGGGGTTCCACAGGTGACGCTTGAGAGCGCCCCGCATGCGTTCGGCGCCCTCGCGGAACGCGCTCGCACGGTCGCGTTCACCGAAGTCTTCGGCGAACGCGCTCGCGGCCTGCAGGGCTCCGATGACGCTGGCGACGGTGAACGTGTGCACGCCTCGGCGTTCTTCCCAGAGGTCCCACGACTGCTTGGGCAGGCCGTTGTGATCGCGGTAGCTCAGCATCCACTCGGCGGGACGCGCGATCAGGCGCGAATACATCGGCTTGATGAACTCGACGTCACGGAACGCCTCGAAGTGTCGGCGCAGCGCCCAGAGCGTGAGCGCTGTCTCGTCCTGCTGGATCGGGAGCACTTTCTGCCCGTCGATCATCCAGGGGTGCCACGAACTGGCGAGGTCACCCCTCGGCGTGTACTTGTGGAGGAAGTAGCCTTCTTCTTCGATGCAACGCTCGGCGAAGCGGAAGAACGCGCGGCTTAGCTCAGACTGACCGGCGAGGACAAGCCCGTAGGTGACGAGGGCGCCGTCGCGCATCCAGCAGTACGAATAGTGGTCACCACCGAACTGCGTGATGTCCGAGTCGTTGGCGGCGATGATGGCTCCGCCGTTATCGATCTGGGTGCGCAGGATGAGCAAGCTTCGTTGCAGCAGATCGCGGGAGCGCTGCGGGAGCGGGCCGAGATCGACCGGCTCCTTCTGGGCCCAGAGCTTCCAGTACGCCTCGGTCCTGGCGAGCATGCGGTCGGGGCCCTTGGTCCAGATCCGCTGGTTGCGGGCCTTGACGTCGGCGTAGGAACTTCCGCACGCTATCCAACTCGTGACGCTCGACTCCCCGTTGGCGGGCACCTCGAGGTTGAAGCCAACGGTGGCGTCGACCGAGCCCTGGCTGATCGTGTTGCGCCCGAGGTCACCGTCCTCGGCGTCGCGCCACGTGCCCTCGGCGCCACCGATCTTCTTGTGACCGATTGCCCAGTGGTCGATCCCGCATTTGTGGTGATCACAGGCGTTGACCAGGAAGTAGCTGGCGTCCTTGTAGAGCACCAACGCGGCCATCGACGGGTCGTAGTTCGCCGTGTCGCCGACCGGGTTGGAGTTGATCGACAGGTCGCAATGGAAAAAGAGCCGCACGTCGCGCTTGCGGCCAAGGAGGTCTCGGACGGTTGAGCGGCGGAAGTAGACCGGCTCGTGGAAGTCGACGGCGTCGTTACAGACGATCTCGAGGCCCAGTTCCTCGTGTCGGAGGGTGACCTCCGTCATGAGGGTGCCGTCCTTGTAGCGGAGGTCCCGGGTCCAGCCCTCGTCGGCGACCCAGGCGAACTCTCCGTCGGCCCAGACGCCGAAGTGCTGGACGTGGCCCTGGGTGTGGTTGTGCCGCCCGACTTGCGGGTAGTACAGGTCGCGGACACGGTATTTTTCGTCGAAGGTGATGAGGAGGTCACCGTTGCCGACGGGGATGTCTCTTGGCATGACTGGAGGCTATCCGGATCGGGCCACGAGCGGATTCCGGACCGTGGCGTATGGAAGTTCTGACGCAGAAAGGCCTTATTGACCCGAGAGCAGAGCTTCGGCCAGGGCCGCGGCGTCGCTATCGGACATGAGTCCTTCGTCGTCTTCGTCGATCACCGCGTCGAGTCTCTCTTGCTCGTCTCCGATGGCGGTGATCCGGATCCCGAAGTTCTCGCCCAGCTTCACGGCAGCCCCTCGCCCGATTTTCCGGTTGTTGACGAGCAGATCGAGCTCGTCTTCGGCCGGCTTGGGCAGTTCGATGATCGAGCCGGGGCTGAGGGCGAGAACGCCCGAAACGGTCATTTGACGCTCCCCCAACAGGACCACGATCGGGACTTCGAGGCTGTGGATGGTGTCGATCGGTGCGGGCATTCGTGGAGGAGATCGGCGGTTGAGGGTCTCGACTTGATCCGGGGGCGCAGCGTCAGCGTCTGTTCATCCGCAACCGGTGTGCCAGGGATTGGGGAGGGCCGGTGGGCCGACCTACTATCGCTCTGAGAAAGGAAGGCCCGATGCCCCCAAGTTCAACGGCCAGCACAACGCCGGCGGCGGTCGGTCTGCGAAACGTGGCGATTATCGCTCACGTTGACCACGGCAAAACGACCCTTGTCGACAAGCTGCTTATGCAGTCGGGTATGTTCCGCGCCGGTGAGCTCGAGAAGCTCCAGGGCGGGCAGCACGACCTCATCATGGATTCGAACCCGCTCGAGCGCGAGCGTGGGATCACGATTCTGAGCAAGAACTGCGCTGTGAACTACCACGCCGCGGACGACCGGGACTACCGGATCAACATCGTGGATACGCCGGGCCACGCCGATTTCGGCGGCGAGGTCGAACGCGTTCTACGGCTGGCGGACGGATGTCTCTTGGTCGTCGACGCTTACGACGGCCCGATGCCCCAGACGCGGTTCGTTCTTGGCAAGGCGCTCGAAGCGGGGCTGAAGCCGGTGCTCGTCGTGAACAAGTGCGACCGACCCGATGGCGAACCCGATCGCGTCGTCGATCAGGTGTTCGACCTGCTTGTGGCGCTCGGCGCCGACGACGAGACCCTCGACTTCCCGGTGGTCTTCGCCAGCGCCAAGGCGGGCTGGGCGGTGGATCAGGTTGAGGACATCCCGGCTGACGGGACCGGCGACCTGCGCGCCGTGTTCGAGGCGATTGTTCACCACGTTCCGCACCCCGAGGCGTACCCCGAACGCCCATTGCAGATGATCGTGACGACCCTTGATTACTCCGAGTACCTCGGACGGATTGGGATCGGCCGTGTCGTCGGCGGGACCATCTATCAAGGCGAGCAAGTGGCCCTCGTGCGCCCGGGTGATGATGGGGAGATCGAGAATAAGGGGCGAGGCAAGATCGCCAAGCTGCTCGCGTTTAGCGGGCTTGGCCGGGTCGACGCGGAGCGCGTCGAGGCGGGTGATCTCTGCGCGATCGCGGGGCTCGAGAAGATCGACATTGGTGACACGGTGTGCGACCCGGATCATGCCGAGCCGCTCGAGTCGGTGTCGGTCGACGAGCCAACGATCTCGATGATCTTCCGAATCAACGACTCGCCTTTCGCCGGTCAGGATGGGGAGTACGTCACGAGCCGGCAGATCAAGACCAGGCTCGAGCGCGAGCTGCAGCACAACGTGGCGCTCCGCGTGGAACCGGGGCAGGGAACGGATGAGTTCCTGGTCTCGGGTCGGGGTGTGCTTCACCTGGGGATTTTGATCGAGACGATGCGTCGCGAGGGGTACGAGATCGCGATCGGTCCGCCGGTCGTCATCGAGAAAGAGATCGACGGAAAGCTGCACGAGCCGGTCGAAGAGCTCGTCGTTGAGTCTCCGGACAGCGGCGTCGGCTCTGTCATGCAACTCGTCGGCGAACGCAAGGGCGAGATGCGCAAGATGGAAGAGCGCGGACCGGGCGTCAGCCGCGTTGTGTTCGAGATCACGAGTCGTGCGTTGATCGGGCTTCGGGAGCGGATCCTGACCGCGACGCAGGGCGAGGCCTTGATGCACCACACGTTCGAGAAGTTCGTGCCCAAGCGCGACACGGCGGTGGGGCGTTCGTCGGGTGTGCTGATCGCGACGGAGTCGGGCCAGGTCACGGCCTACGCGGTCGAGGGCCTTCACGACCGGGGTGTGCTCTTCGTAGAGCCGGGCGACAAGGTCTACGCAGGCCAGGTGGTAGGGGAGCACAATCGTGGCAACGACCTCCCGGTGAACGTCGTCCGTGTGAAGAAGCTCGACAACATCCGCAGCGCGAACAAGGAAGCGTTTGTGGCGCTGAAGTCGGCGCGGAAGCTGAGCCTGGAGCAATTCGTCGAGTACGTGCAGCAGGATGAACTGGTGGAGATCACGCCGAAGACGGTGCGGCTCCGCAAGAGGATCTTGGACGAGGGGGCGAGGCGCCGGGCGGAACGGATGGCGAAGGATAAGGCGACAGCAGGGGCGTGACCGATGGCAGTTGATGTTGCGCATGCTGGGCGTGGTTCTGGTCGCGCTCAGCCCAGCTAAACGTACGTCACACAGCGGAACATCGCGAGCGACGCCGCATGCTCTCTCTCAGGTCAGGCCAACGCCGACGTAGACAACCCACGCTCAGCCGAGCGACTGAAAGCGAGTCTCGGGCTGGCCGATGCGCCAGAGATGAGCGTGCTATCGCGACGTGTCGTTTGTGTGTGCTGTTTGGCTCAGATCGATGGGGAACGGTCCGCGCCGCGCCTCTCGACTTTCTTCAAGTCCCGAACCTGCGTCGATCGCGGATATTTCCTTCGGATTCTTGAACACCGGGGTGGTTTCTTCGCGGCTTGTTCTTTGGTGCCCGTGCCCGTGTCGTCGAGCGATGATCGCTCCCTCTCGCTGGTACAGCGCTCGGGACCACTGGCCCCGATCTCCCGCTCCCTCAACTTGTTTGCGTCAAGGAGTTTAAAGTTGTCGCGATTGCCCTTTGCCGATCCTGATCCTGCTGGCGTTGAACGTGCTCGGGCTGCAAAGGCAGCACGCGATCTCGCGACCGAGGTCTCGCGCGTGCGGCCACACGCGGTGACGCGTTCGAATGGTGAAGAGGGTGACCACACCAACCCTGATCCGCGCGAGGCGTCAAGCTACCCAGCGAACTTCACCAAGGGATTGGCTCACAACGAGTTCGGTGTTGTCGGGAATGCAGAGGATTACGAAGCGTTCGTCGAGGCGATCAACTCGCCGGATCGGAACGTGTTCGAGCGTCGTGTTTCGACCGGTGAGGACGCGGTAAAGGCCATCGATGAGGACGTTCGGTGGCGGGGCTGGGAAAGCCCCCGCTCGGGGCACGCGTACGACCTCCAGGGTCCCGATGCTGGGGCGGTGGGGATGGCGCCGGCGCCGCGCGTCGGTTCGAGCGAACTCGCGTTCGAGATGGCGGAGGTCTACTCGCTCGCTCTGCTCCGCGACGTGCCCTTCGAGACGATTCGAAAGGGCGGCGATGAGATGATCGGTGGTGCGGGCTCGTCTGTGCGGTCGGCTTCTCAGTTGGTTGCCGCGTTGAACGACATGCCCTTTATGACGCTCAACGATGCCACCTCGTCGACGCCTGGGCAGGTTGACGCGAGTGGGCTGAACAGCTTCGAACGCAATCGTCGCGACGCTCGGCTCCAGGGTGCGGTCAAGCTGACGGAGCAGATTGCGTTCCGTGGATCAGCGCCTGGTTCGTTTGTGGGGCCGTACATCTCACAGTTCCTCCTCGCGGGCTCGGCGTCGCTTGCTGGTCGGCGGGACGCGGCCGAAGAATTCGCGAGCGCTGGTTCTCGCTTTGACCCCAGTGATGGACTCATCCGCTACGGAACGGTGACGATCGATCAACGCAACGTGGTTCACGAGGTTGGACACGATCACATGACCGATTGGGCGTCGTGGCTGTTGGTTCAGAACGGAGGCGACGTCGGGCAGAACGCCACGTACGAGCCGACGCGGCGGTTCATCACGACGCCTCGCGATCTTGCGACCTACGTGCATTTCGATGCCTTGTATGAGGCCTACCTCAACGCGTGCCTCATGATGCTCTCGATGGGCGTTCCGTTCTCGAAGGGGTTCCCGGAGAGGGCTCGCGGTGTGCGCACTCCGTTCGTCACGTTCGGGGGCCCTCACATCCTCTCGCTCGTGACCGAGGTGGCGACCCGTGGGTTGAAAGCTGTGCGGCGTCAGAAATTCAACTACCACCGACGCGCCCGTCCCGAAGCGATAGCTGGGCGTTACACGCTGCTCGCGTTCGGCGCCGCGGAGCGGGATTGCGGTTTGTTCGTCGACAAACTCGGCAAGGCTCGGCAGGCGTTTCAGTGCTCGCTCGGCGAGATCCCGAACGAGATCATCGAGGCGGTGCGTATGCACAACGAGCAGCAGAACAACGCGCACGGGCGCACGCGCGATGTCCATCTCCCCGAGGGCATCGACGCGACGGAGTTCGACGCGTCGAACCTCTTGTTGCCGATGGCTTTCCCGGAAGGTTCCCCGATGCACCCGGCATACGGCGCAGGGCACGCAACCGTCGCGGGTGCCTGCGTGACGATTCTGAAGGGGTTCTTTGAGATGTTTGAGGACGACGACTCGGGCGTGCAACGGCCGCTGCGCTTCGGTGGGTCGACCCGGGCCTTTATCCCAAACGACGATGGAACCGGACTCGTGGCGGATCCCAGTGTTGCCTCGGATCTCACGATCCAGGGCGAACTCGACAAACTGGCCGCGAACGTCTCCATTGGGCGCAACATGGCGGGCGTGCACTACTACTCGGACTACTACGACTCGGTGCGGATGGGCGAGCGAGTCGCTGTCGGACTGTTGCTCGAGCAGGCCCCGACGTACGGCGATCTCATCGAGATGACGTTCACGTCATTCGATGGCGATCACGTCATCATCAGCGGTGAGGGCGGGAGCGCGCCGACGCTGACGGTGCTGGACCGAAACGGAAACCCGACGTCGCCGCGCGAATGGTGGCTTCGTCACGTGAGCGGTGAACAGGTCGTCGAAGATCTCTGATTCGCGCTTTGTCGTCGGGTTGGGGTGACAAACGAGGTGTGCCCGGCCGTTTCGACTGAGGCGGCCGGGTGTTTTTTGTTTTAGTTGAATATTGTTAGGGCGTTCCGTTCATCCACTGGCTCGCCTCGACGTCCTGGGTGTTCTACAGTCGGGGCCCGTCGCGGGCCGGGCTTGCAAGCCGGTTGGGTCGAGCTGACCCCCGCCCCGTCCCTGTGCGGTCAGGAGTTTGCTGATGTACGCGATCATTGAAGAGTCGGGCGGCCAGCGGAAAGTCGTTGAGGGTGACGAGATCTTGATCGATCTCTACCAGGCGGGCGAGGCGGAAGCCGGCTCGACGATCACGTTCGACAAGGTTCTGGCGGTTTCGGATGGTCAGGACGCGGTGAGCGCGAAGATCGGCAAGCCTTACGTCGATGGCGCGAAGGTGGAGGTCGAGATCATCGACCCGCTCGTCAAGGGCGAGAAGCTCCACGTCTACAAGTTCAAGCCCAAGAAGGGCTACAAGCGGAAGACCGGTCACCGCCAGCGCTACACCTCGGTGCGCGTCACGACCATTTCCGGGTAAATTCGTGACGATGAGCCGGTGGTTCCGTTGGACTCAGCGGGAAGCCGGTGTGCGGAGCAGGGCGCTCTGCCGAATCGAAGAGCAGGAAGATAGGAGCCCCACGATGTCGTTGATCATCCGCGCGGTGGTTGCCGCTTTCGTCTGCATCGCTACTGCGTCGGCCTTCGCGGCGCCGCCATCCCTTCCCGGCTCCGACTCGGCAGTCGACCCGGCGCTGGCTGGTGTCTCATCCGAGACGCCTTGGACGGTCCCCTTGGAGGTGATCACCGCTGAGGTTCGCCCGCTTCGGGTGGACGCTCTTGTTGAACGGGCCGAGTTTTGGATGGCCGCGTATCAGGAAGCGGTAGGGGAAACGGCGCAGCTCGCCGTTTCGGGCGCCGGGGCGGCGGACGAAGCGACCGACTCGTTCGAGCGCAAGAACGACATACTTGATCGATTCGAGATCGTGATCGATTCTCTTGAGGAAAAAGGTGGGGACGCGAGCGAGTACCGCGACTTCATCAAGGCGACAACATCGATCAACGTGGGAGCTGTCGAGCCCGAGGCGCTCGGGGCGCTCGCTTTGGCGTGGCTTGGGAGTGAAGACGGCGGAATCGCGATCGGGCTCGCGATCGCGAAGTTCATCGCGATAGTGGTCGTGTCATGGTTCCTCGCTGGGATTCTCGCGGGCGCCGCGAAGACAGGTGTCAAGAGACTCCCGAACGCTTCGAGCCTGCTTCAAGAGTTCGTCGTCGGAAGCGTGAAAAGGCTGGTGCAAGTCATTGGTCTGGTGATCGCGGTGAGCTTCCTGGGCGTGAATATCGGCCCGCTGCTCGCGGCGATCGGTGCCGCTGGCTTGGTCATCGGTCTCGCGTTGCAGGGCACCCTGTCGAACTTCGCTTCGGGCCTGCTGATCTTGGTGTATCGCCCTTACGACGTCGGTGATGTCATCAAAGGCGGCGGCGTGACCGGCAAGGTCGAGGCGATGAACCTCGTCAGCACGCGGGTCTCGACCTTCGACAACCAGGTGATCTTCGTGCCCAACAACCAGATCTGGAACGGGGATATCACAAACATCACCGCACGCGACACCCGCCGCGTCGATCTGATCTTTGGGATCGGCTACGCCGACGACATGGCGAAGGCGGAGGCGATCATCCTCGACGTGATCACGAACCACGAAAAGGTGCTCAAGGACCCGGCGCCGGTGATCAAGGTGCACGAGCTTGCGGACAACTCGGTGAACTTCATCGCGCGGCCTTGGTCGATGACCTCGGACTACTGGGACGTCTACTGGGACGTGACGCGCCGCGTGAAGGAACGGTTCGACGCCGAGGGCGTGGGCATCCCGTTCCCGCAACGCGACCTGCACATCCCGGGTGGGATCGAGGTCACCGTCAAGAACGGCTGATCAGAAGCGAAAGCCGACTTTCCCCCAACGCCCCGTGCTCGCCGCGGGGCGTCCCTTTGCGCTGCCCGAGGCGAACCAGACTTCGCCGGTCGACGGGTTGACGACCGATGAGTAGATGGTGCGTAGGTGCTCGGGCGTGCGCATCTCGACGCCTTCATCTGCGAGGACGTCGATGAAGTCGTCGGGGCCGTGCTCGGGCGGGTGGTCTTTTGCGATGGTCCTGAGGGCACAGAAACGTCCGACGGTGGATCCGGGTCTTGCCTTCGCTTCTCGGGCCGCGTCGATGGGCTTGGCTTGCGGGTGGTTCGTCGCGACGAGCGGCGGGAGGCTCGGATCGAAGTCGTGCCTGACGTGCGACGCCTTGGTGCATTCGAAGACCGCGGCTTCGTGGGTCTTGCCGTCGCAGGCGACGGCGATGACGCCGCGGTCGCGTCCGGTTGTCTCGATAAACCGCTCGAGGTCATCGAGCGAGGCGCAGGTTTCGAGGGCCTCGCGGGCCCAGAACAGCCAACTGATGATGGTTCGATCGCGGGGCGGGTCGCCCAGATCAAGCAGGGTGTGGAGATGGATCCAGAGCCTCTCGGCGTTGATCCCGGTATCGACGTCGATATCGCCGCGGATTCCGACCGCCATGACCGGTATGCGTCCCGGGGTCTCGTGTACGACAGCGGACGTCCCTCGCATCAGCGTCGCGAAGAGCCAGTCGCAGTTGCGTGCGACCCACGGGTGGTTCGATGGGCTTGCGATCATGGCGCTGCACAGCGGGCCGGCGACCGTGTTTTTCTCGTCGTCGCTGATCACGTCGAAGGCGGGCGTTTCACCGGTGGTGGGGCTGGCGATGTCGGCGTAGAGGAATCTTGCGGTAGTCGACATCGAAGCGTCTGCGCCGCTGGCCATGCCGTCGATTTCCTCCTGGAAGTTGGCCGGTAGGCCGGCAAGCCAGCGGTCTGCTTGGGCTGAGAGATCGTCGCGCGTGACCTTGTTCGTGGTAACGAATCGATTGAAGTAGGCGTCGAGGAACGCAGGATCGAAGAACCCGAGGGCGCCGAGTATTCGCCCATGGACTCGGCCCGAGTCACCCGGCGGCCCTGGGACGCGATCGATGGGGAGCGTCACGGCGATCGCTCGGCCGTCACGAACGTGCCTCGGTCGAGGTCTTTGACGACGCCCGGGAATCGCAGGGCACGGCCGTGGGCGACGCAGTAGACGCCAGGTGCGAGCGCGTTGGTGGCGAAGATAGCTTCGTTGAGGTTCTGGAGGGCGTCGGAGCGCTTCATTTCATAGGGGCGCATGGCGCCGGTAAGGATGATGGGCACCTGGGGCTTGGGGAACTCTTGGCAAAGCAGCTCGCCGGTGACGGCGAGGGTGTCGGTTCCATGGAGGATGACGATCCCGTCGGTGTCTCCGTCTCCGTCGACGTCGGGCTCGCCGGCGAAGGCTCTGACGACGTCGACGATGCGTTTGCGGTCTTGGTCGGTCAGCTCGGTCGAGTCCTTCTGCATGAGCTGCATCGAGTTGATCCGGACGTCTTCGAGCCGGAGCCTCGCGAGCATCCGCTGGACGACGGAGTGACGGTTTTCGAGAACACCGGCCCGCTCGTCGTAGGTTTTCTCGATGGTTCCGCCGGTGCTGATTAGGGCGATGTGCCTCATGGTGAGAGGATAGAGCGGATGTGTCGCTCGCAGCGGTTTCGCTGGCGCCGATGATCGGTCTGAGCGGGCACGCCCCGCCACACCTAAACTCGCGCCCCGCAATCGGAGGTCTCTCGAAATGACACAGCTTTCCGGCACCCAAGCGTTAGCCCAGGTTCACCAGCACCTCCGTCGCGGAGACACAGTTTCGGCGCTGCGGCTGACGGCTGAGATCGTGCGCCAGGCCCCCCAGTTTGCCGAGGGCCAATTCGTGCATGCGCAGGTGCTGATCCGAGCAAAGCGGACGGCGTCGGCGAGGGCGATTCTCGCCAAGTTGGACGAGATCGCGCCCGAAGCGCAGAAGGCCCCGCTCGACATCGAGCTGGCTCGGTCGTTTCTGGTCGACGAGCGTTGGGCGGACGCGGTCGAGCCGGCCCAACGGGCTCGCGAGAGCGGGTCGGAGAACGAGTTGATCGCCGCCGAGGGTGCGGCCCTCGCCATCGAAGCCCTCGCGGGCTCCGGCAGGGGCGAGGAAGCGACCGGCGTGCTTGAGGACGCGAAGTCCAAAGGCATTGACACGCTCGGGTTGGCCAAAGCGGTGGGCGTCGCGGCGTTGCAAGGCGTTGGCGACGCCGGAGCCGCGATTTCGGGGTTGAGCGAGCACGTGGGCAAGGTGGGGGCGGCGGCTCTTGATCTCTTGCCGGCGCTGCGCACGCTGGCCGAGTTGCACGCGAGGGGTGGGAACGACGATGAGGCGTTCACGGTGTTCAAGCGGGCGGCGAAGATCGCTTCTCCGGGCGCGGACCCGAGGCCTCACGCTCAGGGCGTGGCGAAGCTCATCGAGGAGTGGTCGAAGGTGTCGAAGTTGCCCAGCCTGACCGGCGACGATGCTTCGGGCGATGGCGGCGAGCGGTACGTCGCGGTGATCGGTCTGCCCGGTGGTTCGACCGGATCGGTCGCGGCGGTCGCGAAGGCGGCGGGCGCGGTGACGAGTTCGTACGCGCACGTGTTCCTCGGGACCGCGATGACCGTGTTCCCGTCGCAGGCTGCGGGCTTTGCCGGGTGGTTGCCCCCAATGACGAAGGCAACGCGTCCGCAACTCCTCAAGGTGCGAGAGTCGGTCGCGCGTCTGGGCGTGTCAGAGCACCCGGACGCGCCGGCGGTGATCGACGCCCAGTGGGCCCAGGTATACGGGATCTTGGCGCTGCCCCTGATGCTTCCGGACGCAAAGGTGGTGCTGGTCGATCGCGACATCGCTGACGCGGCGGTCGGTTCGATGATGTCGGAGGGCGCCCCGCAAGCCCCATTCGCACAGGACGCTCCGATGGCTGGAGTCGCCCTTCGCGACGTGCAACGCCTGTTGGAGCACGTCGCGGGCGTATTCGGTGCCGAGGGCGCTACGAACCCGTTCCTTCGGGTGTCTCACGATGCGTTGGTTTCCGACGATGATGCCGCGAGGTGTGAGCTGCTTTCGTTCCTCGGCTTGGCGTCGGGCGAAGCAGAACTCAACACGTCGCGCGACGCGGCGAAGTCGTTCGCGGGGCGGACACACGCCCAGGCTGGTCTGGCGGCGCGGTTCGAGGGACGCATCAAGGACCTCCGCCGCGCGCTCGAAGCGTGATGATCAGCGGTTGGGTGAGATGAAGACCTCGCTGGAGGCTTCGGTGACCATGGGGCCTTCGTGGCGCGCGATCGACTCGTGGAGCGAGCCCCGATAGCGGCGCTTCTGGGCATCGGCGCTGGGATCTCGGAAGGACTTGGCGGCCGTGAACTCGCCCGGGTGGGGGCTCTGGCCTGTGACCTCGGCGAGCCCTGCGACCGATGTCTTGAGTCCTTCGATGAGATAGCTCTGATCAACGACGGACTTGGCCTCGCGCATCTGGGCGAGCCCGGCGAGCGACCGGAACGCGCCCTTGAGCCGGCGGTCGTGCTTCATGAGGCGCTCTTGGAGCCGGAGGTTGTCTGAGGCTCGGATGCCCAAGTTGATGAATAGCTCTTCGGTGAATGAGGGGAGCGGGTCGTCGGGGGCCGCGACTTGGAGGAGGGCGGCGAGTTCGTCGAGGTGGAATTCGCGGCGGCCGCCTTGCCAGACCCAGAAGGCGTGGTCGACATCGTGAAGCGCTTGCCAGGCAAGGCGTTGGACCTGCTCGTTGTGCTTCTTACGCTCGATGAGCCAGTCGATGATCGCGACCGTCGCCGCGAGCCCGAGGAGCTCGGCCCCGACGTTGCCCAACAGGCCGATGAGCCCCGTTGAGCGGTCGGTGTCGAGCAGGACTCCCAGTGTGATCATCACCGCGGCGACGGCCGCGACGGTACCGCCCAGAACCCAGCGCGTCTGCATGTCATGCCCTCCAGACGACCCGAGCGTACCACGAGCCGGCCTGGGGGCAAACGTCCGGGCGGGGCCCCTTACGGGAAGATGCCTCGGAGCTTGTAGACCTTGCCGAGGTGCTCGAGGGCGGCGGCGAAGGACGCGGTTCGCAGATCGCATCCGTACCGCTCGCGAGCGGCGAGTGTGCGTCGGGCAGCGACGCACATGTGGCGGTTCAGTTCCCGGTCGACATGGGTGGCGTCCCACGTGACCGAGCTCTTGTTCTGGAGCCACTCGAAGTAGGAGACGGTGACACCGCCGGAGTTGGCGAGGATGGCGGGGATGACCTCGATGCCTCGCTCCATGAGCACACGGTCGCCGGCCGGATCACAGGGTGCGTTGGCGGCCTCGGCGAGCACCTTGCAGTCGAGCCAAGCGGCTTGCTTCGGCTTGATCATCTGCTCGAGAGCACCGGGGACGAAGACATCGCACTTGGTGCGGTAGAAGTCTTCTTCGCTGATGACCTCAGCGCCCTGGCTGGCTTGGGTGCCGGCGCCGGTGCGGGTCGGTTCGTTCTCGTAGCCGGCGATGCCTCGGTTGCGTTCGGCGTAGTCGGAGAGCGAGTGGCAGTCGAGCCCGTTTTCGTGCCGCAGGGCGCCGGTGTGGTCCATGACCGAGACGATCTTGGCGCCCATATCTTGAAGGATGCGCCCCGCCCAGGAGTTCACGTTACCGAAGCCCAGGAGGCTGACGGTCATGCCCTGGATTGGGAGGCCGATGCCCGGGAGCATCTCGGCGAGCACGTCGGCGACGCCCTGGCCTGTGGCCTTTTCACGCCCGGCCGAGCCGCCGAACTCGATGGGCTTGCCGGTGACGATGCGGAGCCCATCGTTGGCGTTGGAGTCCATGCCCATCATGTAGGTGTCGGCCATCCACGCCATCATCTGGGCGTTGGTGCCGACGTCGGGGGCGGGGATGTCGTAATCGGGGCCGATCATCTGGGCGATGGCGCTGGTGAACCGGCGCGAGACGCGCTCGAGTTCGCCCGGGCTCAGGTCGCGCGGGTTGCACTTCACGCCGCCCTTGCCGCCGCCGAAGGGGACGCGGACGAGCGCGGTCTTCATGGTCATGAGCAGCGAGAGGGCCTTGACGTCATCGAGGTGAACGTCTTCGTGGAATCGGATGCCGCCCTTGTAGGGACCGAGGGCGTTGTTGTGCTGGACCCGGTAGCCCTTGAACAGCTTGTGATGCCCGTCGTCCATGCGGACCGGGAAATGCACCATGACCTCGTTCTTGGGCTGCGCGAGGATGATCCGCACGCGGTGCTTGAGGTCGATCATGTCCGCGGCCTTGAGCATGACGGCCACAGTCTGGAGATACAGGTTATCGGGATCAGACGGGAAACCGAGTTCGTCAAAGACCGGGTCGCGTGGGCCCAGCGATGAGGTTTCGTTGTTCATGGTGACAGGCTCGGCCTCAGTAGCGGAAGACGGAACGGTTGTCATCGTTCTTCAGGACCTCGAGGTCTGGGCCAACCGAGTGGGCGGTTGGCGGGTTGAGCGTCTCCGAACGCCCGATCGTCAATACTCGTCCATGCCTTGGCCGTCGTCCACAAAGATCGTCGAGCCAAGGCCGGTCATCCGACGGTTGTCGGGACCCCGTCACCGGGGTAGGGGATTCCCGTGGACGCCGATCGTTGGCTGGGGCGCACAGCGGGGCCAATCCTATCCCACAAAAGGAAGCGCTTACATGTCCAATCGTCGGGAAAGTCGCTCGGCAACTTCGGGGTGATTCTGGGAGAGCCGACATCTTGGCGACCAGTGCCTAGTATCTCGGCCCCACGCCGGGACCCGAGGTGGCCGTGCGCACGGCTTTCGGAACGACAACCGACCAACGCCCCAGCGGGGCATCCGGGAGCCGTGTTCGGTTCTTGGGGCGACGGCTCACCGATCCGCGCTGCCCGGCGGGCGACGGACATCGAGCTCTCGCGACACGCGGGCGGTCTGCCTGCGGGAAAGTCAACAAACGCATGATCGATGAAACGCTGATCGCTTCCCTCGGGATCGATGACACCGACGCGCAGTCGCTGCTCGACGAGGTTTTCGGATCGGACGTCGACGCTGGCATGGAGCGCCTCGTCGGCGAGCGTGTGAGCGACCTTTCACCCGGCAAGCTGATCAAGGGACGCGTGATCGGGTTCTCGGGTGACGACGTGGTCGTCGAGGTGGGCCTGAAGAGCGAGGGGCTCATCCCGAAGGAAGAGTTCGGCGAAGAGCTCAGCACCCTCAAGATCAATGACCAGGTCGACGTTCTCCTGGAGGCGATGGAGGGCGAGGGCGGCCTGATCCAGCTGAGCAAGCGGAAGGCCGATCGTCAGATCGCGTGGCAGCGGATCGTCGACACGACCGCCGAGGGCGACGCGGTCGAGGGCATCTGCATGCGGAAGATCAAGGGCGGCCTGCTCGTCGACATTGGCGTGCCGGTCTTCCTTCCCGCCTCGCAGGTCGACATCCGTCGCCCGCACGACATCGGCGAGTTCATCGGTCGCTCGATCCGCGCCGAGATCCTCAAGATCGACATCGAGCGTCGCAACATCGTGATCAGCCGCCGCAAGCTCATCGAGCACGAGCGTGACACCGCCAAGAAGCGTCTTCTCGAGACGCTCACCGAGGGCGAACTCGTCACCGGCACCGTCAAGAACATCGCCGACTTCGGCGCGTTCGTTGACCTGGGCGGTATCGACGGTCTCCTGCACATCACCGACATGTCGTGGGGCCGCGTGAACCACCCGAGCGAGATCGTCTCGATCGACCAGAAGGTCGAGGTGAAGGTGCTCAATATCGATCTCCAGAAGGAGAAGATCGCGCTCGGCCTCAAGCAGAAGGAAGCCAGCCCTTGGGAGGAGATCGAGGCGAAGTACCCGGTCGGCTCTCGTATCCGGGGCGAGGTGGTCAACATCATGTCGTACGGCGCGTTCATCCGCATCGAAGACGGCATCGAGGGCCTGGTCCACATCTCCGAGATGTCGTGGACGCGCCGCGTGAACCACCCGAGCGAGATGGTCGAGCCGGGTCATGAAGTCGACGTTGTTGTTCTCGATATCGACAAGAACAAGCAGGAGATCTCGCTTGGAATGAAGCAGACCGAGGTCAACCCTTGGGAACTCGTCAGCGAGAAGTACCCGGCCGGCACCGTCGTCCGCGGTGCGGTCCGCAACCTGGCGAACTACGGCGCGTTCATCGAGATCGAGCCTGGTATCGACGGTCTCCTGCACATCTCGGACATGAGCTGGACCAAGAAGGTCACGCACCCGAACGAGCTGTACAAGAAGGGCGACGACGTCGAATGCGTCGTGCTCGAGGTCGACCAGGAGAAGCAGCGCGTCTCGTTGGGCGTCAAGCAGCTCACCGAGGACCCCTGGGCCGAGGCGATCCCGGGCGCGTACCAGCCGGGCATGGTTGTCCGCGGCGTGGTCACCAAGATCACCAACTTCGGTGTGTTCGTCGAGCTCGAGGATGATCTCGAAGGTTTGCTGCACATCTCCGAGCTGGCCGACCACAAGGTCGAGAACCCGCAGGACGTGGTGAAGGCCAACGAAGAGATCGACGTCAAGATCCTCCGTGTCGACATCCACGATCGCAAGATCGGCCTGAGCCTCAAGCGGGCCCAGTGGGGCGACAGCACCGGCGGCGGCGAGGGCGGCGGCGGTGGCGGCGGCGAAGCCGGCTACGACTTCGGCCCGAAGGGCGACATGCCCGACCGCGGTGGTATGGACGACCACGGCTCGATGGGGACCGACAAGATCCAGTTCTAAGAGCTGGTGCGGTCACCGCCACCGGCGGTACGACGGGCCCTTGGCCCCGGAACGAACGAGGGCACCCCGCGCGATGTATCGCTCGGGGTGCTTTCATTTCGGAACGTTCTTGGGGGCGCCCGTGCGGACGCGGCGTGCTTAGCAGAGCACGAGATAGCTGAGGACGGTGAGGATGGCGACCCGCTTGTGGACCTCGGTGATGGCGAAGAGCGTCTTCGATTTCATGTCGTGTCTCCTGATGTCAGCAGGAGAGATGCAGACGGCGTGCCGGAAGTGGCCGAGGGGCTTCGGGGGGGCGCTGACGCGGTCCCGGAGCCGACTGCCGGACATTTTCGGACCGGGTGTTGCGTGCACGCATCGCCCGGTGCCGCGGGGCGACATCGCGTGTCTTGCTTTCGTCCTCACCTCGCTGGTGAGCGTGCCTGCCTTCGCTCAGCCGATACCGAGCGAGGCGATGGACGGGTACAACGCGGTCGCGTCCTATATCCGCGATCTCGATGAGTCCGCGGCGGCACCGCCCGGGCTGCCGTCGGTCGACGCGGCCGGCGTGATCGTTTCGCTCGAAGGTGAGATCGTGGGGGAGGGGTTTGCTGCCGCCAGCTCGGCGAATGATCGCCGCCGGGTCGCGTTTCAGGCGTTGCGTCGCGCGATGGTGGGGACGCGCCGGGCGGTCGCCCGGTCGGGAGCGAGCCCGGATGATCTGATGATTTCCGTGGAGTTTTCTGGTCCGCCGGTTTCGCTTCTCGGTGGCGATCTCAACGCCCCGGCGTCGGACTGGCAGCTCGGGGTTTCGGGCCCGAGCGTTCGGCCGGGCATCGAGGGCGTGATTGTTCGGGTCGTTCGCGACGGAGGTTCGATCGTTGCGACGCGTTCACCGACGTGGATGCTCCGGAGAGGGATCGGTCCGACCGGTGCGGTGCACGCCTGTGTTGCCGAGCTTTCGGATGACCCGGCTCTCGCTGGGCTGCAGGTGCCCGACCTTGCGAACCGTGGATTTTCGTTCTCGACGTACAAGACGGTTCACCTGGCGCAGCTCGAGCCGCGAGGCGGTCCGGCGTTCTTGTCTCGGGGTGGGCACTACGTCGACTTGGCTTTGGTGTCGAGCAACGCGCTGCCGCGGTTTGGGGAGCGGCTCGCGTCGCACCTGCGGTCGAGGGCGTGGCCCGGCGGCGAGCCCTACGGGATGCTCGGCTCGCTCGACGCGACCCGGGGGCGGTACACGCCGCCGATCGCGGCGCCGGCGGAGCAGGCGTTCGCGGTGTCCGCGATGTTCGCTTGGGCTAGGGCTCCTTGGCTGACGGAAACGGAACGGAACGCGTCGCTCGAGTTTGCGCAGGGTGTGCTCGATGACCTCGCTGAGCGTGATGAAGTTGAACCAGACCCGACGGGGTCGGTGGTCTATGCCGCGGCGACGTTCGTTGCGCTCACGTCGCCAGGGGCGGAGCGGACGGAGAAACTGGTCGGCCTGACGAACAGGTGCGTCGCGGTCGTCCGACCTGTGCTGCCCGATGCCGGAGCGGGGGCGGGGCTTCCGCTCGGGGTTCGTGGGCTGATCGCGCTGGCGGCGGTGCGCATGCACACTGTGGGCGAACTGAGTCTTGAAGACGCGGCGTCATCGGTCGCGGCGGCGTACGAAGCGTCGACGCCGGAGAGCTTGGTGGCGCTGATGCCCTTCCTCGGGCTCGCGTCGGTTGAGCTGTCGGAGGCGGAAGGGGCGCCGGTCAGGGCGTCTCGGGCGTTGCGCGAGATGAGGCAGTTAACCGATCGATTCCGCGTGCAGGCCGAAGACGTTGATGGGCTTGGACGCGACCTGGTGGGGGGCATCGTCTTCCTGACGGGTGGGACGCCCCTGCCGACGTGGCAGACGCTTCGGCCGGTCGTGTTCGAGTCGGTGATGCTCGGGCACGCAGAGTTGACGCCCGGGACGATCCGCGAGGGGGAACTCCCGAGTCGGATTGCTCAGCACGCGCAGTCGCTCCGGTTCGTTTCGCAGCTCACAGCGAGACGACACGAGGCGTACTCGTACTCGAAACCGGCGTTCGCGCTCGGCGGGGTCCGCACGGCGCTGTGGTCGAACGAGATGCCCGTCGAGGCGACGGCGCTCGCGCTCTGGGCGGTGGCGGAAACGGCGATCTCGCTCGAACGGGTGGCGTCTCGGAACGCTCCCTAGGGGAGGTTTGATCGCTCCGTAGCGGCCTCCGGCCGCACACTCGCTTGCGGAACCCGCGCCGGAGTCAATCCGGCGGGCTTCCGGTCGAGAAAGCTGAGTTCGTGGCGATAAACGTTCCGTGAAGACGCGCTAGGGCTTGGCGGGTCGGCCGAGAGATCCGGTGAAAATGAAGCACGATTTGCTTTGTGATTCGTCCCCTCGCGGGCCGCGGAAACCCGCTTTTTGATCGGCGTGAACCTACACTCTGAAGCCCGGAACTCGGGCCCTTCAGGAGTGCTCAATGGTCGATCAGCCACCCGGCGACGGATCGGGCGAGATGTCGCGAACGCCGGCGACTCCAGCGAACGGAGAGACCGTCCCAGGTGCAGGTCGGATCATCGATCTCAAGATCGAGTCCGAGTTGCAGGACAGCTATCTCACCTATGCGATGAGCACGATCATGGACCGGGCGTTGCCCGACGTCCGCGACGGGCTCAAGCCTTCGCAGCGACGCATCCTTGTCGCGATGAACGATCTGAAGCTTCGCCCAGGCAAGAAGCACATCAAGTGCGCGAAGATCGCCGGTGACACGTCGGGTAACTACCACCCCCACGGCGAGGGCGTGATCTACCCGACTTTGGTCGGCATGGCGCAGAAGTGGAAGATGCGCGTCCCGCTGGTCGACCCGCAGGGCAACTTCGGTTCGATCGACGGCGATCCGCCGGCGGCGATGCGGTACACCGAAGCCCGCCTGCACTACGCGGCGGTCGACATGCTGGCCGACCTCGACCTCGACACCGTCGATACCCAGCCGAACTACGACGACCGGTTGACCGAGCCGACGGTGCTCCCGGGCAAGTTCCCGAACCTGCTCATCAACGGGGGTATGGGCATCGCGGTCGGCATGGCGACCAGCCTGCCTCCGCACAACCCGGCCGAGATCCTCGACGCGATCATCCGCGTTGTTCGCGATCCCTCGCTCAACGCGCTCGACCTCATGCAGGACGTCGTCTCGACCGAGGAGGGCGAGGACGGCAAGATCGAGCGCTTGGGTGTCAAGGGGCCCGACTTCCCGACCGGCGGCGTGATCCTGGGGAGGCGGGGGATCATCGACGCGTACACCTCAGGGCGCGGCAAGGTGACCGTCCGGGGTGAATGCCACGTCGAAGAGGTCGGAAAGTCTGGGCGTCAGCAGATCGTGATCGATTCGATCCCGTATTCGCTGGTGCAAGAGACGCTGGTGACGCGGATCGTCGACGCGGTGCGTGACGAGCGGATCAAGGACATCTCTGATGTCCGCAACGAGTCGGGTCGCAACGCCCAGTCGCGCGTGGTCGTCGAGTTGAAGAAGGGTGCCGATCCTGCGGTCGTCGAAAACCAGCTCTACCAGAACACACCGCTCCAGCAGACGTTCAGCATCATCAACATCGCCCTGGTCAACCGCCAGCCCCGCACGCTGGGGCTCCGCGAACTGATCGGGTGCTACATCGATCACCGCGTCGAAGTGATCCGACGCCGGACGATGCACCTTCTCCGCGAGGCGAAAAAGGAAGCCCACCGTTTGGAGGGCATGATCTATGCGGTCACCGATATCGACGAGGTGGTCCGCCTGATCCGTTCGAGCCGGACACGCGAAGAGGCGATCCAGAAGCTCATGGACCGCCGGTACCGGATCCCGCAGACGCACCCGGCGCACGCGTCGCTCCCGCAGCGCCTCAAGGACAAGCTCGAAGTCGCTGAGGCGGCCGGGGGGATCGCCCTGACCCGGGTGCAGGCCGAGGTCATCGGCTCGATGCGCCTGATCCAGCTTGTGGGTCTCGAGATCGAACGCCTGGTCGACAACTACACCAAGGTCGTCGCGCAGATCGAAGACTACGAGGACATCCTCGCGAGCCCGAGCCGCGTCGAGGACATGATCGTCGACGACTGCGAGGAGATGAAGTCGCGGTACGGCTCGGGAGAGCCGGGCAAGCGGCTCACGTCGATCGAGGACGCGGCCGGCGACATCGACATCGAGTCGCTCATCCAGCAGGAAGATATGGTCGTTACGATCACGCGGGGCGGCTTCGTCAAGCGTGTGGCGGCGTCAACCTACGCGGCCCAGGGCCGCGGCGGCAAGGGCATTCGGGCCGCGGACTCGAAGGACAACGACGACTTTGTCTCGCACCTTTTCGTCGCGAGCACGCACGACGACTTGCTGGCGTTCACCGATCTCGGTCGCGTGTTCAAGCTCAAGGTCTACGAGCTGCCCGAAGCGAGCCGGACGAGCCGTGGGCGGGCGATTCAGAACTACATCCAGCTCAAGGCTGGCGAACGGACGTGCGCTTACCTGACTGTGAAGGACTTCGGTTCGACCGAGGACAACCTGCTCTTCGTTTCGAAGCGGGGTCTCGTCAAGCGCACGAGCCTGAGCGCCTATCGCAACGTCAACCGCTCGGGCCTGATCGCGGTCGGGCTCAAGGACGAAGACGCGCTCTTCGACGTCCGTCAGACGTCCGGCGCCGACGACGTGATGCTGCTCACGTCGGCCGGGATGGCGATCCGTTTCAACGAAGACCCCGAGCGGGGCGGCGCCCGCCTCATGGGGCGTTCGGCGGCGGGTGTCAAGGGCATCGAGATGCCCGGCGATATCGAGATCATTGGCGTCGCGGTGATCCCTGCGGGCACGGCCGACGAGACCTTCGACCTGCTGACGGTGACCGACAAGGGGTACGGCAAGCGGACCGACGTCAACGAGTACCTGGTCAAGTCTGAGGACGGGACGACCCGGGCACAATCCCGGGGTGGCAAGGGCCGCATCGATATCAAGCTCAGTGCGAAGAACGGGCGTCCGGTGGCGTCGTTCGCGGTGGCCTCGGGCGATGACGTTGTGTTTATCACCAGACGGGGCCAGCTCGTGCGGACCCCGGTTGACGGGATCAGCCGCTACGGCCGGGGTGCCCAGGGGGTGCGGGTCGTGGGCCTTCGCGACGGCGACCAACTGATCGCGGCCGCGAGGGTGGTCGAATCGGCCGGTGAGGAGCCGGGCGAAGGCTCTGATGAGGCTTCGGGCGAGGGTGCGGCGAACGCTCCGTCGGCAGACGAGAGCTGAGCCGGTCCGGCTCGGTCGTATCGGCTACGCTGGGCGCATGGCCATCGACTGGTCCGACACGATCGTTCTCGCCCAGCTTTCCGACGAGCCCAGTCTGTCCGAGGAGCTCAACGCGCTCATCGACCGCTTGGGCAAAGCCGATCCGGCGACCGCGCCCCACGTCGTCCTCGATTTTTCCGAGTGCACGTATCTCAACAGCTCCAACATCGCCCAGTTGCTCCGCGTCGCCAAACGGCTCGAGCAGGCGGGTCGCCAGCTCCGCATGTGCGGGATGGGCGACGAGGTGTGGAGCGTGATGATGGTGACCGGGCTCGACAAGATGTTCCGGTTCGCGCCGGACACGATGACCGCCCTGGCCGGTCTGCAGATCGAGGAGCCCGACGCGCCGGCTCCGGATGCACCGGCGGACCAGTAACCCAAAGCGAGCTGTCAGGCGGCTTTCGACGCGGCTCGCGGTACACCTGTGAGCACCAGCGCTGTCACGTCATCGGGCTGGTGGAGCGAACCGGCCTGGCCATCGAGAGCGCGGAGCATGTCCGAGACGGCTTCCTGTGAGCCGCCGCTGGCACACGCCCTCGCCAGAGACGACAGGCGATCGATGTAGGTCTGCGTCGGCAGCTTCAGTTCGTGTTCATCGGCACCGTCTTTCGGGAACGCGACTTCCCAGCCATCGCTGAAGAGGACGACCGAACGTCCCTCTGGTAGCTCAACTGTCGATTCGGCGAATGTCGCGTCGGGGAAGACGCCGAGCAACGGACCGTCGGTCTCGACGCGTTCGGTGTCGGTATCGGGCCCGATGAGCAGCGGGGCGGGGTGACCAGCGCCGGCAACGGTCATCGTCCGCGCCTGTGTGTCGTAGATGGCGTAAACCGCGGTGGCGAACCGATCGGTGTTCCCTCCTCGGCACGCGAAGTCGTGGTTGAGCCTCGCGAGCGCTTCGCCCGGGGGGATGATGCGGGTGCGTCCGCCCGATCGCTCGGTCTTGGGCAGCGCTCGGCTGATGAACAGCGTGAGCATCGCGGCGGGCACGCCGTGCCCGGCGGCGTCGGCGAGAAAGATGCCGACGCGGTCGCGGTCGAGCACCTCGATATCGAAGACGTCTCCGCTGACGTGGCCGGCGGGTCGGTACACGGCGCCGACGTCGAGGCCCTCGATGTCTGGGAGCATGCGGTGCGAGAAGTTTTGTTGCACCCGGGCCGCCTCGCGGAGTTCGCCTTCGAGTCGGCCGAGTTCGCTCTGGGCTCCGCTGAGCGTTCGCTGGCTCATGCCGGCCTCAGCGGCGAGCCTGCGGACGAGAGGCTGCCTGGCGGCCATGCCCTGAATCAGCACGGCGGCGCGTTCGGCGTCGTCTTCGCCCGAGATCGCGACCATCCCTCGGCGGGTCAGCATCCCCGTTCGGGCGGCACGGGCCGCGGCGGCCTCGGTCGGGGCGACGAAGACCGCGGGGGCGTTGTGCTGTTCGAGCAGATCGGCGAGGCGGAGCACGCCCCGGTCCGAACCGGCGCCGCCCGGGCCCAAGAGCACGATGACGCCGGCGTCATCGAGCGAGCTGGTGGTGGGGGTGATGGCTCGGAGGCCCGACTCGAGCTCTCCGATGGTCCACCGTTCGAGGTCGGGGAGCACCGCAGGGTCGGCCCAGCTCGCGGCGACGCGCTCGGCGAACCCGGTCCCGTCTGCCCCCTTGGCCACGACCATGAGAACCCTGGCTGGGCAGGCGCGACGGGCCGGTTGGCGATCGTCGGCGGACGGGTGTTTGTTTTGTGTGTCCGTTTGGGCCACTGGGATGCTCCGTAGGAGCGTCCCCGCTTCCGCGGCAAGCCGCCCGGTTGGGGCATCGACTCAGCGTGCCAGGCCCTTGAGCTTCTCGTGATTCAGTTCGATGAGGTCGCCTTCTTTGATGCCGAGTTGCGCGACTTTGCCGCCGGCGAGCTCGATCGCGTACTGAGCGCCGTAGCGGCTCGAGTACTTTTTGAGGCGGAGTTCGTACATCATCGCCGACTCGTCTTCGCGCTTGGGCTCCTCGATCGTCATCGCGTGGGTCGCGACGACGCGCCCGATGGGGTCGAGGAAGATGATGTCGATCGGGACGAGGCAGTCACGCATAACGAAAGAACGGCGTGCGGACCTTGGGAAGACGAAGATCATCCCGCCGTCTTCGGGCACCACTGTGCGTCCGCTGAGGCCTTGGAGACGGCTCGCGTCGTCGGCGGCGATCTCGAGGTCGAAGGCTTCGCCGTTGATTTTGACGCGTTCGAAGCCGTCCGCGACCAGCGCCTCACTGCAACCGGGCAGGACCCAGCACAAGCTGCACAGAGCCGCCCATCCGTACACCAAGAGTCGTGTTAGCCCGAGTGCAGCCATGCGTCGTCGACCTCCTTAAACACGATATCCGAAGCGGGCAGGGTTGTAACGTCGAATCGTTCGGCGAACTGTTCGGCGGTCATTGGCTCCGGATCAGGGGTTACCCCTGACCACGACGCCATGAGGCCGATGATCCGCTCGGCACCAACCCCCGAGGCGCGATAGCTGCTCACCCTGGTGTCGCCGTGGCGTTTGGCCAGGCGGCGGCCGTCGGGGCCGACGGCCAGCGGGAGATGCCAATACATCGGCTCGGGCTCAAGCCCAAGGGCTCGGTAGAGCATGAGCTGGCGACCGGTGGAGGCGATCAGGTCATCACCTCGGACCACCCGGTCGACACCCGAGTGTGCGTCATCGACGATGACCGCGAGTTGGTACGAGGGCTGACCCCGCTTTGTCCACACGACGAAGTCGCCGACATCGGCCGCGACATCGATCGACTGGGCACCTCGGACGCGGTCATCGAAGGCGACGGCCCCCTCGCGAGCGGCGAATCGCCAGTTCACGTCGACGCGGTCGAAATCGGCAGGCCGTTCGGCGGGACGGAGCGACGCTGGGTACACGGATTCACGGGTCTCGCTGCCCTCGGGGCGGTGGGGGGCGCTCGCGGCCTGCTCGATTTCGGTGCGGCTGAGTTCGCATGGGAAGATCAGTTTCTTTGTTGCGAGCGTCTCCATCGCGTCGCGATATGGAGAGAGGTCGTCGGACTGGATCTCAGGTCCGACGTCCCAGTCGAGCCCGAGCCAGGCGAGGGTGTCGATGGTGTCTTCGATCGCCCCTGGTTTCACGCGCGGGGTATCGAGATCCTCGATCCGGAGCAGGACGCGCCAGTCGAGTTTCCTGGCGAGGGCCCAATTGACGAGGAAGGTCCGGACGTTTCCGAGGTGCAGGGCGCCGGTGGGGGAGGGGGCGAGCCGCGTCACGCCGCCCCTGGGCGGTTCTGGGTGCAGACTTGGGGCCGGCTCGGTGCCTGGCCCCTGGGTTGTGGGGGTCGTCGCGGTCACGCTGGACGGACGGTAGACTGCGCGGTCGTACTCCGGGCCGGAGGCTCGGAAGCTCGCGGGGGACGGGTGGGCGTGACCGGGGCGGACCGGGGCGTTCAACTCGATCGGGAGACGTGCATGCCGGCGAAGATGAGCGAGGACGAGATCAAGGATGCGCTCAAAGCGGTCCCTGACTGGAGCGAGCTGAACGGCGAGATCCAGCGGACCTTCCAGTTCGACGACTTCAAGGCCTCGATGGCGTTCGTGAACAAGGTCGCGGACGCGGCGGAGGCGGCCGAGCACCACCCGGATATTTTAGTGCGGTACAACAAGGTCACGCTGACGGTGAGCACGCACGACGCGGGCGGGATCACCCAGAACGACTTCGATCTGGCGAATCGGGCGGACGGGTTCGTCTAACCGGAGACGCGAGCACCGACGACGGCGGCAGGGCTGACCGGGAGGGGCTCAACACGCCAAGATGCCCGAGCCCCGGGGTCGGGCTCGGGCATCTTGTTTGTTCGCGGTTGAGAACGCGCGTTATGGGCAGCCGGCGAGATAGGCGGCGATGAAGGCGTCCACATCCGCGCCGTCGATCACTCCGAGGGGGAACGCGAGGTCGGCTTGGGACTCGCCGGCGAGGTAGGCGTCGATGAAGGCGCGTGTGTCCTCCTGCGTGAACTGGCCGATCGGTTCGGCGAGGTCGGCGGGCGAGCAGCCGGGCGACGACCACGAAACGATGAGCGTCGACTCGGGGGCAACGTAGTCGCTCGGCAGTGGTTGCACGAACGGGATGGAGTAAACCGGAGGCTCCGGCGGCGTTGGGTTCAACTCGATCCGGATCGGGTCGCCGCTTTCGAGCCAGCCGGTGAGCACGCCGCCTCGCGATTCGATCTCGACCGAGCCGCCCCGCTCGAGTCCCTCGATGGGCTCGTTGTCGAGGAAGAACGGGCCACCAAACAGCTTCGCAACCGGCGGTAACGTGGGCACGAGCAGCAGTTCCGAAGTGTTCGCGATCAACACCCCACCGAGGATTTCGCCGCCTCGGATCTCGGTGATCGAGTCGTGGTTCAGGGATAAGAAGTCGGTAAACAGGCCGCCGCGGAGATCGAGCAAGGTGTCCGAAACGACGACCCCGCCGTTGAACGAGCCGTGCAAAATGACCGCCTGAGAGCCACGGAAAGTGGCGCCACGCTCGAACGTCCCTCCGGCAAACACGGCGTCCGTCTGCGTTGCAACAACGTCCCCAGAGAAGCTGCCACCGAGGATGCTGAGGCTTCCTTCCGAAACGCGGAGTGAGCCGTCGAAATCGCCCGAGACGATCTCGAGTTCCGCTCGATATGCCTGTGGAGCATCGTCGAATCGGGCACCTTCGATTCGCATCCGAGAGCCTTCGAAGAGCCGGAGGTCGTAGAAGTCCCCGTCGACTAGAGTGACATCGGCGCCGAGATAGAAGCTCGCCGAACGCAGCGAGCCGTCTTCGACGATCACGGTGCTGTTCGCGGCTCGGAGGCCAGGGCCGACTTCGCCGTTTCGCACCACGATCTCACCGCCGATCGCCGTGAAAGCGTCCGGGAGGGACCCGCCGCTCTCAATCGTCAACCGCTGCCCCTCGCGGAGGCTTGTGATCGGTGCCGGACCGGCGTCCACGACAAGATCCATCGGCTCCGCTGGCGGCACCGGGGCATGCTCAAGCGTGACTCGTCCTTGAGCGAACGAATCGAGGATCAAGGGCGTGCCGTCGGAGAGAACCGCGGTAATCAGCCCGACGCGGCCCGGGCAATCGCACCCCGCCAGGCTTGGATCATCGCACGGGTGCGGTTCGAGGTCGGACACGAGGGTTCCGTCAGCCATGAATTCACCGCCGACGACGGTCACGTTGCCGAGATACAGCCACGACTGTCCCAGAGATCCACCCTCGAGGCGGATATTGCTTGTCCACCCGGCGTCGATCCCGCCGACGGTGCCTCCGGAAATGGTGACGTTCGACGCACCAAGCGTTTCAAGCCAGCCGCGAACGTCGCCGCCGGTCATGTCGAAGCTGGATGTCGAAAGCGTCAGGCCGTTGCCGATCGTGCCTCCAGACATCTCCAACGACCCGCTGGCGACGTTGAACCCTTCCGGTAGGACACCGGTGTCCGAAACGACCATGCTCTGCCCCGGGCGCACCGACGGCACCGTCGCGGGGCCGTCGGTGACGGCAATGGTGTCGAGTGGGCGAGGTGGGATCGGTGCCGGGACAAAGACGAAGCTCTCGGGTTCGTACAGGGTCCATCCGGGAAGTGCGACGACCCCGCCATCCGTAAGGGTGGCGGTGAACACACTCTGCGTGACGAGTTCATCGACGACCAATTGATCGATCGAGACGCCGTCGCGGGTGAACTCACCGCCGAAGAGCTGGACGAGCCCGCCCGCCCGGGGATTGAGGAAAAAGTATCCCCCGAAGTTACTTTCAGGGGACCCGAGGACGTTTACGACACCACCTGCAAGCGGCGCGAACCCCCACGGCACGGCGCCCGAGTACAGGTTGACTTCAGCGTTTACGAAGCCGCGAAACAGGTTGAGTTCACCGTCTTCGCGAACGTTGATCGTGATGTCTCGGAGATCAAGAGCGTCTCCCCAGCCGTCCGGGCCCTGGACCACGACCTCGGGCACGAGAGACAGACTGACAATCCCGTGTGCCTCGACCTCGATCACGAGTTCCGGGCCGAACTCGAACGTCTGTCCATTGAACTGACCAGCGATCAGGTCCTCGGTTCGCAGGAAGTCATAGTCGCGAACGGTAATGACCGTTTGCCCGACCGCGAGCCCTGCGACGGCGGCCAACATAAATCCAGCGCTCAGCATGTCTGATCCCCTGTTCGAGTTTGGTCGTCGATTCGTCGGATCATGTCGTTATGAGAACGCGCCCGATGGCAAGGAGCATCGGAATTGCGCGGCGAGTTTCTTGATTGTGGGGGTTCTCAGGGCTTGCACGCCCGCGGGACCGCTGACTCTGGCGGGCAAGCCGTTCGCGGCACGTGAGCCGCCGGCGGCAGAGCTGACCGAGAGCGGCTCAATAAAGCAAGGTGCCCAAGCCCTGGAAGAGGGCTAGGGCACCTTGGTGTTTCGATGCGTTCGATGCAGGGGATCTGCGAGACCCGCTGGTCACGGACGCGCTTACTTTAGCTCAACGGACCAGTACGCCTCGTCCAAGAACGCCTTCCAGCTCGCGTACTTGTGGTGCCCCAGCTTGATCGAGATCAACGGGTTGCGACGCGGACGCTTGGGCTGGCGGACGAGGGCCATGCGGGCCTGGCCGGGCGTGCGGCCGCCCTTTTTAGCGTTGCACTTCACGCACGCGCACACCAGGTTCTCCCAGGTGTCGGGCCCGCCCTGGCTGCGCGGCTGCACGTGGTCGATCGACAGCTCGCTTGTCGGGAAGAAGTTCCCACAGTACTGGCACTGGTTGCGGTCACGCGCGAACAGGTTGCGCCGGTTCAGCTTGACTTGCTGGCTGGGCAAGCGGTCGTAGCCGAGCAAACGGATAATCCGCGGCACGGCGATGTCGAACCGAACCGTCTTCACCCAGTCGTGCCGATCGGGCTCGAACTCACGCGCGACTTCCGAGACTTCCATCCAGCTCTCGAAGTCGTAGTTGGCGTAGTGTCCCTCGTTGACGTCGATGATCTCGGCCGCGTCGCGGACCAACAGCGCAAACGCACGCTTGGCGCTGATGACCCTGACGGCCACGTACATCTTGTTGAGGACGAGCACCTTCGCATCGAGCCCGATCGAGCCGCCGGCGTAGGCCGCGAGCGCGCCGACATCGTCCGGGTCGGCCTCAAGGTCGTGGGCGTAGCTGGCTGCTTGAGTAGGGAGGTGGGGGGGCGTGCCAGTGGTGGGATCAGCCGGCGTCGCCGCCGCCTCGCCCGCCTTCGACACGCCCCTCAGTGGGTGCGTGTCGTCGGCCGGCGAAACAGGCCCCGCTTTCTGCGGGTGCCCAGGTTCCGTTCGTGTTCTCCGTCCGCGTTGGCGCATGCTTTGGGTTCTACCAGAACAGCGCTCCCGATTCAACGGTTTTATCGTGAAACGGAAGGGTGTTTGGGGGGAATTGATCGAATCTGAATGCTGGTGGTAGTGGGAAGGGGGCTGCGAGACGCCAGGGGTTGAGCGCGGCGAGGCGTGGGGGAGAGGGTGTGGGGCAGGGAAGCGGGCAATGGGCAATGGGAAAGACTGTGAAGGCGGAGGCCAGCGTCGGCAGCACGTTCGCCCGATGGCCTAACGCCCATTGCCCCCTCTGTCCACGTCCCACCGTCCCTGTTCCGCGGCATTCATCCGGCTGCTTTCTGCCCAACGTGGATGAGGCACGTCGTTTCTTGCGTTCGTATTTTCCGGAGGCGGTGCTGGCGAGCTTTGGGGCGATCCATGCGGGGGCTCTGTGGAAGCTTCTGGTCGATGCGGCATCGAGCGGTCCTCCGCCCCTCGCGGCGAGCGTCCTGAAGAAACACTCGACGACGCAACGCGATGCTTGGACGGGCCGCGTTTGCACGACCGGCCCTCAGAGTGATTGCGCGAGACACTCTAAAAGACTATCGCGAGAACGTCACGATTCGAGTGTCGTCCCCGAACCGGCTCCTCAAGCCTCGCGCCTCTATCGACGAGAGAGACAAATGGCGGCTCCTTCAGCGAGTTTCAGTTTCGACCCCGCTCTCCCTTGGGCAGTGCGAGCAATACCCTCTTGGTATGACCGAAGCTTCGGGTGCACAAGTACTGATCGTTGAGGACGAGGCGGATCACGCCGAGGTCATGGCCGACGCTTTGAAACGCCGCAAGCACGTCTGCACGATCGTCGGGGGCGTGGCCGAGGCCCTCGATGAGCTTAAAGGCGGGGCGTTCGACGTCGTGATCACCGACCTCCGCATGCCCGGATCGGGAGGCGAGAACAACGTCGCGGTCGACGGGGCCGACGCCGGCCTCGCGGTGCTCCGCGCAACTCGTGAGCTTCAGCCCTCGGCGGAGACCGTCATGGTTACCGCCCACGGCGACGTCGGGACCGCGAGGGCCGCGTTCAAAGAAGGCGCGTTCGATTTCGTCGAGAAGCCACTTGATCTCGAGGTCTTCCGCGAGGTAATCGACCGGGCCGCGGAGCGGGCGGTCGTGAAGGCGGAGGCGGACTCGGGAGAACTCGAGAGTTTCGGGGGCATCGTCGCCGGTTCGGACGCGATGCTCAAGATCCTCAAGACCGTCAAGACTGTGAGCCAGAGCACCATCCCGGTCTTGGTGACCGGCGAGAGCGGGACCGGCAAGGAGTTGATCGCGAGGGCCGTGCACGATCGCTCGCCCCGCAAGGACAGCCGCTTCGTCACGTTCAACGCGGCCGGCCAGAGCGAGAGCTTGCTCGAGGATCAGCTTTTCGGTCACGTCAAGGGTGCGTTCACCGGGGCCGACAAGGATCGCGAGGGCATCTTCGAGCACGCGAACGGCGGCACGGTTTTCCTCGACGAGATCGGGGACATGCCCCTGACAATGCAGGCCAAGCTGCTCCGCGTGCTCGAGAACCGCGAGGTGGTGCGTCTCGGATCCAACGAGGCCCGCAAGGTCGACGTTCGTTTCGTGAGCGCGACGAATCGTGACTTGAAGACTATGGTCTCCGAGGGCACGTTCCGCGAGGATCTGTTCTTCCGGATCAACGCCTCGCACGTGCATCTCCCGCCACTTCGCGAGCGTCGCGAGGACATCCCCCGCATCGTCAATCACGCGGTGGCCCGGTACGCGACCGAGTTCTTCGAGACGCGGCCGATCCCGGGTGTGAGCGACGCCGCGGCGATGCGGCTGACGAGCTATGCCTGGCCAGGGAACGTGCGCCAGCTTCTCAACGTCGTACAAAACATGGTGGTGATGGGCATGGGCGAGGGCGACGACCCGGCCGACGGGCCGGCAATGCTCGACGTGCGCCACATCCCCGACGAGGTACGGACGGCGGATGACGGCGAGGTCGGCGAATCGGACCGCGACGCGGCGGTGGGGGCGGGCGCACTCGCGGGGACGAGCCTTCAACAGCTCGAGAAGCGGGCGATCCGTGAGACTCTGAAGCTGACCGGCGGGAACCGCGAACAGGCGGCGAAGCTGCTGGGGATCGGCGAGCGGACGCTGTACCGCAAGCTCAAAGAGTACGGCCTGCGGTGATAACCACCGACCGACGAGCAGCCAGTGGCACGTTGTTGAGGTTCGGCTTGTTCCACTGGCGGCTTGTCCGCCAGTGTTTTTGGCGAGCGCCGGCAATGCACTGGCAGTCAAGCCACTAGTGACACCTCCGAACCCGTTCTTGGCTCCGACCCGTTCGTTCGGTACGCTCTTGTGTCCGCATTGACGGGGAGTGGGGAGTAAACCACCTACGCGTGTTCGGCGGTGTTCTGTCCGTTGCCTCCGCGGCTCTCCAGTTCGTGGTCGCCGATAACAGGGCGTGCTCGGTCTCAGTAGCACCGATGCTTTCGTTCGTTTGTTCGATAGGAGTACGCCCGTGAGGCACACTTTCGCCATCGTCGCACTCTCGCTCGTGACGTCGTCGACCTTCGCCCAGCCGATGAGCACGTTCGGCACCGATGCAGAGGACTGGCGAGCGATCGATGACGCCAACGCTATCCGCAGCACGCAATGGGTCGCTGCCGGTGGATCGCCCGGTGGATACATCGAGCGCGACGACTTTGGTTCCGGGAGCTATTTCTTCCTCGCCCCGTCGGCGTTCCTTGGTGACCTCTCTTCGTTCGTCGGCGGTCAACTGCAATTTGCCTTGCGTTCCGTCGGCGACGCCGATCTCTCGACACAAACCGATGACATTGTGATCATCGGGTCCGCGGGACGCATCAACCTTGATGTTCCGACGTCGCGCAACCCGGGGCCCTCGTGGACATCCTTCTCGATCGGCCTGTCTGACATGGAGCCTTGGGTGTACGACGGACCGCTGAGCAACCTGTCGCAGAACGAACTCATCGGCGCCGTGCTCACCGACGTGACAGAGCTGCGCATCCGCGGCGATTGGCGAGAAGGCCCCGACACCGGCAGCCTCGATACGGTGTCGCTCGTCGCTGGCAACTGCAACCCTGCCGATCTCGCCCTCCCGTTCGGCCTTCTCGACCTCGCGGACATCGACGCGTTCATCGCGGCGTTTGTGGCAGAGGACGCCTTGGCAGACATCGTGGCCCCGTTCGGCGTGATCGACCTCGGCGACATAGACGCGTTTATCGCGAGCTTCCTCGGCGGGTGTCCCTGACGGGCTGCCCTTCATCCAACACTTGACGCGATCTGGCCAGTGCCCTGTTTAGGTGTCAGGCGATGTACTCGCTTTCGTGGGGCGGCCGCGTCTGAATGGGTTGTGTTTGCACGCTATAGCGGGATTCGTCCGATTCGACCCAGAAGGCGTCTGGCTAGGTCGCCGATATCTGACCGGGAGCACCGCGAGCCCCCGACCGAACGATGACCGCATTCACACGCCATTCCCGAAGACGTCCGGGTCGAGACGACCTGCGGAAGCAGTTCGGCGCGATCATTGTTGTGGGAGTGGTGACCTTGGTGGTGATGACCACGGTCGCGGTCACCCTGTCGTACCGGTTGAGTTCTCGCTGGGAAACGACAACGCGATACACCGCTGCGAAGAAGTCGGCAATGATTGATCTTGTCGCGGCCGTTGGGTACGGCGGTGTTATCCACGACTTCAAGAAGTTTGTCTTGCGTGGTCACGCTCGGTACAGCGAGGCCGCGAACCGTGGTCTTTCCGAAGCGCGCCAGATCGTCGAGCGATACCGCGCTGTGCCGGTGATCTGTGAAGAAGAAACCGTTGCGCTCGATGATATCGAGGCGTTTCTCGATGAGTACGCCGCGGCACTCACCCGGGCACGTGTGCAGGGTGATGACGCGGCCTCTCGCGACGCGTTCGCGCGCGTCGACGACAGCGTTTTCGACGCCGCGTTTAACCGCTTGCGGGAGATCGTTCGCCGCGATTATCTCGCGGCGCGGGCCGCGTTCGGCGATGAACTCCGGACCGCGGTGATCGCTTGGGTCGGGGTAGGGTCGGTGGGTATCGTTGTGATGGTCGGCGTTGGGCACCGCGTTCTATCGAGGGGTACCCACGAGGTTGCCGAAGCGATCGACGATCTCGCGCATGCGGAGGCGTTGCTCCAAGAGACAGGGCGCGTTGCGAAGATCGGCGGATGGATGGTCGACCTCGAGACGATGACGCCGGTCTGGACCGACGAGGTGCGGCGGATCCACGAGGTCCCCGACGACTATCAGCCCAATCTCGAAAATGCCATCAGTTTCTACGCCCCGGAAGCCCGGGGAATGGTCCAGTCGTTGGTCGAACGGGGAATCGCGACGGGCGAGGCCTGGAACATCGAGGCGCCGTTGGATACCGCGAAGGGACGGCGGATCTGGGTTCGGGCTCTCGGAAAGCCGGAGATGGTCGACGGCAAATGCGTGAAGCTCTGGGGCGCGTTCCAAGACATCACGGAAGTTGTCGAGGCTCGCCGAGAGTTCGAGGCGCTCCAAGCGAGGTTCGAGCGGGCTATCGCCGGCACGTCGGACGGTCTTTGGGAATACACCCCCGCGACCGGAGACATGTGGCTCGCCGATCAGTTCAAGCGGCTCGTCGGTATCCCGGAGGACGAGCTCGAGAGTTTCGATGCCTGCTTCCGCTCATTCGAGTCGGTCCTGAACCCGCTCGACAGGCGGAGGGTGATTTCCGCGATTCACGCTCACGTCGAGCAGGGGGCCGCGTTTGATGAATCGTTCCGCTTGGCGGTCCGCGAACGGGGCTATCGGTGGTTCCGGGCCAGGGCAACATCGGAGCGAGACGAACGGGGGCGGTCGATCCGGATGTCGGGAGCGATCACCGACGTTCATGATGAGCGGACGGCCCAGAACCGACTCGAGCTGGCGGCGCGTGCCGCGAGCGTCGGGCTTTGGGACTGGGACGTCCCGTCGGGCGAGGTGTACTTCAACGACACGTACGAGACCATGCTGGGGTACGAGCCGGGTGAGCTTGCAGGATGCGTCGAGACCTGGATCGATCTCGTGCATCCAGACGATGGCCCGAAGGCGCACGGGCGCGTGAGGGCGTGCCTTGAGGGAGAGGAAACTTTCTACGTGAGCGAGTTTCGTTTCCGTCGAAAGGACGGCGAGTGGATGTGGATCCGCGCCGCCGGGGAAGTGGTCGAACGCGAGCCCGACGGCTCGCCGAAGCGCATGATCGGAGTGCATGTCGACATCCAAGCGCTTCGCAAGGCGATCGAAGCCTCGGAGCAAGCGAGCCGTGCGAAGAGCGAGTTCCTTGCGCACATGAGCCACGAGATCCGCACCCCCCTGACCGCGATCCTGGGCTTCACGGACCTGCTCTGTGACAACGCGTTCGACGATCGCGAGGGCGAACTCGACGCGGTTCGGACGATTCAGATCAACGCGACGCACCTGCTCTCGGTGATCAACGACATTCTCGACGTATCGAAGATCGAAGCGGGGCAGATGTCGATCGAACGGATCGAGACCGATCCGGCGGCGATCGTCGAGGAATTGGCGACGCTCGTCCGTCCGAAAGCAGAGCTGCGCGGCATCGAACTCCAAGTGCGTTACGCGTCGCCGATCCCTCGGACGATCGAGACCGACCCGACGCGACTTCGCCAGATCCTGCTCAACCTTGTCGGGAACGCGATCAAGTTCACCGAGCGGGGCTCGGTCACGATCAGGGTCAGCGCGGCTGCCGACACTGGTGAGATGCGATTCGCGATCGAAGACACCGGGATCGGGATGCCCCCCGAACGCCTCGACGTCATCCGCAGGTTCGAGCCATTCCAGCAGGGTGACGCGAGCATGTCGAGGAAGTTCGGCGGGACGGGGCTCGGACTCCGAATCTCGCACGCGCTCTCCGTGCTGCTCGCGGGTCGGCTCGAGGTCGATTCGACCCGTGGGGATGGCTGCGTGTTCACCTCGATCATCGGCGGGGGTGACTTCAGCGAGGCCGAGATGTACGTCCCGGGCGGCTCCGATGAAGACACCTCAAGTCTTCCGCTCCCGGGTCGCACCGCCGCGACAGGATCCGATGGCCGGGCCCTCGATGGAGTCCACGTGCTCCTGGCGGAGGACGGCATCGACAACCAGCGGTTAATCGCATTCCATTTGAAGCGTGCTGGGGCGGACGTCACCCTCTGCAACAACGGTCGCGAGGCGGTCGACGCGATGGAGCAAGCCGGTCCGGACGATCAGCCGTCGCTGATCCTGATGGACATGCAGATGCCCGAACTCGATGGCTACGAGGCGACCAAACTGCTCCGCGATCGGGGGTGCGACACACCGATCATCGCGATCACCGCCCACGCGATGGAAGGCGATCAAGAGCGGTGCATCGAAGCCGGCTGCGACGCGTACCAGAGCAAGCCGATCGACGCGGCCACGCTGATCAAGGTGTGTGCTCGATACGCCGCGTAAGCGATCCGGTCAGCCGACGTCACGGCCCTCGAACAGGATCACCGCGATCGCGAGGCACGCGCCGACCTGGGCGAGCGCGTAGACCACGATGAGCCCGAGGTGGCTGAGCGGTATCGGGGCGGCCTGCGTCACGGCGTCGACGAGCCAGAACGCGTGCATGTTGGGCACGACCGCCCAGACGCTCGCGAAGACCGGGTTCAGCGTCGTCGGCTGGATGAAGAGGAAGTCGCCGACCTCCGGTGCACGCCGCAGGTCGAGCGGGCTGCCCCCGACGTGCTTCACACGGATGTCCTTGCCCACCACCTCGGTGATGACCAGCGCCGGCGGTACTTCCGGCGGGAAAAGGTCGTTTTCGAGGTCGACGTCGGGCCCTGGAGGATCGAAGCGTGGAACCGCGATGCCCAGGCCGTTCGGCGACGGGCCGAAGTAGATCGGCATGCCGATCTCAAGCGTGATCTCGTGGGGGGCCTCGGTGGTGAGGACCGCTTCATCGCCCGGATCGAGCAGGCCCACGTCGTCGTCTCGTTCGTAGACGATCTCGTCGATCGTCGCGAAGGCATCGTTTTGGAACGCCCGCTTCCCGAGAAGGTGGTTCGAGAGGAGCCCGGTGACGAACACGCCGGCGCACGCGACGATCGTCATCACCTGGCCGAGGCGGGTGGACGCGGCGACCGCGACACCCGTCACGACCATGAGCGCCCCGCCGAGCGCGGCGCAGGCCATCAGGATCTGCGGTTTGAGGTCCGTCGTGATCGGCTGCATCGCCCACTCGTCGCTGAAGACGAGCGTGAGCACGTAGGCCCCGACGTGAAGCGGGAGCAGTGTGAGCGTAAACGTTTGGTTGAACGACCAGTTGTACATGAAGTTGACAAAGGCGGCGAAGACGCCGGCGAGAGCAAACGATCCGGCCCCGAACAGAATCGCTGGCCAATCGATGATGTCGGCGGCGGTGGTCATCACGCCGTGCCGAATCGCGAAGAGCAACTGAGTGATCAGGATGACGCTGGCGATCGCCATCGCGCCGGTGACGCCGATGAACTTCCCAAACACGACAGACGGACGACCGATCGGCTTGGAGACGACGGTGAGCACCGTCTTGTTGTCGATCTCCCGGGTGAGCGCCGCCGTCGCGATGAATGACGCGAGGATGATGCCCCCGACAAAGACGGTGGCCATACCCACGTCGAGGAGCATCTTGTCGTCCCCGGTCACTTCTCCATCCGCGTAGATCCGGTATCCCATGGAGTAACCGGTCGCGGCGGTGGTGAGGTACTGGAGAAGGCCGCAGACCAGGACGACGACGAAAATGGTCGGCTGCCTGAGCGACTCGATAAAGGTGTTGCGGGCGATGCTGAGGGCCGCGGTCATGGGGGTCTCCGAGAGGCCTAGCCATCATCGGGCGGGTCGAGGCGCACCCGATGGACTGAGGTTCTATGCGACGCGCGCCGTCGAAGCGTTCGGCTGTGGAGAGATCGTTGAGAACTTTTCACGGCTCGCCGAACACCGGTCCCACCGGGGCGTACACCGATACGCGCGCGGGTACCGGCGGCCGGTGGACGCCAGGGGCCGAGTTGCGTTGAATAAGCCCTTCGGCAGATCCGGGGGGCCGAGACGCGGCAACTGGGGGGGAGAGCAGCCGCATTCCGGTGAGCCGTGTCCGTTGTGGCGCGGTGGATCGCCTTTGGCCGGCGGATGGGCGGTGACCCCACTGTCGGACCCCATCCCGGGTTCTCGACGAGGGCTCGGATCTCGGTGCTGGGTAGATTCTTGAGAGCGGCGAGCCGCTTGTTACGGAGCGTGTCGACATCTATGCAGGGTGATGTCATCAACTACGGTCGGGCGACCTCGGTCGGCGTCTTGGGTGCGGTCATCCAGACGCTGCTCGCGATCGCGTTTGCGATCTACGCGGCCTACAGCGGCTCTGACCACGCCGCGTGGACCGCGACGATCTACATCGCGATGGGCATCCCGGTGTGGCTGTCACTGGTGCTGCTCTTCGATCAGCACCGCCGCGAACGGCTGGAGGCGATCGAGGCCGAGCGGTTGGCGCTCGATCCGATGGGCAGCGCGTTCGAGCAATCGGGCGAAGAGCTCCGGGTTGCCGCTCGTCGCTTGGCCGGGATCCAGAAGTACGTGATCCCGATCATCGGTCTCTCGGTGGCGAGCGTCCTGGTCAGCGTCGGCTTTGTTCGGTTCGGGCAAGGGTCGTCCATCGCGGCGGACGCTGGATTTGCGGTCGCCAAGCACAGCGGCTGGGCCATCGCGGTTAGCCTCGCTGCCGCGTTCGTTGGCTTTGTATTCGCCCGTTTCGTCTCCGGAATGGGCAAGCAGCGCGTTTGGGCGGCACTCAAGGGTGGAGCCTCGGTTGCCGTCGGTTCGGCGGTGCTGGGTTTGGCGATCGCCATCGGCCACCTCGTAGAAACCGTCGGTGGGGGAACGATCTTCCTCCAGTACCTCCCGGTGATTTTCTCGGCTGCCTTGATCGTCTTCGGCTTCGAGATCGTCCTGAACTTTGTTCTCGACATCTACCGCCCGAGGGCTGCCGGCGAGGACCCGCGTCCTTGCTTTGACAGTCGATTGCTCGGCTTGCTCGCGGCCCCCGACAAGATCGCGGAGAACATCGGCGAGGCCGTGAACTACCAGTTCGGGGTTGAAGTCTCCGAGACCTGGTTTTACCAACTCGTCCAGCGGTGGTGGCCGGCGCTCGTCGGCCTCGCGCTGTTCCTTGTGTGGGGCATGACGTCGTTCGCGGTGATCGAGCCGCACCAACGGGCCTTGATCTTGCGCTTCGGGAAGGTCGTGAAGGAGAACGTTGAGCCGGGGCTGCACTTCAAGTGGCCCTACCCGATCGGTTCGGTATACATCCCGACGACGGTGGAAGAGGGTTCGGACGGACGCTTCTACGAAGCGGAGACCGTGACCGGCATCCGCACGATGCAACTCGGGACGAACCCGGCTCGCGAGGACACCAAGGCGATTCTCTGGACAGAGCAGCACGCGATTGTGGAGCTGTTCAACCTCGTTCAGCCTGCGTCGTTCGGGACGTCAAGCGATGAAGATTCCGGCGAGACCGACCTTTCGCTTGTCGCGATCGAGCTGCCGGTGCAGTGGTCGGTGGTCGACGTCAAGAAGTACGACAGCTTCGCGCAGCCCGGGCATAGGGCGGACCTGCTCAAGGCGATCGGCCAGCGGACCGCGATGCTCTACCTCAGCGAGTTCTCGATTGACGAAGTGCTCGCGACGCGTCGCACCGAAATTCAGCGGGGCCTGAAGGAGCGTCTCGAAGCCGAGTTCGCCAAGCTCGGCGAAAACGGCGCGGGAGTTGAAGTGCATTTCGTCGGCGCGTCGAACCCCCACCCGCCGCAAGACGCGGCGCCGAGCTTCGAACGCGTCGTCCAGGCGCGTCAGGTGCGAGAGAGCCGGATCGAGGCGGCCCGGGAAGAACAGATCCAGGTGCTCACCGAGGCGGCCGGCAGCGTCGACCTCGCGACGAGCATCGTCGATGAACTCGACGCGATCAACGACCTCCGTGCGGTCGACGCCGTCGAGGACGTGATCGTCTCCCGCGAGTTCGACGTCCAGCGGTTGCTCGAGGGCGCCGGCGGCGAGGCCGGGGCGTTGCTCATCGATGCCTCTGCCCAACGGTGGGCCAGACACATGGGCGAGCGGGCAAGGGCGGAGCTCTACACCGGGCAGATCGACGCCTACGACGCGAGCCCATTGCTCTTCCGCAGCTCAAGGTACTTCGACGCCCTCAAGGAAGCGATGGCCGATGCCCGCGTCTTCCTCACGGCGAGCGACATGCGAGAGGACCTAACGGTCCGGCTCGAACTGATGACCCGAGATTCAGGCGTCGCGATCTTCGGCGACGAGACGGTGGCCCCGGGGCCGTAATCGACTTTCGGGGTAGGGACAGAACCGTCGGCTGCGGCTGGCGAACCGGTGACCGAACGGGCAGAGAGCCCTGACTGGAGCTGAGCGTTGCAATCGTTGATCCGAATCGTGATCGTCGTGCTGTTCCTCGCGGCCATCGCCGCCTTCACGTTCTCGTACACCGTGCGCTTCACCGAATCGGCGGTAACAACGACGTTCGGGCGGGCCGGTGACGGGGCGATCCAGGACGAGCCCGGGCTGAAGTTCAAGTGGCCCTACCCGATCCAGAGCGTGACCAAATACGACCAGCGCCTGAGGCTTCTCCAGGCCAAGTCGGCGACCCAGCAGACGGCCGACGACAGCCAGATCGTGGTCGAGGCGTTCGCGACGTGGCGCGTGTCCGACCCGCTCAAGTTCTATCAGCGATTCAGCAACGCCGGGCAGCGATCGGCCGACCACTTCCGCCAGGCCCAAGAGAACCTCGCGGCGAGGCTCACCAGCGCGATGGGCGAGACGAGCAAGTTCCGTCTCTCCGAGCTGTTCACCGCCGAACAGAACGCCAGCCAGCTTCCCCAACTCGAAGATCGCATGTTCGCAGCGATCTCCGCGTCGACCGACGGCGCGCCGAGCCTGACTGAGTACGGAGTCGAGGTCACCAGCGTCGGCATCAACCGAATCGAGCTCCCCGCCGAAACGACCACAAAGGTCATCGAGCGCATGGGCGCGAACCGCGACCGCTTGGCTCAAGAACTCGAGAGCCAGGGCACCGCCCGCGCGACCGCCATCGAGGCTCAGGCCCAGGCCGACGCGGAGAAAATCCGCAGGTTCGCCGATCGCCGGGCGTCGGAGATCCGGGCCCGGGGCGAGCGCGAGGCGGCTGAGTTTCTCGCCCAGATGAACGAGAACGTCGAGCTCGCGGTCTTCCTCCAGAACCTCGAGCTGATGCGCGAGGCGATGGCCAAGCGGTTCACCTTCATTATGAGCGAGGACGACTTCGGCTTCAGCCTCTTCAACCCGCGCGCGATCGCTGAGTCGGAAGGGTTGCCTTCGCTGGGCGGTGATCCGGTCGAAAGCGAGCAGGCGTCGATCGAAGGGGGGCGTCCTTGAGCGAACTCGATCCCCAAGCCGATCAGCCTCAGCAAAACGAGGCGGTCACACCCGAGCGGGCCGCTTCGGTCCAGCTCCGCGCAGGCGGCGCCGAGGGCGATTCGTCGCTTATGGACCCCGCCAACCAGTCGCTCGCCGACGCGTTGCGCATCACGTTCCGGGGCCTCCAACTCGTCATGATTCTGTTGGGCGCAGCCTTCGTCGTCAGCGGGTTCACCACTGTCGAACTGGCCGAGCGAGGCGTGAGCGTCTTTCTCGGCAAGCCCCGGGCCACCGAGCTCGAGTCGGGCCTGCACGTCACGGCGCCGTATCCCTTCGGCGAACTCATCAAAGTCCCGACGGGCAACGTTCAGATCGATTTCGCCGCTTCGTTCTGGCCCAACTTTCTCGCAGACAACAAGAACGACGAAACGCCCGGTCGCGACCGAGAGCTCGTCCCGGGTGAAGACGGTTCGCTGATTACCGCCGACCTCAACATCGCCCATGCGCAGTGGCAGCTCACCTACCGACGCGATCGCGTCGGCGACTACATCGGCCGGCTCCTCGACGGTGAAGAGCAGCGGATCATCGAGGCCGCGTTCGAGCGGGCGGTCGTCCGGGCGGTAGCAGAAACCACGATCGACGAGCTCCTCAAGCCGGAGGCGGCTTCGGGAGCGCTCGCGGAACGCGTTCAGCGCGAGACCCAGGCGTTGCTCGATCGCATCGCTGGGTACGACGACGAGGGACAGCCGCAGGGCATCGGCATCAGCATCGAATCGGTCCTGCTCCGTCGAAAGAGCCCGCCCGGGCGGCTCATCGAGCAGTTCGCCGCCGTGACATCGGCCCGCACCGACGCCCAGCGTGCCCGCACCGACGCGGAAGCGGCGAGAGCGGAGATCCTCAACGGGGTCGCCGGTCTCGCGGCGTCCGATCTTCTCGGCGCGATCAATCGCTACGAAGCGGCGATCGAAACCGAAGACCGCACCGCGGCGACCACGATCTTGGCTGAGATCGACGGGATATTCGATGGCGAGTCTTCACAGGGAACGCTCGTCTCGGGTGACGTCGCAGGCGTTCTCGCAACCGCCGAGGCCGACCGGGCCGCGATCGTCAGCACCGCCCGGGGCGATCTCGCCATTTTCCTCGCGAAGCAGGCGTCGTTCGAGGCGAACCCGAGCGTTATGGTGGCCCGCGACTGGGCCGAGTCGTACTCGATATTCCTCGCCAAACCGTTCGTCCAGGCGATGAGGCTCCCGACCGGTGTGTCGCCCTACGTGGTGATCAACGAGGATCCGGACATCATCAAGGAGATGGACGAGAAGATCAAGGAAGCCGAGGCCGTCGCGGCTTTCGAGGAACGAGACCGGGCGAGGCGCCTCGATCGTTTCCGCACCGAGCGCGGCATCATCCGCGACGAGGAGTGATCGGCGCATGACGCAGGCGACCACCAGCGCGGCCACAGGCCCGGCCCGGGCGAGCGGGGAAAGGCCCGTCATCGCGTGCCAAGAGCTCACCAAGGTCTTCAAAGACTTTTGGATGCGGGACCGCGCTCGCGCGGTCGACCGGCTCAGCATGCAGGTCATGCCCAAAGAGATCTTCGGGCTTCTGGGGCCCAACGGTTCGGGCAAGAGCACCACGATCAAGATGATCCTGGGTCTGCTCCGTCCCACCTCGGGCCGGGTGGTGGTGTTCGGGAAGGCGCCCAACGACGTCAAGACGAAGAAGCGCATCGGCTACCTGCCCGAAGAGAGCTACCTCTACGGATTCCTCAACGCCCAAGAGACGCTTGACTACTACGGGAAGCTCTTCAAGCTCGATCCCCGCACCCGATCACGCCGCATCGATGAGCTGCTCGACATGGTCGGGCTCACGCATGCGGCCCACCGGCCCGTCCGTGAATACTCCAAGGGCATGCAACGCCGCATCGGGCTCGCCCAGGCGCTGATCAACGATCCAGATCTGCTCATCCTGGACGAGCCGACGACCGGTCTCGACCCGATCGGCACCCGCCAGGTTAAAGACCTGATCATCGAGCTCGGGCGCCGCGGCAAGACCGTCATCCTCTCGAGCCACTTGCTCAGCGACGTTGAGGATGTCGTCGATCGCATGGTCATCCTCTACGGCGGGAAGACACGCGGTGAGGGCACGACTGGCGAACTCCTGGAGAGTCAGCAACGCACCACGATCGAGACCGATGATCTCGACGAGGACACCCTTGCCGAGATCGACCGCGTCATCCGCGAGCGAACCCAGGGCGAGAAGTCGGTCCGTCGCGTCTCTAGGCCCCGCCAGAAGCTCGAGGAGCTCTTCCTCGACATAGTGAAAAAGGCACAGGCCGAGAAAGCCTCGACCTCCGGTGCGCTCCACGGCGGTCAAACAGCCGAGTTTCTCCGCTCTGAAGAAGGCGACGACGACGGAGCCGGTGAAGCGCTCATCGAATCGCTCGTCTCGGCCGAGCCGGAAAGCCCCGCCGACGGCGAACTGGCGCCGATGGCGGTCGAAGGCGAGAGTCCGCCGAGCGATGAACAGCACACCGAGAACGTCATCGATTCGCTCATGGGCGGCTCCGATCAACCGGAACCCGAGTCGTACGCGATCGATCAATCTCCGGCCCAGGCCGGCGACCATCCCGTGCCCGCCCCCGAGCAACCGGGGAAAGAAGACGTCGACCTGGGCGTCATCGGATCGCTCGTCGACAGCCCGTCGGACGACGACAAGGACCGTGACAAATGACCCTCGGTGAGCGTTGGCGGGCACTCGATCGGGCCCAGCACACACGCATGTTCAAGGTCGTCGCGTCGGCACTGGTGCTCCTCGCGGCGTTGCTCGGCTACGGCGGGTACTTCGTCGCTGTGACCAGTTCCCAGAGCGACCCTGAGCAGATCCTCATCGATCGGCTCGGAGTCGATCCCGAGCAGGCGGCCGGCGACCCGAGGCTCGAGTTGCTGGCGGGGGTTATCTCGGGCTCCAGTGATCTGACCGCCGTGGGCGTTGCGACCGCGGTCGGTGCGGGCGTCGCGCTTGTGGTGATCTGGCTCGGTCTCGGTTTGACCTATCTTGGGTTGCTCGTCACGGCGAGCGTCATCGCCGGCCCGCTCTGGTTCTTCCCACAGACCGAGTTCTTCGGCCGGCTCTTGCTCGGGCTCGTTGCGCTTACAGCGTCGTTTACGGCGCTGACCCAGGGGCTCCGAACCCTGCTCAGCGGATCGACGGGGCTCTTCGCGGTCGCGAGGAACGTGCTCGCCGAAGCCGTCCGCATGAACGTCAGTCTTGTGTTCATCGTGCTGCTCATCGTGGGATTGGCGGCTCTGCCCGGGTTGCTCGACGCCGACCAGCCGCTCCGCTACCGGGTGCAGTCGTTCCTGCAATGGGGAACGGGCTTCAGCTACTGGGTGCTGGGCATCCTGATCGTGCTCTTCGGCACCGCGACCGTGACCTTTGAGCAACGCGACAAGATCATCTGGCAAACGATGACCAAGCCCATCGCGTCGTGGCAGTACGTCCTCGGTAAATGGCTCGGGGTCGCCGGGCTCTCGGCCGTTCTGCTCGCCGTGTGCGCCAGCGGCATCTTCCTGTTCACCGAGTACCTGCGCCGGCAGCCGGCCGTGGGCGAGACGGCGGCCTACGTCGCTCGCGACGGCGACATCACCGAAGACAGGCTGATCCTTGAGACTCAGGTCTTGACCGCGCGGTCCGGTGCTCCGCTTCACATCCCGGACGAACTCGCACCCGATGGCGAAGTGGTCGCCGACGCGATCCAGCAACGGGTCGATCGGATCCGTCTGAGCGACCAGGGGTTCCAACCCACGTCGGCCGACATCGCAGGGCTTCAGGGCGAGATCTACGACGAGCTGATCACCGCGTACCGATCGCTCGATCCGGGCGTCGACCGCAGGTACGAGTTCCGGGGTCTTTCTCAGGCCAAAGAACGCAACGCGCCCATCACCCTGCGGTACCGCATCGACGCAGAAGGGAACCGGCCCGACCGCATCTACACAATGTCGTTCGTCTTGCCCGATGGACGGGTGCTGATCCGCGAGACCGGGCTCGGGTTCATCCACAACATCACGCTCGCGCCCCAGTACATCAACGACGACGGGGTGCTTGCGGTCGATGTCATCAACGGGGAACTCGTCCAGCAGCCCAACGGGGCCATCCTGATCCAGCCGAACTCGTTCGCCGTCACGATCCCCTCTGAGGGGTTCGACGTCACGTTCGAGGTGGGCTCGTTCCAGATCAACTATCTCAGGGCGATCGCCGTGCTGTGGGCGAAGCTCGCGTTCATCGCGATGGTCGCCGTGTGGTCGGCCACGTTCCTGAGCTTCCCGGTGGCCGCGATGGTGACCGGCGGGGTCTTTATCCTCGCCGAGGGCGCCGGCTGGCTGGGCAACGCAGCCGACCTATACGGCTATACCGACACGACCGGGAACTTCCTGCCCCACAGGGCCGTGACAACCTCGGTCTCCATGGTCGTCTCCGGCGTCTTCGGTCCTTATACCGATCTCAAGCCGATCAACCACATCGTCGACGGGCTACGGCTCCCGTTCCGGCTGATGGCCAGCGGTCTGGGGGTTCTGCTGGTCCTCACGGTCGGATTCTTCGGGCTTGCGTGGCTGACCTTCAGGCAGCGCGAACTCGCGACCTATTCGGGGCAGTAAGCGCCGTGGGGCCGGTGCCCCGGAACGAAACGAGGTTTTCCGATGAACGCAACGACACGGAATCGGGCGATCGCGGGCGGCGGACTCTTGGTGTGCTTGGCGGTCTCGGCCGCGCTCAGCGGGATCATCGCCTCCTCGGTCGGGCGAAACGAGCTCGGCTACGCGGAGACCGCAACCTCGTCGGACCCGCCCGAGGTGGCGGCGGGCATCGCGATGGGGGCCTTCCGAGGGCTGTTCGTCAACTTCCTCTGGATCCGTGCGAACGACCTCAAGCAAGAAGGCAAATTCCACGAGTCGGTTGAGCTCGCGAAGGCGATCACCAAGCTGCAGCCTCGGTTCCCTCGCGTGTGGGCGTTCCATGCCTGGAATCTCGCGTACAACATCTCGGTCGCGACCCAGACCCCGGAAGAGCGGTACAACTGGGTGATGGCGGGCATCAACCTCTTACGCGAAGAGGGAATCCCGGCAAACCCCAACGACCTCACGCTGCACCGCGAACTCGCCTGGATCTACCTTCACAAGATCGGCGGGTACACCGACGATTCCAACCAGTACTACCGGCGCAAGGTGGCCCAGGAGTGGACCTCCATCTTGGGCGAGCCGCCGCGTCCCTCGGGCGATCGCGTCGATGTCATCCAGAGCTACGTCGATTGGCTTCAACCGATCGTCGACGCCCCCGAGACGCTCGACGAACTGATCGAAGCCGACCCCGCCGTCGCGGCGTTGGTCGAGCGGATCGAGACCGAGGTCGACGTCTCGCTCGACAAGGACCTGCTCCGTCTCTTTACGTTCCACGACAAGCTCCAACACTCGGTGATGCGCGACGAGTTCGCCAAGCGCTTCAACGATCGTGCGATCGCGATGGACGGGATGGTCGTCGATGAGACCAAGGCCGCCGCGTGGGCCTCTCTGCTGGCGCAGATCCGGAAGCGCACCCTTATCGACGACTTCAACATGAGCCCGCTGCTCATGATCCGATACACCAAGAAGTTCGGCCCGCTCGACTGGCGCCACCCAGGGGCCCACTCGGTCTACTGGTCGCACCGGGGGGTCGAGCGAGCGCTCACGCGCTACACCGACTTGAACGAGAAAAACTTCGACTTCACGAACGCCGACCGCATCACCATGCAGGCCATCCAGTCGCTCTGGAGAAGCGGCGACATCTACTTCAACTACATCGACTTCGCCGCCGGCCTCCGGGGGTACTTCCAGGGCGTCCCAAACCCCTACTTCGTGCAGGCATACGGGGACATGGCCCAGGAAGTCGAAGACCGCGGCGGTATCTTCCAGTCCGATCAACGCGTCCACCGTTCGTATGCCGCCGGCTACGAGAACTTCTTGACCGACGCCGTGATCTTCTTCTACCGGAGGGGTCAACTCGACCGAGCCGAGTACTGGTATCGCGAGGCTCGAACCTTCGAAAACCTGAACATGAACAACCAGTCGATCCGGATCGAGAACTTCTCGAAGACGCTCGATGACTTCGTTAAGGCAAACCTGTACGACCGCCTCTCGTCGCCCAACGTCGCCATCCAAGAGGTCTACGGCAGCCTGCAGGGCGCGTACGCCAGCGCCCTCCAGGGCGAAACCGAGATCTTCCGGGGGCAGTTCGAGTACGCCAAGCAGGCCCACCTGTTCTTCATGCAGACCCAGTACCGCCAGGTCGTCGCCGACGGGGGCATCGCGGGCCGCATGGAGTTCATGGACACCGATTTCCAGATGGTGGCCGGCGGGGCGCTCGCTAACATGATCGCCGCGCTGCCGCTCGAAGAAGCACAGGCTCTTTACTACAACACGCCGGTCGACGTGCAGCCGTTCGGCTACGACATCGCCAAGGCTCGGTTCGAAGACAACATCAACGTGCTCGCCGAAGCGGGGGAGTCGAAGGAGTTCGGGATTCTGTTCCCCGAGCCGCCTGACATGGAGCAGCACCGGATCGATATGGCGGCGCGCGAACGCCAACGCTCCGTTCGCGAACTCGAGAACATCAACCGCCAGTGAGCATCGCCGACGCCTCGCGGTACCGGGCGAGGGTACCGTCGACCACTTCCGCGGGCAGCGCCGGGCCCGGAGCGGCCTTGTCCCACGCGCCGGAGGCGACCAGCCCCTCAAGGTACTCGCGAACGTACTGCTTATCGAAGCTCGGCTGCGTGTGGCCCGGCTCGTATCTATCGGCCGGCCAGAATCGACTGCTGTCCGGCGTGAGTGCTTCGTCGATCACGATCGGCTCCGCCCGTTCCCCGGGGACCGTCTCCGGGATCCCAAACTCAAATTTGGTGTCCGCGAGGATGATCCCGCGTTGCAAGGCGTACGCCGTAGCCCGCTCGTACATCGCGAGGCTCGCGTCTCTCAGCCGCTCGGCCGCACCTTCACCGGCGACATTGTCGATGAGTCGCACCGCGTCGTCGAAGCCGATGTTCTCGTCGTGCTCGCCCTGTTCGGCCTTGGTGGCAGGCGTGAACAAGGGCCTTGGAAGCTTCTCACACCGTCGAAGGCCAGCGGGGAGCCGGTGTCCGCACACCGAACCGCTCGCTTCGTAGTCACGCCATCCGCTGCCCTCGAGGTAGCCTCGCACCACAAATTCGACGGGCAGGACCCTGCACGACCGACCGATCGTGACCCGTCCGGCCAGATCAGAGCGTTGGGTCGAGCCGCCCAGCCCGCTCTGCGGGACGTCACCAGCGTCGGTCGAGATCAGGTGGGTCGCCGCGAGCCCCTCCCGCTCGATCCACCGGAGCCAGAACGCGGCGATCGAGGTGAGCAGGCGTCCCTTGCCCGGGATCGGCGTTGGCATGACCACGTCGAACGCGCTGATCCGGTCGCTGGCGACGACGAGGACGCGCCCACCCCGGGTGTCAGGGGGCAGGTCGTACACGTCGCGGACCTTGCCCTCCCGTCGGCCCCGGAGAGTCAAATCTGATCGGATCAGAGAGTTGCCTTGGCCGGGCACGTTGTGCACCGAGTTGGTCTCCATCGGGAATCGTCTCCTGGGCTCGTGGCCGACGCGCCCGAGAGAATGTACGCTGACTCGATGGAATTCGGGGGGCGGGCCCGGGAAGACCACGCCCCCGATACTCCAAGGAGATACGGTCAACGCATGCTCAGCTTTCTCGTCTTTGAAGGCGACACGCCCGCGGAAGCGCTGACGCTCCGCCACGAATGCCTCGTCGGACCCGAGGAGGTCCCCGTCGCCGGGGACGTCTCTTTCGAACAGGGGCTCGCGCGGTGTGCCAAGACGAACTCCGACGCCGCGAGTTTGTCGCTCCAGGTCACCCTCGACGCCAAATCGCTCGCGTTGCTCGACGCCCATGCGATCGGCGAGGACGCGCCCCTCGACGCCAACCAACTCCAAGAACGACTCAACGCCGACCGGGCCGAGCGGGCCCGGCTGTCTCCGGGCCGAGCCGCCGGTGAGGCGACACCCCAGCAGACCGCGGAAGCCAACGGGTTCAGCGCACTGAGCCCGCTGGGGGTGCTCACGCTCCGGACGTGTCTGCTGCCAGAACGCGAGCGGCCATACTTGCTCAGCCTTGAGCTAGCGCGGCACCGGCTCATGCTCTTCCTCAACAAACTCGAGGAATGGCAGCTCTTCGACCTGCCTCCCGACCACCCGATTCTTGAGTTGTTCGAACAGGCGAGGCTGATCTTTACCGAGGCGCTCGTTGTGCAGCGCAACACCGACACCGATCCGGCGGGAGTGCCCGACGTGTCGCACGGCTACTCACCCGAGGCCCATCGTCTCGCTACCAGGGCCCTCTGGCTCGCCGTCGAGGCGAGCGAGCGTTTGGCGATCGAACACGCCGCCCGCGACTTTGGGCCGAGGGTGTCGGGCCAGATCTACACCGAGTTGGTCGAGCGCACACCATCCGGTCACCCCGGGCGGGCCCGCGCGAACACACCTGTGCTCAGCCCCGACCGTCCGGGCATCGTGCTCCCGCAGCGTCCGGTGCTCGGCTCGGTGATCTCGCCGAGTTCGTTCAGCCCCGCGGCTCAGACCGTCGCCTCGCAAACACTCGACTTTGTCCAGATGCCCATGCGTTGGATCGAGATGGAGCCGACCGAGGGGAAGTACTCGTTTAAGCGGACCGACCAGTGGATCGAGTGGGCGGTGCGCAAAGCGCGGCTCCCGGTCTTCGCCGGCCCGGTGATCGACTTCCGTTCCGCGTGCGTCCCCGAGTGGCTTTACATCTGGGAGAACGACTACGAGACGCTCCGCGAACTGGTCTACGAGCACCTCCGGAACCTTGTAACGAGGTATCGCCGGACGATTTCGCGTTGGACGGTGATGTCGGGCATCCACGTCAACGACAACTTCCATTTCAATTTTGACCAGATGATGGATCTCACGAGGGTGTGCGTCCAGGTAGGGCGCAAGCTCCATCCAACCGCGAAGATCTTCGTTGAGCTCAGCCAGCCTTGGGGCGAGTACTACACGCGCAACCGCAGGAGCCTGCCCCCAATCCTCTACGCGGAAATGGTGTCCCAGGCCGGCATAAGCGTCGACGGCTTTAGCGTCCGAGTTCAGATGGGCCAGCCCGAGCACGGGCAATCGGCCAGAGACCTCATGTCGTTCAGCGCCATGCTCGATCGCTACGCGGTGCTCGAGAAGCCGATCGCGCTCACGATCGGTGTCCCCTCCGATACGCCCGAGTCGACCAACGCTCCGGAGCTCGCCGACCGCCAGCCTGGGTTCTGGCGGGGCGACTGGAGCCCCGAGCAGCAGGCCGACTGGGCGACAGCGGTGGCCGGGATCGCCCTCGCGAAGCCCTTCGTTCAGTCCGTCGCTTGGCACGAGCTCTACGACGTCCCTCAGCCGGCCGAGATGCCGCGCGGCGGGCTCATCGATGTTCAGGGGCAGCCAAAGCCGGCGGTCTCCAGGATGTCCGAGCTCCGAGACGCGCTCAAGAACTCCGCTGTTCCCCCGAGGCTCCGCGACGCGGCACTCCTCGATCGTGGCGGGCGTGGATAACGCCCATGCCTCCCGACCCCGAGCCGAGCCCGGCCTTCCGATGGCTCGCCGCCGGGTTTCTCGGCGGCGCGGCCACCATCGGACTCATCTGGTCCATCGTGACGCGCACCGACACAACGCCTCTCGCCCTGGACGCGGCCCCGACCGTGCTCACGCTTGCTCCCTTGGCCTCGCCTGAGCCTCCGTTCGAGGCGAAGTCGGAGCCGACGCCAGCACCCCCGTCCGCAGCACCGATCGATCCGGTCGACGTCGCTTCAACGAGCGGATTCGTGGGTGAGGCTCTGGGGCCGCCGGCGACGGTCGCGGAAGCTCCGTCCAGTGCCGCGCCGGTGGAGGCGACGACACCCACCCAGACGCCGGCCCAGAAAACGGTCCCCGAGCCGTCCGCGCCGTCGCAGTCGGCCCGAATCCGGATCAACACCGCAACCGCCGCCGAGCTCGACCTGCTCCCGGGAATCGGCCCGGCGCTCGCGGCCCGGATCGTCCGCTCGCGACAGCTCGATGGCCCCTTTCACGACCCGAGCGAGCTCAAACGCGTCCACGGCGTTGGCGAGAAGACCGCCGAACGGATCGCGCCCTACTTGCGGTTCGACTGAGCGTCGGCCCGGTGACCGTTCCTATGGTCGTGCCGAGTGGCCGGCGAGTTCGATCCGCTTATCCCGATCGCCCAGCACCCGGCCGTGCGCTCGCTGGCCGAAGCTCTCCGTGCGCGCCGACGGTGCGTTGCGACCGGGGCCGCTGGGTCGAGCACAACGTTGGTCGCCGCTGCGTTGTCGAGAGAACTCGGTTGCCCGGTGATTCTCGTCGGGGCCCACATCGACGAAGCGGACGAGGCCGAAGACGAACTCGTTTCGGTCGGCGTCGACACGATCCATCTTCCGGCCCTTGAGGTGCTGCCCGGAGAAACGGGCGTGAGCCCAGATTTGGCCGCGAGGCGGCTTGCCGGAGCCCTCAGTCTCTATCACCTCGCCGAGTCCGAGCACCCGGTGATCCTCGCGCCGATCCAGGCGTTGATGCAGAGGCTGCCGACGCCCGACGACTTGGGCGGCCTCGCCCGTCGTTTGGCGTTGGGCGACGAGGCCGACCCGACCGATCTGCTGAGCTGGCTCGTCGCCCTCGGGTACCGACGCGTCGACGCGGTCGAGGAGCCGGGCGACGTGGCCCTGCGAGGAGGCATCCTCGACGTCTTCCCTGCCGCCGGTGCGGTCGTGAGGCCGAAGGGGGCGGAACGAGACGAAGAGTCGGGCGTCCCCGTCCGCTTGGACTTCTTTGGGGACGAGATCGATCGCCTGAGCGAAGTCGATCCGGACACCCTCGGCTCCGATCGTGCCCTCGACGCCGTGGAGCTTTTCGCCGCCGACGCCAGCAAGCTGATGCCCACGAGCGGCGGCGTGAACCCGGTTGAGCTGATCCCTGATCGAGCGATCGTCTTAATCTCCGAGACGCTCGAGGTCGTCGAGCAAGGTCGTGGTTACTTCGAGCGTGCGCACGACGGCCGCTCGATCGACGGACCTCCGGCGGTCCTCAAGCTCCTCGGCTCGCGATTCCACGCCCTCGCGGAAATCAACCAGTTCAGCCCGGGGCAGGCGTCGAGCGATGTACGCGTCGAGCTCCCGGTCGAGTCACTCCCCGAACTCGACCGCGACGCCGGCACAGCCATCGACGAGCTCAAAGAACTGTCTGTATCCGCCCGGGTCGTCGTGCCTTGCCAAAGCTCGGGCGAGCGTGATCGGCTCGGCGAGATGCTGGTCGAGCAGGACGCGAAGGGCATCGCTCCGCGCGACGGGTACCTGCACCGAGGGTTCATCTGGGGGCGTGACGGCGCCGAGGGCGCGGGGGACGCCTTCGCCTTGGTGCCCTATCACGAGATCTTGCATCGGTTCGAGGTCCGCAGGCGGGGGGGCAAGCTCCGCGCCGGGCGGGCGATGGACACGTTCCTCGACATCGCCCCGGGTGACTTCGTCGTCCACCAAGACCACGGCATCGCCAAGTTCGTCGGCCTCGAGCTGCTCCCGGCAAGGGGCCCGACGACGCCCAAGAAGCCCCCGCCGATAAAGAAGAAGGCGAAGACAAAGAGCGAGAAGGCCTCGAAGCCCGAGATGATCGAGTATCTCACGCTCGAGTTCGCCGGTTCGAGCCGCCTGCACGTCCCCGCCGCCCAGATCGACATGGTGCAGAAGTACGTCGGCGGGTTCAGCGGGAAGCCCCCCCTGAGCCACATCGGCGGCACCAAGTGGAAGAACCAGAAAGCCAAGGTCAGCGACTCGGTCCGTGAACTCGCGGCCGAGATGCTTCGGGTGCGAGCGGCGCGCGAGCACCTCCCCGGGACGCGCTTCCCCGACGACACCACGTGGCAACGCGAGTTCGAGGGCGAGTTTCCCTACACCGAGACCGAAGACCAGCTCGCGGCGCTCCAAGAGATCAAGAAGGACATGTCGAGCGAACGCCCGATGGACCGCCTGCTCTGCGGCGACGTCGGGTTTGGTAAGACAGAAGTCGCGATCCGCGCCGCGTTCAAGGCGTGTGAGTTCGGCAAGCAGGTCGCCGTCCTCGTCCCGACAACGGTGCTCGCCGAGCAGCACGAACGCACCTTCCGGCAGCGTTTCGCGGCGTACCCGTTCCGCGTCGAGAGTCTCAGCCGGTTCAAGACCACCAAAGAGATCAACGCGACGCTCGCCGCGGCTCGCAAGGGGCAGATCGACGTCGTCATCGGCACCCATCGCCTGCTGAGCAAGGACGTTCGTTTCGCAGACTTGGGCTTGGTGGTCATCGACGAAGAGCAACGATTCGGTGTCGAGCACAAAGAGACGCTCCTGCGGCTCCGGACCCAGGTCGACGTGCTCACGCTGAGCGCGACCCCGATCCCCCGCACCCTGCACATGGCGATCCTGGGCCTCCGAGATATCAGTTCGCTGACCACGCCCCCGCTCGACCGTCGGTCGATCGTGACCGAGGTCATCCCGTACAACGCAACACGCGTGAAGCGTGCCATCGAACGAGAGCTGGCTCGTGAGGGGCAGGTCTATTACGTCCACAATCGCGTCTACGACATCGAGTCCGTCGCCGACGAAGTCCAGAAGCTCGCACCCGACGCGCGGATCGTCATCGGGCATGGTCAGATGGAGCCCAAGCAGCTCGAGAGCGTGATGCTGAAATTCATGCGCCGAGAGGCGGACATCCTCATCGCCACAACCATCATCGAGAGCGGGATCGACAACCCCACCGCCAACACGATGATCATCGACGACGCCGATCGGTACGGCCTCGCCGACCTGCACCAGCTCCGCGGACGCGTCGGTCGGTATAAGCACCGGGCGTACTGCTATCTCCTGCTCCCCGCCGACCGGACGGTGAAGGAGGTCGCACAGAAACGCCTCAAGGCGATCGAGCAGTACTCGATGCTCGGCGCCGGGTTCAAGATCGCGATGCGCGACCTCGAAATCCGAGGCGCCGGCAACATCCTCGGCGCCGAGCAATCCGGTCACATCGCCGCCGTCGGCTACGAGATGTACTGCCGCCTGCTCGAGCACGCGGTGAAAGACCTGACCCGGGCGCCCGGTGAACAGACGGTCAGCCATACGACCGTCGACCTGGGCGTCCACGGTGTGATCCCGAGGGCGTACATCCCCAGCGACGCCCGTCGCCTCGAGGCCTATCGCCGACTCGCGACCGCTGAAAACGACGCCGCGATCGATCAGGTCGAGTCCGATCTGACCAGCGCGTACGGGGCCGTGCCGGCAGCGGTTGAGCGATTAACAGAACTCGCTCGGATCCGAGCCGGCGCCGCACAGCTCCGGGTGCGCACGGTCACCCGGCGTGCCGGTGACGTCGTGTTCCTCTGCCCCGACCCAGCCTTGGTGCTGGGCGTGCTCGGAGGCGTTGCCGGAACGGTTCGATCGGTGTCGGCGGCACTGGCGCAAACGAACGCCAGAACAGTTCAGGGCGAGCCACTGGCCGAGGTCTACTGGCGCCCACCCCAGAGCTACCTTGATGCGGGCACCTTGCTTCGCACGCTTGCACGCCGCCTCAGCACATCCGAAAGCGAGCCGGCCCGTGCCGCTCGGACGTCGGGCGTCAAGATTTCGTGAGCAAACGGTGCATAAGGCGTGAAATCAACGCAGTTTGCTACCGATTGACTCATATTACGGACGCTGACCACCCTGGCAGCGCTATCGTCTCAATCCCATCGCCCGCTGAGAAGCGCCCCGCGCGATGCCCCAGCAAACACGCCGCGGCCCCCAGGCGTGCAGAGCCAAAGCCATGCCACACGAGACGCCCAATCCGAACGAGGCAACGCACGCACCGAACGTGGTGCCGTCGTCGCTCGATCGCGACTTGGCCAAGCTCCGCCGCCGCGTGGTGAGGTCGGCCAACGTCTCAATCGATATGCTCGAAGCGTCGCTCCACGCCTTGTGGACCGTCGATCACGAGGTTGCGGGCGAGGTTCGCCTCCGCGACGATCAGGTCGATAACGAAGAGGTCGAGATCGAGCGCGAATGCCTCAGGTTGCTGACGCTCCAGCGTCCGTATGGCCAAGATTTCCGGCTGATCACCTTCTGCCTCAAGGCCAACGCGGATATCGAACGCGTTGCCGACCACGCGACCAGCATCGCGAAGGTCACCCAGAAACTCGACCCGGTCTGCCCGCCCAAGTGGCCCACAGCCCTCAGCGAACTCGGCGACCGCGTCCCGGTGCTCTGCCAAACGCTGCTGCGAGCCGTGCTCGACGAAGATGTCAGCGTTGCCCGAAGCTTGGTCGACGGCGACCGTGTGATCGACACCCTCGACCAACAGCTCTTCAACGAGATCACCGCGTGGATCGAGCGTGAGCCTTCCAAGGGCGACACGGCGCTGAACCTCTACCGGCTCGGCCGCGAATTGGAACGCGTGGGCGACCTGATGGCCAACATCGCCGAGGACGTGGTCTACCTCGTCACCGGCGAGATCATCCGGCATCAGAAGCAGCGTCGCCCGCGGAGGCTGGCCGAGGGGGCGTGATATCGCCCGCCTGGAATCAACAGCCTCTTCAAAGCCACCAACTGGACTCGAACCAGCGACCTAAGCTTTACGAAAGCTTCGCTCTACCAACTGAGCTATGGTGGCCAGGCCCCTCGCAGGGCGGCCCAAAGTATCGGCGCGAGCCCCGCGGGTGTCCAGCGGCGCGTTCTCGGAACCTGGATCAGAACCGGGAGCGTGGGGCCAGCTGATGAGGTGTCCCGATGGCAGGCGGCCCGCATGCCCAAGAACAACGCTCCCGAGTCCTAGAACACGCACCTGAAACCGAGTCTCAAGATCGGTTGAGCAGTTGAGACCCGTTCTCCGCCCCCGAACCGCTCGGAGAGTCGAAGATTGGAACGTATCCAAGGACGGGGTCACCCCCAGGAGGTTCCGATGCTCAAGCTCACCGATGGACAGTGCGGCCTCTGCGCTCACTTTGGCGAAAACAGCGGCCCGCAGGACAAGATCGTTCAGATCCGCATCAACGGCGAAGGTCCTGAAGACCTCGTCACCGAGTGCGGTCACCCCGACAACGCCAGCCGGAGTCTCAAGGTCACCCCGATCAGCGGCTGCCAGTCGTTCAAGTCTGCTCAATCGGCCTGAACTCAGGCCTCCGACGGTGGCTTCCACGCCGGCGCCGGTTCATCGATCGGCATCGCGTCGTCACCCACCGGGGTCAGGGTCATCCGCGCCCCGGCCGAGCGTAGTTGAGCGATCTGCCGCTCACCGATCTCGGCTCGGAGCGTGACGGTTTCCCCGTTGTAGGTCCGGTCGATCACCGTGCCGCGGTTCTCGATCACGTGCACCGTGCGGCTGTCGCTGAGCGGGATGGTGACGTCGAGCAGCCTCGGGGCGCCCATCGCCGCCTTGCGTACGCGGGCGACGAGTTCGTCGTGACCGAGTGAGAGGCGGTGGGGGTCCTCCGCGTCGTGCAACGCGGAAATCGCGATCGCGTCGGGCTCGCGCTGCTTCCAAATCAGCAACTCGCGGTTGTCCGCCAGCTTGTCGGCTTTGTTGAGCACGAGCACGCATTCCGGCGGTGTCCAACGGTCAACCGTGGCGCCGGTGTGTTCTGACTTCTTGGCGGCCCGTTCCTCGGCGTGCTGCACCTCATCGAACACCTCCTCGAGCGTGCTCCGCACCGTTTCGAGATGCAGCTGCGCCGCCGGATCAGCCGCGTCGAGGACGATGAGCAGCAGGTTGGCGTGCGTCGCTTCCTCGAGCGTCGCGCGGAAACTCGCGACGAGGTGGTGGGGCAGGTCGCGAACGAACCCAACCGTATCGGAGAGCATCGCCGTGAGCCCGCCGCCGGCTCCTTCGGGTCCGACGCCCTTGAGGTCCCACTCGCGCGTACGGGTCATGAGCGTCGCGAAGACACGGTCATCGGCGTACGCCCCGCCGGCGGTCAGCGTGTTGAACAGCGTGCTCTTGCCGGCGTTGGTATACCCGACCAACCCAACCGTGAAGTGATCGACGTTGCGCTGTTCGACCTGCCGGCGTTTGCGTTCGCGGATCTGGTTGAGCTCGGTCTCCAGCAGCTTCTTGCGACGCTGGACGAGGCGCCGGTCGATCTCGAGCTGCTGCTCACCGGGGCCCCTGGTGCCGACGCCCCCGATGCCGCCCGAACCCACGATGCGTTCGAGGTGGTCCCACATCGCCCGCAGACGCGGGAACGTGTACTCGAGCTGGGCCAGCTCGACCTGGAGCTTGGCTTCCCGCGTCGTTGCCCGGCTCGCGAAGATGTCGAGGATGAGCTCCGATCGGTCGAGCACCTTCCGCTCTGTGATCCGCTCGATCGCCGCGATCTGCTTGGGGCTGAGCTCGTGGTCGAAGACGATCGTCTTGGCGTTCAGCGTCTCGCACAGACCCCGGAGCTCGTCGACCTTGCCGCGGCCCATGTAGGTTCCCGCCTCGGGGCGCTCGCGCCGCTGCTCAATCTCGCCGACGACCACGGCCCCCGCCTGGGCGGCGAGTTCGCGGAGCTCGCCGAACGGGTCGGCGGGGTCGAACCGGCTCTCGGGCAGACGGACAGCCGCGAGCACAGCTCGCTCGGCCTGAACCTTGATGGCGGTGCGTTCTTTGGGAGGGGGCACGCGAAACTGTAGTGCGGTCGGATCGCCTGAGAGCTATGGCTGGCGATTCGCCTCAAGGCGCTCGCGCCATTCTGCGGCCCGCTTTTCGTGCCCGCCCTCCGGGTCTTCTTGAGCCCAACGCTCGTAGAGGCCGGCCAGCGTCGCCGTGTTTTCTATCGTGAGTCCAAACGCCTCGCCTCTTGTACGGACGAGCACCAGATTGGCTTCTTCGAGCACCGGAGCCGCGTCGGCGTACCGACCCAGAACGCCCAACACGTACCCGTGCCGGTGGAGCATCTCGCCCAGATCGGGATGGCCCTGCGTCTTCGCGAACTCAATCGTCCCCGAATACACCCGTTCGGCCTCCTCGGTTTCGCCCGAGGCTTCGAGCGATTGCCCGAGCGCGAACGCTCCCCTCAAGCTGTCGGGGTGCTCCGGGCCCAGGGCCTCGCGGAGCTTCCTCGTCGCGTCCTGCTGAAGCTCGACCGCTTCGTCGAAATCGCCCCTCGCGCGGCGGAGCGACCCGAGGCTCACCATCGTTCCGAGGGTCTCGGGATGGTCCGTCGCGAGCAGCCGCTCCCGCTTGCGCAGCACGTCGCGGTAAAGCGTCTCCGCTTCTTCGAGCCGGCCCAGCTTGAACAGGTTCGTGGCCAGGAGGCTGTTGGCCGAGATGGTGCTCGCGTGGTCGGGGCCGAACCCCTCGGCTTCCAAGAACCCACGGCTTGCTTCGGCCAGCAACGGGAGGGCTTGCTCGGAGCGGTTGGTCGCCTCAAAGAGCGCCCCGAGGTTCGTGATCGACGCGAGCGTGTCGGGGTGCTTGTCACCCAAGGCGGCCCGGCGTCCGGACACGGCGGCGTCCGCATCGGCGAACGCCCCTTCGTAGTCGCCCAGCCCCCGGCGCACGACCGAGCGGTTGTGCAGACTCGAGAGCGTCGCTTGGTGGGTCGGTCCGAGCACCGACCTCCGACCTTCGATCGCCTCACCGAGCGCTTCATCGGCTTGCGAGAACTGACCGGCGGCGGCGAGCACGCTCCCGAGGTTGTTGAGCGCCGCGAGCGTGTCGGGGTGCCGAGATCCGATCGACTCGCCGAGGCCTTCGGCGGCTTCTTGGGCGTATGGCATCGCGTCCGCCGGTTTGCCCATCGCGAGGAGCAGGCTCGCGAGATTGGCCATCACGTTGAGCGTCTCGTGGTTGCGTCGGCCGAGGACGGTTCGATAGCCGTCGAGCGCGGTCTCGTACCTTGCCTGCGCGCCCTCGAGGTCACCGGTGGCTTCGAGAACCAGTCCGAGGCTGTTGATCGTCTCGAGCGTGTCGGGGTGCCCCTCGCCGAGCGAGGCCCTGCGGACGTTGAGAGCCGTCTCGAATTGCGGTTGCGCATCGTCGTACCGCCCGAGGGCAAGGTACGTGTCGCCCACCGTCTGCCGGAGCGTCGCCCCGATGATCGGATCGGCTCCGTACCTCCGCTCGATCGACGCGGCCGCATCGGCGAGCATGTTGTCTTGCACGACACCCATCGCGATCGAAGCGGTATCGAGCAGGCCGATCGTGCCTTCGAAGTACGCGAGCAACTGGTCGATCTGTTCCTGAGTGGCGCCCCTTGCCGCGAGCCGCTCCGAGATCTCGCGCCGCAGTCGGTCTCGAACATCGTTCCCCATCTGCGTGCGATTCACGCGCCAGAGCATGTCCGACTGGAAGTCGCTGACGGTTTCGACGTTGTCTCTGGCTTGGTCGGCGAGCCGGCGCTGCCGAGTCTCAGACAGCGCGAAGACCGTCGACGTCCCGGTCGCGAAGACAAGCGCGAGCAGCGTGAACGCGCTGGCCGCGACGCCTGCCTTGTTGCGTCGAACAAACTTGCGTGCCTTGTAGAAGCCGCTGGGCGGACCGGCCGCCACCGCCTCGCCCGAGAGAAACCGGCTGAGTTCCTCCGCGAGCGCGCCCGCCGTGTCGTACCGGCGGTGGCGCTCCTTCTCGAGGCATTTCATGCAGATCCAGTCGAGCTCGCCCCGGAGCATGCGCGCGACGGCACGCTCGTCGCCTCGGCGGTTGTACGCGAGCGTCTCGGGGTGCGTCCGAGGGTCGGGCTGTGCGATCGCCGAATGCTGAAGATCGCGGAAACGCGTGCTGGGCTTGGCCGGGTCGACCATCTGGATGATCCGCTGGAGCTCGACGAACGACGCGGACCGCATCGCGTTCTTGTCGAAGGGCGTCACGCCGGTGATCAGCTCGTAGAGCACCACGCCCAGCGCGTACACGTCGGTGCGCGTGTCGATGTCGTCTGGTCCGCTGCCCGCCTGCTCCGGGCTCATGTAGTCGCGCGACCCGATGACCTGGCCGATCTCGGTCACGACGTCTTCGCTGAAGCCGTCTTGGCCCTTGTGCAGCGCCTTGGCAATGCCGAAGTCGATCACCGTTGCCCGGGGCTTCCCGTCGATCATCCGCGCGAGGATGTTGCCGGGCTTCAGATCGCGGTGGATGACGCCCTTCATATGCGCATGGTGCACCGCCTCGCACACCTGCACCATCAGCTCGACCCGTTCGCGGACCGTCATACGCTGGGTGTCGGCGAACCGCACGAGTGGCTGACCGTCGACGAACTCCATCACGAAGTAAGGCCGTCCCGATTCGGTCACCCCGCCGTCGTAGACCTTGGCGACCCCGGGGTGGCTCATGACCGCGAGGGCCTGGCGTTCTTGCTCGAATCGCGCGATCAGCCCGTCCGAGGCCATGCCGGGCTTGATGATCTTGATCGCGACCTTGCGGCGCACCGGCTCGAGCTGGTCGGCCAGGAAGACCTGCCCGAATCCACCCTCGCCCAGTTTGTCCCGGACCACGCAGGGACCGATGCGATCCGGGGGAGAATCGTCGGGTGGTAACCGCCTGGGAGACGGCTTGGTCTCCGACTCGGGGCTCGCCCCCCACGTGGTCTCCTGCGGGTCGTACATCAGGTTCAGTATCCCTCCCGAGCGGCACAACGCCAAATCCGGTTCTGAAAGGGCCTTCCGGGCCGAACCACCGCCCCGTTTCACCGGGCGCAGAACTGACGGGGGCCGGGCCCCGTACCATCCGCCATGAAGGAAGCGAAACGATTGGCGTCCCGCTCACTGACCAGCCCCAGCGCGACCTCCGGTCACGCCCGTCGCGGCTGGACCCTCCCGATCCTCTTGGGCATCCTTGGCGTTGCGGTGGTTGGGTCCACCTTCGCTGTCGCCCGGAGCGGGTCGGACTACCGGTTCTTCGATCCGTTGATCGATGTCCGGGCGCTCATCGCTCAGTACGCGTTCGAGCCTCCGAGCGACGAGGACCTTCAGGAAGCCGCGATCCGAGGGATGCTCGAGGCCCTCGACGATCCCTACGCGACCTACGTCCCGCCGGAATTCAACGACGACTTCAACAAGGCCCTGACCGGCGAGTACGTCGGGATCGGCGCCGAGGTGAATCTGAAGGACGAGTATCTCCACATAGTCACCCCGCTGGACGGGTCGCCCGCGTTCCGTGCCGGGATCCTTGCCGACGACATCGTGCTCGAGGTCGATGGCGTGTCGACGCAGGGCCTCCCGATCAGCGAGTCGATCGATATGCTCAAGGGCGACCCGGACACCCCGGTCACCCTCACCGTCGACCGCGACGGATCGCCGACGGACATCACAGTGATCCGCGGCGAGATCAAGACCAAGTCGGTGACCGGGTTCCACCGCGACCCGACCGACGAAGGGCGCTGGCAGTACGAGATCGATCCGGAGCGGCGCATCGCGTACATCCGCGTGAGTCAGTTCACCCCGAGCGTGGCGCGAGAATTCCTCGAGGCATTCGACAGCATCGGCTCGCCCGAGGCGATGGCACAAGGCATCATCATCGACGTGCGCTCGAACCCGGGCGGGTTGATGTCCGAAGCGATCTCGATCGTGAACATGTTCCTCGACGAGGGCGTGATCGTCTCGACCCGGGGGCGGGCGTATCCCGAGGAGATCGCCAACGCGAGCTTTGAGACAACAATCACCGATGCGCCCATAGTCGTTCTTGTGAACGAGCAATCGGCGAGCGCCTCGGAGATCCTCGCCGGCGCGCTGACCGAGAACGACCGTGCCATCGTTCTGGGCACCCGAACCTTCGGAAAGGGATCGGTCCAGTCGGTCCGTTCGCTCACCGGGTCGAACCCGGGCGCCGTGCTCAAGCTCACCGAGCAGCGGTACTTCCTCCCGAGCGGGCGGAGCCTGCAACGCACGGACGATTCGGGCATCTGGGGCGTCGATCCTTCGCCTGGGTATTACTTGCCCTTGACCGACGAAGAGGCAATCGAACTCGCGACCGCCCGCCGCCAGCAGGAGATTATCGTCGAGTCGGACATGGATGACGAAGGCTGGAACGACCCCGAGATCGTCGTGCAGAAGCTCGCCGATCCGCAGCTCGCCGCGGCTCTCAAGGCCTTGCAGGCCCGAATCGACACCGGGGAGTGGATCCAGACCGGCGAGGCCAACAACCCGGAGATCGACGAGGTCTCGATCGACGCCCTCGCCGACGCCCGCCTCGCGAGGGAACGCGTGCTCCGGAGTCTCAACCGCGTGGACCGCCAGATCGAAGTGCTCGAGACAGAGGTCGGCGAAGGAGCCGCGGCCGACACCAGCCCGCCCGATTTCATTCCCGACGACGCCGACATCGAGGGCGGCACGATCGTGGTTCGTGATGCGAACGGTCATGTCCTCGCAACCCTCAGGATCGACAACCCACAGATCGAGCGCTGGCTCATCGATGCCGGCGTCACCCCGCTCCCCGAGGTCATCGATTCGGCGGATACTCCCGAGCCCTGATGCTCGTCCTGGGCCTCGAGTCGAGTTGCGATGAAACCGCCGCCGCGATCGTCGAGGGGGACGGTCTCGTGCGCTCATCGGTTGTCGCGACCCAGCACGATCTCCACGCCGAGTACGGCGGTGTCGTTCCCGAGATCGCGAGCCGTGCGCACGTCGAACGCATCCAACCGGTCGTCCGCGAAGCGATCGCTCAGGCGGGCATCACGCCGCGTGACCTCGACGCCGTCGCCGTCGCCAATCAACCCGGCCTGGTCGGGTCGCTGCTCGTCGGGGTCGCGGCGGCCAAGGCGCTCGCGTGGTCTTTGGGCGTTCCGCTTGTTGGGGTCAACCACGTTCACGCGCATCTCGACGCCGTTCGGCTGCGTCACGATGAAACCGTCGACCACGCCGACGTGTTCCCGGCGCTCGGCCTCGTGGTTTCGGGTGGGCACACCGCGATCTACCGCGTCGCGAGCCGTACGCAGTTCGAGCGTGTCGGTTCGACCATCGACGACGCGATGGGCGAGGCGTTCGACAAAGTCGCGCAGATCCTGAGGCTGCCACACCCGGGCGGGCCCGAGGTCGATCGCCTCGCATCGGAGCCCGACGCCGATCCGGGTCGCTTTCGCCTTCCGGTACCGCGCCTGCCCAAACGCCCGCTCGACTTTTCGTTCTCAGGCCTTAAGACCGCCGTGCTCTACACCGTTCGGGGTACCCCCCGCCCGGCCAAGGAAGGCGGAGGCTTCCCACGCGAACTTACGGATGTCAGCGACATCGACCGCCGCGATCTCGCCGCATCGTTTCAGCGCACGGCCGTGAAGGCGGTCATGCTCAAACTCGGGCGTGCCCTCGACGAGCGCGTCCCAGAGGCCCGAGCCCTCATCGCCGGTGGGGGAGTGACCGCGAACTCGCACCTGCGAAGCGAACTCGCTCGATTCGCCCACGAGCATGATCTTGAGTTGAAGCTTCCGAAGCCAGAGTTCTGCATCGACAACGCGGCGATGATCGCCTCACTCGGCGCGGACGTGCTCGAGTCGCAAGGCGCCGACGGAATCTCGCTCACGCCGACCCCGACGACCGCACGCTAGCTCATGGATCTCTTGCCCTTCGAGAAGCCTGTCGAACGCCCGCCCCATCCGGCGGCATTGTCCGACGACGTTCTGCTCGAACAGTGCACGCAGGGGCGAAGCCGGACGTCCGGACCCGGCGGCCAGAACCGCAACAAGGTCGAGACGGCGGTCGAACTGACCCACCACGCGACGGGCGTTCGAGCAAAGGCTGGCGAACGCCGATCCGTAAAAGAGAACCGCCGCGTCGCGATCAGGCGGCTCCGCCTGAACCTCGCGGTCGAGCATCGCGAGTTCGTTCCGGATGGCGACATTCGATCCGCGTTGTGGCGTCGAAGGCTCCAAGGCACGAAGCTCGTCGTGAATCCGAAGCACGCGGAGTACCCGGCGCTTCTGGCCGAGGCCTTAGACGTGCTCGACGCAAGCGGGTTCGACCCTCGCGTCGCCGCGACGAGGCTCACCACAACGCCAAGTCAGTTGCTCCGGCTGGTGAAGCACCACCCGCCGGCGTTCGCGGCTCTCAACGCCTCGCGAGAAGCTCGGGGCGAGCACGCGCTGAAATAGGCTGCGCGACTACGACGCGTCGGTTAGGGATGGTTCCACGACGACGAACGGGCGCGGGCGCTGGAAGACGACTTTGAGGACCATGTCACGATAAAAAAACACCCCGCGGCCAAGCCGCGGGGTGCCCTTGATTCAATGTCACCCTTCCGTGGGTCGCAACGAAGAAAGGGCGACCGCAGAGCGATTAGCGGCGACGACGGGTCGCGGCGAGGCCGGCGAGGCCGAGGACCGCGGCGGCGCCCGGGGTCGGGACCTCGGTGCCGGTGATAGCGAAGGCGAAGTTCAGGTCGGCGCCGGTGCCCGGGCTGACGAAGCCGTTGTTCAGTCCGTTGTCACCGACGAGGGCGTCGTCAGCGGTCGAGAACCACTGGGCGGTCTGGGCGGTGGTGCCGGTCGAGAACAGGTCTTCGTCGTCGAAGCTCATCTGGACGAAGCCATCAGCGGCGATCTCGAACGGAGTGGCCGCGGTGAGCGTCCAGATGAAGTTGCCACCCTCGGGGAGGATGACACCAATGCCGTCCACGAATGCACCCGAGCTATCGAAGAAGTCAAAGAAGACCACGCCGCCCGGGCCAGGCCCGAAGGTGCCGGCCGAGTTGACGCCACCAACGAAGGTGAACTCTTCGAGGAGAATGTTGTTCGTGGCGATCGAGCTGTAGTCATCGAAGCCGAGGACTTCGAGCTCGGTGTTGATGTTCTGCGTGCCCTGGATGTTGAAGAAGCCTTCGGTGGCGGCGTTGGTGTTGTCGTACTGCGAGGTGGTGCGGACGACGCGACCATCGTCGAGCGAAACGCCGGTGGCGCCGACGATTTCGTAACCCGAACGGTCAATGTCGGTCGCGAAGTCAACGGCCGAAGCCGCGGCAGCGATGCCAGCGATCGAAACGAGCGCAATAACGTTCTTCATCATGTCTCTCCTGCTCTGTGCGGGCGCGCAACGACGGCGCCGATAACTCCGAGGCCATGCCGCTGGAGCATCAACGCCGTCTACGTACAGACAGGAGCGTCTCGCCTCTCTCCCAGCGGTCTCTCACTCCTGAGCATACTGGTCGCAAACCCTGTGTCAATCACACAATCTGAATCTCGCACAAGAAAGTGCGGGTACGCCGAACACATTGAGCACGGCCTGTTTAGGGTGATTCTTGCTCTGGGTTCTCGGAAGTCGACAAACGCGTTCTTAATCGCCGTGCCGCTGCCGGAGCTTGGGGCTCAGCCGATTCAAGAGATGGACGCGTTCGAAAATGTCGACCCAGTCTTGGGTCGTTGAGGCCAGTTCATCCGCGTCGATCGGCGCACCGGGCAGCGGGCACGCCGCACCCAGCGCTCTCGCGGCTTTCGCGCGGTACCGGCTCAGCGTTCCGTCGCCGATGAGGTCGATGAAGTCGAAGTCCTCGTTCAAGAAGATCGCCGTCGGCACACGGAGGCCCTCGCTGATTTTGACGCGTTCTGACAAGTCGGAGTGCTCGTCGCGATCAACAAACCGGATCCGCACCTTTCCGGGGTTCGCCGCAGCGATAGCGGCCAGGACGGGGCCCTGCTGGGCGCAGTCGCCGCACCATGTTCCGCTGCTGACCACGACGTTGACTTCGCGGACAAACCCCTCGATCAGTGATCGCTGTGCATCGGTCAACGCTATCTGGGCCTCGACGCTTCGCCACGCGTCGATCTGGCCGGGGTTGCCGGTCTGGACGTAGGTCTCGTACTCGGCCCCAGCGTCGAACGTCGATCGAAGCAACTTGCGTGTCACCATGCCCGGCCTCCTCGCTCATCCTGAAAGGCGCCCGTCGCGAGCGCGCGCCCCTCAATCATTCGCTTGTTCAAGAACCAACTCACCAACGCTCGTCACTATTCGCCGGCGCCATGTCCCATGGGTCCCATTGGGCTCCGTTGATCTTGGTGCCGCCCTGGATGACCTTCTTGACACCCTCGACGAAGTCGAACGGGAAGGACTGCTTCATGGCGCTCGCGCCGTCGAGCGCCTTGGTGTGTTCAGGGGTGAGCGTGACGCCGAGCGCACCGACGTTCGACTCAAGTTGTTTCATGGTCCGTGCGCCGAAGATCGGGCTGTCCACGCCCGGACGGTCGAGCACCCAGCGCAGCGCCACCTGTGCCGGCTCGGCGTCGACCTCGGCGGCGACCCCGAGAAGAGCGTCGATGATCTTGAACGCCCGTTCGTTGAGGTGCTCGCTGCCGGCGGCTCTCGCGTCGCCCTTCTCGGGCTGGTTATCCCGGGTGTACTTCCCGGTCAGGATCCCGTACTTGAGAGGGCTCCAGGGCGTCACGCCCATGCCCAACGCGCGGGCCATCGGCATCAACTCGCCTTCGACCGAACGCTCGATCAGGCTGTGCTCGATCTGAAGGCCGATGAGCGGCGCCCACCCGTTCGCACGGCACTCGTACTGCGCCATCGCGCACACCCACGCCGGGTGATCGCTCAGCCCGACGTATCGCACCTTGCCGGAACGCACCAGGTCGTCGAACGTCGCGAGCATCTCCGTAATCGGCGTGTTCTGATCCCAGAAGTGGCTCCAGAGAAGGTCGATGTAGTCGGTTTTGAGCCGTCTCAGACTTTCGTCAACCGACGCCATCAACGCTTTCCGCCCGTTCCCGCCTCCGTTCGGATCACCCAGGAACATGTTGCCGGTGCACTTGGTCGCGATCACCACGCGGTCGCGGTCGCCGCGTTCGTGGAAGTGATCACCTATCACCGCTTCGGAGTGTCCCTTGGTGTAGATGTTCGCGGTATCGAGGAAGTTACCGCCCTTGTCGAGGTAGGCGTCGATGATGGCCTTCGAGTCTTCGACAGTGCTCCCCCAGCCCCATTCCTGGCCGAACGTCATCGTTCCGAGGCAGAGCGGGCTGACCCGCAACCCCGACTGTCCGAGGGTCACGAAGTGATTAAGAGCGAGTTCCATGGGGTTCTCCTGGTGTGCGTGAAGACTCGTTCCGATGTTAAAGATAGGGCTCCAAATGGTCGGCTTCGTCCCGCGGTTGTACTGATCCGCCGAGCGAGTCGTTGATCGCCGCCCACACGACCCGAGCGACCGCGACGTACCCGTTCGTCAAAGGCTCGTCGCGCAGCAGTCCGAACGGTTCGTCTCGGGGCACGATCACCGGGCGCACCATCCACGCCACCTGGACCCCGACGAATCCGTACAAGACGAACCAGCAGGCCAACAGCCGGGCCGGCGCTCCTCCACGCCCCATCAGTTTGCGAAGCCTTGTCCAAAGCGCCCGTTGGGCCGCGATGGCCGCGATCGCGATCGCGAACGCGAACGCGTTGAGCACGAGCGCCGTCGCCTCGCCGATCCCCGCGAGGTAGCCGACGACGACGAGAGGACCGAGCGCCGCGAGCGCGACGGCGCCCACCGCCTGGCTCTCGCTGACGCACTTGAGCGCAACCCGGAACCAGTCACTCCGGCCGGTTGCGCCGCACAAGCCCCAGAACGCCGGCACGCAGACGAGCGTCGTGAGCGCGAGCACCAAGGGGGCCTTCATCGCTCCGACCAGTGGCATGACGGCGCGCTCGGGCGACCAGGCGCCGAAGCTGCTCATGCACAGCCCGTACGCGGCCGCGAAGGTGATTCCGATGAGTACGGTCTGACGCGTCGGGAGCGAGCGGCCCTTGAGCAGAGCGTTCAGGGCCCGGAGCAAACGCCTCACTCTTGAATACCCATCAGTTGCCCCATCGAGCCGAAGATCGCTTCCGCCGCGTTGCTCTTGATCGGGCGGAGGAACGTGAACTCGGTGTCGGGCGACCCGATGAACGGGCGGAGCACCCATCCCATCTGCACGCCGACGATGGCGTACAGCACCACCCATGCCCAGACGATCTGCGTCGATGAGGTGCGTTCCCGCCGGCGTCGGAACGTCGCTTGCCCGCCGTCGGTCGTTGGCACAGTCACCGTCGCGTTGCCTTGGGCGTCGTCGTCGCCGTCGCTGGATTTTTGCACTTTGCCGAGCATCCGGAGCAGATAGCTAGTGCCGACGACCCCGCTGACGCCGAGCAGTGCGACATTGAGGAGCACCATGAAGGGATAACTGGTCGTGCTGACCGTAAAGAAGCCCAGGATCGGGCCCAGCGAAGCAGCAACGGCGCTCGTGATGGCGCACGAGGCCGCGACGGTCCGTACGAACTGGATCATTCCGAGCCTCGATCCCAAGATCGTGCTGAAGACGTAGAGCGATGGCAGGGTGACCGCTGCGGTCAGGAAGACAAGCAACGGGAGCTTGACTGTGCTCGCGATGAGCTGCGCAAGACCTTCGAGACCTTTCGAACGGAGTGCATACGCGCCCATGAACACGCCATACGTCGCGGCGAGCACTGCGATCGGGAGCAAGAGCTTCCTCGCGCCAACCGACGATCCCTCGATGAACTCCGACGGCCGATCGGCACGCAGGAGACCATCGACACGCGAAATCCAGTGCCGCATCGTGTGTCCCGTCTTGATCTGTTCCGTTGGGCTTGTGAGCGCCGGGCCAGCAACCCGGACCGCTGTCGTACCGGCGCCTCGGGCACGCGGTTCGTCCCGACCCGAGAAGTTATGAACAGAAAGGGGTTCTTCTGGATCAGGCGAAGTGAAATCGGAGCACGTGACGTGCCGCGTTTGAGAGCGTCGCGATATCAACGAGCCCGCAGCGACAGCAAGGGACCTCCCAAGCGGAGCGTTCTTCCTGGCCTCGCGGCCCTTCGTTGTTCGATGACGCACCAGAGACCTAGGGGCCGGAAAAATAGAGGCAGAGGAGATCCCTTGCTCGCGCTGCGGGCTCGTTGTTCGTCGCCCGAAGCCAAACGAGTCGCGATCCCGAGTACACGCTCCGAAACGAACCTGGTCGCTCTACGGCATCCCCATCGGGCGGGGCTGGCCGGTCGATGTCTCGCGGCCCCCATAGTCGATGCCGCGCAGCCCGTCTCGCGTCCACCCGAACCGGCCGGGCAGCACGATCTCGGACTCCCCGTTCGGCGCCGGGGGCTCCCACGACACGTCCGGGCGATACGCGACCGACGTCGGCTCGCTGTTGGTCGGGTCGTTCGGGCGGAACCCGAGGTTGGCGTCGACCGCACGCTTCGACCGGACCGACCCGTCGAAGAACCCGAGCGGCTGGGCCGCGTTGTCCCAAAGGAAGTAACGCCGACGCGAACTGGAGTGCCGGTCGTACGCGTCCATCAGCATGACCTTGCCCGAGGCGAACACGACCGACGCCACCCTCCGTCCGCCGAGCGGCGTGTTCGACGCGACGAGCACCTGCCTGTGGAACTCGCCCTGTTCAACGGTGGTGATGTCGCCGCTCGCGCGGTCGGGGCTGTACGCCGAGGGCACGAGCCGGTACGTCGAACCGATCGCGGCCATGCGGGCGAACCCGTCCGAAGCATCGGGCAGCGGGCGCCCGGGAAGGCTTAGAAACGTCTCGCCGGTCGCGTCCTCGAGGATGGCCTCGCGGTACAAGATCGAGTCGCGATCCTCCGGGCACAGGTCGACTTCGCTCGCCAGGAACGCAGGGCTGAAGTCGGAGAGGACCATGGTCCAGTTGGACCCGGGCAAGAACGCTTCCCCAAACTGTTCGATGTCCCAGTTCAGGCGCGTCCTCGCGAGGTACATCGCCTGATCGCGCGTCGCCTGGCTCGTGTCGCTCGCCGGGCCTTCCGAGATCTCCGAATAGTCGACGCCGGCCCGCCAATTGAGCGTTGGGATCCACTCACGGTTCGCGTTGCCGTACGTCCCTATGAGGGTCGAGAGCTGTCGCATCCGAACGCTGCACACCGCTTCTCGAGCCGACCGCCTCGCGGCGCCGAGCGAGGGTAGAAGGATGCCGATCAGGGTCGCGATGATCGCGATGACAACCAGCAACTCGATGAGCGTGAACGCGCTCTGGGCGTTGCGAGATCGTTGGTCTCGGTGTGTTGCGGACACGTCTGACGACTCCCGGGCCGTTCTCCCTCGAGCACCACGGACGTTTCTAGCACGCCGGGCCGCTTCGATGGACAAAAATCATGCCTGTGGCGGCTGTTTCTTGCAAGAGACGCCTCAGAATCCCGAACAGATCCGGGTACGCTGCTCAGATCAAGGGGATCCCGATGCCCTCATGGAAAGTCTTCGTTGGCGTCTGCGTCGTATCGGTCGTCGTCGTTCTGAGTGTTGTCGGCGTGCTGGGCCTCATGGGCGTCGAGGACACGACGATCCCCGCGGCCGTTTCGGCGAGCGTTGCGTCCGCGATCTATTCGTCCAGTGCGATGTCGAGCAAGAAGCGGCGTCGCCGCGAGCCGGCCTGAGGCGAACCAGCCATTCGGGCGTTCGCGGGTGAGCCTCGTGCAGCCTTGAGACGATCGTCGTCGTGTCGCCGCGGGAGAGTCCCGGCCCCGGTCCACGCTCTCGCGCGTACGCTGGCCCCATGCCCAAGGCCGCCGGCAAGCCGCCCAAAGACCCCTACGACACGCCCGCGATGCGCCAGTTCAAGCGCTTCAAGGAGCAGCACCCGGGATGCGTGCTCTTCTTCCGCATGGGCGACTTCTACGAGCTGTTCGGCGATGACGCCGTCGAGATGGCCGGGGCCCTCGGGCTCACGCTGACCGAGCGGCAGAACGGGGTCAAGCTCGCCGGCGTGCCGTACCACCAAAAGGACCGCTACCTCCGCCGGGCGATCGCGGCTGGGTACCGCGTCGCCATCGCCGACCAGACCCAGGACCCCAAAGAGGCCAAGGGCATCGTCGATCGGGCGGTCACCCGGGTGGTCACCCCGGGGACAATCTCCGACGACGCCCTGATGCCCGGGCGGGGCGACGAGGTCGTGTGCGCGATGGCCGCGGTTCATGACGTCGGCGACCGGCTCGTCGCCGCGATCGTCGACGCCTCGACCGGCGCGTTCGAAGTCGAAGAGGGTGATGCGGTCAAGCTCGCCGACGACCTCGAACGCCTGGGCGTCCGGGAGATCATTCATGCGGAGAATGAGAAGGGCGACGTGCCCGAGGCCGTGACGTCGCTGATCGAACGGACGAGACTGCCCTCGACGCCCCGACCCTCGTGGTGGTTCCGGACGGACGAAGCGATCGAACGCGTCCGTACCCAGTTCGGCGTTTCAAGCGCCGAGGGCTTTGGGTTTGCCGAGTCCGACCCGGCACTGATCGCCGTGGGCGTTGCGATCGCGTACCTCAACGACACGCAGGCGGTCGGCATCGACGCCGCGGCTGGGACGCTCGACACGCCCGAGCTGCGGAGCACGCTCGCCCACCTGAGCCCGCCGAGGAAGACCGCGCCCGAGGGCGTGTGCGTGCTCGACGCGGTGAGCTTGCGGGCGCTCGAGATCGTGCGCACGATCCGTCGCGAAGAGGGCAGCAACGACCCGACCGACGGGTCACTTCTGAGTGTCTTTACGCGCGCCGGCGTACTCGCGACCGCGATGGGCAAACGGACGCTGCGCTCGTGGCTCTGCGCGCCACTCAGCGAAGCCGCCGCGATCCTCGCACGCCAAGCCGGAGTCGCGGCCCTTGTCGAAGACCGGCGTCTGGCCGACGAGATCGGCGGCGCTCTCTCGGGCATCAACGACCTCGAACGCATCGCGGCCCGCGTGGCCCTGGGCCGCCCGAGTCCACGCGACCTCGTCGCGCTGGGCATCGGTGTGTCGCGCGTCGGCTCGCTCGCCGAGTTGGTCGAGAGCACACCTTCGCTCGCGTCGTTCGGCGACCGTTTCTCAGCGGTCCGCGAAACGCTCACGGCCCTGGGCGATCGCCTGCGATCGACCTGCGTCGACGACCCGCCTCCTCACCTGCGCACCGGGGGCCTCGTCCGCGACGGTGTCGACGCAGAGCTCGACGAGGCCCGGGGCCTGATGCGCGACGCCGGCGAGTGGATGGCCGACTATCAGGCCAGGCTCAACCAAGAGCATGATCTGCCCGGGCTCAAGGTCGGGTTCAACAAGGTCTTCGGGTACTACATCGAGCTGCCCCGCGCCCAGGCCCAGCGGGCGCCCGACGCTTTCGCCCGTCGTCAGTCGCTCAAGAACGCCGAACGCTTCGTCACGCCCGAGCTCAAAGACTTCGAGGCCAAGGCGACGACCGCAGAAGCCCGCGCTCTCGAACGCGAACGGGCGATGTTTGCACGGCTCGTCGACAACGCCCGCGCCGACATCGCGGCGGTCGGCGTGTTCGCGAGAACTGTGGGGGAACTCGATGCGACGCTCGGCTTTGCCGAAAAGGCGGTCAAGCGGGCCTGGGTGAGGCCCGAGATCACCGACGAGCCGACGCTCGACATTAACGAAGGCCGCCACCCGGTGCTCGACGAGCTCCTGGGCGAGGGATTCGTGCCCAACGACGTCGCGCTGGGGGGCGGGGACAGCGGGGCCGCGGGGCTCTCGTTGATCACCGGTCCCAACATGGCCGGCAAGAGCACCTACATCCGCCAGTGCGCGTTGCTCACGATCCTCGCCAGCGCCGGCAGTTACGTCCCCGCTGGATCTGCGACGATCGGCACGTGCGACCGCGTCTTCACCCGCGTCGGCGCCGACGATGCGTTGCACCGGGGGCAATCGACCTTCATGGTCGAGATGACAGAAACCGCCGCGATCTTGAATCATGCGACGGGGCGGAGCTTGGTGGTGCTCGACGAGATCGGGCGAGGGACGAGTACGCTCGACGGGCTGAGTCTGGCGTGGGCGATCGCGGAATCGCTGGCGCTCGGGTCGGGGGTGGGGGGGCACTGGGCAAAATGCACAGGGCCGTGGGGGGAAGACCGCGGAGACGGCGGGGTGGCCGCGGACGCCGGGGC
>JBCDIT010000010.1:0-182323 GCA_038748775.1 Planctomycetota bacterium
CCACGGCTGCTCTCCCGGCCGATCCGACCCGTGCCACGCGTGCGACGCGTGCGTTTTCGAACCTCGCGTCGCCCGCGACGCTGGCGTCGCCGAACCCCGCGACGGCGGCGAAGCGGGCCCCGCCGAACCACGCGACGGCGGCGAAGCGGGCCTCGTCGAACCACGCGTCGGCGTCGAAGCGGGCCCGGTCGAACCACGCGTCGGCGGCGAAGCGGGCCCGGTCGAACCGCGCGACGGCGGCGAAGCGGGCGTTGATTGAGAGCGTCACGCCGATGTCAAGATCCGAGAACTCGCATGCGTCGACCACGCATCCACGAAGGGTGAGCCCGGATGGCGTTTCGGGCGACGCGTCATCGGTGTGGATGAACCCGTTGGCGTCCGGCTCGCTCGCCTTCGCGAGTTGCGCGTTGGGGTGGGCCTGGATCGTGTCGACGAGCGCCCGTAAGTCAGGGATGAACGCGTAGCTCAGCGAAGCGCCGCGCACGATCGCGCTGGCGAGTTCTGGGATCTCCAAGGGATCGACGCGGACGCGCGGGATGGACGGGTCATCCCACTCCGGGTCCTCGCTGGGATCCCAGTCCCAGTCTCCGACGAAGGGGTCAGGTTGTGCCGACTCGTCGCCCACGCCGACAGTGTAAGAACGCGTCGGCCCCAAACGAGCCCGCAGCGCGAGCAAGGGGCCTCCCGAGCGAAGCGTTCTTCGTGTTCTTCTCTTGCCTTCTTCTCTTCTCTTGTTCTCTTCCGTTGTCCCGAAGGTCCTTGTGAAGACGAAGGGAGGGAGTGAGAGGAGGGTGAGGAGGTCCCTTGCTTGCGCTGCGGGCTCGTTGAGGGGAATTACACAGACGTGTGGAACGTCAGCGACTCGCGCACGCTCGCTTCGAGCACGACGCCCTCCGCCATCACGCCGAGCCTCGTTCCTGTGTCCGCGTGCTTCGTCTTCACGATCGCGAAGCACACCGGTTCCCCGCCCAGCATCGGGCTGATGGTGCTCGACGTCACGGCACCGACCGGGTCGCCCGCCCGGTCTTCGGCGAGCAGGACGTGCGTGCCGCCCATCGGCTGGCGGCAGAAGCCCTCCTCGGTCCGCATGTCGGGCCCTTCGGGTTTGAGGGCGACGAGGACTTGCTTGGGCTTGCCGAGGGCGTGCATCCGGGCGACGACTTCTTGGCCCAGGTAGCAGCCCTTGGTGAAGCTGACGCGGTCGTCGAGCACGCCGGTCTCGGCCGGCAGCGACTCGGTCGAGAAGTCGACATTGAACAGGGGCGTGCCCGCTTCGATCCTCGCTGTGTTGTACGCGAGCCAGCCGACCTGGCGGAGCTTCACGCGGCTCGCGATCGAATCGGGCCCTTCGCCCTCGCCCTCGCCCTCGGCCTCGCCCTCGGTTGGGCTGCCGGCGTCGACGAGCGCGGTGTAGACGTCTTTGGCGCCGTCGGTCGCGATGGTGAGTTCGAGGCCGATCTCGCCGGCGGTGTCCTGGCGTTCGACGATGACCTCGTGGTCTGCGATCGTGCACAAGGTGGCGGCGTTCGGCGCGAGGTCGCCCAGCGGTGGGGCGTCCTCGGGCTGGGTGGCCAGGGCGCGGAGCAGTTCCATGCTGGTGGGGCCGTGGAGGGCGAGTCGGTGCAGGCGTTCGGAGGCGTCGCGCAGCTCGACGTCTTCGGTGATGATGTAGGCGTTGAGGCTCTCGATCGTCGAGTCCACGGCGTGGGCGTCGAGGTCGACGAGCGTGCGGTCGGGCAGTTCGGTCAGACGCAGGTCGGCCACGACGCGGCCCTTGCGGTTGAGCCAGAACGCGCGGGCCGACTTGTAGGGCGACTGCGCGTCGATGCGACCCTTGAGCTCTTGGGTGACCATGTTGTTCAGGAAGTCGTGCCGGTCGTCACCGACGATCTCGATGGTGCCCCGGTGGGGCTGGTCGAGCAGGCCGCAGGCTTTGCGCAGGGCGGCGTACTCGAAGTCGAGCTCTCCGAACGTCTCGACGAGTTCGATGGCGAGTTCAACGGGCCCGTAGGGGAGGAGGGTCGCTTCGGCGAGGGCGTGCTGGTCTTTGAGGGGGCTGAGGTGGGCCATGCTCTCTTCCGTGAGGGGGCCGAGGCCCGCGATTTTGGCTGGGAATTGGGGTGGGGGGCCACCCAACTCGGCGGATGCTACGCTGACGGTTCGCCCCCGGGGCTAGACCGATTCGGCCCTGCTTGAGTGCTTGCACGGAGACGAGTTGTGAACATCGAGCTGCTTCAGCGACTGAGCGAGACCCCGGGAGTCCCGGGACGAGAAGAACGGGTCCGCGATCTGATCGCCTCTGAGGTCGAGGGCCTCTTCGACGAGATGGAAACCGACGCGATGGGCTCGCTGATCTGCCGGCGGGCCCCGCGCGGCGCGAGCAAACGCGGCAAGAAGACGTCGAAGAAGAAGGCCGGCTCGGGCAGCGCCCCGGTGGTCATGCTGCTCTGCCACATGGACGAGATCGGGTTCTACGTCCGCGCGATCGACGACAAGGGCTTCATCTGGGTCGATCCCGCCGGCGGGTTTGACACGCGAAACCTGTTTAGCCGTCGCGTTCTGGTGTGCACCGACAAGGCCGACATCAAGGGCGTGATGAACCCGGGCGGCCGCCCGGTGCACATCTCGGGCGCCGACGAGCGGACGAAGGTGCCTGAGGTGAAGGAGTTCTTCATCGACATCGGTCTGCCCGGAGAGAAGGTCCGCAGGCAGGTCGCGGTGGGCGACTACGTCGTGATGGACGAGCCCTGCATCGAGGTCGGTGACAAGGTCGTTGGCAAGGCGATGGACAACCGCGTCGCGTGCTGGCTGGGGATCGAGGCGGTCCGCAAGCTCGATGAGTCGGGCGCTGGCCACAACTGCGAAGTGGTCGTCGCGTTTACGACGCAGGAAGAAGTGGGTCTGCGCGGCGCAAAGACTGCCAGCTATGCGGTGAAGCCCGACGTGGGCATCGGCATCGACGTGACGCTCGCGTGTGATACGCCGGGCGTCCCGGACACCGAGAAGGTGACCTCGCAGGGCGACGGCTTTGGGCTTCACATTAAGGATTCGAGCTTCATCTCCGACGCTGATCTCACGCGGCAGATGGAGACGATCGCGAAGAAGCGGCGCATCAAGTATCAGCGCACGATCTTGGCCCGAGGCGGCCAGGACGGCGCCGCGGCCCAGCAGGCCGCGGCCGGTGCGAGGGCGGTGGGGGTGACCGTCGGTACGCGGTACATCCACACGGTGACCGAGATGGTTGACAAGAAGGATCTGGGCGCGGCGCGGGACATCTTGGCGGCGTATTTGTCCGAGGCCTAAGGCTGGCGCAGAGCTGGCTGCCTGTCTCAACCGGTCTCGACAACACGGCTTAGAAATGACAGGCCGCCCCACGAGGGGCGGTCTGTTGTCTTGTCACTGTCGTCTGTGTGACGCCTGTGGTCAGGCGGCGAGGCTTGCCGCGCTCTCGATCGCATCGATCACCTGGCGGACTTGGAAGGGCTTCTTGAGCACGGCGTCGAATCCGGCGGCGCGAAGGCCCTGGGCTTGGCCGTCGGTGAGCTTGCCGCTCATCGCGATCAGGCGGGTCATCTGGGTGGAGTCGCCCGAGCGGACGATGTCCGCGATGGCGCGACCGTCGGCGTCGTCCAGGTGGACGTCGAGCAGAAGCACGTGCGGGCGGAACCGCTCGCACTCGAGCCCGGCCTCGAACAGGCCGTGGGCGGCCGAGACCTCGTAGTTGGTCTGCTCGGTGAGGACGCGGCGGAGGACGCCGACGACCTCTTGGTCATCATCTGCGATCAGCACGCGGGTCTGGCCCGAGGTGATCCCGTCCATGGGGATGCCGTGGGCCTTCATGAACCGCAAGAGTTCGGAGAGTGGAATGCGGCGGTCCTTGGAACCCGGGATGCGGTAGCCCTTGAGCTGCCCCGAGTCGAACCACTTCGAGACAGTGCGCGGCGCCACGTTGCAGATCTTGGCGACCTCACCGGTTGTTAGAACATCTCGATCTAGGGCCATCGGCTCACCTTTATCAACGCATGTGGGGCGGACCAGCCGTCTCGCGTGAAACAACGTCAGCCGGTCCATCGTCGCTTCGGACCCTCGGCTTGACTCCAGACGACATGACCCGCGCATTCCGTGCGGCTGAGTACTTGTCAAAAACCGAGTAAAGCGTGTTCGCGAGAGATCGAGGGGTGAAACGAACCCAATTTTGGGGAGGAAATCAAGCGAGGGAACGGGTGGCGTCCAAGGATCGATGTCTACCCCTCGTTGACACTGTTTCACTGGGTTGGGTAGATTGCCGAACGCGAGGTCTCCAGGGCTGTTGTACGGCCCAGGTCTGCGCCCGCGAGGCGTCCCCCGAGGGACGTCTGACCCGCCCCGAGCCCTCGCCGACCTGGCGCCCGGGCCGTCCGCCGAACCCCGGCGTCGCCCCAAGAAGCAAATGGGCGGCATCGATGTCAGGAGAAGTGTGGTGCCCGTGACGCGTGTGGTCCGTCGAGCTGTTGTGGTTGGTTGGGCATCGGCCCTTGGAGTTTTCGCGTCGGGTGGGTTGGTGGCCGGGATGGCCTCCCCCGCACAGGCGCAGCAGGCCTCCTCGGCCCCGTCGTCTGAGCAGCAGCTCAAGGACTTCATCCACTTTGTGATGATCGCGAACTACGACGTCGCTGGGAACGTGGGGACCGAGCTTCTCTCGTCTGGCCTGAGCGAGGCGGAGTTTGTCGACCTGGTCGACGATCTCCGCGAGCGGGGCCGGTTCGACACGGCGCTCGCCCGCGCCGCGAGGGTCGAGCAGCTCGAGGACGTCGCCTCGGCGATGGAGTCGTTCTACCGGCGTGGAAAGCTGGCACGGAGCCGTGCTCCGGAAGAGGTGGCGAAGAACATCGAACTGCTGACCGGGCAGCTCCTTCAGAAGTTCACCGGGCGTGAGCGGCTCGAGGCGGCGGGCGAGTACGCCCTGCCTCAGCTCCTCGACGCCCTGCTCGACGGCGCGAACCCGGCGCTTCGCGCCGAGGTGACCGATCTTCTGATCGGCATGGGTCGCCCGGTGATCACCCCTCTGGGGACCGCGTTGATCGACCTGGCCCCTGAGCAGCAGGAACTGGTCGTGACGGTGCTCGGTCGCACCGGCCAGCCGACGGCTCTGCCCTACGTCGCCGAGCTGCTCGCGGCGACCGAGTCGGCCCGAGTCCGGACCGCGTGCCAGCGGGCGATGGTCGAGCTTGGTGGTGATCCGAGCACTGATCCAGCGGCGCTGTTCCTGGGCCTTGCCGAGCGGTACTACGACGAGCGGATCGAGCTGACCAACTTCCCGGGCGAGGAGCACCAGTTGCTCTGGTCGTACAACCCGGGCCTCGGTTTGGTGCTCACCACCATCCGCACCCCGGTCTATCACGAGGCGATGGCGATGCGTTCGGTCGAGCGCGTGCTCCGCGAGCGTCCGCAATCCGAAGAAGCTCTCGCCCTCTGGATCGCGGCCAATTACTCGCGCGAGATCGATAGCCCCAGCGGGTACAACAACCCGGCTTACCCGTCGACCCGTCGCGACGCGGCCTACTTCGCCATCGCGGCCGGCGGCCGTATCACCCAGCGGGTGCTCCAGCGCTCGCTCGACGACCGCGACACCCCGCTCGCGCGTCTGGCGATCGCCGCGATCGAGCGGACCGCCGGTGCGGCGAACCTCACCATGGCCGGCGACGAGGGCCGCGAGCCCTTGCTCGAGGCTCTGAGCTACCCGGACCGCAGGGTTCGCTACGACGCGGCGCTCGCGCTCGCCGCGGCCCAGCCGACGATGACCTTCGCCGGCTCGGACCAAGTCGTTCCGATTCTCTCATCGGCGGTCCGCAACGCTGGCGACTTGTTCGCGATTGTCCTGACCGGTCGCGACCGTGAAGAGTACGACCGCGTCAGCGGCATCCTGACCGGCATGGGCTACACCGTGCTGCCCCCGTCTGAGTCGGGCCTCGGGGGTCTCGCGGCCCCGCTTTCCGAAGTCCCGGGGATCGACCTTGTGGTGACGTCGCTCGTGTTTGAGGACTCGCGTCTTGAGATCGAGCGTGCCAGGAGCCTCCGAAAGCTCGGCGCCGCTCCGGTGCTCTCGCTGGTGTCGCCCGACGATCTCGGCCCGATGGAGCGTCGCTTCGGTCGCGACACCCTCGTCGCTTCGCGTCGGGGCTCGATCAGCCGGACGGAGTTGGTTGAAGCGGTCACCCAGCTCGTCGATCGTGCGAGCGGCGGTGTCTTCACCGAGCAGGAAGGCGCCGAGTACGCCCTCCGCTCGCTCGCCGCTCTCCGCGATCTCGCGGTCGGCCGGAACGAAGTGCTCGACGTCTCAGCGGCCGCGACGCCTCTGATCGCGTCGCTCCCCGAGGTCAGTGGGGCGACGCAGGTTGCTGTGGCCGAGGTGCTCTCGTTCATCGCCCAGGACCGGGCCCAGGCCGCGATCATCGATGAGGCCCTCGACGCCACCGGGGGACAGCAGCTCCAGTTGCTCGACAAGGCGTCCGGGTCGGCCAAGCGGTTCGGCAACCTCGTGAGCCTGCGTTACGCCCGCCAGTTGGGCGAACTCGCCCGCTCGCGTGATCTCGCGGTGGCCACGGCCGCAGTCGCGGTCATCGGTGCTCTGGAGCTTCCGAACACCGAGTTGCTCCCGTTGGTGCTGAACGACGAGCAGCGAGACGCCGCGGCCCGCTGAGAACCCTCGATCGTTCTCGGACCGAGACGCCCTCGGTGAGTGTCACCAACGCCCACTTTGTGCGCCGACTCGGCACGCCTACGTGATCCGAGGGGCCGAACCGCCGATGGACCGATTACTCGCCGATCTTGGCGGGCGGAGGGTCCTTCTGTGGTCTCGATTCGGAGTCGCGCCGTCATCGGTGGGTTCACACTTCTCGAAGCGGTGATCATTCTGTTGGCGTTGGCGATCGCCGCGGCGCTGGCGGCGCCGAGGCTCTCGAACGCATCGACCCAGCCGAGCGACCTCGCCGACGTTCGGGCCCAAGCGTTGGAATCGCACTTGCTGTTGTTCCGCGAACGCCAGGGACGCTTCCCGACGGCGCAGGAACTCCGACGACCGCCGGCCGATCCGGAGCGTGGATCGAGCTTCGGCGTTCTGGTCGATGCCGGCTACGTCGTGTCTGCGCCGGTGAACCCCCGTACGACGGGGGACGTGGTCGGCATCGACTGGCACTACGACGCGGAATCCGGGCGCATTCGCCCGGTCACACCATGACCACGGACTGGCGTCGAGCCCAAGGCAGAACCGATGACGCCGCCTGACAGGAGTCGCCAGTGACCGCGAAGAAGAACTCTCGAACTCGACAGGGCCTCTTCGGCCCGGCCTGGATGGGCGTGACCGTGATCGCGTTGTTCGCCGGGATGTTGTTCTGGTCGAAGCTCCGCGTCTCGTCGGTGGTCCCACGATCTGCATACGCCGATCCGGAAGCAACCCAGGAATCCGAGGGGAACCACGAGTCGGACGAGGCCGAACGCCGCGACGACTGACGGTTGCGCCGGCTGGGCCGGCCGTTCCGTATCGGCAGACCTCACGGGCCGCGCCGGGCGAAAGTCCGGCAACCTAAGCGACGACATTGCGGTACGCCGCCCGACATCGGGCGGTCCGGGACCGCTATGGCAAACACCCGTCTGATCAGCCGAACGCATCGCACACCCCGCTCGTTGGTGGGGTGGATCGTCGCGACATTCGCGGCTTCGGTGTGCGGGCAGGTCTCGTTGAACGAACTCGCGACCGAGTTGCTCGAATCGCAGCCGGGCCTCCAAGACCCCTTCGGCCAGCTTCTTCAAGCGGGCGCGCAGCAACCTTCCGAACCCCCGCCCCTTCCGCCCGACCTGACCGGTTCGGCGCTGGGCGGAGACGCCACCGGGGACGCGGTAGGAGACACCGATACCGCTCCGGCTCCGGCGGCTCCGAGCCAGGAACAGTGGTCCTTCGAACGCATTCGCGATGCGGTCAGCGTGAACCCGCACGACCTGGTCGATCTTCATGTTGCCGACGCACCGCTCGCCACCGTGCTCCAGGTGCTCAGCATCGAGAGCGAGCGGAACATCGTCGCCGGAAACGGCGTCGAGGCCCGGATCACCGCCGACCTGCACAACGTGAGCTTCTACGAGGCGCTCGACGCGATTCTTCACGTCAACGGGTTTGGTTACGTCGAACGCGGCGGCTTCATCTATGTCTACACCCAGGCGCAGCTCGACGCGGAACGCGAAGCGAACCGCCGGCGGATCACGCGCGTCATCACCCTGGACTACCTCAACTCAGCCGATGCTGGTCGTTTCGTCGCCCCGCTCCTCAGCCCACAGGGAACGATCACGACCCCGGGCGTGAGCGAAGAGTTTTCCATCCCGGAGAACACCCCGGTCGGGAAGGATAACTACCCGGGCCTCGCGGTCCTCGTCGTGAACGACTTCGAAGAGAACGTCCTGGAGATCGAGGACCTCGTTGCGGAACTCGACACGCGCCCGACGCAGATTCTCGTCGAGGCCACGATCCTGCAGACCACCCTCGACGAAGCCAACGCCTTCGGCGTTGATTTCAGCATCATCGCCGATCTCGATTTTGACAACTTCCTCGCGCCCCTCGATGCGGTCGACAACCTGATCCAGGGCCAAGGCCAGTCCATCGCTTCGGGGAGCGTCGTCGACGTTGCCGTCCCAGGCGACGGGGAGGGACGCGCGATCACGACGGCTGTCGGTGACGTGACCGGGGCCGCGACGCTCAAGGCGGGCATCATCGATGAAGACGTTGGTGTGTTCCTGCGTTTGCTCGACGAGGTGACTGATATCACGGTTGTGTCGAACCCGAAGCTGCTGACGCTCAACCGTCAGGTCGCCCGGGTGCTCGTCGGTACGCGCGTTGGATATCTCAACACAACGACGACCGAGACGGCGACGACGCAAACGGTCGAGTTCCTCGATACCGGTACCCAGTTGCACCTCCGCCCGTTCGTGACGAGGGACAACCTGATCCGCCTCGAGCTCAAGCCCCAGGTGTCGACGTTCCGCCCCAGGGCAACCGTCTCGGCAACGGGCGACGTTGTGACCATCCCCGACGAAGACACGACCGAGTTGGTCACCAACATCATCGTGCGCGATGGCCAGACGGTCGTCCTGGGCGGTCTGTTCACCGAAACGACGACCGCGACGAGGCGCCAGGTGCCGGTGCTGGGCGATGTCCCGATCATCGGGGCCGCCTTCCGGGGTCACGACGATTCGACCAGCCGGAGCGAGTTCATCTTCCTGGTGACCCCGAGCATCGTGAACGACAACGATCTCACGCTCGAGGGAGCCCGGGCGACCGCGTTCATCGAACACGCCCGTGTTGGGGCTCGCCAGGGGTTGCTGCCCTGGAGCCGCGAGCGTCAAGTGGGTCAGCTGCTGGTTGAAGCCGAACGTCTCGCGAGGGACGGACGCACGCGCAAGGCCAGGCTGAAGGTCCAGCGGGCGCTCGCGCTGCACCCGCAGGCATCCGACGCTGTGGCCCTGCGCGAAGCCCTGTCCACCGGTTCGGCGGAGATGCCCAGCCGGAGCATGCTCGATGGGATTCTCGAAGGCGTGATCGACGGCTTCGATCCCGACGCCCCCCTCGACCGAGGAGCCTCTGAATGACACGTCGACGAGTTTCGCCTCGCACGCTGGTGATCGCCAGCGGAGTTGTTCTCGCGGCCCTCGCTGGGTGTGTCGGGCAAGGCAAGTACACCGCCGAGGGCGCATCGCTGGCCGAGAAACGCATGTCCGCTCTCAAGGCGGCCACCGAGTACTCGATGGCGGAGCAGGCGTTCCTCGCCGGTGATCTCGACAAGGCCGAGCGGACGATCGACCGGGCCATCGGGCTCTCGGCCGACGTCGCGATCAACTACGTGCTGGCGGGGCGGATCAGGCTCGAACAGGGGCGCATCGGCGAATCGCTCGCATTCTTCGGCCGAGCCATCGAGATCAACGACGGACTCGCCGAAGCCCACTATTACCTGGGCGTTGTCTCCGAGCGCCTCAGGCGAACGAGCGACGCGGTCAACCACTTCATGGCCGCGGCCGAGTCCGAGCCGCTCGACCCTCAGTTCACCGTTGCCGCCGGCGAGATGCTGGTCGATCTCGATCGACTCGACGAGGCGGAGGAGTTCCTGATGGGCAGCGCCGTGTTCGACCACGCGCCGGCCGTCAAGCAGCTCCTCGGGCATATCTCGATGATCCGGGGCCTGCACGAAGAGGCGTCCGAGCGGTTCGAAGAGGCGGCGCTGCTCTCGCCGTCCGATGACGCGATCCGCGAGGACCTCGTCGCGGCTCTCGTCGCCGCCGGTCGGTACGCCGAAGCGGAACGCGAAATCACCAAACTGATGGCGGTCGATGTTGCCTCGGGCGGCGAGTCGACGGGCGGGCCGGCGCCGCGTCGCGACCTGATGCACCTCCGGGGCCTGTGCCTCATCGCGCTCGGGCGACCGATCGAAGCGAGGCGCATCTACAAGGACCTGACCGACGGGGCAACCGGCGCAACCGATTTGGACGCGTGGGTCGGCCTCGGGCGAGCCAGCTTCTTAGTCGGCGACACGCGCTCGCTCAAGCAAGCCGGCGAGAGGGCCAAGGCGATCGCGCCCGAGCAATCCGAAGGGCCGGTGCTGCTCGCTCTGTATTCAAGGGCGATCGGAGACTCTGAGGCCGCGCTACAGGCGATCGACGCGTTCGACGGGGAGCAAACACCCGATGTCCGCACGCTCCGGGCCCTTATCCTGGCTGATCTCGGGCGCTACGACGAGAGCCGTGAACAGCTCTTCATCGCGCTCGAACACTCTCCCGATGATCGGTCGGCGATGAACCTGCTCGATCGCCTGCCCGAGCGTGAACTCGACTCGTTCGCCAACGCTCCAACCGAGTAGCTAGCTCGTCTGCTGGTAGACCCGAGCGGCGCTTGCGCGAACTTTGACCTCAGGCGGACGCGTCGTGCGAATGTTGAGGTCACGGAGCTCGGCTTCGACCTTCGTCTGCCCATTCCAGGTGTTGAGCTTCGGCGTGATGACAGCGTCGACCGTCGACCCTTGTATGAGCTTCGGGGCGTGCTCGCCCCAGCCCCAAGCGACAACCCGGAGCGCCGACCGATTCACCCCCGAGCCCGATTCGAGCCGAAGCGCAAGGTGGTCGCCCCGTTGGCCCATGATGCGCGGCGCCTCGGAGAGTCGAGCGCCATCAACCCGGAGCGACACGCGAGGGTTTGAGCGCCCGAACGGGGCGAGACGCAACAGCGACCGGACCGCGGCGCCGCTGAGTTCTTCGAGCGTCGCCGAGGTGTCGTATCCGATCGTGGGGATCAGGTCATCGGGCGTGAGTCGTTCGTTCGCGTGCGTAACGAACGCTTCGGTGAATGCGTCGAGCGACCCAGCCTCGAGGCGCATGCCGGCGGCCATATCGTGCCCGCCGAACGTGCTCAGGTGTTCGCTACAAGCGTCGAGGCCAGCGTGGAGGTTAAACCCATCGATCGAGCGCCCTGACCCAGAGCACGAGGCTTCGGCCTTGTTGTGCTGGAGCAGGATCGTCGGGCGACCAAACTTCTCTACGAGCCTCGAGCAGACGATGCCGACCACGCCCGGGTGCCACTCAGGATCAGCGAGCACGATCGCTCGACGGTCCGGGCCGGTCATTCCGAGCGCTTCGGCACGCTCAGCCGCGGCCTCGACGATCTCGCGCTCGGTCGTCCGGCGCTGGTCGTTGAGCTTGGTCAGTTCGTGAGCGATGCGCTCGGCTTCTTCCAGATCATCGGTCAACATCAGGTCAACCGCCTCACGGGCGTGCCCCATGCGACCGCACGCGTTGAGCCTGGGGCCCAGCGCGAAGCCGACACGCTCGGTATCGATCTTCTCACCCGCAAACCCCGACGCATCGACGAGCGCCCGAAGCCCGACGAACGGGCCCTCTGAGATCCGCCCAAGCCCGAACCGTGTCAGGACGCGGTTCTCTCCGACGAGGGGAACGACGTCGGCCACCGTCCCCATCGCTGCAAAGGCCAGGAGATCCAGCAAGAGCGAGCGAAGCACCTTGGGCAGCCGCTCAGAGTTCGCGTGCAGCGTGAGCAGACGCCACGCGAGTTTGTAGGCCACCCCGGCGCCGCAGAGTTCGCCGAACGGATACTCCGAACCGGGGCTGCGTGGATGCACCAACGCGAACGCATCGGGCAACTCGGCTTCGGTCGATGGCGGGTTGTGGTGATCGGTGATGATCAGCTCGAGCCCGCACGCTTTGGCCGCGAGAGCCGGTTCGGCGGCGGTGATCCCGCAATCCACACTCACGACGACGCGGGCGCCTTCCGACGCAAGACGTTGGAGTGCTTCAGAGTTGAGCCCGTACCCCTCGTCGAGGCGGTGGGGGACATAAGTACGGACATCCGCCTCGGGAGCCATCGCCCGGAGCGTCCGCACAAGGATCGCGGTCGCGGTGATCCCGTCGACGTCGTAATCGCCATAGACGACGATCGGCTCTCGGGCGCTCATCGCTTCGAGCAGCCTCGTCGCGGCCCTGTCGAGGTCGGGCATGAGGCTCGGATCGTGCAGATCGATCAGCGAGGGGTCGAGCATCGCCGACGCCGCGTCTCCGATCAGCCCTCGCGAGGCCATGACGCGATCCACGAGCGAGAGGCTCGCATCGGCCTGCCCCCGGGCCCGCCAGCGCCGGGTCAGCCCTCGGTCTGGCGTTCCGGGTTGATTCTCCGTTTCGGGCGTCGCGCCGACCATAGCTTTGGGCTCGCGTAAGCTGCAGATCTGGCTCAGGCGGATCCTGGCGGCCAGGGGACGGGTCAGCATACGACAGATTGGGGTCGGATGGTCAAGCTCACCAAGATATACACAAAGTCGGGGGACAAGGGCACCACGGTACTCGGCAACGGTCGCCGCGTCGCCAAGACGCACCTCCGCGTGGACGCGTACGGAACGGTTGACGAAGCCAACGCCGCCGTCGGGGTTGCGATCGTCGCGTCCAGAGCCGCCGGCCCCGTTCTCGCGACGGTCGCGAAGGACCTTGAACTGATCCAGCACGACCTTTTCGACGTCGGGGCCGATCTGTGCACCCCCGTCGAGGCGGAAGAAGAGGACGGCGCGAAACTCAGGGTCACCGAAGCCCAAACGCTTCGATTAGAGCACACGATCGACCGGTACAACGCCGACCTCGAACCGCTGACCAGCTTTGTGCTTCCGGGGGGGACCCCCGCGTCGGCCGCGTTGCACGTGGCCCGAACGGTCGTACGGAGGGCCGAGAGATTGACCGTTGCGCTGGCGGAGAGCGAGCCCGACAGCGTCAGTGATGAAGCGGTGCGGTACCTCAACCGGCTGAGCGATCTGCTCTTCGTCCTCGGACGCACCGCGAACGACGGGGGAAAGGCCGACGTGCTCTGGCAGCCTGGGAAATCGCGGGGTGTCGAGTAGACTCGGGGTTGGTTCATATCCGCCCGCGACGGGATCGCGGCGATGGAGTCGGGATTGGGTCTCGAAACGACAGAGTTCAGACGGGCGTTTGCGGTTGAAACAGGCCGCTTGCTCCGCCACCGGCTGCTCTGGTTCGTCGCCGTGTGGGGCGGGCTCTCAACGCTGATCGCGGTCATCCGCGTGCCGGGTGTGAAGCCGTTCGCTGAATGGAGCTTCGGGGAATCGGCGCTCTACGCCACCAGCCTCGTCGCGATGGTGGGCGGGTACGTCACCGCCCTCGTATTGGTTCTGAGGAAGAAGCTCGATCACACCGGCGTGGTCTGGGTCAGCATGGCGCTCGTCGTTCTCGACGGGCTCAATGAAGTTGTCGTCCGCGCGAGCGAACTGGCCCAGCCGAGCGGGCTGATCATGTTCAGCATCACGCACTTCCTGGCGTCGGCCTTGTTCCCGTGGTCTCCGATGCAGGCGATCAGGCCGGCTGCCGTGGTTCTGCTCGCTAGCGCCGCGAGTTGGCTCACGTTTGAGGGCGGGCCCGAAGTCAGAGACATCTGGGCGATCGCGATGAGCCCGCTCTTGGTCGTGCCGGGTGTCGGGCTGTGCGCCCTCAGGCACGGCCGGCGGATGGAGCGGTTCAAGTTCAGCTTCGTCGACCAACGCTACGGGAAGCTCCGCCAAGAACTCCAATACGCACGCGCGATCCATGAGGCGTTGTTCCCGCAGCCCAAAACCAAAGGCAGCGTGCGGCTCGCGTACCGCTACGAACCGATGCGCCAGATCGGGGGCGACTACCTCCACGCCACCGTCAGCCCGACCGATGACGGGCGCGACGAGAAGCTCAGCCTGGTGCTCATGGACGTCACCGGTCACGGCATCCCGGCCGCGCTCAGCGTGAACCGGCTCCACGGCGAGATGGAACTGTGCTTCGCCGACGATCCGGACATCGGCCCGGGCGACGTGCTCCGGCGCTTGAACCGCTACGTGCACCTCACCCTCGCGAAGCACTCGATCTTCGTGACAGCCCTATGCCTGCGCGTCGATCCGGTGAAGGGGACCATCGAGCACGCCAGCGCCGGGCATCCGCCGGCATTTCTGAGGGCGTCTGACGGAACTCTGCAAGAGTTAGAGTCGACGGCGATCGTACTCGGCGCCATCGCCGACTCTGAGTTCGACGCGGCCCCGCAGACCAACACGTTCGGCCCGGGCGATTCGGTCGTCGCGTACACCGACGGCGCGACCGAGGCCCGCAACGACAAGGGCGAGATGATCCGGATCGACGGGCTCAGGCAAATCATGGCCGACCCGAGCCCCATCGAGCCGGGCACCTGGCCCGAGCGCGTCCTCGACATCGTCTTCCGACACCGGAGCGGTCTCCCACCCGAAGATGACACGCTGGTGGTCGAGATGTATCGGCGCTTGGAGCGGGAGGCAATCGAGACCGATGAGGCGGGCGCGGGGAATGGGGCGGCGGTGGCGAGTGAGCCGGTGGCGGCGGCCGGTGGAGACTGATGCCCCGATTACAGTCTCACCAAGACGAGCGGTTGTCAGCCGAGATACGACCAAGCGAGACGATCTTGTGGGCGTGGCGCGATTCGGTCATAGGCGACGCCTGGGTCGCGCTCGTGTACTCGGGAGGAGTTGGAGCGCTCGGCAGTTTCGTGCTGTTCGGACTCATCTTGCCGGACACGCGAGCGAACCCGCTCGAACACAGCGTTCTCGGTGCGGCGGTCATCATCCTCTTGTTCGCGATGGTCGCGGTCTGATCGCTGGGCGACGGCCACGCAGCCTGGATCTTCAAGGTGAAACCGACTCGGCTCCGGGCTCTCACCGATCAGCGCTGCTTGCTTTGGGATGTTGAGCCTGTGTTCCGCGTTCGACCCCGGAAGTGTTCGTTGCCCGACGCCGTGACGGTCAAACTCATCGAGGGCACCTCGAACGACAGGTCGGTCGTGCTGTTGAAGCCGATTGCCGGCCGGCGGTTGATGTTCTTCGTCGGGTCAACGACGGACGCCGAGGAGTGTGCGGGACGAATCCGAGACGCTGCGATGAACGTGCGCGGTGACGCGTCCGGCTCGGCTACTCCTTCGTCCCCTTCACCCGCTCCGGGTCGGTGTACTTCTCACACGCCTTCGCCAGGTCAACCCCGTTGATGCTCGCGAGCGTCAGCATCCACGCGAAGACGTCGGCGAATTCTTCGGCCAAGTTCGCCCGCTCCTCGTCCGTCGGGGGCGACCCGCCGTGGACTTCCTTGTTGCAGTTGTAGAGCGCGGTGGCGAGTTCCCCGAACTCTTCGGTCAGCAGCAAGAACGTCGCGTGCGTGCCCCGTGCGTTGTCGGTCTCGAAGTACCGGTCGCGGATCAGTTGCTGGAAGGCAGATATTGTCAGGTTTTGATTGGGTAATTCTGGGCTGCTCATCGCGTCAAAGTACCCACTCGGCCCGGGTCCAGGCCAAGCCGCAGCGAAGCGAAAGGGCGGGATCCGGTGTCTCCCGAGGTCACCGTTGCCGCGATCCGAAGCCTCGCTTGGCCTCGGACCCGGGTCCACGACCGCCGAAGCGCCTTCGGCCTGTCCTCGGGCTTGTCTGACCGACGCAGGGGTCTACTATCCCGGTCCCGGATCGGGTAGCTCCCGTCCGGTGTCCGTGTGGTACCACCTGAATCGAAGACACCCCGCTGAGGCACGCATGCCGACGATCAACCAGCTCATCCGCAAGCCGCGACGCGACCCTGTGACCAAGTCCAAGGTCCGCGACCTCGAGAAGTGCCCCCAGCGGCGCGGCGTCTGCCTCAACGTGAAGACGACCACTCCGAAGAAGCCCAACTCGGCGCTCCGGAAGATCGCTCGCGTCCGTCTGAGCAACGGCAAGGAAGTCACCGCGTACATCGGTGGTGAGGGCCACAACCTCCAAGAGCACTCGATCGTGCTCGTCCGAGGCGGTCGTGTGCGTGACCTCCCGGGTGTCCGCTACCACATCGTCCGCGGCTCGCTCGACACCCTCGGGGTCGACGGCCGCAAGCAGGCCCGTTCGAAGTACGGTGCGAAAAAGGGCAAGTAATCCAACTCGTGGCAAGTAACCGGCCGGGATTATCCCAGGCACGGTGAACAGAGCGGGCGTTGAATCGCCCGCGGATGAGCCACCCATCCCAGCAGGGAGTTTCGATGGCCGGTCGTATCACGATGTCTCAGGAGCAGCTTCGCCCGGATCCCCGCTACGGGGACAAGGTCGTCGCGAAGTTCATCAACTGCATCATGTACTCGGGTCGGAAGACCTCGGCGCAGCGATGCCTCTACGACGCGTTCGACCTGATCGATGAGCGTTTGGAGAAATCCGAGTCCGAGGATCGCCCTGAGAACGCGCTCCACGTGTTCCACATCGCGATCGAGAACGTGATGCCGTTCGTCGAGGTCCGGTCGAAGCGAATCGGTGGTGCGAACTACCAGGTCCCGATCCAGGTCAAGAAGAACCGCCAGCAGTCGCTCGCGTTCCGCTGGATCATCCAGGCCGCCCGCAGCGAGAAGGGCCGCCCGATGGCCCAGCGTCTCGCCGAAGAGCTCGTCGCCGCCGCGAAGCGCGAAGGCAAGGCGATGCAGACCCGCGAGCAGACGCACCGCATGGCCGAGGCGAACAAGGCGTTCAGCCACTTCGCGAAGTAAAGAGCCATCAGCGTCCATCGAAAGAGCACACGAGCCGCGGGCGCAAGCCCGCGGTTTTTTCTTGCGCCGGGCGTATCGAACCGCGTTGTTCGGGGCTCGTAGTCGGAGTGGCGGTCGACACTGGCCGCGCTGCTACTCATGGAGCTGTGACATGCGGGAGAAGCGCGGGCGTCTGGTCCGGGTGTGGTCGGCGTGCGCCTCGCATCGACGGTGGTTTGCCGCGTGGATCGGGCTGAGCCTCGTGAGTTGGCTCGTCGTGCTCGTGGTGTGGCGTGGCGACGGGGCGGTTATCGACAGCCCGAGCGCCGACTGGGCGCTCAAGGCATTCGCGAACGTGACCGAGATCGCGTCGATCCCGGCGCGTGTTGTCGCGATCGTCGTGCTCTTGGGATCCCCCGACGTTGTCGCGAGCAGCGGGGGGCTGCGCATGGTCTTCGCGTATCACGTCATCGCGTGGGGCATCGTCGTGATCGGGCTCTGGTTCGGGCGCATTGTGTTTCGCGCTGTTCGTGCCCAAACGGCGACGGAGCCCGATCCCGCGAGGCGTCGATTCCTGAAGGCGTCGCTCGGGGCGACCGGGGCCGTCTCTTCGTCGGGCGGGATCGTCGGCGCGTACGCGACGCTGGTCGAACCGGGGATGCTTCGCACAACCCGGTACAGCGTCCCGATCGAAGACTTGCCCGCAGACTTCGATGGGCTGAAGATCGCGCACCTCTCCGACACCCATCTGGGCCGACGCGTGACGTCGGCGCACGTCTCCAAAGCGGTTCAAGCCGCGATCGACCTTGCGCCCGACGTCTTCGTGTTGACGGGCGACTACGTCTCCGGTGAGCCTGCTCTGCACCCCGCCGCGACCGACCTGCTCAAGCCTCTCGCAGAGACCGGGCGCCCGGTCGTGAGCGTGTTGGGGAACCACGACTGGTTCCATGACGGCCCCGACATGAGCCGCTGCCTCTCCGAGCGAGGGCTGACCCCAATCGACAACTCCCACGTCTTTCTCGATCGCGATCGGCGACTCACGCGCGACGCGTCGCGCGGCGTCCTCGCGCTCGCCGGCGTTGGAGATCTTACCGAGCACGTGTCCGATCTCGCAGCGGCGCTTCGCGGCATCCGGGGTAACGTGCCGCGAGTGTTGCTTTCGCACCAGCCCGACGTTGCCGAACTCGAGCAAGCCGGGCGTGTCGACCTCATGCTCAGCGGGCACACGCACGGCGGGCAGGTCAGGCTCCCGTTCATCGGTTCACCGATCGTGCCCAGTCTGTACGGAGATCGGTACGCCTACGGACTCAAGCAAGGGCCCTGGTGCCCGGTGATCGTCACTTCGGGCGTCGGGGTGAGCATCCTGCCCGTTCGGTTCGGCATTCCGCCCGAAGTCGTTGAGGTGACCCTCAGCCGGGCGGGCGTTCACGGCCTGTTTCACCGCTAGATCGAACGCGTGTCAGGCGGGTGACGCGTCTCGCACGCGATGGAAGATCGTGTCCCATTCGCTCGCCAGGACGCCCCAACCCAGCCGGTCGGTCACCCCGAGGTCCTCAACAAAGTAGTCGTCGCGCTGGTGCACTTCCTTGCGGATCCCGAGCTTCTCGCACACCCCGATCGACGCGGCGTTCTCCGACGAGCAGTACATCCGCACCCGCTTGAGCCCGAGCCCCGATCGCTCTGTCGGCGAGAGCAAATGGCGGAGCCAGTACCGCATCGCCTCGGTGCAATAGCCACGCCTGGCCCGATCGGCCGAGACCCAGTAGCCCGTCTCACACGAGGCGGTTTCGGGTCGCACGTCATGGAGCCCGGTCGCGCCCACGAGATCGCCCGTCTCGCGTTCCTCGATCACGATGCCGACGCCTTGGAACGGGCGGGCCGCCGGTCCGTTTCGAACGCCGTGCCCTTTGGGTTCTGCCGCCAGATGGGCCTGGGTCGCGCAGTACGCCTCGCTCGCCTCGACCGTCTGGTGCTGGCTCCGGGCCCAGGGCATGAACGGAACCAGGTGCGCCCGGTTCTCGTTGATCAGCTTGAACATCTCGGGTCCGTCGCTCGCGCGGTACGTCCTGAGCCGGAGCCTGGGTGTCACGATGTCGATCAGAAGCGGGACGCGAGGCTGCCACCCAAACCCATGTTCGCCCGACGTCGGCGGGGGGGTCGCGAGCGGCTCGTCCGCGATCCGCGCGCCCTCAACCCCGGGCCGCATAGCAGAGGCCTCGGTGTCCCACTCGTCGTCGACGACCCCCCAGCCAAGCTGGTCGGTCGTGCCGAAGTCGGGAAGGTGGTTGTTGGCCCGCTGGTGCACCTCGAGGGGCACGCCCAGCTTCTCGGCAACGCGCCGCGAGGCGGCGTTGTGCCCCGAGCAGAAGACCCGAAGCCGCCTGAACCCGAGCCCGCCGGCGCCCACCGGGCGGAGCAGGTGGCTGATCCAGCACCGCGTCGCTTCGGTTGCGTAGCCCTGACCCGCGAGATCCTTGTCCACCCAGTAGCCGATCTCGCACGACCGGGTGTCGGGCCGTACCGAGTGCAGGCACACCGTCCCGATGATCTTGCCCGTCGCTTTCTCAACGATCGGAGCGTCGATCCCAGGGAAGAGCGCCCCGTCCCCCGGGTGGGGCCCGCCGGGTTCCGCGGCACAGCGGATCATCTCCGCTACGAACGCCCCAGTGTTCTCAGGCGTGAAGTGCTTGGTCCGTGCGAACGGGACATAGGGCAGCAGATGCTCGCGGTTCGCGTTGATGAGCGCGTGCAACGCGGACGCATCATCGAGCGTGTACCGACGGATCGTCAGCCTGGGGGTGTCAATGTCGAGCGGGAGCGGGGCGGGGGCCTCCCAGCCCAGGCCCTTTCCGGTGTGAGATTCCGAAGCGCACTCGGTCATCGCGGATCCCCTTAGATGACGGATGGCAGTGGCAAACACGGACGCCCCAAGCCTATCGGCCAATCTGCCCCGCCACCCCAACGGGGAGCGAGACTTCCCAACCGCGAAGCGGTCTTCTCGTCTTCACGCCGTCTGCTGCTCCTTCGAGGAGCGGTGACGTCGCAGCACGCTTCGCTCCGGAGACCAAACGATCGCTCTGCGCGCCCGTCGGGCCGGCGTACTCTCTCGTGTGACCGACCGCTACGCCCGCCAAACCCTCCTGCCTGACATCCGCGACGCCGGCCAGGCCCGGCTCGCGTCCGCCCACGCCGTGATCGTCGGGTGTGGGGCCCTCGGCTGCGCCTCGGCTGATCTGCTTGTGCGAGCGGGCGCGGGACGGGTCACGCTGATCGACCGCGACGTGGTCGAGCCGACCAACCTGCAGCGCCAGTCGCTGTATGCAGAAGCCGACGAGGGCGAGCCGAAGGCCGAGGCGGCAAGGCGGCGTCTCGCGGCCGTGAACTCCGGGATCGAGCTCATCGCGCACGCGAGCGATCTGACCCCCGAGAACGCGAAGCGGTTGACAGGCGGCACCCCGTCGGACCAAACCGTTCTCGTCGATGGCACAGACAACTTCGAAACGCGCTACGTCCTCAACGACCTCGCGGTTGAACGCGACGTGCCCTACGTCTACGGAGGCGCCGTCGGCACGAGGGGTATGGCGTTCACCGTCCTGCGCGAGGCCGAGCGCCGCGCTGAGAACCTGCCCTGCGTTCGGTGCCTCTTCCCCGAGCCGCCGCCCCCGGGCAGCCAGCCCACGTGCGATACCGCCGGTGTGCTCGGGCCGGTCGTCGCGATGGTGGGCGCGTACCAGGCGGGCGAGGCGATCAAGCTGCTCGTCGGGCGGACGGATCGCGTCATGCGATCGATGCTCGACTTCGACCCTTGGAACGGAGACCGCCGACGCATCGACCTCCGCGGCGCTCGGAACGAAACGTGCGTGTGCTGCGCCGATCGGCGCTTCGAGTTTCTCGATGGCGAGCGGGGCGGCGGCGCCGTCACCCTCTGCGGGCGCGATGCCGTGCAGGTGGCGCCGCAACCGGGGACACGTATCGATCTTGGCACGCTCGCCGAGCGCGTCGCCGCCTTGGGCAACTTCACGCTGAGCGCCTTCACGCTCCGAGGCACGCTCAACGACAACGGGGTTCGCCTGACGGTCTTCCGAGATGGTCGGGCGCTCGTGCAGGGCGTCACCGACCCGGGGATCGCCCGAGCCATCTACGACCGGGTGATCGGCGGGTAGACTCCGAAGCTCCACGCAACACAACGAAGGGATCCACGATGTCGGTCACCGCAACCGCCCTGACGCTGCCCTCCGCCCGCCTGTTCATGCTGACCAAGGGGCTCGTGAGCGACATCCCCGCCGAGTCGTTCGCTCGACTTCCGCAAGCCGACGCGACGACGGTCACGATCAACCATCCTGCGTTCGCGCTCGGTCACCTGACCCTCTATCCCTCGAAGATGCTCGCCGCGTTCGGTCTCGATCCGAGCCCGCTCGATCCGCCCTCGGGCTACGAAGAACTCTTCGCGCCGGGCGTCGAGTGCCAGGACGATCCGGAGGGTTCGATCTACCCCACCAAGGACGACACGCTGGCCGCGTTCTTCGATCGCCACGAAAAGTGCGTCGAGACGATCAAGGGCCTTCGGGATGAAGACTTCGAGCGTCCGCTCGAGGTCGAGCGGTACCGCGAAGCGTTCGGAACCGCCGGCGGCTTGAGCTCGTTCATGCTCGGCGCTCACGCCGGCTTTCATCTCGGTCAGATCAGTGCTTGGCGTCGCGCGATGGGCATGGGTTCGGCCTTCTGACTTCGAGAGCTTCCTTCCGGGTCGATGGCACCGGCGCGGGCTTCCGCGACGCGTTTGCCGGGAAACCGCCGGTGTGGTCGCCCGCCCGGGGCGGTTCGCGTACCTCAGACCGACAGAAAGCTTTTCCGTAGCGGTTCGTTGATCGCACGGATTCTGCGAGGTCTACTGCGTGTGGAGCGCCGCTCCACTTCCGTGATCCCCCACCCGGAGAACGCCCATGCGTCGCATCACCGCCCTCGCCAAGATGGTCCACCTTACCTCTCTTCTCACCCTCGCAGGGACCGCGACCGGCCAGAGCACCGATCCGTTCCCGCCTCTGTTTGATCTGAACACGCTGAACGGCGTCAACGGGTTTATCCTCACCGCCGCCGCCGAACTTCAACGCGCCGGGGAAGTGGTCTCCACAGGTGATCTGAACGGAGACGGCGTCGTCGACCTCATCATCAGCGGCTCTGGCTCCTCGAACTCCCTCCCGGGTCAGGTCTACGTGGTCTTCGGGGGCCCCGGGGTGAGCGGGTCGGGCGAGATCGAACTCGACGCGCTCGACGGCTCGAACGGGTTTGTCGTTCGAAGCGGTGCGGTCAACGACCTCCTCGGCTTTTCGGTGTCCAACGCCGGCGATGTGAACGACGACGGCGTGGACGATCTCATCGTCGGCGCCCCCGTGGTCGGCCCGAACTTCACCGGGGCGAGCTACGTGGTCTTCGGCGGGGCCGGCGTCGGCGCGTCCGGGGTGATCGACGTGAGCGGGCTCGACGGCTCGAACGGGTTCGTGATCAACGGGGCGATCGAGGAGTCGTTGACCGGAGCGGCCGTCTCGTCCGCCGGCGACGTGAACAACGACGGCGTGGACGACGTCATCATCGGCGCGCCCTCCGAGAACGGGACCTTTTCGCAAGCCGAGGGAGCTGCCTACGTGGTCTTCGGTGGCTCAGGCGTGGGCGCGTCGGGCGCCGTTGATCTGAGCGGCCTGAACGGCGCCAACGGCTTCGTGCTCCGCGATACCGGCGGGATCGACTCGCTCGGGGAGGCCGTGTCCTCGGCCGGTGACGTGAACCACGACGGCATCGCCGACGTTCTCATCGGCGGAGGGAGGACCAGCGGCAGCGCCCCGATGTCGTGCTACGTCGTCTTCGGCGCGACGGGCCTCGGCGCCTCGGGCACGATCGAGCTCAGCACGCTGAACGGCTCGGATGGCTTCGTGGTGACCGGCGACGGGGACAGCGAACTCGGACAGGTTGTGGACGGCGGGGGCGACGTGAACAACGACGGCGTGGACGACATCGTCATCGGGGCGAGTGATGAGCGGGGCTCAAACAACAGCTTCGTTGGTGCGGCCTACGTGGTGTTCGGGCGCGATGTCGCCGTGCAGGGCGATTTCGCCCCGTCGCTCGCCACTTCGACGATCGACGGCTCCAACGGATTCGGCATCTTCGAGCCCGGCAATTTCACGTCGATCGGGTTCAACGTCGCTTTGGCCGGCGACCTGAACGGTGACGGTGTGGACGAAGTGGTCGTCACGACCTCAGACGCGGAGGAGTCGTACGTCGTCTTCGGGCGCGACGTCGCGACGCAGGGGGGGTTCGGGGCGTCGTTCGACGTGTCCACCCTCGATGGCGAGAACGGGTTCGTCGCGACCCGGGATCCCAGCAGCCTCGGACTCGGCGGCTTAGGCGCCGATGCCCCCACCTCGGGCGACATCAACGGCGACGGCGTCTCGGACCTCATCGTGGGCTCCGTGGCCTCGGGTGATCCGCTGTTTTCGGGAGTGACGTTTGTGGTCTTCGGGCGCCTCACCTTCGCGCCGACCATCATCGAGCAGCCCGTCGGCGTTCTGCTCCCGAGCACCGGAGGTGCCGCGGCCTTCTCGGTCCGAGTCGAAGGCGGGACGGGCCTGACCTACCAGTGGCGCCGCGACGGCGCGCCGCTCGCCGACGGTGGCAACATCACCGGCGCGACCACGCCCGACCTGACGATCGCCGCGACCTCTGCCGACGTGGGCGTCTACGACTGCATCGTCTCGAACGGCGCTACCGATCTGGCGACCAACGCCGTGATCCTCGCGCTCCGGCCCGGCGGGTTCGCGGGGTGCAACGGCGCCGACCTCGTGCCGCCGGCGGGAATCGTTGACTTGAGCGACCTCGACGAGTTCATCAACCTCTTCCTCGCCGGATGTCCGTGAGCCGGCGAACGGCCGCGGCTCAGTCTGCCTTGACGAACGGGTTGGTCGCCTTCTCGTGCCCGATGGTTGTCGCCGGCCCATGCCCGGGCAGCGCCGCCGTTTCATCGGGCAGCGTGTAAAGCTTGGCCCGGATCGACGCGGAGAGTTCCTCCAAGCTGCACCCCGGGAAGTCGGTCCGCCCGATCGACCCGGCAAACAACGCATCGCCGACGAACGCGGCCCCGCCCGCTTCGCTGTAGAGAGTGATGCTCCCGGGCGAGTGCCCCGGGGTGTGGAAGACCTTCCAGGGCCCTCCTGGCAGATCGAGCTCGTCACCCTCGACAAGCGTTCGATCGGCCGGCGGCGCCGTCACCGGGCCGAACTGTCCGAACGCCGAGAGGTTGGCCTCCGCGTCGATCAGCCAATTCTCTTCGCGCTCGTGGATCCAGATCGGCGTCCTGGGGAATCGCCGGCGCGCCTCGAACAGCCCGCCGATGTGGTCGAGGTGGGCGTGGGTGAGCACGAACGCCTCGGGTCCCTTGCCGAGGGCCTCGCAGATCTCGCCCAGGCGGTCGAGCAAGGGCTCGGCCTCCATCCCGCAGTCGACGGCCCACGCCTGTTCGTCGTCGTGCACGATCGAGCAGTTGGTCTGGTAGGGGCCGAGGGCAAATCGTTCGATGCGTGCGGGTGTGCTCATCACCGAGTCTAAGCGCCGGTACGATCGGGCAGACCTCAACGGAGCCGACCGATGCCTGTGATCCGCAACATCCACGAAACGCCCCGCACCCCGGTTGAGATGGAAGGCGTCAAGGGCGCCTCGATGGCCGTCATGGTCGGGCGTGAAGACGGCGCCCCCAACTTCGCCCTGCGCAGCTTTGAGGTCGACCCGGGCGGGCACACCCCCAAGCACAGCCACGACTACGAACACGAGGTGTACGTGGTCTCGGGCGCCGGGACCGTTTTGCTCGAGGGCGACGAGCGCCCGATCAAGACCGGAGACGTGATCTACGTCCCAGCCGACGAGGAGCACCAGTTCAAGGTCGTCGGCGACGACCCGCTCCGGTTCCTCTGCCTCGTCCCCGTCGAGCGCAACTGCGGAGACCCGACCCCGGGCAGCTAGCGCAGGCTTGATCGCTCCGTAGCGGCCTCCGGCCGCGCACTCGTGTGGGGAAGCCGCGCCGGAGTGAATCCGGCGGGCTTCCAGTGGCGCAAACCTCACGCCCGACGCTACAACCTCAGTGAAAGGGCTCTAACCCGCTCGCTCGAGCAGCGCCAGCCACTCGAGGTTGCCTGTGCCTTTCTTGCCCTTGCCCTTGGCCCCGCCACGCACCGGGCTCACGCAGAGCCCTTGCACAACGACCCCGATCTCGGGCAGCGCGTCGGCAACGCGCCGCGCGATCGCCTCCGCCGCGTCGTCATCGACGACGCCCCCGGCTTTCTTCTCGTCTTCTGTCCGCTCGTAGTGGGGCTTGATCAGCGTCACCACGCGGCCCGACTCCGACAGCCACTTCAACGCCGCCGGGATCGCGAGCCGCTGGGGCGTCCACCCGAGGTCGATGACCACCAGATCGACGCCCCCTCGTTCGTTCACTTCGCTGGGGACGTCGACATGCAACGCGTTCGAGCGTTCCATGACCACGACCCGCTCATGCTGACGGAGTTTCCAAGCCAGTTCGCCGTACGCCGTATCGACCGAGTACACCCGCTCGGCACCGCGTTGGATCAAGACATCGGTAAAGCCGCCGGTGCTGCACCCCAAGTCGGCCGCGTGGAACCCGGAAGGGTCGAGATCGAACTCGTCGAGCGCACGCTCGAGCTTGAGCCCGCCGCGGCTGACGTAGTTCGAGGCTTCGGACACAGGTTCAGCGCGACCCGGCGGGGTGCTTCGGGGGAATCTTGATCCCGGTCGAACTGCCACCGGCGGGGGTGACCTGCACCACGCCCTGCGCTTTCGGCGCCGCGAGCTTGCCCACCGGGACACCAACGACAGCGATCCCGAGACGGTCGGCAAGGTCGAGCAGCTCTTCGCGTTCGACCATGATCACGTCACCCGCCGCGAGGGCGAGGCAGCGCCCGCCGGCGAGGTGCATGTTCTGAATGGTTTGGACGCCGACGGTCGGCACGTCGCTCCGCCGATCGTGCCCGGCTCGGATCCCCTTGCAGAGCGTCCACCCGCCCGAGCGGCACAGCTCGCCGGTGCGTTCGATCATCCGGTCGGTGCCCTCGACCGCTTCGACCGCGAGAACGTCGCGCTCGCGAACGGTCAGGGCCTGCCCGACATCGAGGCGGAGCAGTTCGGTCAGCAGGGGCCAGACGAACTCGATATCCGCTTGCTGCTCACGCGTCGGCTGGGTCTGGGTCATGACGCCGGCCGCGCTCAACTCGTCCGGGATCGGCGCCGTCGAATCGATCAGGCTCACACCATCGCGATCGAGTTCTTCGGCGATCGCCGCGAGCACCGCGTGGCTCCGACGGTCGTGCCGCAAGCGGCGGAACCACGCCATCGCGGTGCGCACGTCCGGGATGTTGCGCACCAGCCGCCAGGGATCGTGCATCAGCTTCGACTTATCGACGCGGCCCACCATGATCGCGTGCCGCACCCCGCGCCGGCGCAGGCTCTTCGCCCAGCTCCCGACGCGGAATAGAGCCGCTTCGTCGAACGAGTCGCACAGATCCGGGAAATCGTCATCGTACTGGCGCGAGAGGCCGAGGCCGTGGACCTCATGCCCGCGTTCGCGCAGGTTCTTGGCGATGAGCACCGGGAGGCGACCCCCGCCAGCGATCACGCCGATAGGCATCGGCGGCGGAGGTGGGTCGGCCAAGATGGTGAGGGCGCCGGTCATCCAATCCCCTGTTCGTTCTCGCCGGGGCCACACGCTCCGGCGTCACCAACGTGAAGGGTACCCCCGCTCAACTTTCGCCAGCGGAGCGATGTGCCCGCAAATGCAGTCGTGGGCACGCATTGGGTGGTCTCCGACAGCTCGTCTCGAGTTCGGCTACCAGATGTAGTAGAAACCAACGCCATACCCACACTATACAAGCCGTGTGAACCAAGCGCCGCGTTCGAATCACAGTTTCGGGCACCGTCGTGCCGAAATCGTGCCTGATGACAGCGTCCCAGCCCACCGGAGAGCCAACGCGCGAGCCCAAGCCTTGGCTTGGCGTCCGCTTCATCTGCAGCGGTACCTACCTCCGCGTCTACCGCCGGCCCGAGGATCCGGCCTATATCGCCCGATGCCCTCGGTGCACCGAGTGCATCCGTTTCCGGGTCGGCGAAGGCGGCACCGACGCGAGGCTCTACGAGGTCGACTGCGGACAGCGTCCCCGGTAAGCGACTCCCGATCCCAGGCGGGGTAGAGTCCGCCGATGACCAGAGCCGCAGGGCAAGGAAGCGGGTACGAGATCGGACGAGCCACCGGCGTCTGCGCCGCCAGTGGCGAGGCGTTGTCGCCCGGCGACGCCATCGTCGCCGCACTGATCGAGCATCCCGAGAACGACGGATTCGCACGCCTCGATTTCTCCTTCGAAGCGTGGTCAGGCGGCGCAAGGCCCGAAGCGCCGGCGGTTTTGTTCGGATTTTGGAAAGCGGTCGTGCCCGAGCCGAACGCGCCGACCGGGCCGGTTATCGATGCGGAGGGGTTGCTGGGCTTGTTCGAGCAACTCGCCGAGGCCGACGATTCCGATCGCATTGCCCTGCGTTATCTCATCGCCCTGGTTCTGGTGCGCAAACGCGAACTCGTGCTCGATCGTGTGGACCGATCCGGGGCTGAGCCGGTGCTCCTTGTTCGCCCAAAGGGCGCCGCACACCGAGAAGACGAGCCGACCCGGGTGCCCGAGCCGCCGGCGAACGTCGACATTGCCGCGATCCTTGATCAACTCGGCGACGCGCTCCAACTCGACGCGGACGGGCTGTGATGCGTCGCGCGATCCTGCTTGTTCTCTTGGTGCTCGTCGGTTGTGGGAGCACGCCGGAAGCCGCCGCGCCGGTGCCCCGGGTCGAGGTCGATCCCGCCGCGATCCGGGAAGCTTGGGCCAAGCGCACCGAGCGGCTCGAGCGGCTCTGGGCGCGGGTGACCGTTGTGGTCGACACCGTCGACGAAGAAGGCAAGCCGGTCAAGGAACAGGCCGAGGGGCACCTGCAGATCGAACAACCCCGCGGCGTGTCGCTGACCCTGGGCAAACTCGGGGAGAACTATCTCTACCTCGGGTCGAACGACGAACGCTACTGGTGGATCGACCGGGTCGACAGTGACCGTCGCTACGCGGTCACCGGCCTGCACGAGCTGATCACCTCGCGCAAAGCCGAGGCCCTCGGTGTGCCGGTTCACCCGCTCGAACTCATCGAGTTCATGGGCATCAAGCCGTTACCCGAAGATGCCGAGTTTGTGCCCGGAGCCGAGCCGGGCACGATCGAGGTTGTGCGCTCGCTGGCGACCGGATCGTTGACGTGGGTCCTCGACGCCGTGACGGCAACGCCGAACCGCGTCGTGGTCAAGGCGCCGGATGGGTCGGTCTCGATCTCCGCGAGGCACGAGGCGTACCAGTTCGCGAGGGTTCGCGACGATTTGCGCATCCGACCGAGGGTTCCGGGTCGCGTCGTGGTCGAGGTCCCCGAACTTTCGGCACGCGTGCGCATCGCGCTCTACGACCCCGAGAACAAGCCGATCCGTTCGGTCGCGTTCGATTACGACCGGCTGATCCGAGGGCTCAAGATCGATCAGGTTCGTGACCTCGACGCGGCTTCAAGCGACGCCGGCAACACCGAGGGGTACCTGCCTTGATGGGTCGCTGGCTCGTGCTGTCTTTAGTCGTTCTCGCTTCGGTCGGCCGTTCGGGGGCGGGGGCGCCGCTCGCGGCCCGCGGCGTCGAGAGCGCCGGGACGATTGAGGTCTCGCACGGCTGGATCGTGCTCGACCAAGGGGCCACCGAGGGCGATCGAAACGTCCTGCTCGCCCATCTCGCGCCGCGGGCCACGCCCGGGGTCGACGACCGAGTCGGCGGAGCTAAGCCCGGGACCGCGAAACGAGCCCGATCGCTCGCTCGGCGTCCGGACGCGATCGCCGCGGACGGCGATCGGGTCGCGCTGATCTTCCCGGTCGGCGATGACGGGACCACCCGCCGGGTGCTGTCGCTCCGCGCCGTGCCGACGCCGCTCGATGATGTTTGGGCGTTCGACCCCGCCGACCGACTCGACCCGCTCTTGCCGTTGCTCTCTGCAGACCGGATCAAGGGCGCCGGGTTCGTCGAAGGCCGGCTCGTCGTCATGCTTGAGGGCGAGACACCCAGCTTCGCCGTCCTTTCGGGCGATGGCTGGCGAACCGAGCCGGTCGACCCAGCGTGGTCCGACGCGAACATGCTGGTTGATGGCGGCCGGGGTCTGCTGGTTCAAAGGTCCGACGCCGGACTTATCGCGGCCAGTTTGACCCTCGACGGTGACGGTGTTGCCGTGGGCGATCCGCGTGCATTGACCGCGCCCGCTTCCGATCGCCTCCCAGACGTGTTCGTCGGAGGCGAGTTGGTTTGGCTCGATCCCATGCCGGAGACGGGGCGGTTGCTCGTCATCGCCTGGCGGCCCGGTACCGCGGCGACGAGGGAAGTGGCCATCATCGATCCGCCCGGACCGATCGCCGGCGCCATAGGACTCGGGGAGCGGGGCTCGCGTCTCGTCGTGCTCGCGGAGACCGAATCGGACGGGTCGCTGGCGTACCACGCGACAGAGCTCTCAATGGTGGCCGGCGACGTGCTGTTCGAAGGCATCGCCAAGCCGGCCCTCCCGGTCTCGCCTCAGGAGTTCAGGCTCCTCGCGGCGGCTTTGGTCGGTTTGATGGCGGTCACGCTCCTCGTCGCGGTGAAGCCGGGCGGCGACGCTGGGGTGTGCGCACTCCCCGATGGCGTGGCACTGGCCGGGATGGGTGCCCGATCTCTGGCGTCACTTATCGACTTTGTTCTGACCAGCGGGCTCGTGTCGTCCACGCTTGGTGGCGTGTCTTTCCTATCGGCCACCGCATTTCTCGAGCCCGGAACATGGGTTGCCCTCGGCGGCGTGCTCGTCGTCGCGGCTGTGCTGGGCACCGCGTTCGAGGCGTCGTTCGGGGTGACGCCCGGGAAGGCGGTATGCGGTTGCCGCGTCGTCCGATGCGGTGCAGCGGGTCTCGAGAGGCCCTCATTCGGTGCCCTCGCGATGCGGAACGCCATCAAGTGGCTATTGCCGCCGATCGCGATCCTGTCCCTGGTGGACGGGAGTCGAGGGCGCCACCGGGGCGACAGCCTGGCAAATGCCGCCGTGGTGACCCTGATCCGCCCCGACGGCGTCGAGAACTAAAATCCCTGGTCAATTGCGCAGGGTTTGCGCCGCCGCGAACCGCGCAAGATCAAGCCCCAGACCACGATCCCCCGATACACATGCCGACTGGGTGACCCGGCCGGCGGAGTCCGGCCCTGTCGGTGCGCGAGCGACGTGGAGGCGGCGCGTTGTCGGAAGACGGCACAACGATCGGTGATTTGCAACCCGAGGCGGGCTCGGGGGGTGGTCTGTGGCGACTCCCCGTTCTCGCGTTGGGCGGCGCCCTCCTGGTCGGGGGTGCGGTCAACGCGTTCGTGAATCGCCCGGCTCCAGATCACCGCCCGGCGCTTCGGGAGGCTGCGCAGCAACTCTCGCGTGAAGACTTCCGCGGCGCAATCTCCACCCTCAACAAGCGTGTCTTCCCGTATCTCGCAGAAGATCAACTGTCGACGGAGCTTGCGGCCGAGTACCACCTGCTGCTCGGACGTGCCCTTGTCGGCGGTCAGGGTGAACTCGACGTCCGTGTTTCCGAAAACGACCAGAACGTCGTGGCGCAGTACCTCCAGGCCGAGCGGCTCGGCGTGGTGCTCGATACCGCCGATCAGGCAAGGCTTGCCGATGCGTACATCGCTCTCGGTCGCTTCGATGACGCCGAACGGCGAGTCGATCTTCTCCCGGAGACCGACCAGCCGACCCGGGAGCGTCTTATACGAAATCTCGTCGAGGCGAGGCTGGACATCGGTCAGCCGCGCCGCATCGAGGCGCTCGAGTTTCTGAGCGGCGCGCTCACCGACCCCAAGATGAGCGAAGAGCACCGGCTCTGGTCGCTCGCCCGCCAAGCCGAAGTGCGTCTCGCCTTGGGTTTCCCGGACGAGACGGTGAACCAGCTTCTCCGCGAACTCCCGCTCCTGCAGCAATCCGATCCCGAGGCGCTCGCGGAACTCTATCTCTGGTTGGGACGGGCCTACTTCGAGCTCGATGCGCTCCGAGAGGCGGATCGGCACCTCGCGAGGGCCGACTCCGAGGGAGCGCTCGCCCCGAGCGATCCACGCCGCGCTATGGCCCGCTTGTACCTCGCCCGTTCGGCCGCCAGGCAAGCCACCGATCAGCTTGAACTCGAGGCCGCCCGCGATCGCTTCGCCGCGCTGGTCGATACCGCAGGCGGCACGCCCGCCTACCTCCACGCGTTGCTCGGGCTCGGAGATATGGAAGCGGCCCTCGGCGAGGGGCGTGCCGCCATCGAGGCGTACGGAGCGCTCGTCGAAGAGGTCGAGCTTCGCAAGCGAGCGTTCGAGGAGCTCCCCATCGACTCCGAGGGCATCGCCCAGAGCCTCGTCGCGAGATATCAGGAGAGTGCCGGGGTGGGCGACAGCTCCACGGCCCTCGAATACGCATCGCTCGCTGGCGACTTGTTCACGCTCGACGAGATGCCCCCGACGGTGATCGAGGCGCTGGGTGGTGCGCACGAGGCCCGGGCCGAAGCGCTGCTCGGAGATCGCGACCAAGGGCTCCGTCTTCGAGACCTCAACGACATCGACCCGGGGCGTCTCCAGCAAATCAAGAGGCACCTCATACAGGCCGCCGGTTTCTTCCGGACGCACGCCGACCGCTACATCCTCGACGAGTACGACGTGTACGCGGATTCACTCTGGCGGGCGGCGGGGCTGTACGACCGGGCCGGTGATACGAGGGCGACGGTTACCACGCTCACGGAGTTCACTGAGGCGATCCGTGACGACGCCAGGCGCGCCGAGGGGCGGTTCATCCTCGCCCAGGCCCAGCAGTCGCTCGGTCAGTACGGGGTCGCCGCAGAGCTCTACCGGGGTCTGATCGCCGACCGAGCGAGCAACGCGCGAGACGGCGTCGGCGTTTGGGCCGACCGCTCGCACGTGCCCCTCGCCCAGTCCCTTCTGCTCGACGGTGATTCCGCCAACGACACCGAGGCCGAAGACATGCTCCTCGCGGCTCTCGACGGGCGGCGGGGCGGTCCGGATCGAGCCGAATACCGCGACGCCCTGTTCGAGCTTGGGCGCGTCTTCGATCGCTCCGGGCGGCACGACCTCGCGATCGAACGCCTGACCGAGCTCCTTGAGCGAGCTCCCGAAGACCCCCGCGCGTTGGCGGTGAAGTACCGGCTCGCCGACAACTACCGCCGGCTGGCCGATCAGATCGAAGAGCGGCTCCCAGAGACGATGCGGCAGTCTCAGGTTCGAGCGCTCAAGGTCGATCGGGTGGCGTATCTCAACCGAGCGATCGAGATGTTCGAGGACGTCCGGGACGGGCTCGGGGCCAAGCAGGCAGCGCTTCGGACCGCTCTCGAAGACGTTCAGCTTCGCAACGCTTACTTCTACCTGGGCGATTGTGCCTTCGATCTGGGCGAGCACGAGCGAGCGATCGCTTTCTACTCCGCGAGCCGCAACCGCTACCCGAGGGACCCAGCGGTGTTGGTCGCGTTGATCCAGATCGTTAACGCGTACGTCGCGATGGGCGACCTGCGCAGCGCGCGAACAGCGAACGTGAGGGCACGAGATTTTTATGCTTCGCTGCCCGACGACGTATGGGACGATCCCAACCTCCCGATGGGGAGGCGTGAGTGGGAGCGCTGGCTCGATAGCAGCGCGAAGTTGTACGAGGGGCTCGCTTCGGCGGGGTAGGCCTCCGCAAAGGCTGGGCAGGACGCCCGGACTCAGGAAAGGTCAAGGATGGCCCTGGATCGAACGCAGGCAGCTCAGGCTGGAGCCGGTGAAGTCGTCGAACGACTCGAGACGGTTCTCGATGAGCAGCATGGTCTGTACACACGCCTCGAAGCGCTCAGCGTAAGCCAGAGCGAGCTCATCGCGACCGATTCCACCGATGAACTACTCGAGGTCCTCAAGCAGCGGGGCGGCGTGATCGCGATGCTCGAGCGGTCGAACGTCGAGATGAAGTCGCTCCAGGGCGAGGTCGAGCGGAGCGTCGACATCGGCGCCCCGCTCAGAGACCGACTGCGTCAACGTGTCGACGGGGTCAAGGCCATCGCCCAACGTGTCGCCCAACGCGACGCCGCCGACGAACAGGCCCTCGCCGCACGACGCGACGCCATCGCGGACAAGCTCAGCGGGAACACCAGAGGACGGACGGCGCTGTCCGCGTACGGCCGCGGCGCCGGTGCCTACGCCAAGCCGGCGGGGGCCCGATTCCAGGACCGGAGGGCGTAGCGTGACATCGCTCTCTGTCGGAAACGAACGCCCGTCGACGGCGATCGAGGCCGGCGCACCGGTCGAAGGCGTGGACCGTGTGTCGCACGATCTCGCCCGTGCTCTGACCGCAACCGATCTCGGCGAACTCGTCGGCGCCTTCAACGATGTCACCACAAGACTCCAAGAGAGCCACGACGTTCTGCGGACTGAGGTTTCGAGGCTCAACGGAGAGCTCACCGATGCCAACGAGCGCCTTCAGAGGTCTCGCAGGCTCGCCGAGTTGGGCGAGATGGCAGCGGGCATCGCACACGAACTGCGCAACCCGCTCGCGTCGATCGGCCTTTACGCACGCCTGCTTGAAGAAGACCTCCCCGACGGCTCGGCCACCGCGCAGACGGCCGGCAAGATCGCATCGGCGGTGCGGCGGATGGACGCCATCGTGACCGACGTGCTCGCCTTCGCGAGAGAGGATCGCGTCAGACCCGAGCCGGTCGAGGTCGCGGCGATCCTGAGAGCCGCTGCAGAAACCGGGCGAGAGGCCGCTTCGAGGCTTGAGCATCCGCCCGGGATTGAGGTCGAGCCGATGGGCCCCGGGGTGCCCCGCGACATCGCGTGCGATCCCAGCCTGCTCCACCAGGCATTGGTGAACGTCGTCGTCAACGCGGTGCAGGCCGCGGCTGAGGCGGACTGCGCAGCCGCCGACGGCGTGGTCTGCGGCGCGCGGATTCGAAGTGAACTGACCGCGGACGGCGCTCGGGTGGCAATGCTCGGCGTGTATGTACGCGACAAAGGACCCGGCTTACCCGGGGACGTGATGGAACGGATGTTCAACCCGTTCTTCACCACCCGGGCCGCCGGCACCGGGCTGGGGCTGGCGATCGTTCACCGCATCGTCGACGCCCACGGCGGGCGCGTCCGGGCGGAGAACAACGAAAGCGGGCTCGGGGGGGCCACTGTCGAATTGCTGCTGCCGATCGGTAGCGATGGGGATGTCGAGGGCGTCAAGGACGACGCCGGGTTGGTCAGCACGGAGGGCTCAAAATGAGCACGGTCCTGGTGGTGGACGACAAAGAGATGATGCGCGACAGCGTGTCTCAAACGCTCAAAAGGGCCGGCTTTGCCGTTGTACAGGCGAGCGACGGGTCGGGAGCCCTCAACACGATCGCTCGCAAACGCCCAGACGCGGTGATCACCGATCTCAAGATGCCCGGGATGACCGGTGTCGAATTGCTCGACAAGATCCGGGAGATCGACGACGACCTCCCGGTGGTGGTCATGACCGCGTTCGGGACGATTCAGACCGCCGTCGATGCGATGAAGCGGGGGGCGTTCGATTACGTCACCAAGCCGTTCGAGGGTGACGAGCTGATCATCGCGATCAAGCGGGGCCTCGGGCACCGGCGTCTGACGCGAGAGAACGCCGTGCTCCGCGTCGTGAACGAAGCCGCGACCATCGAAGGGGCCGGCCCGATGGGGCTCGACCGGCTCATCGGCGAGTCGGACGCGATGCGCCGTGTCAAGGATCAGCTCAGCGCCGTCGCCGCCAGCCAAGGCACCGTCCTGGTGACCGGCGAAAGCGGCACAGGCAAGGAAGTCGTCGCACGCGCGATCCACGACGTGAGCCCGAGGGGCGCGAACCCGTTCCTCGCCGTGAACTGCGCCGCGTTAAGCGAGAGCCTGCTCGAGAGCGAGCTGTTCGGGCACGAACGCGGCGCCTTCACCGGGGCCGAGAGGCTCCGAAAGGGACGGTTCGAACTCGCCGACGGGGGCACGCTGCTGCTCGACGAGGTCAGCGAGGTCAGCCCGACCATCCAGGCCAAGCTGCTCCGGGTGTTGCAAGAGCGGGCGTTTGAGCGCGTCGGCTCCAGCCTCACGATCGGCATCGACGTGCGCATCGTCGCGACGAGCAACCGCGATCTGCCCGCCGAGGTCGACGACGGGCGGTTCCGGGGTGACCTGTTCTTCCGCCTGAACGTGCTCCCGATTCACCTCCCGGCACTTCGCGAGCGTGCCGATGATATCGAGCCGCTCGCACGCCACTTCGTCGCCCGAGTGTGCGCACGCGAGGGCCGGGCAACGCTCGACTTCGAGTCCGCGGCCCTCGAACTGATGCGTGAGTACCGCTGGCCCGGCAACGTCCGCGAATTGCAGAACATCTGCGAGCGGGCGGTTGTCCTTACCCGGGGCGATTCTCCGGTAACGCGGTCGCTCATCGAGCCTTGGCTTGTCGGCCGCTCGCCAAGGTCGGCCGTGTCGGCGTTGCTCAACCGCGTCACCGATATCGAGGCGGGCACGAACGGTCACGCAAACGGCAACGGCCGTTCCAACGGGAACGGCCATGCGAACGGGAACGGCCATACCAACGGTCTCTCCAACGGTCATCCCCATGCCGAGCCGCCGGAGGTCGTCGTGAGACGAGACCCGACGATGCTGCCGCCCGTGCGCACGCTGGCCGAGATCGAACGCGAGACAATTGTTGAGACGCTGCACCGATTCGATGGTCACCGCCAGCGGACCGCCCGAGCGCTCGGCATAGGGGTGCGCACGCTCGGACTCAAGCTCAAGAAGTGGAAGGAAGAGCGGCTCGTCCCCGAGAGCCTTTAGTCGGGTGATGGATGTCTCGCCGATTGGCCCGTCGCTTGCTTTGTGAGTGTTGATGTTCCTCGATCAGCTCGATACCGCCGGTGCACTCCCCGCGTTGGAAACAACGATGCGGTTCGCTGCGCGACGGCAAACCCTGCTGAGCCACAACATCGCGAACATCGAGACCCCGAACTTCCGGCCCGCCGATGTCGATCCGGCGCACTTTCAGCGCGTGCTCGGTGAAGCGGTGCACGAGCGCCGTCTGCGGACCACCTCGGGGACCAACGGGCGTCTCACACTCGAGCGGACGCGCCAGATTGAGCAGGGTGCCGACGGAGGATTGTCGCTGACGCCCAGGACCTCAAGCGGCAACATTCTCTTCCATGATCGCAACAACCGCGATCTTGAACGCATGATGCAAGCCCTCGCGGAGAACGCTGGTATGTTCCGCGCAACGACGGATTTGATGCGAAGCCGTGTGTCGATCTTGCAAGCGGCCATCGCTGAGAGGACGACCTGACCCATGTACGGCGGACTCGAGATCTCGACGAGCGGGATGATCGCCCAGCGAACGCGGCTCGCGGTCGTTGCCTCGAACATCGCCAACGCGGGCACCCTGCTCAACGCCAAGGGCGAGTACGACCCGTATCGAAGGCGCGAAGTGTTCTTCGCTCCCGGGGACCCGACCGCCAACTCGCGTTCTGGCCGGCAGATGGGTGTCCATGTCGCAGAAATCGAGGCGGATCAGGGCGCGTTGCGACCGCGATACGCCCCGGGCAGCCCGTTCGCGGACAAAGACGGGTACATTCAGGTGCCCGACATTTCCCCCGCCGTCGAACAGGTCAACGCCCTGTCGGCTTCGAGGGCGTACGAGGCGAACGTGGTCGCGGCTGAAACGACGAAGACGATGTTGGCACAGGCCTTGCGTCTGCTGGCCTGACGGTTCCGGAGCGAATCGATCTCAAGGAGCGGGGCATGAGTGATCCGGTTGGGCTGATTAGCGGAGCAGGAGGTGTCGGGCCGACGCCGAAGCCGGCTCAGCCCTCAGCCAAAGGGCCAGTCGGGGGCCCGAGTTTCCGCGAGGTCCTCGTTGAGAATCTCGAAAAGGTCAACGAAGCCCAGCAGGAAGCGGACCGGGCCGTCGAAGACCTCGTGTCCGGGCGTCGGAGCGATGTCGAGGGCGTGATCCTCGCGACCCAGAAAGCCGACAACGCCTTCAAGATGCTGCAAGCCGTGCGTGGCAAGGTCTTGCAGGCCTACGACGAGATCAAGCAGATCAGGGTCTGACGGCTTCGCCGGCGGACCTCTATCGACGCTGATCGCGCAGGTGATGCGCTGATGCCCGGGTCGATTTGTGCGCCGTGGTGCGCAGTTTCAAGCTATCGGGGCCGGCGGGCCGAATCGGGTGTCTCGGGGCGGCGTGAGCTCGCCTTGTGGACGGACGCGTGGAACGCGTTTTCAGATTCGGCAGGGAGGCCGACCCGATGGACCAGCTCCAGCAGGTGCTGGCGAATGCCAAGCGCTACCTCGGTGGGATGACCACGAGCCAGAAGCTGCTCCTCGGCAGCTTGGCGGTCATCGCGGCGATGTCGCTGTTCTTGGTGAGCCGGTTCGCAGCCCAACCTTCGTACGAGCCCCTGACCTACGGAGGGGGCGAGCCGCAGATGGTTACCGTGCTGACGGCGGCCGGGATCGACGCGAAGATGGAAAACGGCGAGGTGGTCGTTCCCGCCGGGACGCGTTCGACCGCCGTTGCCACGCTGACCGAGCAGGGCGCTCTTCCGAACGACACAACGATCCTCTTCAACAACCTGGTGAACAACCAAGACTGGCGCAACAGCCGCGAGCAGAACCGCCAGCAGTTCGTCTTTGCGCTCCAGAACGAACTCGCGCGGGTGATCTCGAAGCTCAAAGGCGTGAAGGCGGCGACGGTGATCATCGACTCGCCCGAACCCGAGGGGTTGGGGCGGGCGGTTCGCGAGGCGACCGCGTCGGCGACGGTGTGGTCCGGTTCGGGTGCTCCGTTGCGCCAGGAGACGGTCGATGCGGTGGCGAACCTCGTCGCAGGGGCTCGGGCGGGGCTGCAGGTCGAGAACGTTCGCGTCATCGACGGGAGCAACGGTACCCAGCGCCGCGCGACCGACGAGACGCAGATGCACGCCACGAGCTACCTCGAGCACGCGACGATGGTCGAGAACGAAACCAAGCGCAAGCTCGAGTTCCTGCTTGGGTACATCCCCGGGGTCACGGTTGCGGTGACCGCTCAGGTCGACGTGACAAGGGTGAGCCAGCAGACCAAGCGCCACCTCCCGCTCAACGACGGAACGGTCTCGCTGCTGCGCAAGGGCAACGAACTCAGTGTCACCGAGTCGGGCGGCGCCGGAAGCTCGGCCGGTGAGCCCGGCGTCCGGAGCATGGTCGGCGCCGACATCAACACGGCCAGCGGTGGCGGCGGGCCCAACATGGAGCAGACCGAGGGGACCGAGGAGTTCGACAACGCGATCGGCACTGAGCTTCGCGAACTCGTCGATCCGAGGGGCATGCCGACATTTCTGGCGGCGTCGGTCAACGTCCCGGAGTCGTATATCGAAGAGGTGCTCCGGCGCGAGCAGGGGCCGGAGGCGGAGGCCGGAGTGGAGGGCGAGTCGGCAACGATCGACCGCGATGCGATCCGGGATCGTTTCGACGAGGTTCAGTCTGAGATCGCCGACAGTCTTATGCCTCACCTCAAGACGAGGGACGTTTCGGGCCAGCTCATCGAGGGTGAGGTTCAGGTGGCGTTGGTACCGACCCCGATGACGGCCTTGGCCGGGCCGCCAGGCGGGGGCATCCTCGGGATGCTGACCGGGAGCGGCGGATCGAGTGTCTTGGGTGGGCGTCCGATCGACACGCTGCTGCTGGCTGCGCTCACGCTCGCGTCGCTGGGCATGATGTTCCTGATGGTGAAGAAGGGCTCGCGGAAGATCGAGCTCCCGACGCCGGAGGAGATGGTCGGCGTTCCACCGCCTTTGGAAACCGAAGCAGAGCTGTACGGCGAGGCCGACGAGGGCGACAGCGCGATGACGGGTATCGAGGTGTCCACCGAAGAGATGGACCGCAACAAGGCGCTTGTTCAGATTCAAGAGTTCGTGCGTGCCGATCCCAGCAAGGCGGCGGTGCTGCTGGGACGGTGGATGGCGATCGACGATTGACGACTCGGGAGCCCCTCGGGCTTTCGATTGGAGACCACGATGCCTCGGCGTCCGAACGAGAAACTCCCGTCAAACCCGGCCGAGTTGGACGGTCCGACCAAGGCGGCGGTTCTGCTGCTCGCGCTCGGACACGACGATGCGTCGCTCGTTCTGAAGGAGATGCCCGGTGAGATCGTCGAGGAGTTGATGCGCGAGCTGGCGAGCCTGGGCCGCGTCCCGGGCAAGCTCCAGTCGGCGGTGGTCGAGGAGTTCTATCAGGTCAGCGTCGCGTCCGACTTCATCAACGAGGGCAATCTCGACTTCGCCAAAGAGGTCTTGATGCAATCGCTCGACCCGAAGGTCGCCGAGCGTGTTCTTGCACAGATCCAGACGCAGGTTCAAAAGACTCCGTTTAGCTTCCTGCAGAGAGCGGAGAGCGACAACCTGCTGACGTTCATCCAGGACGAGCACCCCCAGACGATCGCGTTAATCCTCTGCCACCTCAGCCACCACAAGGCGAGCGAGATCTTGGTGGGTTTGCCTTTGAGCAAGCAGATCGAGGTGATTAAACGAGTCGCGGCGATGGAGCAAACCAACCCGGAGGTCATCCGCGAGGTCGAGAAGGGCCTCGAGAGTCGCCTCGCGAACATGCTGGGCCAGAACATGGAGAAAGCGGGAGGCGTGCCGACGGTGGCCGAGATCCTCAACCTCGCCGACCGCTCCAGCGAGAAGTCGATCATGGAAGGCCTGGAGGGCGACGACCCCGAGTTGGTCGAAGACATCCGGAGGCTGATGTTCGTGTTCGAGGACATCATGCTGGTCAACGACAAGGGCATCCAGAGCGTGCTCAAGGAGGTCGAGAACGACGAACTCGCGATCGCGCTCAAGACCGCGTCGGACCAGCTCAAGGACAAGATCTTCTCAAACATGTCCGAGCGTGCCGCGGCGATGATCAAGGAAGACATGGAGTACATGGGCCCGATCAAGATCAGCGATGTCGAGGTGGCCCAGCAGAAGATCGTCGACATCGTGCGTCGCCTCGAGGAAGCCGGGGAAGTCATCATCCAGGGTCGCGGTGCCGACTCCGAGATGGTCGTCTGATCGATGGCGTAACCGACGGGAGACGATCGCATGGCGGTGCTCAAGCGGGCCGACGCAGAAAACACGAGTGTGATTGCCCTCGATCTGGGCGACCTCGCCGACCAGGGACGGCGTATTCGTCAGCGCGCCCAAGCCGAGGCCCAGGAGATCCGCGCAAGGGCCAAGTCCGAGCGCAAAGCCCTGATCGCCGATGCGGCGGAGAAGGGCCATCGCGAGGGCTTCGAGAAGGGGCGAGTTGAGGGGTTCGAGCAGGGTCGAGAGCAGGGGCGGACCGAGGCGAAGGCGGAGGCGACGGCTCGTCTTCAGACACTCGACGCGGCGTGGGCTCGCGCGCTGGAAGCAATGAACGCGTCGCAACAAGAGTGGAACCAGGCGGCGCGGGCGGGCGTGATGAACCTCGCGCTCGAGATCGCCCGGCGTGTCACCGGGCGCGTGGTCGAGATCGACCATCGTGCGGTCGAAGGACCGCTCGAATCGGCGCTCTCACTCGTCGGACAGGGCACAAGAGCGGTGATCTGTGTGAACCCCGTCGATGAGGACGCGGTCCGCGATGCCTTGCCCCGGCTCGCCAGGCGTCTGGACACGGCTCGGGAGGCCGAACTCGAGATCGATGAGGCGGTTTCAAGGGGCTCGTGCGTGATTCGCACGGCCACAAGGGGGTTCATCGATGCGGATATCGAAACGCAGCTCGAACGGATCTGCGACGCGCTGCGTCCGCCGGAGGGCGCGGATCAGGTGAGCCCGATCGACGGGGCCGAGATCGATATCGAAGCTGATGAGGCTGCTGACGAACGTCGCGATGAACGTGGGACTGAGAGCGGGGAGGGCGGTTGATCTCACTGGCTGAGGAGACCGATCGTCTGAAGGGCTTGCTCCCGATCCGCGTCGTCGGCAGGGTGTCCGAGCTGCGCGGACTCACGCTGCTCGCGTCGGACCTTGCGGTCCCCATCGGGTCGCTGGTTGCGGTGGGCCCCGGCCGGTTGCCCGGTGAAGTCGTTGGATTCACGCGCGATCGGGCGTGCGTCATGATGCTCGGGAGCCTCAACGGCGTCCGCCCGGGCGACGAAGTCGAGGGCGTGACCGCGTCGGCCGATGGCCCAGTTGGGTCGGGGCTTCTCGGACGCGTGGTCAACGCGTTAGGCGAGCCGATCGATGGCGGCGGTCATGCCTGGATCGCTTCGAGGAGACCGCTGAGCCCGGCGCCGCTCGGGGCGATGCATCGGGGGCGGATCACCGAACCCCTTCGTACCGGTGTGCGAGCGATCGATCTCATGACACCCATCGGACGAGGGCAACGCCTCGGCGTCTTTGCCGGGCCGGGCGTCGGAAAGAGCACTCTTCTTGGGCAGATTTGCCGTGGGACCGACGCCGACGCCGTCGTCATCGGGCTGATCGGCGAGCGCGGCCGTGAAGTCCGCGACTTCGTTGAGCAAACGCTGGGTGAAGAGGGCCTCGCGAAGTCGATCGTTGTCGTCGCCACCGGGGACGAGAGCCCTCTCATGCGGATTCGGGCCGCAAAGATGGCCTGCACGCAGGCGGAGTACCTGCGTGATGAGGGGCTCGACGTTCTCCTCGTGATGGACTCGGTGACGCGTTTCGCCCACGCCCAGCGCCAGGTCGGTCTGAGCGTTGGCGAGCCGCCGGCAACGAAGGGGTACACCCCGAGCGTCTTTAGCGAACTGGCGTTGCTCCTCGAACGCGCCGGTGTCGTCGAAGGCCGGCGGCATCGCAAGGGCGGGTCTGTGACCGGCTTGTACACGATCTTGGTCGAAGGCGACGACATGACCGAGCCCATCGCCGACGCGGCGAGGGGCATCCTCGACGGACACGTCATGCTCCGGCGCGACCTCGCCCAGCGGGGCCATTACCCGGCCATCGATACGCTCGATTCGGTGAGCCGCGTCGCGAACGAACTGATGGAAACGCCCCAACGCGCCGCGACGCAGATGACCCGTCGGTTGATGGCGAAGTATGCAGAAGTCGAAGAGCTCGTTCGCATCGGCGCCTACGCGAAGGGTGCCGACCCCGAGACCGACGCGGCGATCGAGTTCAAGGACACGATCGACGGGATCTTGACGCAGGGCCTCGACGAACGCGCCGTCTTCGAAGAGTCGGCCGAATCGCTCCTTCGGGTTGCGGTGCAGGCGGGCGAGCGGGTCCAGGAGTTGACCGAAGGCGGGAGGGGTGGGTGATGGCGAAGTTCCGATTCGGACTCGAGCCGGTCCTCAGGCAAAGGGCAAGAGAAGAAGAAGACAGGCAACGCGTTGTCGCCGGGCTCGAGCGCCAACGCATCGCGATCGAAGACGAGATCAAGGGCTACCAGTCGGCTATCGAAGCGGAACGTTCGGAGCTGACGCAGCGCCTCGGGGACGCGTCGGGGCAGGGCGTCGATCTGGGCGCGGTCCGCGTTCAAGCGAACGCATCGCTGCACCTGATCACGATGGCCCAGCGGGCGGCTCTCCGGCTGGCCGGTGTCTACGAGCGTCTCGACACCGCCCGGCTCGAACTGCTCGAGGCTTCAACGAGGCGCAAGGCGGTCGAGACGCTCAAAGATCAACGCTACGAATCGTGGCGCTCGGCACGGAGCAAAGAAGAGCTCGCGGCCCTCGACGAGTTGGCGGTCATCCGTCACGCACGCCCGATCGACGGCGATGACGACGACGGAATCGACGGGGAGGACGCGGCGTGAAGTCCCTCGCAAACGCGATCAGCGTAGTGGCCTTGGCGAACATCTTCGCCTTCCTGGCGGTGGTCGGGTGGCTCATCGCGACAGGCCGCGTCGATACCGACCGGATCGAGAAGACCCGAGCGATGTACGCCGAGCCGGTGGCACTTGAGCAGGCTCGGGTCGCGCGGGAAGAGCGGGAGGCGGCCCAGGCATCGGCCGAGGCGGAAGCATTGGATACCGGTGGCGCGCCGGTCACGGCCTCGGAGTCGCTCGCTCTGCGGCTCGAACTGAGCGAACTCGACCGTCAGCGGCTCGAACGCATGAAGCGAGAGGTCGCCGACTTGCAGCGGACGCTGGCGCGCGAACGCACGCTGCTCGAAGAAGAACGCGAGACCTTCGAGCGGCAGCGCGGCCAGTTCCAAACCATGCGAGAGGAGATCGCGGCGCTCGAAGGGGCCGAACAGTTCCAGAAGGCGCTCGGATCGATCGAGAAGATGAAGCCCGACGATGCTCGGACCGTCCTCCAAGAGCTGCTTGAAAAGGGGGACTTCGACCGGGTCGTCGGGTACCTCGACGCGATGCAAGAACGCACGCGCACCAAGGTCATGACTTCGTTCGTCAAGGACGACCAAGCCGGAGTGGCCGCGGATTTGCTCGAAGCCCTGCGGGTACGCGGACTGGGAGCCGCGACCCCCTAGGGGTATCGCGTGCAGGGACTCACTCCATCGGCAACCTCGACTCGGAACGACGGGCACACGGCGCACGCTTCGCGCAGCGTCGGCGCGGATCTCGCCGTCGATCCTGAGGTCTTTGCGCAGTTGCTCGCGTCGATCGGGGTGGAACGACGCTCGAACCCGGTCATCGATCGTGCCACGTCGCAGCTCTACGGCGGACCGCCCGGCGCGAACGAGGGCTCGGCGTTCGATCTCGCCAGCGCAAAGTCTGCCTCAGAACCCGGCATTGTCATGCCGCGATCCAACCAGCAATCCGAGGTTCACGAGCGGCCCGTCACGGCGGATCGGCGAGATGCCTCGTCGTCGCCGGGAGGCGAACCCTCGAAGAACGAGGACCGAACCGCACGGAGCAGATCGGAGTCCGAAGCGTCACGCGGGGGCGAGGCGGCGTCGCGATCTACGCCCTCGACGAAGGGCAATCACTCTGGCGGCGACGCGGTGGCACCCTCGACCGAGCCCTCGCAGCCGGCCGCGGCGCAAGGGACGCAACGAGCGATCGCGACGTCTGCGTCGGCGTTGGGTGTGGTACACGCCGGCGTGGCCAGCGGGGTCGGTGCCGCGACCGCGACGAGCGGCGGATCGAACACGGGTGCGCCGAACGGAGCGGTCGTCGGCGTCGGGGCCGCGAAGGGGTCCAACTCTCAGAACGTTCTCAAGTTCCAGTCGCCCACGCCCACCCCGAGGTCCGACGGTGAAGCCGCGGTGGCCCGGGTGAGCAAGGGGCTCGCGAGTCTTGTTCAAACCAAAGGCGGTTCGCTGACGCTTCGGTTGACGCCGCACGCGCTCGGCGACGTCCGGGTCCATCTCCGGATGGGCGACGGGACGGTGTCGGCACGGGTCGAAGCAGAGACTGAATCGGCACGCGCGTTGCTGGAGTCTGGCGTCGACCGTCTTCGCTCTGCGCTGGAAGCCCGGGGCCTCAAGGTTGACAAGGTCGAGGTCGAGCGGTGGACGCACGAACCTCGGCGTGACTCGGGCGGGGAAAGCGCCCAAGAACGAGACGGCGCCGGTCGGGACGACCGTGATCCGTCGAGCGGCAGGAGGCCGCGGGGCGATGCGGAGCATCGCGCTGGAGGAGCCGGGAGCGGTGGAGAGTCATCGCCGGAGAGCGGCGATGGGGATCAGAGTGGCCGGCGGGAGTCCGGCCAGGCCGGGAAGGACCCCGGCGCGGTGACCGCGGAGGGCGGGCCGCAGTGGGCGGAGCCCTGGACGGAAGTCGGCGAGCCGGTGCGCCACGGATCGGCGCGCCCGCTGACGGTACGTCTGGACACGATGGTGTAACGACAGGGCGATGACAGCGCGGAGCGTGTCGGACCCATCCTCATAAGGAGGGCGCTATGAGTGCGCTCAGCGGCACGTCGAGTGCCTCGCTATCGTCGACGACGTCGACGGGGTCATCCAATTCAGATCTCGGGTCACTCTCGAACGACGAGTTCTTTGAACTCATCATGGCCGAACTCAGCGCCCAAGACCCGCTCGAGCCGAACGACACGCAGGCGCTCATCGAGCAGATCTCCTTGATCCGGAGCATCGAGTCGGACGAGCAGATGACCGAGAGCCTGAACGAACTCGCCGATCAGAGCGCGTTCAACTCGGCCGCCGGCATGATCGGTCAACTCGTCAGCGGGATTACCGAGTCGGGCCAACGTGTCGATGACCTGGTTGTCAGTGTGAGCAACACCGCCGACGGTCCGATCCTCAACCTGCTCGATGGATCACGCGTCCCGGTCGGCAACGTCGACGAGGTCGCCGGCGGAATCGTCTTCGAAGACGAGTCGGGAGACGACGACTCGGGGGATGACGACGGGGGCGATGATGACCTCGGGGATGATGACGAGAACGACGGGGAGGGCTCGCCATGAGCCCGGTGACCGGAGCCGATCTCCTGACGTCCCTGGGTTCGGGCATCAAGCCCGCCGGCCTCGAGCGGCCGGCGCAGGACTCGCCCATTGACTTCGCAAAGCTCCTGAACTCCGCGAGGGGCGGCGCCGCGAAGAGCGGGCTACCGGTTTCGATCGATCCGGGGCTCGGTGTTGAACTCGATGCATCGGGGCACCAAAGGCTCAGCGAAGCGGTCGACCGGCTCGAGGCTTCCGGGGCTTCGTCGGGGGTGGTGCTCATCGACGGTCACGCGCTCATCGTCGACGTGAACTCGCGATCGGCGACGCGCCTCGTTGATCCCGGTGCCGCGACGCGTGTCGACGGTGTCGTCCGCGCAGAGCCATCGGAACGCGACGAGCCCAAGAAAGAAGTCAGCATGAGCGACCCGCTCTGGACCATGAGCAACGACGGTTTGGTGCGGATGCTCGCCGGTTGATCCAGAAACGATGAACAGACAACAGCGTCGGGGGATACACGGCGCTTCGGACGGGACGGAGGATCCATGGCCTCGAACACAGCGCTCTACACCGGTCTGAGCAGCCTGAACGCCCACGCGAGACGGCTCGATGTCGTCGGCAACAATATCGCGAACTCGAACACGACCGCGTTCAAGTCGAGCCGCGTCGTCTTCGAGACCCGGTTCTCGCAGAACTTCAAGCTGGGCAGCTCACCCTCTGCCGACATGGGCGGCACAAACCCGGGCCAGATCGGGTTGGGCGTTGATGTTGCCGGCACACTCCGCGACTTTTCCAACGGATCGCTCCAGGCGACCGGCGACGCACGCGACCTCGCGATCGAGGGCGACGGGTTCTTCGTCGTCCGACGGGGCGATCAGAATTTCTACACGAGAGACGGCGGTTTCCGTCCCGACGAGACCGATTCGCTCGTCACCATCGGCGGCGATCGTCTTATGGGGTACCCCGTCGATGACGGGTTCAACATCATCGAAGGCCAACTCGAGCCGATCGCCGTGCCTCTCGGCAAGCTGAGGCTCGCAGAGCAAACGACCGAGGTCGGGCTCGCCGGTAACCTGAACGCCGACGGCGCGGTCGCGACGCAGGGCGGCATCGTTGATCTGTTGGGGACTGCGTCGAGCGGGCTCCGGCTGACGTCGGGGCCTTTGGCAGCTTCGGCGCCGGACCTCTTGCTCACGACCAGCCTGCTGACCGATATCGAGGATCCGCTCCAGCCGGGAACCGATGCCCCGCTCTTTGCCGCCGGTCAATCGCTCTCGTTCTCCGGAGGTGAAAAGGGAAGCAAGACACTCCCCGATGCCTCGCTCGAGATCGAAGCGACAACCACTGTCAGCGATCTGCTCGCGTTCTTGAGTTCGGCGCTCGGTATCCACTCCACGACGTCTGCCAACCCCGACGGCGCAACTCCGGGCGCCTCGCTCGATCCGGCGACCGGGCGCATCAGCGTGGCCGGGAACACCGGCGAGGCGAACGAGATCAACCTGAACTCGGAGAACCTCAGGCTGCTCGAGGCCGACGGGTCGCTCAACCGCCTCCCCTTCGTTGCCGATCGGCAGGCCTCGGCCACCGGCGAGAGCGTGCGCACGACGATGGTCGTGTACGACTCACTCGGGACCGCGGTCGAGGTCGACGTATCGATGACGATGGTCGGCAAGTCACTCAGCGGAACGACTTGGCGCTACGACGTACAAAGCCCCGAGAACCTCGGCCAGGGCCTGCACCTGACCTCGGGCGAGATTCAGTTCGATACGTTCGGTCAACTCGTCGATGATGATCCAGTCGTCGTGTCGCTGAGCCGCGCCGGCTCGGGTGCCGCGTCACCGCTCGTCTTCGATCTCGGGTTCCAGAACGAGTCGGGCCGCGTGACGGCGCTCTCTGATACGCCCAGCGAGCTCGCCGCGGTATTCCGCGACGGGCTCCCCGCCGGCGTGCTCGAGGACTTCGCGGTCGCCGAAGACGGCGTGATCCAGGGCGCGTTCAGCAACGGCGCGATCCGCACACTCGGGCAGGTCCCTCTCGCGACCTTCCCGAACAACGAGGGCTTGCTCGACGAGGGCGCCGGCTTGTTCAGCGTTGGTGCGAACAGCGGAGACGCCGTGGTGTCCAGGCCAGGCTCGCTCGGGTCGGGCGTCATCGTGGGCGGTGCCCTCGAACTGAGCAACGTCGACCTCGGCGAGGAGTTCATCGACCTGATCGTGACCCAGACCGGGTACAACGCGGCGAGCCGGATTATCCAGACGACCGACGAACTGATGCAGCAGCTCTTGGTGCTTGGCCGCTAATCGGGGTGTGACGCGATGATCAACGTGACGCGGCTCAACGGGCAAAAGTACGTGATCAACGCGGAGCTGATCCGCACGATCGAAGAACAGCCCGACACGATCCTGACCCTGATCAACGGGGACCGGATGCTCGTCAAGGAGTCGATGCGCGAGGTGGTCGCCCGGACCATCGAGTATGGGCGGCACCTTCGGAACTGGCGAGGAACGGAGTAACCCTGGCTTGCTCCCTCCGGCGTTCGGGCCCACCCCTGGACTGGTGGTAGGGGCGGTAACGGTGCACAGGTCCGGAAACTGAAGTGCTGGTGCCGACTGGGCAAACGGGGCATCAAGTGCGCCCCTTCGCGATCCGACGACAGAAGCGAGTCTCGGTGCCGCGTCGGCCCGGGCACACGCGGACCGAGGACGCGGAGGGCGGATCTTGGACATCGCGACGGTCATCGGACTCATCGTCGGAGTCGCGGGCATCGCCGCCGGCATCGTGCTGGGCGGTGGTAACCCCGCGGCCCTGATCGACGTCCCATCGCTCATGGTCGTGGGCGGCGGGATGATCGGGGCGACGCTCATGTCGTTCCCGCTCGCGATGGTTCTCAAGATCCACACCGTGATTCTCAAGTCGATCTTCGGGGTCCCCCCGGACCAGTTGCAAACCATCAAAGATCTCGTCAGCTACGCTGAGATCGCTCGCCGCGAGGGCATCCTGAGCCTCGAGAACGTCATCGAGGACATGAACGACCCGTTCATCGTCCGCGGCATTAAAATGGCGGTCGACGGGACCGACCCGGAACTCATCCGGACCATCATGGAGAGCGAGCTCGAGGGCATGATGGATCGCCACGCTCTCGGCAAGCGGATGATGGACAACATCGCGAAGTACGCCCCAGCATTCGGCATGATCGGGACGCTCATGGGCCTGATCTTCATGCTCCAGAACATGGACGATCCCTCGGCCATCGGCCCGGGCATGGCGGTCGCCCTGATCACGACCATGTACGGCGCGCTCGTCGCGAACGTGGTCGCGAGCCCGGTGGCCGACAAGCTTGCTGTGCGCGATGCCGAGGAGGTGATGAGCAAGACGATCATCATCGCCGGCGTGATGGCGATCCAGTCGGGGGACAACCCCCGCGTTGTCGAGAGCAAGCTGCTGACCTTCCTGGCCCCGAGCCAGCGAGCACAAGCCGAAGAGGCGGCCTGATATGGCCAAGCGTCGCAAGGCAGAGGAGCCAGGGATCCCCGACTGGATCGTCACCTACGGCGATCTGATGTCGCTACTGCTCTGCTTCTTCATCCTGCTCGCCGCCTTCAGCGAGCTCAAGCAGCCGCGCGAGTTCAGAGAGGTGATCGACAAAATCAGGGAAGCCCTGGGCTTCCAGGGCGGCATGGGCCAGGCTCCGATCCCCGACTCGCCGACCAACGCCACCATCAACATGCTCGAGAAGATGGCGAAGCGCGAGGACCAGTCGGCGAACGTCAACAAGCAGAACCAGGAAAACGTCGTCGGACGGCACGATAAGGTCAGCGTCGTGCACGAGGGCAACTGGCACGCGATCGGCGGCTCGATGGCCTTCGATGCAGGTTCGACCGAGCTGACTCCGAGCACCCAGAAAATGCTCCGCGAGGACATCGCGCCCAAGCTCAAGGACCGGACCAACATCGTTCGGATCATCGGGCATGCGTGGGGATTCGAAGACACGACCGCAGGCTCGCCCATGGAAGTGAGCTTCGCCCGGGCGCTCGCGGCTCACGACTACCTCGTCGAAGAGTGCGGCGTCGACCCGGCCCTGCTCCGCGTCGTGGCCTCGGCCGACGTGGAACCGGCGGAGTTCGATCGATCGGGACAAAGCGGGGGGGGCGAGAACCGCCGGGTCCAGGTGTACATGACCGACCGGCTCGTTGATCAAATCCATCCGGATCCGTACGGCACCGGGCGCGGCCCCTAACAAGGGGTCTTTGAGAGAGTGAGCCCCGAAGAACCCCGGGGCGTCGAGGAGGCTGAGCATGGCGGACGAACAGCAGGGAGACCAGCCCGAAAAGAAGGGCGGGATGAACGCGATCATCATCGTCGCGGCGCTGATGATCGTCGAAGCGGTCGCCGTGTTCGGCGTGATGATGGTCACCATGGGCTCGAGCAGCTCGGCCCAGACCGCAGAACTCGAGGGCGACGAAGTCAACGAGGATGAGAAGGGCGTCGAGGTCGAGCTCATCAAAGAGCGCTTCCAGAACATGTCGACCGGCCGCGTGTGGCAGTGGGAGACGCACGTCGTGCTCCGCGTTCGAAACAAGAACGTCGCGCGGATCGAGTCGGAGAAGGAGAAGCGCGCAAGCGAGATCCATGAGGGCATCGGACGGATCATCCGAAGCGCTCAGGATCGCCATCTCCGCGAGCCCGGGCTCGAGACCATCACCAGGCAGCTCACCCAGTACGTGAACGAGGTGTTCGGCTTCGATCAGGACGGCATGCCCCGCGTGGAACGCGTGATCGTCCCGAGGTGCATGGGCGCCCCGATGGACTACTGATCGCCCGGGGGTTGCGCAGATCTTGCGTGCCCGACCGTGGCAACCCCGCCCGCGATGAGATTCATGCGCCCCGACCGCGTCGAAACTGCGGTCGAGCGCGTCCGTCGCCCGATGTCGTCCCCACGGCGAGGATCGCCTGGGACGGAGGTCAGGATGGCCGACGAAGATCAGAACACGCCTCCGAACGAAGGCGAAGACAGCCCCGAAACGCCCGAGCAGTCACCCGAGAGCACAGCCGAGGGTGAGTCAGAGGGCGGCGCATCAGATGCTCAATCTGATGCAGAGGCGGCGATGAGCGACACTCAGGACAAGCTCGACGCAACGGCCGACGAAGCCGAATCGACGCCACCTTCGGGGGACGAGGCCGAAGCGTTGGCCGCGGTCCAGGCGGCGATCGCCGGATTGTCCGACGACGCCGACGGCGCCGCTGCCGGCGGCGTAAGCGAAGACGCTTCGGCGGCGGACGCCGCGGCCGAGGCCGCGATGATGGCGATGCTCGAAGGCGAAGGCGGGGGTGGCGAACCCGCCATACCCGACGGTGCCGCCCCGTTTGACGCTCCAGAGTTCAACCGGGTTCCGACGGCCGCCCACGCCGCGGCCATCGACCTCCTCGGCGACGTCAACCTCAACGTGTCCATCGAGTTAGGTCGGACTCGCATGCTGGTCGAGGACGTCCTCCGGTTGGGAGATGGCGCGGTTGTCGAACTCGACAAGCTTGCCGGCGACCCCGTCGATGTTTTTGTCAACGGTCGCCCCGTTGCAAGGGGCGAGGTGCTCGTGCTCAACGACACGTTCTGCGTCCGCGTGAACCAGATTCTCGACGCGGCGGCTGATATCGCCGGCGAAAAAGGCGGCTGAGGCGATCACCACACACCGGCGCGGCGGAGTCCGCGTCCATCGGAGGCCAGGACGGCCGAGCCATGCGATTTCCTTCTCTTGTCATCGTTGTTGTCGCGCTCGCCGTCTCCGCGGCGGTCGGTCAGCGTTCCGATACCGGATCGCTTCCTCTCGGCCAGCCATCGGAGAGTCTCAGCGCGGCCGAAGGCTCGCCCGAACCAGACTCGGGTGACCTTGGAGTCGTTCAGACGGTTGGCTCGCTCGGGCTCGTCGTGGCGCTGATCGTTGGTGTCGCCGCAGGAGCCAAATGGCTCGCGAAGAAACAAGGGGGGCTCGCCGCACAGCTCGGCGCCGGTGGTCGGGCTCCCTCAGGCGTCGCTGAGGTGCTCGCTCGCTACCCGCTCGCCAGGGGACAGTCGATCGTTCTCATGCGCATCGGGCAGCGCGTCTTGGTGACGTTTCACGCGACCGGCGGCAAGAACGGGCCCACCATGACGCGGCTTAGCGAGATCGTCGATCCGGAAGAGATCGCTGATCTTCTGTTGAAAACGCGCGAAGCCGAGGCGGATGACGCGCAGGACCGGTTCTCGGAGGCGATCGCGGCGGCCGAGTCGAGGCACGTCGACGTTCCGGTGCGGGCTCCGTCGGAATTCCGAAGCGTGCAAACGTCGCCGGAGGGCGATCGCGTCGAGCTACTCAGCGTCGATCGCTCGTCCGGATCCGGACCCGACGCGGTGACGAGGCTCCGTGAGCGTCTTGCCGGTCTCGGCGTCCCAGCGAGCGCGGGAGCCGGATCTTGAAAGGCACCGCCTGGCTCATCGCGTTGACCGTGTATCTTGTGTTCGGAGGCGTTGCATCCGCGCAGGAAGAAATGGGACCTCCCATCCCCTCGGCACTGCCATCTTTGGCCACGCCGGCGCCGATGCCGAGTTCGCCTTCGATATTTGCCGATCCGACGCTCAATCCGGTTCGGTTGATCGGTGATGCCGCTTCGTTGCTGCCCAACAACGCCTCGGCCGCCGCGACCTTCGGCGGCCTGATCCCCGGTGGACCGCTGGGCCCCGTTCCGCCTGCGGGCGCCGGCGCCGAACCGGGAGATAGGCGGGGCTTTACGGTCGTCCTGAACATCATGGTCCTGCTGACGGCGCTCACGCTCGTGCCGTCAGTGATGCTCATGACCACGTGCTTCGTCAGGATTCTCGTCGTGCTGGCGCTGCTGCGCCAGGCGATGGGCACACAGTCGATCCCGCCCGCTCAGGTCGTGACGTCGCTCGCGCTCTTTCTCACCATCATGGTCATGGGGCCCACGATCGAGAGGATCCACACGGAGGCGATCGTTCCTTGGCAGCAGGGCGAACTCGCCGACTACGGGGAACTGTGGGATCGCGCCAAGCAGCCGCTTCGCGATTACATGTTCGATCAGATCGAAGCGACCGGCAACTGGTCGTCGGTCTACATGCTGCTCAACTACCGCGGGATCGATACCTCCGACCCGGCGAGCATGACGCGATCGGACGTGCCCACCGAAGTGCTCGTGCCGGCGTACATGCTGGCGGAGCTCAAGCTCGGGTTCCTCATGGGGTTCCGCGTGTACTTGCCCTTCCTCGTGATCGACATGGTCATCGCGAGCATCCTGATCTCGATGAGCATGATGATGCTCCCACCGGTCTTGATCTCCTTGCCGTTCAAGCTCTTGCTATTCGTGCTCGTCGACGGGTGGTCGCTCGTGGTCGGCAGCCTACTCGAGAGCTTCGTCCCGGACACCGCAGGGGCCGCGCGTCTCAGCGCCGAGACGGCCCTACTCATGTTTGCGCCACTGTTGTTCTTGGCCAAGCCGCCGCCTCGACGGCTCGGAGACATTGGGGTACACCGATGAACTACGACGAATCAGTCGTGTTCCTCGTCCGAGACACGCTCATCCTTGTGCTCAAGATTTCGGCGCCGATCTTGCTCGCCGGCGTTGTCATCGGTCTGCTCATCTCACTGTTCCAAAGCGTGACGAGCATCCAAGACCAGACGCTGACCTTCGTGCCCAAGATCGCGGTGATGGTCGTTGTCGCCGCGGTGCTCATGCCCTGGATGATCCAGAGGCTCCTCGAATACACGGCCGAGATGCTCAGACTGTTCTGACCCCGGGGGATGCGGCGTGGAGCCGTCACTGGTCGACATCTCGCCCTTGCTACCCCACGTCGTGCCGTGGTCGCTTGTGTTTAGCCGGGTGCTGGGTCTGATGCTGTTCCTTCCCATGATGTCGGGCGGGTCGATCCCGATGCAATACCGGGCGCTGCTCGCCGCGATGTTCTCGGTATGCGTCTACGCGATGCCCGAGGTGCGCGAGGCGGCCGACATCGACGTCGGGATGCTCGAACTCGGCGGCATGATGCTCGCGGAGATGATCATCGGGATGGGGATCGGTGTGCTCGGCGGGCTCCCGTTCGTGATGATCGAGATCGCTGGGCACGTGATGGGCTATCAGATGGGGTTCGCTTTGGCCCAAGCCTACAACCCCGAGCTCGAGGTTAACCTCAATTCCATCGGCTCGATGTTGTTCCTCATCGCGCTCACGATCTTCGCGGGAATCGGCGGTCTTGAGTCGTTGTTCATCGGTCTCTTCGAGACGTTCGAACGGGTGCCAATAGGTCAATTCGACAGTGCGCAGAGCCCCGCCGAAACCCTGATCGGCGTCCTCGCCGCCGGGACCGAGGTGGCCCTGGCCATCGCGATGCCGGTGATGGCGGCTGTCATGCTCATCCTGATCGCGATCGGGTTCGTCATGAAGACGATGCCTCAGATCAACGTGATGTCCGTTGGGTTCGCGCTCAAGATTATTGCCGGGACCATTCTCCTGCTCATCAGCATCTTCACCATCGAGCAGGTCATCGCGGACTTCACCGAGCACGGCATCCTTGAGACGCTTGACTGGGCGAGGTCGCTCAGGCCGGCCGGCGGGGGGACGCCCTGATGGCCGACGACATGGGCGAAAAAACAGAGGCGCCAACCCCCCGGCGTCTCGACGACGCGAGAAAGAAGGGACAGGTCGCCAAGAGTCAGGACCTCGGCGGCGCCCTCACCCTCTTGACCGCGGTCCTGCTCTTCGCGATCATGGGTGGCGGACTTCTTCAGGGGTTCGCGATGCTCATGCGTCGCGTCCTGACCAACGAGCTTCAAGGCCCTCCGCTCGCGGTCTCCGAACTCGGGACCGCGTTCCGCGACGCGATGCTGACCGCCGGGAGTCTGGCGTGGCCCTTTCTGCTGATCGCCCTGATCGCGACGTTCATAACCCAGTTCGTCCAGGTCGGGCCGATGTTCACGACCACGCCTCTCAAGCCGAAGGTCGACCGGCTCAATCCAGCGGCGGGGATCAAGCGCCTCGTCGGCATGAAGAACCTCGTCAAGAGCGGGATGAACCTCATCAAGCTCGTGTTCGCGGTCTCGCTCGCGTCGGCGATCCTCTGGTGGCGGATGCCCACGATCGCCGCCCTCGCAAGCCTCGGTGCTGCCCAGGGGTTCCTGGTGCTCGGGCGGATCGCCCTGGAACTGAGCATCGCGTTGCTCGTGCTGCTGATCGCCATCGGGCTGATCGATCTGTTCTATCAGAAGTGGCAGCATAAGAAAGACCTCAAGATGACAAAGCACGAGGTCAAAGACGAACGCCGAAGCATGGAGGGCGATCCGCAGGTCAAGCGGAGACGGATGGAGATCGCTCGGGATATCGCCACCCAGCAGGTCCAGCAAGGCACCCCCCAGGCCGACGTGATCGTCACGAACCCAACGCACTTCTCCGTCGGCATCGCGTATGACGCCGGCGAGATGAACGCGCCGAAGGTTGTCGTGAAGGGCGCCGACCTCATCGCCTGGCGCATCCGACAACTCGCCAAGCAGCACGACATCCCGATCGTTGAGCGTCCGCCGCTCGCCCGCGCCCTGTACTGGGGGGCGGATGTTGGTTCGGAGATCGCGCCCGAGCACTACGAAGCGGTCGCCGACGTGCTGGCGTACGTCTACCGGCTTGACGCGGAGGCCGCGAAGCGGGGCGGGGCGACCCGCGTCGGCAAGCCGAGCGCCGAGCAGAACACGCAGACACAGGAGCCGGCCGCCGCAGGCTGAGTTGACCGATGGCCGAGTCACCCCTCGCACCATCTCAGGGTTTGCTTCCCCGGATCGCCGGGTTCGTGGACAAGTACCGTGGGCTCATCGTCCCGGTCGCGTTCGTCGGTTTGCTGGTCGTCATCCTCGTCCCGATGCCGCCGGCGGCGCTCGACCTGCTCATCAGCCTCAATATCTCGCTCGCGGTCATCATTCTGCTGACCACGCTCTACGTCGCTCGACCGCTCGAATTCAGCGTCTTCCCGAGCCTCTTGCTCGCAACGACACTGCTCCGTCTCGTGCTGAATATCGCGTCGACTAGGCTCATCCTCACCGCCGACGCCACCGGGCCTGACGGCGTGATGGACGTCGCCGGCCAGGTGATCTCGACGTTCGGGACGTTCGTCGCCGGCGGGTCGCTCTTCGTGGGCATCATCATTTTCTGCATCTTGCAGGTGGTGCAGTTCATGGTTGTGACGAAGGGCGCCGGCCGTATTAGCGAGGTCGCGGCGAGGTTCACGCTCGACGCGATGCCCGGTAAGCAGATGGCGATCGACTCGGACCTGAACGCCGGCATCATCACCGAGGCGGAAGCTCGCGAGCGGCGCGAAGACATCGCCAGGGAGGCCGACTTCTTCGGTGCGATGGACGGTGCCAGCAAGTTCGTCAAGGGCGACGCGATCGCCGGCATCATCATCACCGCCATCAACGTCTTGGGCGGGTTCGCTGTGGGCATGATCGAGAAGGGATGGCCAGCGGGCGATACCGCCCAGAGCTTCACGATCCTGACGATCGGCGACGGGTTGACGAGCCAGATCCCCAGCTTCATCATCGCGATCGCCTCGGCTCTTATCGTGACGCAAGCCGGGCAGAAGAACGACCTTGGCGTCGAACTCACCGGCCAACTCTCGAGCAAGCCCCGAGGGTTGATCATCACCGGCGTGTTCCTGGCCGGTCTCGCGCTGACTCCGCTCCCGACCGCGCCGCTGATCGTGACCGGCGGAGCGATCCTCGGGGCGGGCGTCTTGCTCCTCCGCATCGAGCGGAAGCGCGAGGCGCAAGTGATTGCTGAGAGCGGTCCGGCCGATGGCGGGGCGGCGGGGGGGCCAGAGCCGCCGCCGGTGGAAGACCTGCTCAAGGTCGACACACTCGAACTCGAGGTCGGCTTCGGCCTGGTCGGTCTCGTCGACGCGACCCAGGGCGGAGACCTGCTCGATCGGATCACCTCCGTCCGGCGTCAACTCGCGGTTGAGCTTGGGCTTGTGATGCCCCCGGTGCGCATCCGCGACAACGTTCAACTCGATCCCAACGAGTATCGCGTGAAGGTCCGCGGCGCCATGGTCGCCAAGGGACGCGTCGAGCCGGGACGCCAATTGGCGATGGACTCGGGCATCGCGACCGGCGAACTCAGGGGCACGCCCACGAAGGAACCGGCCTTCGGGCTCGATGCCTGGTGGATCGATCCGGGCCAGTCGTCGAGGGCCGAGGCGATGAACTACACCGTCGTCGGGCCGACTTCCGTCATCGCGACGCATCTCACCGAGATCGTCAAAGACCACGCCGAAGACCTCTTGACCCGCGAGGAGGTCGCCAACCTCATCGAAGGGGTCAAGGCCAAGGCCCCGCGGCTTGTCGAAGAGGTCGTCCCGGGCGTCGTCAAGCTCGGGGAACTCCAGCGCGTCCTGCAGAGCCTGCTCCGCGAGCGGGTCCCGGTGCGCGATATGGAGACCATCATCGAGACACTCGGCGACTGGTCGTCAAAGACCAAGGACCTCGATGTCTTGACCGAGTACACGCGGCACGCCCTGCGGCGGTCGATCTGCGAGCAGTATTCGACGCCGAACGAGCGGGGCCAGCGCCGCCTCGTCTGCGTCACCCTCGACCCGGCGCTCGAAGAACAGATCGCCGCGTACATAGACCGGGGCGCCGCAGGAACGACCGTCACCATGCCGGCTCGCGTGAGCCAAACGCTGTCTGAGCCGATCGTTGAAGCGCTCGGACGGCTCAGCGCCGGTGGACACCCGCCGGTTGTTGTAGCGTCGCCGCAGGTCCGGGCTGTGGTCAGGCAGATGCTCGAAACACGCGTCCCGAACGTCGCGGTGCTCGGGTACAACGAGGTTGTTTCTGGATTGGAGGTCGAGTCGATGGCGCTCGTGTCGCCGCCGGCACCGCAGCCGTCGAAGCGTCGCACGCCTGTCGGGGCCGCGTGATGAGCAAAAACTTACCGTGATCCGCTCGCACGCCGGCGCACGGCGCGCGCGCATCGGGTACATTTCTCTCGGGCAGGACGCCCACGCATCAATACCGCGGCCCCGGCGAATCGCAGCCAAGTACGGTTGCGCCGCCGCACACCCCGGGCCCGCTGCAGGGATTCGCAGCGATGGATCTGAAGACGTACCGCGCGAAATCGATGGCCGAGTGCCTCGCTGAGGTCAAACGAGACCTTGGGTCCGACGCGGTCATTCTGCGCACGCGCACGCTCCGCGCCGGCGGTGTGCTGGGCATCGCGTCCAAGCCCATCGTCGAAATCACGGCGAGCTCCACCGTTCCCGCCGAATCACTCGACGAGCGCCGGGCAAGGGCCCGGTCGGTGGCCAAGCGTGCGGTCGAGACAACCTCACCCGAGCCGGTCTCGAAGACGCTCGCGAGCGAGGCCGCGGTCTTTGACAGGCTGGCCGAACGCGCGCCCGAACCTCGGCCGGCCCCGCCGCAGCCGCGGCGCGTCGCGGCACCGACTCCGCCGAAGCCGGTTGAGGTTCCCGTTTCGCCGGCGAGGCCGGCGGTTTCCGATCTGGCGACGCCGGTGCGTTTGAAACCCCAGGGGCCCGACGCCGGCGCCGCCTTAGAGGCCGAGCTGTCATCGATTCGGCGCTTGGTCGGCCAGGTCTTGCAGACCACGCGCACGACCGCGGTCCACCTCGCTCGCACCGAGTCGGAGGGGGTTCGCGACGCCGTGCTGTCGTCGGGAGGCCTTCCCGATGCGTTGTTCAACTACTACACCGGGATGCTGGATAACGCGGTCCCGCCGGAGTTGGCCGACGCTCTCGCTTCTCGGGTCCGGGCTGAACTGAGCCCGTCGGAGCTCGCCGAACCCCAGATCGTGAGGCAGACGCTGCTGAGGGGGCTCGCGGAGAAGCTCTCGACCGCGCCGCCGATCAAGCCCGCCCGGACGGGCGAGCCCTCTCGGGTGATCGCGTTCATCGGGCCGACTGGTGTTGGTAAGACCACGACCATCGCGAAGCTCGCGGCAACACTGAAGCTCAAGCACGGCCGGCGTGTCGGGCTGATCACCGCCGACAGCTATCGAATCGCCGCGGTCGAGCAGCTTCGCACGTACGCAGGGATCATCGGCGTGCCGGTCAAGGTGGCGCTTTCGCCGTCGGAGATGGCTCAGGCGCGAGCGGCCCTCGCCGATTGCGACATCACCCTCGTTGACACCGCAGGCCGGAGCCCGGGCGACGAAGCCAGGCTCGGCGAACTCGCGGCCTTCCTTGACGCGGCCGAGCCCGCCGAGACGCACTTGGTCCTGTCTGCGTCGATGGCCGAACGCAGCCTCGCGAGGGCCGCGGATCGGTTCGGACGTCTGGGGCCCGGACGCCTGATCCTGAGCAAGCTCGACGAGGCCGACGGGCTCGGCATGATCGTGAGTGCGGCGATCCGGGCCGGTCTGCCGATCTCATATGTTTCGACGGGCCAAGAGGTCCCGGACGATTTCGAGCCGGCCAACGCCGATCGGCTGGCCCGCTTGGCACTCGAAGGAGAAGGGCACTCGTGACCCTCGCACCTCGGATCAACGACCAGGGGCTCGACGGCCAGGGCATCGCCGATCAGGCGGCGCGGCTGCGCGATCTCGTGTTGGGCGTCGATTCCGAGTCATCGGCGGAGGCTGAATCCGCTCGCTCGCCATCTCCGCTGCAACACACCGGCCTCGGGACGGTGGTCGCGGTGTGCTCGGGCAAGGGCGGGGTTGGCAAGACCACCTTCGCGGTCAACGCCGCGGCGGTGCTCGCACGCAAGGGCGTGCGCACAATCGTGGTGGACTTGGACGTCGGCGTCGCGAATGCGGACGTGCTGCTCGGGCTCACCCCACGCGCAAGACTCTCGCGTCGGGCTCTCATCGAGGGCCGGCTCGCCGAGCGCTTGCTTGCCACCCCGTACGGGCTTCGACTCGTCGCCGGCATCATCGGCGCGAGCGACGCCTCAAGACTGCGGCCGGATGAGATCGACGGCGCCATCCTGGGGATCGAACGCCTCCGCTCGCACGCCGACCTCATATTTGTGGATACAGGGGCGGGCGTGGGCGTCGAGAGCATCACGCTCGCGGCGACCGCCGACGCGAGCCTGATCGTGACGACCCCTGAGCCGGCATCGATCGCCGATGCCTACGCGTCGCACAAGTGCATCGCGTACGCCGGAGTCGAACGCGGCGGACAACCCAAGCCGTCGTCGTGGCTCATCGTGAATGCGGCTGACAACGCCAAGCAGGCCAACGCCGCGGCGGCTCGATTAAATGCAACGTCGGAGCGCTTTCTCGGGGGCGGCTTACCCTGCCTCGGCTGGATTCGGCGGGATCGTCGTGTGGGTCGTTCGGCCCATGCTCGCGTTCCGGTGGCGGTGAACACCCCATTGTGCCGGGTATCGCGCGATATTGCAGGGTGTGCGCACGCGGTTTGGTCAGCCTGTGCGGCCCGTCGCGCCGATGTTCGGACGGTTGGGGGATGAAGTCGGCCGCTCGGCCGACCGATAGGCGTTCTGGGAGAAGCGTGAAGAACCTGAGGTGCTCATCTTATGACGATCGATCACCCACCAGCCAGGCTGATTGCCTCGGTGCTGGGCCTGTCGTCGTTTGCGGTCGCGCTCGCGGCCGGCTGGATCGCTTCGAACCCGGGCACAACCACGATCATGCGGGCGATCATCGCCATGGTGTGTGGGTACGCCCTCGGTCGCGTGCTGGGGTGGGCGGCCGAAGTCACGGCGCGCGAGTATCTCGAGACGTACACCGAGGCTCATCCCATTCCGGATCCGCTTCCGGCGGTCGAATCGACCGGGTCGGAGACGGACTAGTGGACGTTCGGCCCGGGTCTGCCTGGGGTCACTGCCTCAGTGCGTCAAAATCATGCCGCGCATCGCGCAGACGCGAGCGATGCGTGAGGGTTGCGCGTTCTGCAGGTATCTCGTTTGTCGTTTCGACTGTCGTTTCGACGTGGGGCAACACTGGGGGCCCCTTGACACGCTCGTTCGTTCGTTATACTGCCTACGACCGCTCAAGGAAGAGCGATCGCCCTTGGAGCCTTTGGGCTCTGTCGTAATCGGGTTCGGATGAGGCCGCGGGACGCGGCGACTCCGGGAACAGCTCGATGACGTCCGGCCCTGGGGGCCGGGGGGGCATGACAGGTCAAGGAGTGGACCGATGTCGATCATGAAATCTTCAATGCGCCCGGTCGTCCGCGGACTCGGCAGGCACGGTGCCCGCCATGCCGAGCCGAGTGGTCTCCCGTCTGAGTTCGATGATCTCAGCCACGAGGAGCTCTGGACGACCTACGGCGAGAACCCGTCCGAAGAAATGCGCAACTTCCTGATGGAGAAGTATCTCCATCTGGTGCGGTACAACGCCGAGCGTATTTACGCCCGTCTTCCCGACGAAGTCGACATCGAAGACCTCATGAGCGCCGGCCTGTTTGGCCTCATGGACGCGATCGACGCCTTCGATCTGGAGCGGAAGGTCAAGTTCGAGACGTACTGCGCTCCGCGTATTCGCGGCGCCATCCTCGACGAGCTTCGGAGCATGGACTGGGTGCCGCGTTTGGTGAGGCACCGCACGAGCCGTGTCGACCAGGCGCGTCAGTCGATCGAGATGGAGACCGGTCGTCGGGCCACCGACGACGAGGTCGCCGGGCGGCTGCAGATCGAGCAGGAAGAGTTCGAGAAGTACAAGCGGGACAGCCAGGCGGTTACCGTCACGAGCATCACCCGTAAGTGCTTCCAGAGCGACGGCGGACGCGAGCTTCGCGAGATCGACGTCATCAAAGACGAGAACCAGACCGGTCCGGTCAAGGAACTCCAGCGCAAGGACCTCAAAGACCTGATCACCAAGGGTCTAACGAGGGCCGAGCGGCTGATCGTCCTGCTCTACTACTACGAAGGCATGACGATGAAAGAAATCGGCTCGACGCTCGATCTTTCCGAGAGCCGCGTCAGCCAGATGCACAGCTCGATCCTGGCCCGCCTCAAGGCCCAGATGCAGCATCGGATGCGGGAACTCGAGCCGGTACCGAGCACCTAAATCCGGGTTCGCCCGTGAGGCACGAAACGTGATTCCACTCCCGAAAGCCCGGCCTCGCCGGGCTTTCTGCTGCGCGGGGTCGCCAGAACGCGTCCGCGGTGCTTCACTTCAGCATGTCTTCGACCCGCCAGCCAGAGCGTTTGGTCTTTGCCGCGATCGGTCTGGGGTCGAACCTCGGGGTCCGCGAGGCTCATATCGAAGCGGGGTTCACCGAGATCGCGGCGCTCGCCCGGACGTCGCTGATCGGGCGATCGACGGTCATCGAGACCGAGCCGGTGGGGCCGGCGGGGCAGGGGCCCTATCTCAACGCGGCCGCGCTTGTCGCGACGCGGCTGTCGGCACGCGGTCTGCTCGACGGTCTGATCGCGATCGAAACGGGGCGGGGCCGCGATCGTTCTGTCGAAGAGCGGTGGGGGCCTCGGACGCTCGATCTCGACGTCCTTCTCTATGGAGACGCGGTGATCGACGAGCCGGGGCTGACGGTGCCTCATCCGAGGTTGGCCGAGCGGGCGTTCGTGCTTACTCCGCTCGCAGAGGTTGCTGGTGACTTCGTCGTGCCGGGCGATGGTCGAACCATCGACGCGTTGAGTGAAGCTGTCGGCGGGGTTCGGGTGTGATCGGTTCGCTTCTTGCTGTGACTCTTCTCGCGGCACCGCCGACCTGGTCGGATGCTGCCGCCCGTTGGGAGACGTCAGCGTGGACCGCGCGGGTCGAACTGCGGAGCTTCCGTGATGGCGAGCCCGAGCCTGGATTGAGCCGCATGGGCGTGAGTTGGGACCCGAAGGCAAGGGTCGCGACGCTCCGCATGTACGGTTTGAGAGTCTGGGCGACGGACGGCCGTCTGGTTGCTTGGAATCCGCTTCATCAAGGCGTCGTGTTCGAACGTCACCGCGACGGAGAGACGATCGACGCGATGTTCGCTCAGTCGTTGCCGATGGTGATGTTCCCGCCGCTTGCCGCGGCATTGGGGCAGGGCAACGAGATCGTTGTGGGCGAGGCGCTCGGCATCGAATGGAACGACGGACCGGACGCCTTGGGCTCGACCGCGAACGGCGTGATCCGAGTCGAGGCGAACCTTCGCGATGATGAGCCTTGGGTCTCGACGATCGGCATCGAGGTTGGCCAATCGGTGGAGCATCGGCTCCGTATCACGCCCGGCCGGGGGGCCGTCGCGCTGCCGGCGGATCTGGATGGTCGCGAGCGCGTCGAGAGCGTCGACCAGCTCTGGGGTCGCGTCGGGGACGTGATGATCGGCGAGCGGATGCCCTTGGTCTGGCTTGGGGTCGTCGGAGCGGAAGGTGCGGACCGCTCCTCGTGGTCGATCGGGAGCGCGTTTTCGAGCGATGGGCGTGTGCCTTCGGCGCTCGTGCTCCTTGTCACCGACGTGTCTGACGAACGCGCCCTGGCGTCGATTGCGCTCGTTCGAGAGGCGCGACGCACGCTCGCGAGGCGCGCGGTCGCTGCCGGGTTGCCGGCTGAGTTGTTCCCCGGGGTGCTGGCCCGCCCGGTGTTCACGGTCGAGCCAGCGTCGTATGACGCCGAGATGCTCGCGGAGGCTGCCGAGGCGTGGCGGGGTCTTCCTGCGCAGCCGGCGTTTGACGAGGCGGAATCGGGGACGCCGAAGGCGATGTGGGGGCCTCGCGCCGAGTTGCTTGAGCGCGTGGCACCGGATGCGAATCACGCGGTGATCGTCGTGTCGCGGTTCGGCCGGCTCGAGGCGGTGCTTCCGCTCGACGATGGGACAGCTGCGATCGCGGAGTTGATCGCCGACGCGATCGCCCCGGAACTGATCCCGGTGGTGTTCGACGACTGACGGGCACAGCCCTCTGGGCGCCGCGTTAGCTCGCTTCGGCCCTCGGGTGGGCCTTGCGGTAGCCGTCTTGCATGCGCTTGCCGGTGAGGTGGGTGTACACCTGCGTTGTGCTGAGGCTCTGGTGCCCCAGGAGTTCCTGGACCGATCGCAGGTCGGCGCCGTTGTCGAGCAGGTGTGTCGCGAAGCTGTGGCGCAGGGTGTGCGGGCTGATCGAAGGGTCGAGACCGACCTCGCGGAGGTACTTGTCGAGCTTCCGGCGGACCGAGCGCGAGCTCAGCCGTTCGCCGTGCTTGTTGACGAAGAGCGGCGCGCTGGTGCGCTGACCGTCGCGGCTCGCCTTCCAGGCTTCGGCGAGCTTCGGCGACTGCTGGAGCATGTCGGCATAGCGCTGGATCGCCGCCAGGGCGTGCGAGCCCAAAGGGACGAGGCGTTCCTTCTTGCCCTTACCGGTGACGAGCAGGGCCTCGGTCTCGAAGTCGAGGTCTTCCATGTTGAGCCCGACGAGTTCGGAGACACGGATGCCGGTTGAGTAGAGCGTCTCGAGCATCGCGCGGTCGCGGCGTCCGAGCAAGTCGCGATCGCCCGGGGCGCTGAGCAGCTTCTCGACTTGCTCGACGGTGATCGCCTTGGGCAGCCGCTTGCTCTGGCGCGGCGTGCGGATCAGTGTCATCGGGTTGGTCTGCGAGTAGCCCCGACGCTCGGCCCACTTGTAGAACGACCGGAGGGTCGCGATCTTGCGGGCCATGGTCGCGGCTGAGTACTGCTGCTCGCCCAGGTGGGTGAGGAAGCCTCGGATCAGCTCTGCGTCCGCCGCGGCGATCACTTCGGTCACCGTCGACGGAGCGATCGAACCGGCCACCGGCTGGGTGGAACCGTTCGATGCGGCGCCCGAGCGTGCGTCGAGCGCGGCCTGCTCGCGGCCCGCATCGATTTCAAGTGAACGTTCGTCGCAGAGGTGTTCGACGAACTGACGAAGATCGGCCCCGTAGCACCTCGCGGTGTAAGGGCTGAACCGACGCTCGTGGGTGAGGTAGCGCGCAAACTCTTCGATGATCGGAAGTGTCATGTCAGCTCCAGGGGGGCCTTCGGGTGGGGGAACCCTCGGCCCTTTCAGTCTTTGCGCTCCGGGGCTGGCACGACGGAGTTATCCGAAGATCCAACCTCAGCGGTTCCAGGGGTTTCAGATCGTGAGAGGGTTTGGGTAATCAGCGCCGCGTCGAACCAGTCGAGCGGAGCGTCTGCCAGATCGGCGAGCCTCGCGAGTTCACCGAGTATCGCCCGATTGCTCTTGCGATCGGTGCGATCGACGGCAACAACCCAGCGGTGCCGGCCCTTGCGGAGTTCGACTCGGTTCGGCGCGAGACGCCTGCACCTCGACGCGGTCGGCGCACCGGCGCTGCTCGCGTTCCAGGTCGTCTTAGATGTCTCGAAACCCGAGGCCATCGATTGTCTCCCGCCGAGGCGGGGACAAGCCCGGCTCAGCACTCAGCGATTCGGTTCGTTCCGAGCCCTCGCGAGTCGGAGCCACTCCTCTTGGAGGAGCAGGCCGACCGTTTGGTGGGCAGAGAACGACGTGTACAGCGGCATGCTCTTGAGATAGACGCGCCATCCCAAAGGGTCATCTGTTTCAACCCGACCTTCGGCGTATCGCTTGACCTGCATCACCGTCTCGTGGTCGCGAGCATCAAAGAGCTTCGACGCGGTCGAGAACGGGCGGGCCGTGCCGGTGAGGCCGGGGGAGACGCCACTTTCTGTGGCTTGCAACGCAAACAGTCTGGTGTCATCGATCATGCCCGCTTGGCCTGTGAGTCGGCCCGGGGCGGCGAACAGCGCGACGTTGAGTCCGACGACCGGCGGCTCGTAGGGATCCCACGCCGTGAGCGTTGGAACCAGAACCGCGTCGGCGCCGAGCACGCTGGCGAGCTGCTGGGCTTCAGATGGGTTCGTGATCGCCGGTAGGTCGAGGGCGCGCATCGCCCGGATCGATCGGTTGAGTGGGAGCACCGAGATCCCCCGAACCTCGCTGGCCGCGGCGATCAATGCATCGCCAACAGCTCCGGGGTCGGAGGCGGTGGTGCCCGATTCGTCACGCGGCGGCGCGACCGCCCAGACGATGTCGCCTCGCGACGTGTCGTACGGGGTCGTGTACCGCGTGGGGGGGACGAGCCGCGGCCCGGTCGCGCTGCAGGCGTGCATGGCGCTGGCCATGCCCAGCAACGCAACTGCCCCCAAGAGCATCCGCTGTGCACTTGTCATGGCGTCCTGCCGAGTTCGAGGGGCTCCGCCCTCAATCGGGTGGCGGGGCAACGTGCCTCGCCGGCTTCTTGTCATCGTCCGAAAGGTCCGAGAGCCTTCACGAGAGATCCCGTTCAGACCCCGCCTTTTGGTTGTTCTGTCGCTCAGGGCTCGGTCGGAGCCGAAACAAAGCTGTTCAGACCCGGGCCAAAGGGCGGAACGCCGAAGCTCGAAGGCTGGTCGCGGCCCATCGAGGCGACATCATTCCAAGGGTCTTCGCCGGTCGCGGCCTGGATCGCCTCGGCGATGTCTATCGCCCAGAGGTTCTCGACACCCGAGCGGTTCGAAACGAAGAACACGCGTCCGGTCGCGCCCCATGCGGGCATCATGTCGATCGAGTTTCCGCTGGTCAGGCTGACCTGGCCTCGGCCGTCGACGCCGATCATCTGGATCGACGCCGCTGGGGGCAGAGCGCCTTGGCCAACGCCGGTCCACCTTTCTGGGTTGGGAACGCTGGCGTAGGTGACGCGGGCGCCGTCGGGGCTCCACGTCGGGTTGATCAGGGCGAAGCTCGGGTCGCTGACGATCTGCGTCTCGCGTCCGGCCGAGCCGCGGGAGCGGTCGTAGTCGATGGTCCAGATGCTGAAGGTTCGGCTTCCTCGCTCACGGCTCCGCTGGAACACGATGCGGTCGGCACCCTCGTGTCCGGTCCCCGGGACGGGGCACCATTCGGGGAACAGGCCGTACCCGATGAACTGGTCGCCGGCATCACCGAAGGCGTCGGCGATCCAGATTTCCCAACGTCCCGAGGTGGTCCCGAGGCGGCAGTAGACGACGTGCTGGCCGTCGGGGCTGAAGCTCGGGCTGAGTTCCGGGGCAGGGTCGGTCGTGATCTGGAGCGAGCGGCCGCCGGTCGAGGGCATGACCCAGATGTCCCAGTTGCCGGCTCGGTTGCTCGCGTAGGCGATGCGCTGTCCGTCGATGCTGACCGAGGGCATGACGTCCGCGGCGGGGTCGTCAGTGAGACGCGTGATGACGCGGCTGCCGATGCGCTGGGCGTAGATGTCTGCTTCGGGGCGGTGCTGGGTGCTGGCGTAGACGAGGGTGAGCCCGTCACGGCTGACGCTCGGGTCGAAGTCCGAGCCGTCGCTGGCGAAAGTCATCTGCTGGATGTTGGCGGTGTGGGTGCCGATCGGGCGGCCGCCCTCCGGGATCTCGGTGTTGAGAATGTCGTTGTAGAGACGAGCGGCGATGCCCGGGCCGGTCGGGGCCGAGCCGAAGGGGATCGCGATCGGATCGTCGGGGTTCTGGAACGCGCCGAACGCGACGGTGTCGTTGCTCGGCTGAATCCGCTGAGATTGGGCCTGGGCGTTGACGACCTCTGCGTTGGTCGCGGCGACCATAACCCAGTTGTCAGTGGCGTTGGGGGCGGTCGCGAGCTGACCGTTTCCGTATTGGCCATTGTTTGCTGGGCGACCGGGCGTGGGTGCTGAGAACGCGGTCGGGGCGTCGGGCGAGCGTGTGAACGCGGCCCTGACCACCTGGTTCTCGTTGTACGAAGGCTCGCTGTTCACCGGCTGAGGTGCCTGACCGGTGACCGGATCGACGACGTCGGCGCGCTCATCGAACGGGGCGGCGCATCCGGACACCGCGAGGACGGTGCCGGCGGTGGCGGCGAGGATCGCGGTCGTCAGAGCGTGGGTCTTGCGCAGGTGCATCAACGATCTCCGTGGAACTGTCCCGACCGGGCGACGAGCGCGCCTCCGCACGCGCCGTACACCGACTTGAGCAATCGCCGTTCCGCTTGGTTTCCACCCTGCGAGACCGACGTGATGGAGTGCCCGGGGAACGTCATCCCCGAGCCGTTGCATCCATCGGAGCATCGGACGTTGCCGGTCCGGGCATGAGTCCGGGAAGGGCACGTCGTGGGACCGGCGTGCGGGCGCGTCAGTCAACCCCCTGAACGCCGGCGCATCCGGTACAGGCGTGCGCGTTTCGGTTCTGCGCGTCTCAGAGCGTCGTGGCCCAGCACCCGAATGGGCGAACCCCCTCCGGCCTCGACCACACCGCGGCGCGATCTCTAGGGGCGAAGGCGTGCTGAAGGCGACGTAGGTAGTCACGAAGCCCCGACTCGCTGAACGCGTCGAGGAAGCTCGCGGCGGCAGTTGGATTCAGAAAGAGGATGCGATCGATGAGCTGCTCGCGAGTAAGCGCCTCGGCCGTGGGCTCGAGTACCGCCTCGATCCGGGTGTCGTGCAGGCGTGCGGCTCGCTCTGCCGCGGCCAAATCGGCCTCGATAGCGGCGCGCTGGGCGGCCTTGCTCGACCCGCTCCAATCGAAGAGCGACTGACGCATGATCTGAACCATCGCGATTCCTCCTCATCCTGTTTGGCGGAAGAGAGGTATCGGACGGGCCTGGCTTGCGGCGCCAACGTGTAATCGATGCGGACCCTGGCTACGGTCGAGTCATGGGCGAGCACGCGTGGAAATGGACAGGGCGGAAGATCGTGGCGGGCGCCGAAGTGGTTGCCACGGTTTGGGATGGGAACTTTCTAATCGAAGACCCGCCAGAACTGGGTGGCGCGGTCGTCGTTTCGCCCGGTTGGATTCTCGCTGACCAGGACGACCCGGTGAGTTCGCGGGATCCGGGTGTCTCCTTCCGGACGTTTACCTCGGTGGGGCGAACCGCATTCGACGCCGCGTTGGCTCGGTCGGGGGGTGGAAAGATCGTCTTCTGGCCATCGTCGGCATCGGTACTGAGCGACGTGCCTTCGGTCCGCGGCGTTTCGAAATCTTGGGGTGCGGGCGATCCGTTCGGGCTTTTGCTCGACCCGGTGCGTCTGCTGACGCCGGAGATGGTCGCCGACGCCGACGAGCACCTCCGACGTGCCGCGGAGGACCTGCTCGGGCTCGATCGGCTTTGGGCGCTCCGGTTGACGGACGCGGTGCTCGAAGGCGGACGGATTCGGGAGACGCCGGTCGGCAAGGGGGCGCTTCCGATGGAGGCGTTGCGGACTTTCGCGTCTGGTGCCGTTTCGCGGGGGCTTCCGATCGTGCTCCTCGGCGATCACTTCGAGACGCAACTCCGGGTGCTCGGGCTGGGTGACGCTCGCTGATCTCCTGGGCGGACCATCGGGGCGTACAGTGGCGTCATGAGCGAGACCACCAACCGGACCAACCTCGATCATCCGACCTTCGCCGCGGTCAAGGCCCGCTTTCCGAGTGCCCGTCTTCGGGGCAGCGAGTTCCGGAACCAATCGTGCTTGGTGATTGAGCCGGCCGATGCACACGCGGTGCTTCGGTTCCTTAAGGAAAGCTCGGAGACGGACTACAACTTCCTGAGCGACGTCATCGGGGTCGACTATCTGAACTACCCGACGGAGATGCCCGGGCGGTTCGCGGTGGTGTACAACCTGGTGAGCTTCTCGCGCGACGACCGTTTCTTCGTGAAGGTCTATCTGAACCCCTCGCTTCCGACCGACGGCATCGAGGACGATCCGGCGCTGCACGTCGACAGCGTGTGCGACGTTTGGCCCGGCGCCGAATGGACCGAGCGCGAGGTGTTCGACATGTTCGGGATCCGCTTCCGGAACCACCCGGACCTGCGTCGGATCCTGACGTGGGAGGAGTACCCGGCTCACCCACTCCGCAAGGATTACCCGTTGCGCGGGAAGGGTGAGCGCGAGGGGTACCAGGTGATAGACCGGACTTCGTCCTAGCGCGATGAGAACAGGTTTTTTCGTTCCGTAGCGGCCTCCGCCCGCACACTCGCTCGGGGAAACCCCAAGGCCGACGCTGCAACCTCAGTGAAGGCGTGCTAGCGTGGGGTTGCGGCTCCGGCGGGTCGGGTGACGGTCACGCGGTCGCGCAAGAGATCCCACTCGAGTTCGGCGGCGCGGAGCGGCGTGCCGCGTTGTCCTTCGAAAAGCGTGACGGTGTTGCCCGTGAGGGCGCTGGCGCGGGCGAGTCCGATGTCGGCGTTGTAGAGGACGTGGTCGGCGAGCATCTCGCGAGCGCCGCTTCGGAGCCATGCGGCGCCGTAGGCGTCGATGGCGACGAGTTCGCCCCCTCCGCCCTCGGGCTGGCGGTAGGTGAGCGAGAGGTGCTCGGTTTCGAGCTCGGTGGTGACGTCTTCGTCTGGCCGGTAGTGCACGACCGCGACTTGGTTGTAGAGTTCGGCGGTGCCTTCACGCTGGCGGAGTTGCATGCCGCCGATCCACTCGACAAGCACTCGCGCCGCGTCGGTTTCCGGTCCGGATTCGCTCGTTTCGCCTTTGAGGGCCGCGGCGCTGGCGGTTTGCAGGCTCACGAGGCGGCCCGGACCTGGGACCACGACGCGCTCTTCGGGCGCGAGGAGCTTGATCTCTTTGCCTTCGAGGGCGATGACGCGGAGCAGGTCGCCCTTTGCGCCAGGCGCGATCGTCGGGGCGTATCGCCTCGCTTCGACCTGGGCGATGGCGTCGGGTTCGAGCGATGACGCGAAGACGGTGATCTCCCGGACCCGGTCACCCGTTGAGCCGTCATCGGGGGTTTCGGACGAGGGGTCGGCGGGGTCGAGTTGGACGCGGATGCGGTCCGCGGTGACCCGATCGACCGTGAGGATCCCTGTTTCGTTGATGCTCTCGAGGGTGCCATCGACGTCGCCCACGACGAGGGCGTCGCCTCTGACGTCTTCGAAGGTCATGAAGTCGGACCAGGCGAGATTGAGTGTCCTGGCGGGTTCGGTGCGTGATGCGCGGCGGGTGTCGCTCAGCGTCCCGGCGCCCTGGACTCGGAGCACGCGCGATACCCCGTCGAGGTCGATCTGTGGCCCTGAGATCGTGCTCGGCCCACGTCGAACGAACGCGTTCTCGCCGGTCAGCGTCGCGAACTCGCGCGAGAGGATGGCCGACAACGCCTCGGACTCGGCGACGATGTCACGTCCATCCGCGAAGCGAACATCTCGCTCGGCGCTGACCGTGTGGACGACGATGCGCCCGGAGGGCTCGGTTTCGAGCTCCGCGTCGAGGACTTGTGCCTCGATGTACGAGCCGTCGTCGCGGACGCCTCGGACCGAGCCTTCGACGTAGACGCGGGTCGGATCGGAGTCGTTGTCTTCCGACTCCGGATCGAACCAGACGCTCATGGTCTTGCCGCGGAGCGAACCGCCCCGTCCGTCGGTTGCGTCGGCGTCGCTGACGCGGAGCAGGCTGAGGCGGGGCGTTTGCCCCGAGTCGTCGTTGAACTCGGTGGGTTCTGGGACGAAAGTTGCGACGAGGTCCGAGCCGCGAAGCTCGGCGTCGTCGGCTCGGGCGAGCACGCGTCCGATGAACCTGGCCTCGTCGAGTCGGTCTGTCATGCGTCCGTCTTCGACGATGAACTCGAAATCGGCTTGGTCGGTCCAACTGATCGAGCGACGCCTTCCGGTATCGGGGTTGTCACCCTGATGGTCGGAGGTGTAGAGCACTCCTGGGCCCCGGACGTTGACGTTGCCGACGTCGAGCGCGACCGTCATCTGGTTGACGCCTTCGATACTTCCGGCGTCGGGGGCTTCGACGCGTACGGCGCCGATACCACTGAGCGTGAGGGTCTGGGCCGAGTCGTAGTACTCCGCGGCGACGGCGACGCCTTGCGTACCGGTTTGCTCATCACCGAACTCGACCAACACCGACTCGGGCGCGGTGAACCGCATCGCGAGGTTCTCGTCTTCGAGTTGCGGCGGGGGCGAGTTCTCATCGAGCGAGTCCACGCGGAGCCGGCCGGTCCACGTCAGGGTGATCGGCGCGTTCGCCTTGGGGTCGAGCGGGTCGTCTTGAGGTTGGGCCTGGGCGAGTGCCGCGGCGAGCACGAGATCGGTGAGTGAACCGGACCACGAACGCGAAGCCCCGGTATTGTCAGAATGCGTTTCGCGCGGTGCAAGCTGGCGGTCGAAGAGGCGGACCCAAACCTCGAGGCGGTCGGCGGTGATGCGACGTCCGAGTTGCTGAGCGACAACCCCGTCGGCGAATTCTGCACGGTAGAGATCGATCGCGGGGCCATCGGGTTCGTTGTTCTGAACGTGAACGAACGCTGGGCCTCGACCGTCGCTCGTCGACGCCCTCGACGCAGGGGAGTGGGTCGGCGTTTGGGCGATCGGTGCTTCGGCTCCGGGTTTGTAGACGAGTCGCTCGCCCCGCTCGACCTCGAGCAGGGTGATGCGTTGTCTGGTCTGGTTGATCACGGCGCGGACGTCGGTGCCGGCGAACTCCATCTGGTCGCCGATGACTTCCATCCGACCTCGGGTGCTGATTTCTCCGAGCCGCATGTCGAAGCGGAGAGGCTGATCGAAGGTCGCGTCGAGCATGGACTCGTCGGTTTCGGGGTCGGGGCGTGAACCGTCGGGCTTGGCGGCGAAGAGGCGGACGCGGACGTCGCCTCGGAGGACACCTTCTTCAGGCTGGTTGGTGCCTGGCGGGATGAAGAACCGGCCCTCGTTTGCCTCGATGTACGCGGTGCGTCCGTCGTCGAGGAAGAAGGTGGCGCGCGGTTCGACGACGTTCCGGTTCGACGGATCGATCGGCTCGAAGCTCTCTGCCCGGATCTCGCCTGCGACACGGTTGGGGTCATCGCGGTCGACGAGCTGGATGTACATTCCTCGGGCGCTGGTTTCCGTGGGAATGTCGGTGATGTCCGGGGCGGGCGGGAGTTCGTCCTCGGTGGCGTTCGCGTTGTTCGGGCCGCCAGAGAGGGCCGCGACAAGGGCGATACCGATCACGATGACGAGGGCGACGACCGCGGCGACGATGACACCGGCAGGGGGCGCGGCGCCGTGTCGAGAGTGGGGGAAAGCCATGGTGCGAGTTTAGGAGCAGGCGAGGGGGCGGTGTCGAACGATGCCCTGTGAGGTTTAGGCCGACACGAGTCGCATCGCGACGAGGTCTTGCACGTCGAGCAGGCCGACCGGCAGCCCGGCGGCGTCGACGACGGGGATCTCGTCCTGCCGGTGCTCGCGGACCATCGCGACCGCGTCTCGGGCGAGGGCGGTGTCGAGCAGGGCGCGGGGTGAGGCGGTCATGACGTCGCCGATGGGCTTTTCGAGGGCGGCGATGTCGTCGAGGAGGAGCCGGCGGAGGTCGGAGTCGGTGAAGATTCCGGCGAGCGGGCCTCGCGGATCGGCGATGAGCAGGGCTCCCGGGCGGCGGACGACCTGGGATGCGATACGGAGGGCTTCGCTGACGGTGAGGCCCGGGGCGACGATCGGGAGGTTCTCGCCGGCCCGGAACCGGAGCAGGTCGGTCACCGGGCGGAGCAACCCGCCGAGCTGGCCACCAGGGTGGCGGCGGGCGAAGTCGGCATCGGTGAAGCGAAGACGCCGGGCGACGGCGAGGCAGAGGGCGTCGCCCAACGCGAGGGCGGAGGTCGTGCTCGACGTCGGGGCCGGAGGGAGGGTCTCGGGGTCGTCGTCGGTGGGGGCGGTCGCGGCCTCGCGGTCGACGCCGTCTTCGAGCACCGCGTCGGCCAGCCGGCCCAGCGAGTTGCCCTCGGACTTAGTGATCGCGATGATCGGCAGCCTGTCTTGTCGCAGTGCCGCGGCGAGGGCACAGAGCTCTTCGGTCTCTCCGGAGTGGCTGAGGCAGATCGCGGCATCTTGGGGGCGGAAGCGGCCCAGGTCTCCGTGGGCGGCCTCGGTGGGGTGGACCGCGTGAGCGACGACACCCAGCGAGCTCATGGTCGCGGCGATTTTGGCCCCGATGAGGCCCGACTTCCCCAGTCCCGAGACGAGAACGGTGCCGTGGTCGGCGTTGCACTTGACGACGATGTCGACCGCTCTCTGGAAGCTGTCGGTCAGGGCGTCGGCGGCGGAATGCAGGGCCCGGGCCTCGTCGAGAAGGACGCGGCGGGCGAGGTCGGTGTCGGAAGTCGCCATCTGTGCATCGTAGACTCCGGCGATGGGCGACCCTTCGACCGAACACCGCGTGCGGCTTGACACCTTCGAGGGCCCGCTCGACCTGCTCCTCTACCTCATCCGGCGGCACGAGGTGGATATCCACGACATCCCGATCACGACGATCGCGGATCAGTACATCGACAGCGTGAGCGACCTCGAGGCGACGCCCGGCCGGATCGATATCGAGCTGGCGGGCGAGTTCTTGGTCATGGCCGCGACGCTGATGGAGATCAAAAGCCGGGTGATCGCGGCGGAGAGCGAGCCGGAGGAGCCGGTGTCGGAAGACGAAGACCCCCGGAGGCGGCTCGACGACGAGACGGACCCGAGGGCGGAGTTGGTGAAGCAGCTTCTTGAGTACCGGGCGTACCGAGAGGCGGCCGACGAGCTGGACCGGCGGCGCGACGAGTGGGCCAAGCGCTTCGCGGCCAGGCCGGCGGGGGTGAGCGCCGAAGAACTTCGGGCGGCGATGGAGGCGGACGACGTCGAGCTCGAGGACCTGTCTCTGACAGACTTGGCGGAGGCGTTTGCCCGGATCGCGTCGAGCGTGAACATGGACCGCCTGGGCGAGCACGAGGTGGTCGCCGATGACACGCCGATCGAATTGCACCGAGCCGACCTGCTGGACCGGATCAAGCGGCGCGAGGGCGGGACGATGACGCTCCGCGAGGCGTTCGAGGGGCAAAGGCGGAGCACGATGATCGGGCTGTTTTTGGCGCTGCTCGATTTGGTGAGGCAGCACAAGGTGACGTTCAGGCAGGGGCAGGATGAGGATGGCGCGAGGGGGGAGATTGTGGTGGAGCTTCGGCAGGGTGAGTCGGACGAGGGGTAGGGCGCGATGGGCCATCACCTGTGTGCGATCGCGACGACGCGGCCGGTCGCGGACGAAGTGTGTGCGCGGGTTCCGCAGGCGTTCGTGATGCCGCTGGAGCATGGGGTCGTGATGGTTCCGGTGATCGGCGCGGTGTCCGAAGCCCTCGGGGATCAGCATCCTCTTGAAGGCCCGGCGATGGGGGCGCTGCACCGGTTCTTTGAGTCGCGACCGGATCATCAACTCGAGGCGTTGTGCGCCGAAGTTTCATCGACCGGCGATGTTGCGTTGATCTCTACGGACTACTTCGGTGGAGTCGGGGAACAACTTGCGGCGGTGTGGTCGGGCGGGCGCGTGGTGTTCGCCGAGCGATCTGCGGGTGATGGCCCGGTACGTTGGAAGCGGTCGCGCGGGCCGATCAATAGGGCGCTTCGGATTCTCGGTGTGAAGCGATCTTGGGGAAGAGACGAGTTCGATGCGGTGGGGCTCGGGGAGCATCGAGACCTGGAGGACTTCGACCCGGAGTACTCCTGACGAATGAGGGCGTGCGGTGCGCTGTGTTTGAACGCTTGCGTCCGTGGCCTGCATCGCCTTTGGCGACTTGACCACGGCACCCGATGCACGGGGTGTCTGGGTGCACCCCCTCCGCCTCGCTTCGGCTCGGCACCTCCCCCGCAGGCGCGGGGGAGGGGGGTTAGTGGCGCTTGCGGCGCTGGGCGATGAGGCCGGCGAGCGCGAGTGTCGAGACCGCTCCGGGCGTGGGCAGGGCGTCGATGTCGGGGCCTCGGGTGTACTCGACGTTGTCGATGCTCATCCCGCCGATACCTGTCGGTGTGGTGCCGGATCCGTCGCCGATGACGAGGATGGGGGCGGAGTTGGCGGCGTACGCGACCTCGTTGTTCGCGAGGAGTTGTCCGTCGAAGGCGTAGCTGACGGCGCCGTTCTTGACGAGCATCTCGAAGGTGTGGAAGCCGTCGGTGAGGTCGGTATCGAACCGCGTCACGCCGGCGGCGGTGGAGATGCTGAAGCCGTCGTCGTCGAACTGGAAACCAGCGCCGTGCTGGTCGTCGTTCATGTAGGTGCTCCACTCTTTCGCACCGGCGTTCATTCGGATGTCGAGTTTGACGTAGGTACCTTCGGTGTTTGCAGCGGGGATGAGCGGGTTGCTCTGGAACGCGCCGAACCAGATGCCCCGGACGGGGAACGTGATGAGGTTGAGCGAGCCTCCGTCCGTGTTCCATGAGGTGTCGCTGAAGACGATGAAGTCGAAGCCGACGTTCTCGGGGTTCTCGGAACCGTCGAACGTCACCGTCTCCGCGTTGGCAACACCGATGACGGTGGCTAGGGCGGCCGCGCACACACCAAGATTCATGGCACTCTCCTCATCTGACTTGGTCTCCAGAGTGAAAGTAGCGGGGCGCGACCGTTGACTCAACTCTTTTGTGGGTATCGGTTTATTCTTTCGGGCGGCGCGAAACGACTACCGCTGGTTGTTCGCTTGGGCAGCCGCGTTCACGGACGAAAGCGGGATATCGCCGGATCCGTACGCATTCGATTATCGCCCAGAGCACACAGGCGCTCGCGACGGTCGCCGCAAAGGTGGATCATTTCGGCGACGCTGAACGACCCGGCATCGACGTCCTCGAGCAGGTTCTCGTAAGGGCCAGGATCAGGTTTCACCATAGTCTGCGCCGTCGAGCGTGCGTGGATTACGGACATCCACCCAAGAACGCGGCGATGAACGCGTCGATGTCGCTGAGGTCAACGATGCCGAACGGCTCGGCGATGTCGGCCACGACATCGCCCGCCTGGAACGCGGCGATGAAGGCGTCGACGTCGTCGAGGTCGAGGACGGTCGCCGGCGGGGCGACGTCAGCCGCGTTGCAGAAGAAGACGACGTTGACGTGGAAGGTGAGCCCGTCGTCGGGCATGACGCTGAGCACGTTGAGCGCGTCCGGGGTCGCGACGAGGCCCGGGAAGGTGCCGTTGAAAGGGAAAGTCGGCACGAGTCCGAAGAGCAAGCCTGCGTCGCCCGTCAGATTGTTCTGAATGATCGAACCGGCGGGCGAGGTGCCTGTGTTGACCTCGATCGAATAGGTGTTGGTGCCCGAGAAGGCGCCGAGGTTCTGGTCGTTCTGCTCGTCGAACCGCTCGATGGTCTCGAAGTCTGTCGTGTCGACGCCCACGGTGCCGGTCGCGACGCCCGTCGAGGCGAGCAAGACGGCGGGGTCCGCGTCGGTGACGTCGTCGTCGAAGAAACCGAAGAAGCCGGCGTTGGCGGTGATGGCGAGGAACGACCCGGTTCCCGAATCGGGACCGAGGACGGCGGCTTCGCCCTTTAGAAGCGTCTCGACCTCGATCTCGTAGCCGCGGTTGTCGGGGTCGAGGACCTCGAAGACCATCAGCCCGCCGACCTTGCGCCGGGACAGGAGGGCGACGGTGGGCCCGCCCGGCTCGACGGAGAACGCGTGGCCGAAGCGTACTCGGGCCGAAGCGGTGTACCGGCCGGCGCCGGTTTGTGTAACGCCGAGATCGTCGATGACCGACTCGTGGGTGAGCGTTTGCCCGGTTACGTAGTCGGTGCGGTCTTCGCTCGTGTTTGTCAGGCTGGTGACGTTTACGGGCTGGGCGACGGCGGTAGACGCGGCTGCGAGGACGCTCAGCCTGGCGGTGGTTGATCCCATGGTCGTTCCCCTCTTGCCGCCCGGACGTGGGCGCGACGGGCACCGTACCAACTGCCGGACCCGCTGCGAGGAACTCACGGCGTCCTCGCTCGAAATCGGAGTGATGTCCTGGGTCGCTTCGGCGTTCGTTGGGAAGCGGGGGGCCGCTGTCAGGGAGAGATCAGGAGGAGTTCGGGGCTACGTGGTGTTGCCCGGTTGACGGACGAGCGCCGTTTCTCGCATGGGGCGCAGGGTCTCCACGATCGCCCACACGACGCAAGCCGCAGCGAGCGTCGCGGAGCCGATGATCCACTCCCCGGGTGTGAACCCACCTGCGATCGTGTTGATGACGTCCACGACGAACTCGTGCCTCGGGCTCGATACTTCGATCGGTTCGCCGGCCGCCGGCCCCATGCCGAACGCGAAGAGCATCGCGATCAGGAACAGACTGACGAACGGAAGTGGGATCCTATGGACAACGAGCGTGCGCTTGGTGGTCTCGGTCCAGTCGGTGCCGGAGAGGATCCTGAGGCTGGCGACGAACCCGTCTCGTTCGCGCGGCGATGAGAGCCGCAAGAACCGACGCCCTCCCGGACGTGCAAGGAGTGAGAGGCCGCCCCCGGTGCGGTGAAGGCGGACTTCCCGAACGTGCTTGAGGCCGATGGACCAGCCGTGGTGTTCGGTTCGGGCGAAGAGCAGGTGGTCCCAGGTCAGTGCATCATTGACCTTGCGTTTCGCTTTCCTGAGGTACCCCCGACGGAAGAAGAGCGCCGGGGCGGCGAAGACGTTGCGACGGGTGACAATGACGGTGGCTTCGACCCCTCGCTCGGCGGCGCGGTTGTCGAACAACGCGACACCTTCGTCGATCATCGGCGCCGGGGCCGGCGCGACCGACTGCGTCACTTCAGTTGGCTGACGAAGTTCGCGAATACCTCAAGCCCTCGTTTGATCTGCTCTTCGGAACACGCGAAGCTGATGCGGACGTGCTTGGGTCCGCAGCCGCCGAAGTCTTCGCCGGGTACGAACGCCACTTTGGCTTCTTCGAGCAGCGTTTCGCACAGGTCGAGCGCCGAGTTCATCTTCTTGCCGCCTGGGCTTGTCTTGCCCAGTAGTCCTGAGATGTCGGGGAACGCGTAGAACGCTCCGGTAGGCTTCGGGCACGACACGCCCGGGATGCCCCCGAGAAGTGAGTGGGTGAGGGCGCCCCGAGCCGCGAAGGCCTTTCTCATCTTCTCGACTTCGGCGGCGACGTCTGGGCTTGTGAGCGCGCAGCGCACCGCTGGGTAGTTGAAGCTGGTGATGTTGGTGGTCATCTGGCCCTGAAGCTTGCCGATACCGGCGATGAGCTTGGCGCCGAATTCACCCGGCATCGCGGCGTAGCCGATGCGCCACCCGGTCATCGCGAAAGCTTTCGACATTCCGTTGAGCGTGATGGTGCGTTCGGCGACCTCCGGGACGCTGCCGATTGAGAAGTGATCGAAACCCCCATAGACGATCTTCTCGTAGATCTCGTCGGTGAGGATGACGAGTTGGGGCGCCACCGAGGCTTTGTCGGCCACGACCTGGGCGAGGGCGCGGAGTTCGGCCTCTGAATACATCGTTCCGCAGGGGTTGCTGGGGGAGTTGAGCGCGAGCACGCGGCTCCGTGGCGTGATCGCATCGGCGAGTTGCTCGGGCGTGATCTTGAAGTCGGTCGCTGGCCCGGAATCGATCTCTTTGACAACCCCGCCGGCGAGTTCCGCGATCGGGCGGTAGCTCACCCAAGCCGGAACGGGCAGCAGAACCTCCCAGGGCTCTTCGCCGGCGGCCGGCGCGTCGAGCAGGCATTGCATCGCGAGGTACAGCGAGTGCTTGCCGCCGGCGCTGATCGCGACGTGGTTCCCGGTCAGGCCCTGGATGTTGTTCTCGCGGCCGAGCTTGTCGGCGATGACGCCGCGGGTCTCGGGATCTCCGAGGGTCGGCACGTATTTGGTTTGGCCAGCCCACATGGCCTCGACGGCGGCGGCCTTGATCGGCTCGGGGGTGTCGAAATCGGGTTCCCCTGCCGCGAAGGCGAGGACGTCGATCCCGTCGCGCTTCATTTGCTTGGCGCGGTTGGTCACGGCGACGGTGACCGAGGGCTTGAGGGCGGAGACACGGCGAGAGAGGGCGAGGCTGGTCATAGCGTGTTGTATATCGCGGGTTGATGGGACGCGAAGGCCGCGGGACCCAAACGGGTTCCTTTCGGCGAAAGGGGTCAAGGCCTTCCTAGACCAAGGGATGGGTCCGTTCCTAACATGGGCCACCGGTTTCCCCGGCTCGACGGTGCCCGTCCGGCTGCTCGTGGTGAGCGGCTGAGGTCACCGAGACACAACGCACCACGGAGATTGTGCGCATGCCCCTTGCCTCTGAGGCGAAGAAAGAAGCCATCGGCCAGCTCGCACGGAGCGAATCGGACACCGGTTCGCCCGAGGTCCAGATCTCGATCCTGACCGCTCGGATCAAGCAGGTCGCGGTCCATGCTCGCGAGCACAAGCAGGACAACCACAACCGTCGCGGCCTCGTGCAGATGGTGGCGAAGCGGAACAAGCTGCTTCGTTACCTCAAGCGCACGAAGCCGGAGGTCTACGTGAGCACCATTAAAGCGCTCGGCCTCCGCAAGTGATCGCACGGCCCGCGGCGGATACCTCCGTCGCGGGCCTTTGTCGTTTCGGGCCGCCCAGCAGGAGCGGCAGTGGACGCAGCGCAGCGCTTGGGTTCTCTGGGTTCTGCGCAACGCCTTCTGCCCCTTTCTCGCCGTGACCCGAGAAATCCATCGCCGGTGGCGTTGTAGCGCCGTCGGTCGGGCTCTCGCGATCGGACTCTGTGCCGAGCGCGACCGCGTTCCCGTTTCGGGACGCACGAAAGGCAGAAATATGGCTGGTATGAACGCGCCGACGGTCGTTGAGAAAGAAATCGGTGGGCGCACGCTCCGCATCGAAACGGGGCAGATCGCGAAGTTGGCCAGCACCTCGGTGCTCGTCACCTATGGCGAGTCGACGGTCCTTGCGACGGTCGTCCGCTCGGATCCGCGTCCGGGTCTCGACTTCTTCCCGATGCAGGTCGACTACCGCGAGAAGACCTCGGCGGCCGGCAAGTTCCCGGGCGGGTTCCGCAAGCGTGAGGGCGCTCCGAACGAGAAGGAAGTCCTCACGATGAGGATGATCGACCGCCCGATCCGCCCTTTGTTCCCCGACGGGTTCATCGAAGAAGTCCAGATCCAGTGCTGGGTGATGAGCCACGACGGCGAGAACGACACCGACGTGATCGCCGGCACGGCCGCGTCGGCGGCGTTGGCGATCTCGGATTGCCCGTTCGAGGGCCCGATCGCGACGGTCCGGGTTGGCCGGATTTTCAACGACGACGACACGATCACCCACGTGATCAATCCGACGGTCACCCAGCTTGAGTACTCCGACGTTGACCTCGTCCTTTCCGGTCACAAGGACGGGATGAACATGATCGAGGTCGGGGCGGCGGAGATCCCCGACGACGAGCTGCTCGAGTGCATCAAGTTTGGCGAGAAGCACGTTGCCGAGACGCTCGGCCTGATCGACGAGCTCGTCGCGAAGGTCGGCAAAGAGAAGCGCATGGGCGACTTCCTCAACCTGATCCCGGAAGAGATCAGCGCGAAGACGAAGGCCGAGTGCGAGGCGGCTCTGACCGAGGCCCGCCAGATCAAGGGCAAGCACGATCGTGGCGACAAGGTCGGCGCGATCAAGAAGGCCTTCCTCGAAGAGCACTTCTCGGTAAAGGAAGACGGCACCCCGGGCGACTACGAGGCGTCGAAGAAGGCTCGGTCGCAGGCGTCCGAGGCGTTCCGCACGCTCGAGAAGAAGGTCACCCGCAAGCTGATCGTCGAGAAGGGCGTGCGGGCCGATGGCCGGAAGCACGACGAGATCCGTCCTCTCTACATGGAGGTCTCGAAGTTTGCCCGCACACACGGGTCGGCCCTCTTCCAGCGCGGTGAGACCCAGAGCCTGGTGTCGTGCACGCTCGGCACCGGCAAGGACGAGCAGATCATCGATGGTCTCTTGCCCGAGTACTCGAAGAAGTTCGTCCTGCACTACAACTTCCCGCCGTTCTGTGTCGGCGAGGCGGGCCGCATCATGGGTCCGGGGCGTCGCGAGGTCGGTCATGGTGCTCTGGCCGAGCGTTCGCTCATGGGGATTCTGCCCGATCCATCGGACTTCCCCTACACGGTTCGCCTCGTGAGCGACATCACCGAGTCGAACGGGTCGAGCTCGATGGCTTCGGTGTGTGGTGGGTGTCTGGCGCTGATGGACGCCGGCGTCCCGATCATCAACACCTGCGCCGGCATCTCGGTCGGGCGGTTCACGGACGAGAACGATGCGAACGAGGTGTTCGTGACCGATATCCTCGGTGAAGAGGACTTCTTCGGCGACATGGACTTCAAGGTCTCGGGCACGCGTGACGGGATCACCGGTATCCAACTCGACCTGAAGGCCCGAGGGCTTTCGGTTGGCCAGATCGAGACGATCTTCGCCCAGGCGAAGAAGGGGCGTCTTGAGATCATCGAGCAGATCGAAGCGGTGATCGCTGAGCCTCGCGAAGACATCTCGGTTTACGCGCCGCGCATGATTGAATTGAAGATCCACCCGGACAAGATCGGCAAGCTCATCGGCCCGGGCGGCAAGACGATCCGTGCGCTCCAGGATAAGTACGGCGTCAACATCGATGTCGAGGACGACGGCGCGGTGCTCGTCTCGAGCCCGAACGGCGAGAAGATCAAGGACGCGGAGGCTGAGATCAGCGCCATCTGCGAGGAGATCAAGCCGGGAACGATCTACAACGGCAAGGTTGTCAGCGTGAAGGACTTCGGTGCGTTCGTCGAGATCGCACCCGGGACCGACGGGATGTGCCACATCTCCGAGTTGGCCGATGGCTACGTCGAGTCGGTGACCGACGTCGTTAAGGTCGGCGATGCGGTCCGCGTCAAGGTCATCCTCGTTGACGACCAAGGCCGCATCAAGCTGTCGCGCAAGCAAGCGATCGCCGACGAGCAGCCCGAGGGCGAGTCCGAAGAAGAAGCGATCGCGGTCGCGGAAGACGGCGACTGATCCGTTCGCTCGGATCGGGTTTTCGGAAGCTCAAACCATCACACGTGCTTCAGGCGGCCCGATTTCATCGGGCCGCTGTTGCATGCGCCGCTCAGTCTGGTAGATTGGGTAAATCACTGGGCTTGTTATTCGGGCTCAAGGTGAAGCCGCGACATTCTCAGTCGCGGTCGCGGGCGGGTGTGTTGAGGTGCCCCATCCTGGTGGGACTCCGAAACAGGGAAGGCGAAGCGGGCGGCCAGCGGAAGTGCGGCGGCTCGTTTTTGGGCTTTCGGGGGAGTGTCCGGCTCATGAACCGCTGGGGGTTTGTGGGTTCGTCCACATCGACGCGGAGACCATGATGGTCAGCGACAACGACGCATTAGGCGGCAAACGCACGCGTATTGAGGACTCTGAGGGTGAAGTGAAGTGGTTCGATCCTCGCAAGGGGTTCGGCTTTATTGTCGGCCCTGAGGGGCAGGACATCTTCGCTCACTACTCGGTCATTGACGGCGACGGGTTCCGGGTCCTGCGTGACGGCGCTCGGGTTCGGTACTCGGCCGAACGCACCGACAAGGGCTGGAAAGCTACGAAGGTGTCGCGGCTCGCGGAGAGCGACGTCGAAGTTGTGGTCGCGAGGCGCAATTTGGCGCGGACTCCCAGGCAATAGCGACTTCCTCGCTTCGCCCACCAATCATCCACGCGTGATCCACACGCTGGCCATCGCGTTTGCCGCTGGGGCGATCGTCGCCGGCGTTTCTGTGGCGCTCATGCGGCGAGACGCGATGCGGCGGCGACTTGAGGAGCACACGGCCAGTGCGCTGCGCCAGGCGAGCGAGGCGCAAGCGGCGGAACGGCTCGCCCATGTTGGCTCGATGACCGCCGGACTTGCCCACGAGATCAAGAATCCGCTCTCAACGATCGGCCTGAATGCGCAGTTGTTGCGCGAGGCGGTGGAGGATCTTCCTCGTGATCGTGCGGCCGATGACGCGGATCGGGCCACCCTCGCGCGGCGGGTGGATGGGCTCGCTCGCGAGGCTGAACGGTTGAGCGGGATCCTGACCGACTTCCTGGAGTACGCGGGCGAGTTGCACCTCGAAGTTGCGCCGGTTGACCTCAATGGCGTGGCACAGGAGCTGGCGGATTTCTTTCTTCCGCAGGCGGAGCAGGCGGGGGTGCGGTTGCGGTTCGAACCAAGCGTGGCGCCGGTGCTGGTGACGATTGATGCGCCGCACGTGAAGCAGGCGGCGCTGAATCTGATGCTCAACGGGGTGCAGGCGATGCTGGCGAGTGGTCGCGACGGTGAATCGAAGGGCGAGCTCATCTTGCGTGTCGTGACGTCTGCGGAATCGGTCGCGCTGCACGTCATCGACACCGGTCCCGGGATTCCGAGCGATGCGGTTGAGCGGATGTTCACGCCTTACTTCACCACGAAAGCCGGCGGGACGGGCTTGGGGCTGCCGACGACGCGGCGGATCGTGGAAGCGCACGGGGGTCGGGTCAACGTGCACACCGACCCGGCGGTGGGGACCGACTTTGCGATGGTGTTCCCGATTGGTGCTCGGGGGTAGGACAGGTTTGCTCGCTCCGTAGCGGCCTCCGGCCGCGGATCCGTTTGCGGAACCCGCTCTAAGTCGCGAGGACTTCGGCGACGATCGTTGCGGCGCGGGCGAGTTCGTGGGGTCTTGTGAGGATGTCGGGGCAAAGGCGGATGTTGCCGGCGGTTGTGTCCGACGCGGCTTGGGACCGCGGTTCGGCCGGGTCGGGTCGACCGTCGGCGTTGAGTCCCTCGGCCTTGAGTGCGCCGAGCGAGCCGGTGAGGTCATCTGTTGGGATGAGCACGAACGCGCCCCGGTCGTCGATCTCGCGGACGGGGACGTTCTTGGCTCGGAGTGCGTCGATCAGCACGGCTTGCTGTTCGAGGTTGTAGGCGCGGAGGCGATCGGGTCGGAGGCCGACGGTGAGCTCGAGTCCGGCGAGTGCTTGGATGAAGGCGAGGACGGGTGGGGTGCTCTCGAGCCATCCGTTGCCGCCTTCGGCGAAACTGGGCGCGTCGGGTCGCGCCCAATCGAAGGCGTTGGCCTTGGCGAACCAGCCGGTGTCGAGGGGGAAGAGCCCGTCGACGTGCGCGGTGTGGGGCTCGGTGCGCAGGTGGCGTGGATGGATCGCGAGCCAGCAGGCCCCGGCACCGCCTCGGGTGTACTTGTAGTTGCCGCCGATCGCGAAGTCAGCGCCGAGCCGATCGAACTCGACGGGCATGGCTCCGGCGGCGTGGTACGTGTCGAGGATGACCGCGGCACCAACGGCGTGGGCACGCTCGATGACTTGATCGATCCCGTCGACGACTTGGCCGGTGGCGTAGATGACTTGGCTGACGACGACGGCGTCGGTCTGTGGCGAGATGGCATCGGCGACATCGGAGCCTCGGAAGAGGCGGTCGGTTCCGGCGGGGACCCAGGTGACGTCGGCGGCGCCTCGGGCTTGCCAGGCTTTGAGGACGATCTCGATGGAGTCGAACTCGCCGGTGGTTGTCACGACGTTGAGCTTGGACTTTCCGAGCGATCCGAGCGCGGCTCGGAGGCCCTGTCCGGCGGAGGTCTTCGGAACAATCGCGTCGGGGCGTGCGCACCCGATGAGCCGGGCCATCAGCTCGCGGTACCGGCCGATGGCGTCCATCCAAGGGCCCCAAGCGCCGTCCATGTCCTCGTACCAGCGGTCGAGGGCCTCGCGTATGTCGTCGGCCATCCGGTCGAGGGGGCGTCCGAGCGAGTGGTTGGCAAGGTAGAGCTCGTCGCGTTTGAGGACGCGGCTGAACAGCGGGTCGATGTGTTCGCGGAGGGCGGGTTCGGTCAGGGGGCCACCGCCTAGGCCGGCGAGTGCCTCGGGGATGTTCGGGCGGAGAGAAGTCGTGTCGGCAGCGAGAGGTGACATCGCATAACGGTAGACGCGAGCCACGCTTCGGGGTGACGCGGATCGGGCGACCGAATCCGGGTTACTTCGGGTCGGAGGGTTCGCGGATTGTCACGGTCGCGTCGCCGAAGCCGGTAGAGACCTCGCTCTTGCCGGTCACGTCGCGTTTGCTGTCTTCGGGAGCGGTGCGTCTGATAGCGGTCTTGCCGAAGCCTGAGTGGAGTTTGTGCCTGCCTTCGAACGCGGGGCCGGCGTAGATCTTGACGTCTCCGAACCCGGAGTTGGCATCGACGGGTCCGGCGTTGTCGTCGGTGAGTTCGAGCTTAATGTCTCCGAAGCCTGAGTCGGCTTTGATCGGCCCGGCTATGTTTTCTGCGTCGATGTCTCCGAAGCCGGTATCGAGGACCGATCGCTCGATGGAATCACCGACGAAGTACACCTCGATATCTCCGAAGCCGGTGTCGACGTCGGCGCTGCCTGCGAGGGCGTGGAGCTCGACGTCTCCGAATCCGGACCGGATCCTCGCGTCGCCCTGGGCGGACTTGATCTCTATGTCTCCGAAGTCATTGTCGACGTCGACGGTGTGGACGGCTGGCAGGCGGATGGCGTACTCGACTCCGTCTCCGTCGTCGTCGCTGAAGCTGTGGGGCCAGTCGGCCTTTAGGATGAGCTTGGTGCCGTCGAACTCGGGATGAAGCTTCGCCTTCTCGAGTCGTTTGCGTTCGTCGCTTTGCATCACGGCGAGGATGAAGTAGCTGTCTGGGCTGGGGGAGTAGACATACTCGTCGAGGGCGTGTTGGGCCCAGCCCGGCAGGCCGGTTCCGTAGGGGGCGATGTCGACGCGCCCTTTCTTGGACCGGATTTCGACGTGATCGATGTCCGTCAGGCCCTCGAAGACCCGAGTGTCTCTGTGCTTGCTCTTGACGCCGTCGTGGGTCGAGCAGGCGCCGAGACTGAGCGCGGCGATTGCGGGAAACAGAAGCAAGCAAGCAACTCGGGCTGGGCGGGTCTTCATGGTGGTGCGTTGGGAATCGAGTTGGGCGCGTTTCAGAGGTGGGTGCGGACTTCCCACAATTCTGGGAAGAACGTGTGATTGACCATCTTGCGGAGGAAGGGGACGCCCGACGAGCCTCCGGTCCCGGTCTTGAAGCCGATGACACGTTCGACGACCCGGACGTGACGGAAGCGCCAGAGGCTGAACCGTTCTTCGATATCGACGAGCTTCTCGGCCATCTCGTACGCGTCCCAGTACCGATCCGGGGCCTGGTAGACCTGCTTGAGGGCTTCGACGACGCCGTCGTGGCGTTCGTGGGCGATGGTGACGTCGCGGTCGATGACCTCGGCGGGGACGGGCAGTCCCTTGCGGGCGAGGTAGCGAAGAAATTCGTCGTAGAGGCTGGGCTCGGCGAGGGTCACTTCGAGGTCGGCGACGGACTTGGGGTCGTGCCGGTGCATCTCGATCATGCGGCGGTCCTTGTTGCCCAGAAGGAACTCGACGATGCGGTACTGAACGCTCTGGAACCCGCTTGAGGTGCCCAGGACGTTTCGGAACTGGGTGTACTCGCTCGGGGTGAGTGTTGCGAGGACCGACCACTGGTCGAAGAGCTGGTCTTGGATGTTGCGAACGCGTGAGAGGATCTTGAAGGTGGTTTCCATCTCGTCGTTGCGGACGCCGGCGGCGGCGCCGCGGAGCTCGTGGATGAAGAGCTTGAACCAGAGCTCGGTCGTCTGGTGCTGGATGATGAAGAGGAGCTCGTCGTGGTGGGCGGGATCACTTAGCGGCGCTTGGCAATCCAGGAGTTTGTGAAGTTGGAGATAGCCGGCATAGGTCATCCGGTCGGAGTGATCGGTGTGGATGCCTTTTTCGAGGTCTCGTCGTTCGGCCATGTTGGTCTCCCGGATCTGCGGCGTGCCGCGATAATGGGAGACTAGAGCATGATGAAAGTTGGTGTTACCGGTCGAGCGGGCTGATGGCTGGCGAAGCGTCGGCGAATGCGGCGATGTCTTCGGCGATGAGCTGGGCGAGCTCTTCACCGAGCGGTTCGCCGGTGCCTGCGGAGGGGGCGGACACGATGGAGCGGGACTGGTAGAAGTCGGCCCGTTGCGAGGACCCGCAGGCTCCGAGCGTCGAAGCGAGGGCCACGAGGGCAAGGCCCTTGAGGGCGGGGCGGAAGTGACTGGTGATGGGGGAGTTGGGTTTCATCATCGTGCACGGCCGGAGCGGGGACTGGCGCCGTTCCTCACGGGGCCGCGTTGGGAATGTGCCATTGAGTCGGGGCATTTGTCTTGGCTTTGAGCATAAACTGCGCATGTACCGAGGTTTACCGGGGCCGAGCGTGCGGTCTTTTCTGCCTGGGCGGTTTCTTTCCGTCGTTATGGCTCTCCGGCGGAGCAGAGCCTCTGGGCGTACGATGGTCCTTCGGGGCGGAACAAGGATGATTTCGTCCGGTTGATCGCTGAGTGTTTGGGCTTCGGCCCGTCGTTGGTGTCTGGCGGTACCCATGAAGATTGCTTTGAGCACCGTTGCGTGCACCGATTGGACTCTCGAGCGTGTCGTGACCTTTGCCGAGGAGGCGGGGTACGAGGGCATTGACCATCGCACGTTCGGGCACGGATCGACGGGGCTGGTGTACGACCCATGCCTCGTGGGGCCGACGAAGCTGCGCGGGTTGCTCAGTGCTCATGGGCTTGAGTCGTCGAGCCTTGCGACCTCGGTCCGATACGACGCTCCTGTGTTCCCTCCGGTGCTGGGGCGGGTCGTCACGGACTTCGAGGCGTCTGTCAAGACGACGAAGGCGATGGTGCGGGTCGCGGCTTCGATCGAGTGCCCGAATGTTCGCGTATGGGGCTTTGAGCTTCCGAAGGGCGAGCGTCGGGCGAGCGGGCTTCGTCGGATTTTGCAGCGGTTGGAGATGGCGCTGACCACGGCGCGGCACACGGGCGTGAAGCTTGTGCTCGAAAACGGCGGGTCCTTCCCGCTCGCGAGCGATCTCGCGGAGATCATCGCGAGGGTGGGGAACCCGCTCTTGCAGGCGAGCTACAACCCGGCGGTTGGACACGCTGCGGGCGAGGACGTCGTTGAAGCGGTGCGTTCGCTGAGTGGCTCGTTGGCTCTCGTGAAGCTCAAGGATCTTCGAGGGAACGAGCCGGTTGCGCTCGGCGCCGGTGACGTGCCTCTTGAGCCGCTGGTGGGTGAACTGGTCCGCCGTGGGTTTGGTGGCTGGGGCGTGGTCGAGTGGGACCGGCTCTGGATGAAGGGCGCTCCGGACCCGAGTTCGACGCTGCGGGCGTCGGCGGCGACCGTGTACAAGTGGATCGGGGCGGCGCAGGCCACGGCGCGGGCTGGCCGTGCTGCGGCGATGGCCTGAGTGTCGGGGGCCGGTGTGTCGGCCGCGGGTGGATCGTTGATTGTCGAAAGGTGTCTTGACGCCGGCTTTGCGGCGGCGGGTGTGTGTGGCGTTGCGCCGAGCGAACACGAGGCGGCCTTCCGGGCGTGGCTCGACGCTGGCAAGCACGGCTCGATGTCGTGGCTTGCGGATCACGCGGACGTTCGGACCGATCCGGCGAAGTTGCTGGACGGCGCGAAGTCATGCGTGATGGTTGCGGATCTTTATCAGACGAGGGTTGGGAGCCGCGAGCCTTCTGTGGCGGGCTTCGGTCGTGTGGCGCGTTACGCGAGGGGGCGTGATTATCACTCGGTGATGAAGCGCCGGTTGCACGCAATCTGTGACCGCTTGCGCGAGGAGATGCCCGGCGCGGCGTTTCGGTCCTTTGTGGACTCGGCGCCGGCGATGGAGCGCGAGCTGGCGGGGAGGGCGGGGATCGGGGCGGCGGGGAAGCACACGCTGTTGATTCACCCGAAGCTCGGGAGCTACGTGGTGCTCGGTGGGTTTGTGACGACGCTGGAGTTGGAGGCGCCTCCGGGGCAGTCGTTGGTGGGCGATATGTGTGGGTCGTGCACGAGATGTATCGACGCGTGTCCGACCGACGCGATCACGCCTTGGTCGGTCGATGCGACGAGGTGCATCAGCTATCTGACGATCGAGCGTGAGCTGCCGATCGATCCGGAGTACCACGAGGCGATCGGGGACTGGCTATTCGGGTGCGACATTTGCCAGGAGGTGTGCCCGCACAACCAGCCGACGCGGAAGGCGAGGTATCGGCGTGATTCGGTGCTGCCGGCGTATGAACCGAAGCGTCAGGGGTTTGACGTGCTCGAGGTGCTGGGCTGGGATGAGTCGGCGCGGCGGTCGGCGTTGACGGTTTCGGCGATGAAGCGGGTGAAACTCGATGCGTGGAAGCGGAACGCGGTGATTGTGGCGGGGAATTGCGCCGGTGAGCGACCGGAGGTCCTGGAGCGGTTGAAGAAGGTTGCTGGGAATGCGTCGGAGGGTGAGGTTGTGAAGCAGGCTGCGCGGGAAGTTCTGCAGAGGCTTCGAGAAGGGGAGGGTGATTCGCATTAATTGCTTCTCGCGCTGCCTCTCACCGCGGCTCTCTCTCCTTTGGAGGGAGTGAGGAGAATCGGCGTCCTATGAGGGTGCCGACGGTGACGATGGCGATGCCCGGGAGAAGCCAGACTTCTTCGAGGGCGATGAAGCCATAGGTGAAGAAGGGCAGGGCGGCGCCGCAAATGACGGCGAGGGCCGTGAGTGTGCGGCTATTCGTTGTCGGGCGGTTGCCGAGTGTGAGCAGGAGCCAGACCGGAAAGACGAGCCCGTACGCGGCGAGGAAGGCTCGGTATGCGGCTTCTTCGATGGACATGTCGAAGATGCGAACGCCGTTGAGGGCGGCGACGCCAACGGCGAGGACGAGGCCGATGGCCGCGGGTAGGGCGATGAGGGCAATGCCCTCGAAGGACTTGAGGCGGGTGTCGTTGGTCGTCTTGAGGGCTTCGGCGTGCGCGGCGCACGTGAAGGTCGTTTGGGCGCCGAAGTGCCCGCCGATGAGCAGCGCTGTGGTCCAGATGTCAATCTGGAGGTCTGGGCGGACCTCGTTCCATGTCACGCGTCCTCGGGTCACGAGCAGGATGAATACGCCGAAGAAGATGAATCCCAACGTGAAGATGAGGCGGGGGCGCTTGGATTCGATGGCGGCTTTGTTGAACGTGAGATCGAGGTAGGGACAGAGGCCAAAGCCCAGAACGCATACGGCGGCGAGGCCCGCGAGATCGAAGGGGCTTCCGGTGAGCCAGGGCGCGGTCGCATCGCTACCGGAGAGGGCGACGGCGGCCCCGAGGGAGAAGAGGAGGGTGACAGCGGCGGCGAGGCCTCTGGGCTTCTTGGCGAGCGAGATGGCGTTGAAGACGACCGAGCTTCCGACGAGAGCGCCGCCGATGAGTTCGAGCGGGAGGCCGGCGATCGGGTTGGCGAAGCGGGTGGTGATCCAGTAGCCGTGGAAGGCGACGGTGACGGCGGTGAAGGCGAGGATGATCGGTTTCTTGGATTCGAAGAACGACTTGGCTCGTCCGGCGAGGAGCCATCCGACGGAGGCGGCTCCGATGACGTTTGGGATGAAGAACGCGAGGAAGCCAGCCTTGCCTGCGTCGCGGACGAGCAGGGTGGGCAGCCACATGCCGATGCACCAGGTCCAGGAGCAGGCGAGGTAGAGGGCGTAGCGGAGAGATGTCATGGGGGAGGGCTCGGGCGCGGGGGCGCGGAGGCACGAAGGGCGCTAGTCGTCGATTTGCTTGACCTTGGCGGTGATGGGGCGGCCCTTGGCTTTGAGGTGGGCCTTGGGCGTGACGTGGAAGGTTGCGGTGGCCTTGCCGACCCGCTTTTCGCGCTTCTTGAGTCGTTCGAGCCGCTCGGCGCGCGAGAGCTGAGCGGCGGGGGACTCTGAGCCGGAGGTGACCGCCTTTTCGGCTTTCTTGCGTGCCTTGCGGCGTGCCTTCTTCGATTCGGTGGAGGCTTTGTTGGAGATGACGGTGGGGACGATCTGGACGATGTCCATATCGACGGTGAGGTTGAATTCTTTGCCCGTCCCGACGAGATCGTGGATGTCTTCCTTGGGTGTGACCCGGTACTCGGCCGGCCCGAAGCATGGGCGGAGGAAGCGGTACTCGAGCCGCTTGCAGACGACGGTGTAGTCGCCGCCGCAGACCCCGAAGACGTACATGCCCCCGGCGATCTCGGCGTTGCCCAAGAGGGCGGCGCCGGCCATCGCGTTGTACCAGTTCTTGTTGAAGCGGCTGAAGGGGAGGGTCGCGGCGAAGGTCGTGGTGTCGACGCGACGCATCCGGATGCCCGAGCGGAAGGCGTAGGGCAGCCAGATGAGGCTGGTGACGCGGTGCCAGAAGTTGTTCCGCGTCGAGAGGCGTGAGATGAACGCCTCGGCGCGGTCCCAGAGGGTCTGCTTGGGGGCGGAAGCGGCGGCGACGGCGGCGGCGCGGTCCATGGAGTCAGGGCCCACGACGGTGGTGTCTTTCTCTGAGGTGCGTTGGTCTGGGGCGGTTTCGGGCGTTTCGACGGTCATGCCTTGCCCTCTTCGCTCTTGGTGCTTTCGACCGGGTGACTCAGCGGGGCTTCGGTGGGTGGTGGGGGCGGTGTGTCTTTATCGACCAGATCGAACCAGCCGGAGTCGTTTCGCCTGACGCGGCAGAGCGGGTCGGACGGTTCGTGGTCGAGGACGAGGAGCCAGTTGCGTTCGGCGGCTTCGTGCAGCAGCCAGTGCTTGGTGAGCATGGAGGTGTACGGCTCGACATCGTACGAGAGCGAATAGGCCTGGCCGGCGTGCCACCTGGTGGGCAGGACGTCGGGGATGAAGACCACGGTGTTGCCTTCGGTATCGTTGAACATGACGGCCTGTTGTCCCCAGGTGTGGCCTGGGACGAGGAAGGTGTAGATGCCCGGGAGGACCTCGCTCCGACGTTGGAGCACGTCGGACTTGGGCAGTTCATCGCGCGAGGGCTTGCGGTTCATGGGGAACGGGCGCTCGGATTCGACGAGCCGCAGACGCGGCTTGCGGGTGCCGTCGGGGGAGCGCAGGTCGAGCGCGTCGTCTTCGAAGGGCAGGACGTGGTCGCGGTAGTAGGTGCGGGTCATCACGGCGTCGTTGGCTCGGGCGTCGATCCACTCGCGGCGTTGGACGATGAGCTCTGCGTTGGGGAAGGTGAGCTTGACGTTGGGCTCGTCGCCCGAGGCGGCCCCGGGCTTGGTGGCGACCCAGTCGGGGGTCTCGCCTTCGCGGCACCGGCGGGTGAGCCCGCCGGCGTGGTCGAAATGGAGGTGGGAGACGATGACCGCGTCGATGTCGGCGGGGTCGGTGCCCCGGTCACGCAGGGCGGTTTCGATGGTGGTGCCGTCGAGACCGAAGATTTTGGACATCTTCTCGTCGAGTTTGTCCCCGGTGCCGGTCTCGATGACGATTCGACGGGGGCCTTGGTCGGACTGGGCCTCGAGGAGAAGGCAGTTGTGCTGGAGCCGGATTCGGTTCTTGTCGTCGGGCTCGACCGCTCGGGACCAGACGACGCGCGGGATGACGCCGAACATGCCCCCTCCGTCGAGGAGGAACTGGCCGGCGCGGAGCAGCGTCCAGCGGTAGGGCGGGGGCGGTGTGGGCGATTCGGCGCGCTGGCGATCGAGCCGACGCTGTTTCGCCGACTGTGAATGGGTGGACACCGGCGGGGAATCGGCGGCGAGCGATCCCGGGCGTTCGTGGGCGGCGGTATCAGGGGTCGGGTTGCTCTCCGGGGCCATTGGGGCGATGGTATGGGGTCCAGGGGCTCGGTGCGGGATGACCCTTCAGGAGGTCGGCGTGGGCGACGGTTTGGGCATTTCTCCGGGGGAACGGACGAGGGTGTACGAGCAGACGCTCGCGGCGGAGTATCTGCGCTGGATGAGGGCGTGGATCGACGCCCACCCGGAGGCCGGATTCGCGGCTAAGCGGGTGACGGGCACCGAGGACGCTCCCGGGGGTGTGTTCGCGGGGCCCCGGGACGCGGTCGTGACGGACTGTTTCGGGCTCGGCTACGGCGAGCGGGTGACCGACGCGCTTTTTGACGAGATCGAGGGGGTGTTCGAGGCGCAGGACAGCATCCCGGAGGTGGAGTGCACGCCTTACTCGGACGGATCATTGCTTTGGCAGCTTGAGCGGCGCGGGTACGGCGTGCGCAACTATCTGCAGATCTTCTGGCGGGACTTGGGGTCGGCTCCGGAGGAGCGGGTCGAGGGCGTCGAGGTGAGGCGTGTGGACAAGTCGGATCCGACCGACGTTGCGCTCGCGGTGCGGACGATCGCGGCGGGGATGGAGAGCACCGACGGGCAACCCAGCGAGCCCGGGCGGGTGATGGCGGAGCAGGTTGTGTCGTGCGTCGAGAACGCGACGTTTTTGGCGTTCGTCGACGGAGAGGTCACCGGCGGCTCGAGCGCCGGGGTTTGGGAGCGGCATCCGATGAGCGGGCCCCACGCGAATCTGTACGGCGGGTCGACGTTGCCCTCGGCTCGCGGGAAGGGCGTTCAGAGGGCGCTGATGCTTGAGCGGCTCCGGTGGGCCTACGCGGAGGGCGCGAGGACGGTGAGCCTCGACTGCAAGCCGATGATCGCGAGCGAGCGGAACGCGAGGCGGCTTGGCTTTGAGCTCGCTTGCACGAAAGGGGTGTTCGTGAAGGATCCAGAGCTTGGGGGACGGGGATGAAGTACCTCGCGATCATCCTCGCGTGTCTGTTTGCGGCCCCAGCGGTTGGCGGGTCGGTTGGCGCGTCGGTTGTGGTGGGGGTCAAAGAGGCGCCGCCGTTCGTGATCAAGCGAGTGGACGGGAGCTGGGGTGGGCTCGCGGTGCGGCTCTGGGATCGCATCGCGGCGGAGAATGGGGTTGTCTTTGAGTATGAGGAGCGGGAGACCGTCCCGGAACTGCTCGAGGACGTGTCTTCGGGTGATTTGTTTGCAGGAGTCGGGGCGATCACGGTCACCCGCCCCCGCGAAGTTGACGTTGATTTCACTCATGCGTACTACAACGGCGGGCTGGGGATCGCGGTCAGGGCGGACAAGGGCAGCGGGTTTTGGAGAGCGGTCGAGGGGCTGATGACGCCGGCGTTCTTTTCCGGCGTTGGGAGCCTGGTATTGCTCCTGCTTGTCATCGGGTTTGTCGTCTGGTTTGTTGAGCACAGGAAGAACGACGACTTTTCGGGCAGCATCGTCCGAGGGCTCGGGAATGGGTTCTGGTTTAGCGCCGTGACGATGACGACGGTGGGCTACGGGGACAAGGCGCCGCGGACGCCCCTGGGTCGGTTGGTTTCGTTGATCTGGATGTTCGCGTCGATCATCGTGATTTCGTTCTTCACTGGGGCGATCGCGTCGGCGTTCACGGCGTCCCGCATCGACGGGCTTGTCCAGGGGCCGGCCGATCTCGCGAAGGCGCGGGTGGGGGTGATCGATGGAACGATCGCTGGGGACTTGCTTGCGGCTCGACTGGTGACGGCTCGACGTTTCGGGGACCTCGCGGCGGGGATCGAGGCCCTCGAGGCGGGGGAACTCGATGCGTTTGTTCACGACAACGTCATCTTGCAGTACTACCAGATCAAGGAACACTCGAACACCATCCGGCTCGTCGACGGGACCTTCGCGGCGAGCGGGTACGCGATTGCTCTGCCGGAGGGCAGCGAACACCGAGAAGGCCTTAATCGGTCGTTGCTTGAGGCGGTCAACGAGGCCAGGTGGGCGGTCGAGATCGGGAGAACTTTGGCTGCCGATTGAAATCTGTGTCGGGCGACGCGACTCTGTAGCGTAGTCCGCCGCACACGGAGCGCTCGGGTACGGCGAGGAGGTCTTCGATTGGCTGAGCTGTTGGGCGGATTGCACCATGTCACGTCGTTCGCGGGGGCCCCTGGTAAAAACGTCGCGTTCCATCGCGACGTGCTGGGTCTTCGCTTGGTGAAGACCACGGTGAACTTCGATGATCCCGGGACGCTTCATCTCTACTTCGGCGACGAAGTCGGGTCTCCGGGCACGATCTTCACGTCGTTTCCGAGCCCGAGGCATGCCCCGGGCAGGAGCGGGACGCCGGAGATCGCGTCGATCCTCGTCGAAGGCGACGGTGCGTCCATGGATTCCTGGCGGGCGTCCGGGGGTGCGGAGGTAACCCAGACGGGGGTTGTGCTCCGCGATCCGGACGGAATCACGTATCGATGTCGCGAAGGAAAGGGCGTGCGCCTCGCCGGCGTATCGGTTCGTGTGCCCCAACCGGAGGACACCGCGTCGTTTCTTGTGAGCGTGCTCGGGTTTGAGCGATCGGCCGACGGGGCGTGCCAGGTCGTATCACCGTCCGGTGTGGTGCGCGTGGAGTTCGAGGCTTCGAATCGAGACCGGCCGCGGCTTGGGGCGGGTTCGATTCACCACGTCGCGTGGCGGGTGCCGGACGAGGACGCTCAGGCGAGGGTCGCGGCGGCGCTCCGGCAGGCGGGTGTGGCGGCGACGCCTGTTCAGGATCGGAACTACTTCCGCTCGATTTACTTCCGGATCCCGGGCGGGGTGCTCTTCGAGGTGGCGACCGATGGCCCTGGGTTCGCGGTTGATGAACCTGTAGAGAGCCTGGGGGAAGCGCTTTGCTTGCCTGCTCAGTTCGAGTCGAGGCGGGCCGAGCTTGAAGCGAACTTGCCTTCGCTCGACGCATGAATCGGGTCTTACTCGAGCCGCTCTCAACGGTCAGGGGCATCCTGCGTTTGCACGCATGAGGTGTTCGACGGTGTCGCGCGAGTTGAACGCTCCGAGGGGCTGGGCGAGGTCGGCGCCGGGCTGCGAAGCGTCGTGTCGCCGCAGGAACTCGAGCGTGTCGAAGAAGTCGAGTTGCCCGAATGGGGTTGCGATGTCGCTTGCGCATGGGGCGGCGACTGCGAACTTGAACGTCTCCCACTCTTGGATGGTGTCGCGGTCGCATCTCATCGGTGACTGACCGTTCTCCGAGCTCACGAACTTTCCGTTGCTGCCCTTGAGGGCAACGCCCCCGTTGCCCAGATCGAGCCACTCGAACCGTTCCCACGCGCCGACGGTGGGGCGATCGGCTTGCATCGGGCCTTGCCCGTCTTCTGAGGAGACGTAGAGCCCGCTCATGGTGCGGAGCGCGACGGTCCCGTCGCCGGCGTCGACGATCGTGAAGAGCTCGTCGTCGGTGAGCGTTGTGCGGTCGGCGGTTAGGGCGGCCTGCGAAGCGTTCGATGAGACGTGCTCGCCGTGGTAGGCCCGCAGCCAGACGGTTTGGCCTATCGGGGCGCAGTTGTTGGTCAGCGTGCTGCAGCCGGTCGACCAGGCGTCGGGGAGGAAGGCGGTGACGGTGGCGGTGGTGTTGGGGTTGGGGATGTTATTCTCGAAGCGGATGCTGTTGAGGACATTGGAGATGGCGTGGCGCCCGTCGGTCGGGTAGTTGCCTCCGATGCGGCTGAGGGCTGCGTTTTCCCAGACGTCGTGACGCTTGTAGGTCCAATGACACCAGCCGAGGCCGGCATCTTCCATTTTCTCGAAGTTTTGTGCCAGCCAGTCGTTGTTGTTCTCGCCGGTTTCGCCGACCCACACCGGGACGTTGTGTCGGTCGCGGAATGCGGTCAGGTCGACCATGCGGTTGATGATGTTGGGGTTCCCATTCGGGATGGCGTCGTCGGCGGGGTCGATCCAGTAGCGGTGGGCGCTGTAGACAAGGTTCCAGTTCGGCGCGAAGGTGAACGGCTCCATGAAGTCGTAGTGGTTGCTCCAGCCGTTGCCGTGGACGGTGATGATGTGGTTGTCGCCGTTGTTGCGGACGGTGTTGAGGATTCGCTGGGTCAGGGCGTGGATGGCCTGCCCACCCCCGGGAACGTTGTTGGGCTCGTTGAAGAACTCGTACATCGCGACGCGGGATTCGTTCTTGTAGCGGTTGGAGATGGCGAGCCAGAGGCGATCGAGGACGTCTTGGAAGACGGGCTCGATCCAGAGGTTGTTGTCGTGGAAGCCGTCGGAGATGTTGTGGTCGGTGCCCTGCGCGCCCGGCGCTGCGTGCATGTCGAGGATGACGTAGATGTCGTTGGCGTCGCACCAGTCGATGAGGCGGTCGACGACGCGGAAGCCTTCGAGGTCGGCATCGATGAACAGTTGGTCGTCGTTGTACCAACGGCGGAGCTCGTCTTTGTATCGATCGTGACCGTCGAAGAGGTCTGTGATGACGTCGTTGCGGACCGCGCGCTGTTCATCGGTGAGGAAGAGCTCGTAGTGCATCGGGAGGCGGACGCTGTTGAACCCGAGCGAGGCGATGTAGTCGATGTCGGCCTTGGTGACAAAGTTGTCGCGCCACAACTGGTAGGCGAGCTCGACCTGCTCAATGGGAAGACCCTCGCTCAGGTATTGGAGCTTCATCTGCCACTGGGTGCCCGGGCAGCCGTTGCAGCCCTGGGGATTGAGCATGTAACCCTCTTGGAGGAGCCACCCGCCTAGCCCGACGGCGCGGAGTTGGATGGGTTGTCCCGTCGTCGCGTTGACGATCTCGGTGCCGTCGGTTTCGAGCCAACAAGAGTTGCACTGGGCTGAGGTTTGGCTCACGAGGAGGCAAGACGCGATCAAAGCGGGTGTGCAACAATAGGAATTTGATAGCATGGCGTCCTCCGGACGGGTAGTGTCGTCGAACTCGGTCACCCCGTCAATACCCAACTCTCCGTCTCGGACTTGGCGCCGGATCCTGGGAGGTGCAACAATCATGTTTGGTGAATCCCGGGAAGCTGAAACGGCTTGCGTCTGGTGGCGAGAAACATCGGACGGGTCAATCGGGGTGCCCCGAGAGAAAAGTGAGTCACGATGAAGCACTGGAATCGGCTGTGGACTGGCGGGGGTGGCTTGGTGTCCCTCGCCGTTATTGGGGCGTTGATCCTCTCGGGGTGCACGACCTCGGCTGACCGGGATGGGCCTGAGGCGCCCGGGGCGTCGGCGGAGCCCTTGGCATTGAGTGGCGAAGAGCGTCAGGCGCACGTCGAGTCATTTGACGAGGTTTGGCGGATCGTCCGCGACCAGCACTGGGACCCGGATCTGAATGGCGTGGATTGGGACGCGGCGCGGGATGAACTTCGCCCCCGAGTTGTCGACGCAACGACCGATGGTGAGGCGCGGGTCGCGATGCAGGCGTTGCTGAATCGTCTGGGCCAATCGCATTTCGCGATCATCCCGAAGAACGCGTACGAGGAGTTTGAAGCGGTGACGAGCGAGGCCGCGTCTGATCGTCGAGACAAGCGAGACGCTGACGACGCTGACGGCGTCACCGATAGCGTCGACGATGATTCGGGACGCGACGACGGTTGGGCTGGGCTTGAGGTTCGTCAGCGTGATGGTGTTCTGTTGGTGACGCGTGTTCACGAGGGATCGCCGGCGGACCTGGCCGGCATCCGTGCCGGGTGGACGCTGGAGGAGATTAGTGGTGCTTCGGCGTCTGCGTTGTTGTCGGCGGCTGCCGGCGCGTCGGGCGTTGAACGCCCGGAGACGGTCGTCGCGATGATGATGCTCGGTCTGCTCAATCGCGACGCGGGGGACGTCTTGGATCTCGTGCTTGTGGATGGTTCCGGCGAGCGGCGAGCCGTCGAGTTGACACTCGAGGAAGCTCCCGGGCAGCTCGCGACGTTCGGGAACCTGCCCCCGATGCCTGTGGTCATTGAAGAACGGACTTTGGATGACGGGATCGGGTACTTCCGCCTGAACGTGTTCTTCGATCCGCCGCGAGTCTTGCCGGCGTACCGCTCGTTCGTGTCGGAGCACCGAGACGCGCCCGGATTGATCATTGATATGCGGGGGAACCTCGGTGGGATCATCTTGATGTCATCGGGCATGATGAACTTCTTGATCGATGAGTCGGGGATGCGGCTCGGGACGATGCGGCTTCGAGACGCGATCCAGGGGGCGTTCGAGATGCCGATCATGCTGAACCCTCGGGGGGTGACGTATGACGGAAAGGTGGCGGTGTTGATCGACGAGTTGAGCATTTCGAACGCTGAGATCTTGGCGGCGGGGCTCAAGGACATCGGTCGGGCCCGGCTGTTCGGAACGCGTACCGCCGGTCTGGTGCTCCCGTCGACCGTGGAGCGTCTCCCGAATGGGGACGGGTTCCAGTACGCGTTTGCGTCGTACACGTCGTCGAGTGGTGAAGTGTTGGAAGGCGTGGGCGTATCGCCCGACGCTGAGATTCTTGAGAGCTCGTCCGGCTTGCTCGTGGGCGTCGACGGACCGCTCGCGGCGGCGGTGGCTTGGATTCAAAACGAAGAACCTCAAACCGAGGGAGAACAGTGATGACTCGATCTGTGCGTGCGTTGAAGCTTGTGGTTGGTGGTGTTGTCGGTGTTCTGGCGATCTCGGGTGTCGTCCGGCACGCTCCTGCTCAAGAGATGGCCCAGGACATGGCCCAGGAAGCGCCGGTCGCGATCGATGAGAAGGCCCGAGAGGTCATCGAGCGTGGGATCGAGGCTTCGTTCGGCGCGGTCGCCGAGAGCCGGTCGATCAAATCGCTCCGTCTCACCGGCAAGATGGCGATTCCGGCGCAGGGGCTCGAAGCGGACCTTGAGTTGTTGCAGGCATCGGGGAAAATGTTGATGACGGTGACGATCCCGGGCCTCGGGAAGCTGCAAGAGGGATTCACCGGCAAGCACGGCTGGTCGTTCAGCGAACTGCAGGGCCCCGCGCTCAAGCCGCCGGCGGAGGCGGCCCAGTCGCGTGAACAGGCCGACATCTACGCGGCTGTGAACTGGGAGGACTACTTCAGCACCGCGACGTTCGTCGGTGAGGAGACGATCGAGGACTACAACGGCGACGAGAAGAAGGTGAACGCCCTGTCGATGGTGACGAAGGACGGCGAGCGGACCATGAAGGTCTACTACGACGCGGAGACCGGGCTGCAGATTCGAAGCGACGCGGAGGTTGTGATCCCCGGTGGGGCCAAGATTCCCGCGGTTACGCTGATGACCGATTTCCGTGACATCGATGGTATTCAGGTGCCGTTTAAGACCAAGTCGTCGCTCGGTCCGATCGAGCAGCTCTTCACGTTCGAGAAGGTTGTCGCGAACGACGAGATCCCGGATTCGGCGTTCGATGTTCCCGAGGAGATCGCGGCGCTGATCGAGAAGGCCGAAGCCGACGGCGAAGGCTGAGTGCAGCCGGCCAGAAAGTTGGGTGTAGCGGCTCCAGCGTTCCGGTCCGGGTGAGCAGCGTGTCGCGACGACTTTGACCGACGGTCATCGAAAGTTGTCGGTGTTGCCGCCTGTTTGCAGGCGCTGGTTGTGCAAGATGGGTCCTGCTCAAATTGAGGAGGTCACCGATGTCGAGTTCTGCACCGAGACTGAAGACAAAGAGCTTCGTTTTGGCGGTCCCGCCAGCGCCGTCGCGGGAAGCTGAAGCATACTTCTCGTCACGATTTGGATTCGAGACGGACTGCTGGGATGTTCACCAAAGCCTGAATTCAGAGGAGCCGGGCTTCATTCTCATCGACGTGCGGTCGCCGGAGTTGTTCGCGAAGGGGCATGTGCCGGGTGCGATCAATATTCCGCAGATGCGACTCACCGAAGAGAGGGTTGTTGAGTTCGCAGCGGATCTTCTGTTTGTGGTGTATTGCGCTGGGCCGCACTGCAACGGTGCGGCGAAGGCCGCGGTCCGTCTAGCGCGGCTCGGGAGGCCCGTCAAAGAGATGATTGGCGGTGTCACGGGGTGGATCGATGAGGGCTTCGAACTCACCACTTGAAGCGGCACTGTGCTGCGCCGGTTAGGTAAACGATGGCGTTGCCCGGGGCGACCGCTGGATCCGCCGAATCATGTTCCACGCAACGACGAAGGTCGCGGCGGCGGTCGTGACGGCGAGGATCACCGGGAGACTCAGCGAGGCTCCAGCGACAGAGACGCTGGCACAGTCGGCGCAGACCATCGCGGCGTCGGTGCCAAGAACCGCGGTGGAGGGGCAGTTGGGGCAGGCGGGCATCGTCGTACTCCTGATCGAGAGTGGAGTGTCATTATCGTTGTTCGATACGCTGACGTCAAGGAACTGCCGGTTTCCCGGCGTCGCCGAGTCGGGCACCGATCAAAGGGCTCGTAACTTTCGAATCGAAAGACCAGCTGAACGCGTGCCGCGTACGGCTGGCCGGGGGATGGAGTTCGCCTTCGTGCTCGATCGGGCGATGAGGACTTCCTGCATGGTGTCCTGCGCGTCGGCGTCTTGGAGACCTTGCTTGCGACAGAGCCCCAGGATGGCCCATTCGTACACCGCCAGAAATTCCGTCCATGCATCCTCGCTGTTCTCAGAGAGACGAACGAGCAAGGTTGTCCGGGTTTGGGGCAGTCGTGCCATTCTGGCCATCCGAAATCGGGGTTGCGCTTGATGGTGAACTGAATCGGGCTGGGTGCACGCGTCACTCGTCGTCCGTAGGGAGATCGAACGCGCGGTGGGGGATCTTTTGATTCTTGGGGCGGAATGGCGGCGTGCCAGCGTGCTCTTTGGTACGGATTGTGTTTCGTTGCCGGCTTGTTCAGTCGGCTCGGTCCGATTCATCGGCTCGTCCATCGGAGTACATGCCGATCAGCTTCGTGGCTTTGTCGTCCTCAAGAACGAATCGGAGTCGGAACCACTCGATTTCTTCGAGCGCGTACGTTGCGCCGTGCATCCACCGGAGGGTGTAGCGGTTCCCTTCGCCCGGCTGGAAGCGCAGGCGTTCGGCTTCCGCAAATATTCGCCACGTGTCGTAGCGACCGATCAGAGCGGTCGTTTCATGATCCGGTGTGCGTCCGGCGCTTTGTTTGGCTTCGATGTCATCGTCCATCCAGGCGAGTTGGGCCTCGATAAACGGCGCGGTCGAGTCGTCCGCGTGGGGGCGGGCGTTGCGCAGGGATGTGATCGCGGATTCGAGATCGCCTACCGCTTTCAACGACTCTGCGAGGTTGAGGTAGAGGTCGACCTTCTCGGGCTGTCGCTCGATCTGCCATCGGAGCAGGCGTGCGCGTCCGTCGTGTACCTCGCGGCCCTGGAGGACCCATGTCACGAACGATGCGATGTTGTCCATATCAAGTTCGGGGTGTTGGCTTTGATACTGCTTGAAGGTGTCCATTCCTGCGATTGGATCGCCTTCGACGAATGCACGGACGGTATCGAGGCGAGCGAGTCGCTTCGGCGAGTTCCAGTTGCCGTAGCCGAGCCAGTCGACAGCGGGCTGGTCACCCGGGAAGCGCGACGCCGCCATCTCTCGCGCGATGGCCATTCCGTAGTAGCTGTTGGCGAAGTAGACAAAAGCGCCTTGTTGTTCGGTAGAGCCCATCGTGAAGCACTTGGCGGCGCCATCATCGCCCCAATGAAAGAAGGTGCCGCGATCGATTTCGATTCCCCACCCCAATCCCCACCCGACCTTGCCATCGGTGTCCGGGACGATGATCTGCGGCGTCAGCATGGTTCGGCGGGACGGCGCCGACAGGTGATCGCCTTTGAGCATCGCTCGGAGAAATTTCCCGTAGTCACCAGGGGTGGTGATGAGGCTCGCCGCGGCGTTTGCTGGCCGCTGGGGATCGCGCGCGCGTTCGAACGCGTCTCCGAGCATGCGGTGCCGTGTGGCGATGCGGTTGAGCAGGTCTTCGCGAAAGACGAGTGAACTGCTGTTCATGTCGAGTGGTTCGAAGACTTCCCGTCGGGCGATGTCTTCGAGGCTTGCGCCCTCGAGGTCCTCGATGACGCGTTGCACCAATCGATATCCGGCGGGGTAATACTCAAAGGTCGTGCCCGGATCGGCGATGAACGAGAGTTCGGCGTTGTCGGGGCCGCTGAGCCCTGTCGAGTGGGCCAGGGCCATACGGATCGTCACCCCTTTGGATCGAGGATCGTCGCCCGGGAGGGGAAGCGTTGGGAGTCGTTCGACAAGAACGTCGTCGAGGCCCACGCGTCCTTGATCGACGAGGCGCATGACGACATACGCGACGACCGGCTTGGTCAGCGATGCGGCCTCGAAGATCGTCTCGTCGGTGACGCACGCTGTTGGAAACTCGGCGAACCCGTGAGTGGAGGTGTCGACCCGGTACTGATTGACTTCGGCGAGGCCGAACCCCGGGATGTCGGCGCGGTTCAGAAACTCGGGTGTGTGACACGTCGTGTTTTGGGCGACTGCTTTCGGTGCCGAGAGGCCCAGTACGACTAGACAGAGTGATCGCGCGGCTCGGGTTGCGAACATGAGGGCTCCTTGCTGGAAAGGCGGCTCTATCGGATCTACCGGTGCCAACGAGCGTCCACGTCGTGGCACCGGCCGAGCGCCTGCGGCGATGCCCAGCGACGAGTCAAAGCGTCACTTCGGGTTTCGCAGGCTTTCGGTTACCCATTCCGACGGAGCGAGAGCCTCGGGCTTGCGCTACGGCGAAGTTTTTTTGCGTGGCGCCGTGGCCAGCCGCCGGAACCGGATCGCACGACCGTCGGACGTATTGCGCATCGTGACATGATCGGCGATGCCACTGTTGAGCTCGAACGCGAGGGTGTGCATTGCCCACGTTTCAGAAACAAAGGTGTGCCGGCCCGTGTTTCGCAGGAGAACGGGCCGTTGCCGTACACTGTGGACCTCGAGGCGGCCCTGATTGAGGAGGACCGTGAATGAACTCCCGAGGGCACCGTTGTAGAACTCTCCGACGTACTGAGCGAGTTCGCCTTCTGATGGCTGATCCATATGTTGTTGCTGTGAGACGTCGCCATGAACCGGGGCGGTGATCGAATCGGCGGCAGAGTCTACGTGCCGGTCGAGTTTGCCATCGAGGAGGATCTCGGCGACCTTCTCCGCAAGATAGTACGTTCGCCATTCTCCGTCGTTTGCCAAGTAGATTACCGTAGCGTCCCCATCCGGGTAGTGGTAGAAACCGGTTCGATATCCGAGACTCAACCCTTGATGGAACTCCCGCTTCATTCCGCGGTGGATCGATGTCGCCAGGCCGTGTAGATAGTCGTAGTCCTGAGGCTCGGGCAATATGCCCTGCCGAAACCGTGATACGGTGCCGGTGCCACCGAGATTCCCGTTGCGCGAGTTCACGGCCCAGCGAACCATATCGTTCAGCGAGGCGTGGACGTTGGCAGCTCCCAACGCCTCGAGGTAGTTGGGCAACGCCTCGTACCCATCGGCCGGTCCGAGCGGAGCGTCCGATGGTACCTTGAGTCGATACGACATGGCCTTGCCTCGTTCGACCAACCGGTAGCTATCACGGACGTAGGCATCTTTCATCTCAGCCGGTCTCAGAACGTTCTGCTCTAGCCAGTCCCCGAAAGACATCCCCGTGAATCTCGCCACGACTTCGGCAAGAAGTACATATCCAGAGTTGCTGTAGCGATGCGAGGTGCCCGGCTTGAAGTACGTACCGGGCTGTGACCAAATGGCTCGGAGTATTCGGTCGGTTGATAGCAAGTCATCGCCGTCCCGCGCATATCCGACGAGTTCCAATGCCGGTTCGTAGTCATATATACCTGACAGATGATGGATCAGATCACGGATTGTGATCACACCTCCCTCGTACTGAAACTCAGGGAGGTACTTGCGGATGTCGTCGCTTTCAGAGAGGACCCCTTGTTCGATGAGCATCGCGATGGCATACCCCGTGAACTGCTTGGAGCACGATGCGAGCTCGAACGGCGTGTCGTTGTAGATCGCCTGCTGGTACTCGATGCTCGCCAGCCCGAACGTGCGCTGGTAGACCGGCGCTCCTCCAACGACCGCAGCCACCGCAGCGCCAGGGCGGTCTGGCGAATAGAACGGCTCAAGGAGTTGGTCAATGCGTCCAGAGACGGACCCGGCCAACTCGGCGTGGACCAAGATTTCGACTTCGTAGGTGCCGCGGTCGGCACCGTTCCATCTCTGCACCACGACCGAGTGCTCACCCGGTTCTCGAGAGCGGAAGTAGCAGAGGGATGCGTCGCTTGCGGTATTTACTTCCTCGACAGTGTTGCCTGACGGATCAATCACCGTTATGAGGTAATTCATCTCATCATCGCTGCCAAGATCCCCGCGGCGAAGGGACACGATGACTGCCTGGTTATCCGTCGTTCTGACTGTGAAGCGATGCACCTGGCCGGCTTCGAGTTCTCGGGTGAGCACCGCGCCGGTCTTCAGTGTGTCCGTACCCTCCGCATTCGTCGGGCCGATCGCAGCGATGCTATACGCTGCTATCAGCAAGTACCGCAAGAGTGCCGCGGCAGGCGACAGGGTCATTTGGGAGCCTCCACAGGTGCAATTGCCACCGTCAAGAGATAGTGTGCGCCTTCGTGCCTCGGTTTGCGCGGAGTCGCTTCGGCGACAAGTACATCGATCAGCCGATTGACCTCGGCCAATTGGTCCTGAGTCAGTCGGCATGTTGATTGTGCGATCAGGGTGTTTCGCCTTTGCCCTCGTACGACCGCAGATCCAGATGAGAACGCCCGCTGGAGCAGTCGTGTGACGCGCTGCATCGCGAGCTTGGCGTATCGCTCGAAGTTGGCACGAGTCTGCGTGTCAGCGGCATCGAAATTCAGCCGCATCTGTCTCGCCGGTGTGCGCACGAGATCAACTTGGCTCCGCCCGCTCCCACGAGTACCCGCCGGTACCAGGAGACCAACACGGAGGAGGTGGTTCACCTGGTAGTGAATGGCAGGCCGGCGTTTGCCCAGCATCGACGCGATCTCTTCACACGACACAGGCCCAAGCCCCGAGACAAGGTCGATGATTTCCGCGCGGACCGGGAGCGCCATGGACACGAGTTGGGTCGGATCAGTGATGTCGAAGTGCTGTAATGGCATCGGATCAATCGTTCAGCAGAAATGTGCTGACTGAATGATACGGCCACACCGCTTCGCCATCAAGAGCAAACTGCCGACACGCGATTTTGCGAAGCCCCAGAGCGGCCGGCCGCGGCCTTCACCTTGTGTCTGCGGCATGGGACCATGGAATAACAAGGTCAGCGGATCCAACTGACGTTCTCGCCGATCACACGGCCTCAGATCGCATACAATTCGGATGAAATGCCGTCGGCGCTAGCGATGCGTGACGCCATTTTGACACAAGCCTAGGTCGATAAGCCTTTTGCTGGAAGTGACTTGTGTGGCATTGCGGGTGTAGTTCAGTGGTAGAACGTCAGCTTCCCAAGCTGAATGTCGCCGGTTCGACTCCGGTCACCCGCTTTCAGAAGTCTCGATAAGACAGGGGCCTACGAGACGGCCCTGAGCCATGCACTACATCGTCGGGGCGATGAAACGTGCTTTGTAGTACCCATGCGATCCAAATGTGGTTCAGGTCTTCGACGAGTCGGTCGCTCAAATCCGGCCGGTTGCTGTTACGCGAGCATGCTCGGCATCTAGGGCTCAAGCAGTTTCAGTGCTTCCTTCACCGAGTTCGTGATCACCGATTTCGGAAGCCCTCCGCGACCGACGACCGCGGCGCCGTATGAGGCCGACAGGAGTGAGTCGGCGATGAGGTCTGGATCACCTGCGAGCCGACCGGCCTCCGACGCCTCGCGAGCGCGATCCTTCAGAGCCTTTCGGATGCGGTTCGCGTAACCGCGCGCGATGGCCCCGTCGCAGGGCCCGCCTTCGACCGCCGAGGCGAGTGACTGGGTAAATAGGCACCCTTGGCCTTCGGGCAAGGTGTTGAAGGACTCGAATCCCTTGACGAAGTTCCCGAGCGCCTCAATCGGATCGGCGGTGTTGCGCAGCCCCTGAATCAGCGGATCGCTCGCGGTCTCGCCGTAGCGGGTGAGTGCCCGGCGGTAGAGTTCGGCCTTGTCGCCGAACGTGCTGTAGAGGCTCTGCAGAGAGACGCCCGTCTCCTTGCACACCGCCGAGATGCTCACGCCCTCGAATCCGTCGCGCACGAACATCTTGATCAGCGTGTCGAGAACCTCGTTCTCATCGAAGCTGCGAGGCCGGCCGCGTGGCATGCGCCATTCTAGAGTGAACGCTTCCAAAATGTCGAATCCGCCTTGACTTCAAGAGCGAACGCTCTAGAAATAGCCGAGCGACCTACTTCAGGGCGTCGATTGACCAACAGGACATGCGAGGAGGACTTCATGGCTGCTCTCGATGGAAAGACCGCGCTCGTCACAGGCGCCTCTCGTGGAATCGGAGCAGCGATCGCTCGGCAGCTCGCCTCCGACGGAGCCGAAGTCGTGATGACCTACGCCGGAAGTGCTGCGAAAGCGGAACAGGTGGCGAACGACATCAACTCGGAAGGCGGCGCCGCGAGGGTTGTGCAGGCGGATGTCAGCTCGCCCGACTCGGTCTCCCACCTGTTTGAGTCAGTCGATCGCATGTTCGGCGACGGACTCGACATCCTTGTGAATAACGCGGGGGTGGCTGAACACTCAGCGATTCAGCAAGGCGAGCTTGACGAGTATGACAGGATCTTCCGCGTGAACGTCCGCGGGACATTCGATGTCACCCGGCACGCGGTTCAGCGGCTCCGTGATCAGGGGCGGATCATCACGATCGGTTCGTGTCTTGCCCTGCGAGCGGTATTCCCGACCATGGGCGTCTACTCGGCCAGCAAGGCGGCACTCGCCGGCTTCACGCGCGGTTGGGCTCAGGACCTCGGGCCGCGAGGCATCACGGTCACCTGTGTTCAGCCCGGCAGTATCGACACGGACTTGAACCCAGACACTGCAGAAAACGAGTACGCCCCGGTCCTGCGGGATCTGCCGGCGCTCAAGCGATTCGGTAAGGCCGAGGAAATCGCACACTTGGTCGCCTTTCTTGCATCTTCTGGAAGCAGCTATCTGACGGGCCAGACGGTGACCGCTGATGGCGGGCTCAACGCCTGACCACAGGCTCGAAGATCGCGACACGTGTCCGAGTTCAGAGACGTCCCACCCCGGCACGTCACGAAAGGAATCAACTCTATGACCCGACTCGAAGGCAAGAAGGCGCTGGTGACGGGCGCGTCCCGCGGCATTGGTGCGGCGATCGCCCGCCAACTCGCTGCCGAAGGTGCGTCGGTCGCGCTGACGTACATCGGGAGTCGATCTGAGACGGATGGTGTCGTCGATCAAATACGTTCCGCAGGCGGCTCAGGCCACGCTTTCGAAGTGGACGTGAGCGCGCCCGTTTCGGTCACGGCGTTGTTTGAATCGATGGACGAACACTTCGGCAAAGACCTTGACGTTGTGGTCAGCAACGCCGGCGTCCAGGCGAACAAGCCTATCACGGAGTGTGACCTGGATGACTTCGACAGGCTCTTCAACGTCAACGTTCGAGGGACGTTCGAAGTTGTACGACGTGCTGTCACACGGATCCGGGACAATGGTCGCATCATCACCGTTGGGGCATGTCTGGCGGATCGCGCGATCGTCCCGGGCATGGCTACGTACGCCGGGAGCAAGGCCGCCATCGCGGCGTTCTGCCGTGGCTGGGCTCAAGACCTTGGCCCCCGAGGGATCACGGTCAACTGCGTCCAGCCCGGGCCGATCGATACGGACATGAACCCGGACAGCGAGCAGAACCCCATCTCGCGCATGCTCAATGAGGCGACCACGCTCAAGCGGTACGGCACCTCCGAGGAAGTGGCCTCGCTCGTGTCATACCTCGCGTCTCCGGGAAGCCAGTACATCACTGGCGAGGTCATCAACATCGACGGCGGTCTGAACGCCTAGCGCGCCGTCTCCGGCTTCCGCTCGAAGGAACAGCACCATGAAGGCATATCAGATCATCTCTGACGGTGGATTCGAAGCCATCGAACTCGTCGAACGGGAGGCGCCCACCCCAGGATGGGGTGAGGTCGTCGTCGCACTCCGCGCCGCGTCGCTCAACTACCGCGATCTGATGATCGCCGGTGGGGGCTACCCGCTCAACGACACGAAGCCGGTGATCCCGCTGTCCGATGGCGCGGGGGAAGTCATCTCAGTTGGCGAAGGCGTGACGCAGTGGCAGCCGGGTGACCGGGTCATGGCGAGCTTCATGCGAGACTGGATCGCGGGCCCGATGAACGAGCGAGCGCTTACGGCATCGCTTGGCGGTGGGGTCGACGGCGTCCTCGCTGAACGTTTCGTGATGCCGGCTCACGCATTGGTGCGTATCCCGTCGCACCTCGGATTCGATGAGGCCGCGACGCTCCCGTGTGCGGCGCTCGTCGCGTGGAACGGCCTGACTTCTGCGGGCACGAAGGCTGGTGACCACGTGCTCATCATCGGTGCCGGAGGCGTGGCCACGTTCGGTGTCCAACTCACCCGCGCTCTCGGGGCGGTCCCCATCATCGCGTCGATCAACGATCAGAATCTAGAGCAGCTCAGGAGTCTCGGGGCCGCGCACACCATCAACGGCGAGACGCACCCCGAGTGGCACCAGGAAGTGATGCGGATCACGGGCGGCCGCGGTGTCGATCACGTGCTCGAGTCCGGCGGCCCGGGCACGCTCGGGAAGTCCATCCTCTCAACTCGTGTCGGAGGCTCGATCACGCTAATCGGCGTTGTCGCGCAGGGTGACCCGCCCCCACTCGACATGGCGATGTTCAAGTGCCTCACGCTTCGCGGCGTGAGTGTTGGCAGCGTCCAGATGCTCGAATCGATGAGCCGAGCCATCGAGGCCAGTGGGATCAAGCCGGTGGTCGGCGAGCGTTTCGGCTTTGACGATGCAATCGAAGCGTATCGGGCGTTCGCGAACCGGCGTCGCTTCGGCAAAGTCGTGATCACCTGCGACGCCTGATCGAGGAGGGATTTTTGCGAGTGCCGCGTTCAGTTCTGCTCATTCTGGTGAATGCCTGCTGCCTGCTTAGCGGTTGCGTCGCCAACAAGCAGTACAACACGCTGCCGGTGGAGTATCTCACCGAGGTCATCCCGGTGACCGAGGGCACGGTCGGGGTTGATCTCGCCATCATCGAGTTTGATGAGTTCGGGATGCTCTGGGACCGCGACCAGCTTGAGGATGCGATCGCGCTCATCGAGCGCCGCAACGAGGAGTCCGAGCGTGGGATCGTCGTGTTCACCTACACGCACGGCTGGATGAACAACGCCGACCAGTCGAGGTCGCAGAGTGATCTGACCAGGTTTCGAGGGTGGATCTCAGGCCTGGCGGGCCGACTGCAATCCCAGGGTGATTCAGCGCCGGAGCACGTCGTGGGGGTGTACCTCGCGTGGCGCGGGGCAACGACGCGGCTCCCCCTGGTCAGCACGGCGACTTTCTGGGATCGCCGCCGCACAGCCGAACGTGTCGCGTCCTACCCAATGCTCGAGACGCTCATCCGCATCAAGACGGCGGGCCAGTCCCGCCCCGATTCCAAGGTGATCGTTTCGGGGCATTCGATGGGCGGCCTGATCCTCACGAAGACGCTCGCGCCATCACTCAACGCGTTACTGCTCCATCAAGGGGAGGGTGGGGTCTCGAAGCTGACGAATATGCTCGTCACGCACAACCCGGCGTTCGACGGGCTGTCCACGTACCAGTTCATCGAGTACCTGAAGCTCAACGGTGTAACCGCCGAACTCCGCACCGGCGATGGGTCTGCAGAGCCGGCACCCGGACCAATCATGCTGTCGATCACATCAGAAGCTGACTGGGTGACGAGGATCGCATACCCCGCCGGACAGATCGTCGGCCACCGTTCGACGAACTTTCGATCGGATTTGGGAGGAAACACGCCGGCGCAGGGCTATTTGGCCACGCGGGCGCTCGGTCACGTCGATCACCTGATCAGTCATAGGGCTTGGATCGAGGACGGCGAGGTCAAGCTGGAGCGCGTTCCCGGCGCGTACAACGACACGCCGTACTGGATCGTGCAAGTTTCGGAGGAGATCTGTCGGGACCACGGCGACATCTTTAACAACCGCTACAACGAGCTCTACCGACGCATCCTGCACCTGAATCGGATCTTCGAGCCCGAAGTGCAGACCTGGGTGCGGCGAAGACCAGACAAACCACTCGATGAGACACCCCCGATGTCCATGGAGGGGCACGTCACCGAACCTCCCAGTCATCAACAGAAAGGGAACCAATGAAGACCATCGGAGCAATCGCACTTACTCTCGCCATCGGACTCGGCGGATGCGGAACGACTGATCTCGGGCAGCGGGCGGACGAGGACACTCTGGACGACACAAAGGCGGTTGTCGAAGAGCTGATGCAGGCGTTCTTCCGTGAATACGACGAAGCGGCGATGCGCCGACTTTTGACCGAGGACTACATCCAGCACAATCCCCACGTGCCCACGGGGATCGAGCCGGTCATTGGCATTCTTCCGATGCTCCAAGAGGCAGGATTCGACTATGACACGCATCGCATCATCCAGGACGGTCCGCTGGTGCTCACCCACACGACCTACTCAAACGCGCAGGTCTTTGGCGCCGAGACGGTGGTTGCGTTCGATATCTGGCGTGTTGAGGATGGCAAGGTTGCCGAGCACTGGGACTGCATCACGCCGCTCGTGAGTGAAACCGTGAGCGGCAGGAGTCAGACCGACGGCCCCACCGCGGTGACGGACCTGGACTCAACTGACGAGAACAAGCGCCTGGTTCGAGACTTCGTCACCACCGTGCTCATCAATGAGGACTGGTCGAACATCGAGGACTTCATCGCTGGTGGACGGTACCTTCAGCATAACCCGATGGTCGCGGACGGGCCCGAGGCTCTCAAGGGGGCCATCGAGTATCTCAAGATGAAGAAGATCCATCGGGTGATCGGCGAGGGCAACTTCGTCCTGACGCAGAGCGAGGCGGAGTGGGACGGCAAGCCGTACGCCTTCTACGACCTGTTCCGTGTCGAGGATGGTAAGATCGTCGAGCACTGGGACGTGCTGCAGGAGATCCCCGCTGAGATGGCCCACGACAACGGCATGTTCTGAGCTACACGCTCTCAAGGATCACCATGATCGCACCTGCCAAACCCGCGGACGAAGCTGCGAGGCTCGAAGAACTCCGGTCACTTCGCCTCCTCGACACTCCTCCCGAGGAGCGGTTCGACCGGATCACCCGGCTTGCGTCAAGGCTCTTTGATGTTCCGATCGCATACATCGCTCTGATCGACGCAGATCGGCAGTGGTTCAAGTCGTCTTGCGGTCTCTCGGCGACTTCGACCGACCGGAGCATCTCGTTCTGCGGCCACACGATTCTCCAAGACAAGCCGTTGGTGATCCCTGATGCCCGGGAGGACGAGCGCTTCCACGACAACCCATTGGTTACCGAGCCTCCCGGTATCCGCTTCTATGCGGGCCATCCGCTCCGTGGGCCAGGCGGTCGGAACATCGGCACGCTCTGTCTGGCAGACACAGAATCCCGACCAGCCACCGCGCTCGACATGGGGCTGTTCCGGGAGCTCGCCGGAATCGCCGAAGACGAGCTGTGCATGGTGGATCTCATCGAGACGCAGCGGGAGCTCCTTGAGGTCAAAGACGCGCTGCTGCAGACGCAGCAGCGCCTCGACGGGGAGCTGCGCAGCGCTGCCGAGTACGTCGAGTCATTGCTCCCGGATGACGTCGATCGTCCTCGCCTTAGGATCACGTCCAGCTTCGTCCCGTCCTCCGAACTCGGCGGCGACTTCATCGGGAGCGTGGCGCTCGGTGATGACCGGGTCGCGGTCTTCCTACTCGACGTCACGGGGCACGGTATCGCGGCGTCGCTCCTCGCAGTGTCGATCAGCCACGCGATCCGCGAGCATCTGCGGGAACCGGGTCTTGCGGCAGATCCGGGGCAGCTCCTATCCCGGGTGAATGCGGCCTTTCGCATGGAGGACAACGCGAACCGGTTCGCGACCGCGTGGCTCGGCGTTTTCGACGAACGCTCTCGTCGGGTTACCTACGCGTGCGCAGGTCATCATCCCGCGATCGTCGTAGGGCCAGAAGGCCGGCGACGGCTCGACAAGAGCGACCTGCCGATCGGCATCGTTGACGACACCGAGTATGTGTCGGTCTGCGCTCAGCTCTCGAAGAACGATCGGCTCTACCTCTTTTCCGATGGTGTGTTCGAGGTCATGCTCCCCAACGGGCGCCAGCTCGGTCTCGAGGGTTTCGAGGCGCTCATCGCGGATGCTTCGCTGTCCGCCGAGACCCCGGTGGAAGCGATCATCGAGTCGGTTCGTAGGATGGGAGGCACAGATCAATTCAGTGACGATGCAACGGTGCTTGAGGTCGTCGTTCGATAGCCTGCACGTGAGATTTGTATCGCGAGCTAACGCGGATCGATCGCCATACCCAGCCTCAATCCTATAAGCACTTTTCCTGCAAAGACTCAGCGTGTCAATGAAACGTGCAACAATCGGCGATTCAGCGGTTCCCAAGCTAAACTTCATCGGTTCGATTCCGGCCAACCGCTCACAGAGGTCGTGAGCATTACAGCACGGCGTTCAGTCAGCGTCCGCCCGATCTCCGTGTCGATCTGCTGGCCTACTTCGAAGAGGTTTGGGCGATGCATCGGGCACGCGCGGTTCCCGAGCAACTCCATCTCGGACCCGTCATGGTGGTGTGCGTTGACTGGCGCTACGCGTTGGTTCGAGTCGGCGCGACGGGCGTTTGATGTGGGCTCGACTTTGGGGTGAGGCGAAGGGCGATCAACCCGGTGGCGATCGCCGCGGCGCAGATCCAGGTCATTTGAGGGCCGGGCGGATTTGCAAAGCCGCCTAAGTCGATGAAGATGAAGTAGGCGAGGTCGGCGCAGCCGCCGACGAGTACTGCGGTGTAGATCATGGCCCGCCTGCCGCGCCAAACGAACGGCGCCGCGATCGTTGTGACGAGTCCGAACCACGCGAGGTTCAGCCCGTGCTGTGAGAGCAGGGCATCCTCTGCTGGGTGATAGTCGGTTGCGAGTTCCTCAATCGGAACCTTGGACGCGATACCTTGGATCGCGCTCGCGGTGTTTCCGGTGAGGAGTTTCTGCAGCGTGATGACGCCGGCGAAGACGTGCACGAGCCCCCAAACGACCCATAGTACCGCGGAGATCCGGAGAAGCCATCGGGCCAGCGAACCAATTTCACGGACGTCATTCGTCATGATGCGACCTTCCTCTTTCGAGCGCTGCGCGAGGCAGAGACTGCTTTGCGGATCCGGCCGCGAATCGTGCGGTCCATGGCCTTGATTGTTGTGGATTCGAGTTGGCGCAGCAGCGCTTCCTCGGCGTTGCTGCAGATCTCGTTGACAAACTGCCCGACGACGACCGGCACAAGCTCCTGGCACGACGTCGGATGTCGAGGGAGCATCTCGGGTTCGGGCATGACCGCCTCGTACGCGTCGCGGAGGTTGATGTCTTCGGGATCACGGGCGAGGAAGCAACCTCCGCCGGTACCGCGCCGCGTCTCGATCAGCCCCGCCTTACTGAGCTTGCTCTGGACCCTTCGGATGACGACCGCGTTCGTGCCGTACGTGCGGGCCATCTGATCGGACGTCAACGGCCCGCCGTCTTTGGATGTCAGGAAGCCGAGGACGTGCAGGGCGATCGCGAACTCGCTTGTCATCCTTCAAGTGTAACTAGAACAGTTACAATATGGAGGCGTGGCTCATCTCGAGCGTCTGGTCGTCCCGTTCGATCGCATGACTTCGCTTGTTCACCGATGTTGAAGCGGCCCGTCGAATCGCGAAGTTGATCCATGGGTCTTGCAGCAAGCTCTGTCCTGAAAGGGCTTTGTGACCCTCTCGGTCGAGCCGGACCGAGCGATTCCGCGCTCAAGGTCAACGGAGCCACGTTGGATGCTCGCCGTCGCCTTCGGCCAGTGAGCGTCACAGAGTCGACCCGACCTACGGCGCGTCAGTCACTCGGAATCGAATTGACGTGCGGCCGCCAGGGCCCGATGGCGTCGCGAAACTGGTAGTTCACCGCCTTGCACATCTGCGCAACGTGGTGCAGATCGTGGACCCCCCAGGTCGAGATCAGCTGATAGATCGTCACCTCTCCGAAGCGCGGGTGCATGCCTGAACGATCCAAATCTGAGGCGGTGAGTTCAAGGTGCGCGAGGCCCGAGAGGTTCGAGGTTCGGAGTTGCTCGAACACGTCGAGGCGATCGGCAATCGTCATTCCCGCCGTCTGGGCGTCCCGCCCGTCCCAGGGAAACGAGTCGAAAGTGCGCGTGGTTCCGTATTCAAGGACGATCCGAATCCGCGGAAGCCAGTCGATGCGTTCGCCCAAGATGAGATGTCCGAGAACGTCGTAGGAGTTGAAGGTTCCCTCGCCGTAGTCCCGCATCAGCAGGTCGTCACCCAAGCTCTCAAGCAATGGTCGCACAATCGAGGGCGTCGCTTTCAAGATGGCAAGGGTTGGCGCGATGGTCTGCATCGGGTGATGGTAGACGGGCGTGTCTTCGCCGCGGCTCGGATGAGCACGCTGGCGGCACCTCGGATACGATCGTTGACCATTTATGAGCGCAAAGTGGCGTCGATCAAAGCTCTGGGATGACGAACATCTGCGGGGGCCGATGCTCGTTCCAGTTCGCTGGACGCTCCGTGCGCTCAGTTCCATCACCATGGCCGTGGTACTGCTCACGCTCGTCGGAGTCTACGGCGCGCTCGCGAGTGTCCCGATCGGACTCTTGGCGCTCACGCCGACGTGGATTGTGATCGGAGTGTCGGTTCTGGTGGTTGCCGGGACGACCGCGTTGGGGTTGGGATGGGCGGCGCGGCGATTCATCCCGGGAGCGAAACGGGAGATTCGATTCACGGCAACGATCTTCGCCGGCCTCGTTGGCGTCGTCGTCGGGACCTGGGCGTGGAGCGTGCTTGCTTGGCCGCTCTTGCGGTACGACCCCGTTTCCGCCACCGGCCTGCGGTTCTTCCCCGACGTTGTCGGCCGATACGAGTCGGTGACGCTCAGGCGGCTTCCCGGGATCGAGTTGACCGAGTTGGAGTTCTATTCCGCTTGGCCACTTCGGCTGATCTTGGTGCTCTTCGTTGCCAACATGGTCATCGCGACCGTCCGGAGAATCGAGTTCACGTTCAAGAACATCGGTGTTCTGACGGTGCACGCCGGCATTGTCGTGATCTCGCTCGGGAGCGTGTACTACCAAGCGCTGAAGCAGGAAGGCGACACGATCCTGCTCGCCGGTGCCCGGACCGCTGAGGGTGTTGCCCGAGCGCCCGCGCAGGACGTCTTCTATGACGCGACGCGCGTTGTTGTCTGGGCGCGTCAGTTGGGCGCCGAGAACAGCGGTGGGGGATCAGGGTGGGAACAGCGCCGGGTGAAGGGGCTGCCTCGCTACAACTCGTATTGGGTTGGCGCCGGGCTTCCCGAGCGGGACGACGCGTTATTGAGCGATGCTTTCGGAGTAGATAGCGACGATGTTGCAGACGGGGGACGAGACTTGTCCATTGACGTCCCGGCTCGAAGCGGCGATGCCGCTATCGACTCGGACATCGGGATTCGCGTCGTCGGGTACGCGCCGTACGCGGAGCTACGCGCCGATGTGAAGCTGTACTCGCGTGACGAGTTTCGCGTAGCATTTCGCGGCGTTCAGCCGCGTCCGGTGCGCGATGTCGAGGTGTCGTTCCCGTCTGAGCACGAGGGGCAAACCGAACGACCGGTGCTCCGCCTGACCTTGACGCCCGACGAACCGGTGCAACGGGTGAAGGCTGCGCCCGGGTTTGCGTTGGAAATGACGCGGGGCATGAACCCGTCGAGATGGTCCGACCTGACGACACCTACGCCACCTGGGGCGTCCGACGTGCTCGTCGTCGAGATTCCGAAGGCGGGTGTTCGCGTCGTGATCCCTGCGGCTGAGGGCCAGGCGTACACGATCGGGCGCACAGGATGGGAGGTCGCGGTGAGGCGGTTCTTGCCCGAACCCCCCTTCCCGATTATCACCGCCGGCTACGAGGACGCCACTTCGAGCGTCGCGATTCTGCGAATCACCGAGCCCGAAGGCACGACGTACGACCGCTGGGTGTACAGCCGATTCCCGGAAATCACTCAGGACGTCTTCGCCGCGGCGGGTGGTGGGCGTCCGACCCGGCGCGACGCGGGTCCTTCGATTCGGGTCGGGTACCTGGACGTGCTCGACGGGCTCGATGTTCATGTCGAAGAGACCACTACCGCCGACAACATCGACCCGCGCTGGCGTATGGCTGTGAGGCAGCCGGATGGATCGGTTCGTACGTTCGACAGCATCAAGCCCGGCGCATCTGTTGACGACGTGTTTCCAGGCATCGGAATCGCGATCCGTGAAGGCTGGTTCCATGGCGAAGGGATCGAACGCCCGATCGAGATCGCGCCGGAGAACCGTGAAACACGGTTCATCGGGACCCACGACATGGCGAAGGTGGCGCTGGAAGTCAGCGTCGTGACCTCGACCGGTGAACCCAAGTGGAGCGACGTGATCTGGGTGCCCTTCACGCGGTACATGGGGTTGAGCACGGAAACGCTTCGCGAGATCGGGTTGCCCGACGGCCGGGCTGTCGCGTTGGCGTTTGGTCGGCTGCGGCGCACCTTCCCGGGGTTCGCGTTGAGACTGGTCGACTTCGAGATGGTCGCGTACGACCACAGAGGGGCGCCGCGGGACTACCAGTCGCGCGTCGAAGTTGTTCCAACTCCGCAGAGTCTCCGGTCATTTGATGCCTACGAGCGCATCGCCAAGCTGAACGCGCCGCTCCGAGCTCCATTCGTTTGGGATGACGGGCGCTCGTGGCTCAGCAACGCAACGCTCCGGGCGACGAGCGGGCTCGATCCCGACCAGTACAAAATCAGCCAAGCCGGCTGGGACCAGGCCGGGTGGCAAGAGTCCCAGGCGATGGCAGATCAGGGGATCATCAGCGAGCCGTTCGCCCGCTTCACGATCATGCAGGTGGGCAACAACCCGGGAATCCATGTCATCGCGGTTGGTGGGGTGATGATGGGGATCGGCATCCCTTGGGCGTTCTATCTCAAGCCCTGGCTGCTCAGGCGTGAAAAGGCCCGCCTCGCGGCGAAGGCAGCACGAGACCGGACGGCGAGCGGGTGAAATCGCCGTGCTTCGCCTGGAACAGTTGCAGTAGGGCCGTTTCCCCAGTAGCCTCTCCCGGAAGCGCTTTCTTTGCGCCCACCGTCCACCAGGAGTCTCGGATTGCTGTTTTTCCGCTTAATGATCTTTCTGGCGGCGGTTGCCGTGTGCGGAATGGCCTCTGCTCAGCCCGGGGCCCCGAGCTATTCGGGTGAGGTTTGCCTCAGCGGATCAACCGTAACTGTTTCGGTCACAGCCGATCCCACCGCGACGGCGATCTTGATCTATCCGAACCCGCCAGGCGGCGGCTATTTCATGACCGACGACGGCGCCGGGAACTACTCGGCCACGTTCTCGGGCCTGAACGCAGGCACCCAATTCAGCTTCCACCTCGTCATCCAGATCCCTCAGCAGTACGAGTTCCCAGCGCACGCGGTGACGCTTGGACAAGGATGCACGGCCTTCAGCTTCGGTGACCAAGGCGGCGGCGACAACGGCGGCGGCGGCAACGACGGCGGGGATGACGGTGACGATGGCGGCTACGTCGATCCCGGTGACTTCGGTCAGGGCGGCTTGCCTCACTCCAGAGCGTTCCGGCACGACGTTTCCGAAAGCAACGGGCAGTGGTCGGTACTGATCGAGACCGGTGCGCCGGCCTCGCCTCTGCCGGCGGTCACAGGGATCGATCTTCGCTACCGCGTTGGTGACGGGCCGATGCAGACCGTGTCGATGTCGAACCTCGGCGGGTTCATCTGGGGGCGGAACCTGCCCGACGTATCGGCTGGTGATGAGGTGTCGTATTCGTTCGTGAAGACGGTTGGTATCGAACCGGTCGATACCGCGTGGTTCGAGCGGACCCTCGGCGAGGCGGCGCCCGCGCTTCCGACCGAGCCGATCGAGACCGTCGCCGGTTTGCGTTTCCGCGACCGACACGAGAACGAGTGGCGATTCGACCATTACCCCGCCGGATACGACGTCGGGCGCACGTTCGACTTGAACATCGTCGACCGAGGCGATCGGCTCGATATCGAACTCACCACCGCGCCTCAGGTGCCGGTGAACGCGATCGACATCAAGTGGTACAACCAATCGGGCGAGGTCGGTTTCTGCGATCGGAACATCTCCGCCATCAGCCAGCGCATGAATGGTGGTGGGGGGACGTTCACCTCGACGATCGGCAACCTAGTTTATGGGCAGAGGGTGGATATCGAGTTCACGCTCCTCGCGTCTCAGACGTACTACAGCGAGTTCATTTACTACTACATGGGCGACGGCAGGCTGCAGAGGGAGACGCAGCACCCGCTCGCCTTCGCCGCCGGTGACGCCTCGATCCCGGTCGTGACCGTGAAACAGTTCGCGTTCAACCAGCACGCGCTCAACCTGCCACCCCAAGAACTCGGAGAGTTCATGGAAGGCAAAGTCGCCTTCGAGACGCGTTGGGATGACGGGTTGTTGTTCAACCCGCCCACGGCCTTCGATTGTAACGGTGGGCCGGTTGGCTTTGACATGGGGCCCAGCCCGGTGTTCGAGCCGGGGCTGCTCGGTCCTCTGTACACCAACAACTCGTGCATCGAGTGCCACATGCTCGACGGGCGGGGCATGGCGCCGTACTCGAGCAACGACTCACTCGAAGATTACGTGGTCCGCGTAAGCGTCCCGAGCCAACCGGGCGAAGCTCCGCAGCCGCACCCGTTGTACGGCGTGCAACTCGATACCACGGCGGTTCCGGGGGCCACCCCGGAGGGCAAAGCCTCGATCCAATGGGAGATCGTCACCGGGACGTTCGACGACGGGACCCCCTATGAGTTGCGCCGACCGACGTATCAGTTCACCGACCTGAAGTATGGCCAGATCGGGACGAACATCCCGGGCGAGGCCGCGACGAACACCGCCGGAGGCCCCTACGCCGGCGAAGCCGAGGTCTCGGTCCGAGTCGCACCGATGCTGATCGGCCTTGGTTTGCTCGAAGCCGTCGATGAGTCAGAGATTCTCGCTTGGGCCGATGACAACGACACGGACGGCGACGGAATCTCCGGCCGGGCGAACTTCGTGACCGATCGCGAAACAGGGGATCAGACACTCGGACGCTTCGGATGGAAGGCAGCAGAGCCGGACCTGCGCCAGCAAGCCGCGTCGGCCTTCGCCCACGATATGGGCATGACGACGACGCTCGTCGGCGACGGCCCGGTTGAAGTCGATGCCCTCGCTCTCGACGAGATGGTCGCGTACCTGAGAGGGCTCGCCGTCCCGCCGCGTGAGAACTACCTCGATCCCTTGGCTCAGCAGGGTCAACTGCTTTTCGATTCGGCGGGGTGTGTGTCGTGTCACCGACCCGTGCTGCGTACTTCTTCAGACGCGGAGTTTGCTCCGTACCGCGATCAAGTCATCCAGCCCTTCACCGACATGTTGCTGCACGACATGGGCGAGGACCTGGCCGATAGCAGACCCGAGTTCGATGCGAGCGGGCGCGAGTGGCGGACGCCCCCTCTCTGGGCCATCGGATACGTCGGCCAGGTGCTCGGCACGCCGACGGACCCGTTCGATCCCAACGGAGACACGGCCCAGCCGAACTACCTCCACGACGGGCGCGCACGATCGCTCATGGAAGCGATCTTGTGGCACGGCGGGGAAGCAGAAGCGGCGAAGAACGCTGTACTCGCGATGAGCGCTTCCGAACGCGAAGCGTTGATCGAGTACGTGAAGTTCCCGTTCGTCGACCCGGTCACGATCCCGGTACCCGTCGGCTGCCCGGCCGATATCGCACCTCCGTTCGGCCTTCTCGATCTGGGTGACGTGGACACGTTCATCACTGCGTTCGGCGGACAGGATCTCACCGCCGACATCGCGCCCCCGTTCGGCGTCCTCGACTTGGACGATGTCGATGCGTTCATCGCATCGTTCCTCTCCGGCTGTCCGTAACGCACGACAAGCGGCGGCCCGAGGTCTGGTCCCGCGATCCCACGTGCGAACGGGCGCGGCCACGGCGATCCTTCCATAGCCCGATCAAAGTAGAGCTGGTCGTTGATTGACGAAGCGTCAATGTTTGACGATACTTCAGCATGGTGACCGCGGCCCGGCGACAACGCGAACTGCTCGCCCGTGAGAGGCTCATCCTCGATACCGCGAGGCGGATGCTCGCCGAGCGCGGGTACCTGGGCCTCAACATGGACCGCATTGCTGAGGCGATCGAGTATTCCAAGGGGACGATCTACCAGCACTTCTCGTCCAAAGAAGATCTCATCGCCGCTCTGTGCAACGACACCGCAGAGGCGAGAGCCGGGATGTTCCGCCAAGCCGCGGCGTTCGACGGCAAGACCCGCGAGAGGGTTCTCGCGATCGGGATCGCTGACGCGATCTTTATCAAGCGTCACCCCGATCACTTCGCGGTCGAGAGCATTCTCGATCTCGAGTCGATCGTCGGTAAAATCACCGAAGAGCGCCGTGAAAAGTGGATACGCACGAAGACGGAGATGATGGATGTTCTCAAGGGCATCGTCGGGGATGCCATCGCGGCCGGCGACCTTCATATCCGCAACGATCTTCCGCTCTGTGCTCCGCTTTACGGATTGTGGACTCAGTCTGTCGGTCACTACCGCATCATCTCCAGTGATCCCCTGGAACCTTTCGAGGGGATCGATCTCCACGCGATTCTCTGGAACAACTACAACATGATGCTCGACGGCTACGGCTGGAAGCCGCTTTCCGCTGAGTGGGACTATCGAGCGTCGGCAGAGTGCATCAGCAAGACGGTGTTCGGCGAAACCATGTCGATGGGAACCGGTTAGTCTTTTTATTTACCGCAACTTTGACGGTCCGTCAATTCTTGACAATATCGCGGTATGTGGGAGAGCGTCGTGAAACTGAGGAGCTTTCTAGTCCGAGTCCTTCCCTCAACCGCAGTGTGTTTGGCATGCGTTGGCGTTCTTGGGGGAATCGGTGTGTTCACCGCGCCGACCACCGAGGTCCAACCGCAGGGTGAGCCCCTCGCCGTTCGGGTTGTTCCGGTGCAGTGGGTCGAGCAAATCGACATCACGAGGCGTTTCCTGGGCGAGGTGCAAGCCCGACAACGCGTCGACCTTTCCTTCGACATCACCGGGACGATCGAGCGGATCGCGTTCGACGAGGGCGACACCGCCACGGCTGGCGACGTGGTCGCGGTTCTCGATGCCGACCGGCATAAGGCAGATCTGATGCGCCTCCAAGCGTCGGCGCAAGCGGTCGCGTCAGACCTCGAACTCGCGCGCGTCACTCTGGAGCGTGTTGAGACCACGCTCGCCGCGAATGCCGCGACCGATCAGGAACTCGATGAGGCGTCGAGCGCTGTTCGAACGCTCGAGTCGCGCCTCGCCGAGGCACAGGCGTCGGTCGCGCGAACTCAGGTCGATCTCGACAAGAGCGTGATCTACGCGCCCTTCGACGCCCTCGTCGCGCGCAGGCGAGCGGACGTTGGCTCGCTGGCGGGCCCGGGCACCGTGGTCGTTTCGCTTCTGGAGCGAACCGAGCCTGAGGTTCGAGTCGGCGTCACACCGAGGCTCGTCCTGGCGAAGGGTGATGCAGTCGGAGTAAAGATCCGTGGGCGAACACACCACGCCGATGTCATCGGCGTGCTGCCTGAGATCGATCGCATCACCCGCACCGCCGAGGTTCGGCTTGCGATCGATGGGGTCCTCGGGGGAGAGGTGCGCGACGGGGACCCTGCGGAAATCGAAGTCGTCTCATCGGTCAAAGAACAAGGGTTGTGGGTTCCGTTCGCCGCGTTGACCCAGAGCGTCCGTGGGCTGTGGGCTTTGTACGTCGCGGCCCCGATGGGTGAGAACAGTTGGCAACTCGAACGCCGCGAAGTCGAAGTCGTTCGCCCCGGAGACGGGCGGGCGTTCGTCCGGGGAGCTGTGGAGACCGGCGAACTCGTCGTGATCGACGGAAAGCACCGGATCGTCCCCGGATTGGCCGTCCGCCCGATCATCGCAGAGCCGGAGGGTTGAACCGATGGCCGGTTGGTTGACGCTGACGCTTCGAAACCGTCACCTCTTGTGGTTGCTCATCGCGATCTCATTGGTCGCCGGGCTCTCGACGTTCGCAACGATTCCGAGACTCGAAGACCCTCGGATCGTGAACCGAGGCCCGCTCGTCCTGACGCCCTTCCCCGGTGCCTCAGCGGAGCGTGTCGAGAGCCTCGTGTCCGATCCGATCGAAACCGCGCTCGAAGAGATCGATGAGATCAAGACCATCGAGTCAACATCGAGGGCCGGGATCTCGGTGATCTCGATCGAGTTGCTCGACCGAATCGAAGCGGGCGAGAACCTCGAGGTGTTCAGCGAGATCCGCGACAAATTGCGCGATATCGAGTCCGATCTCCCCCCGGGCGCGGGCGCGCCCGACTTCGACGATAAACGTGACGCCGTCGCGTACACGCTTGTGCTTTCGGTCGGGAGCCGGGGGGAGCGTGGCCAGTCGATCGGAGTCATCTCGCGTCAAGCCGAGGAACTCGCCGATCGCCTCAGGCAAGTCCCGAGCACCGAACTCGTTCGCGTGTTCGGGGGTGCCCAGGAGGAGATCCGTGTGCGGCTCGACGGCGTCGAAGCGGCCTCGATGGGGCTCAGTGCTGTCGCGATCGCGAGGCTGATCGACCAGGCCGATTCCCGCTCGAGCGCCGGCATCGTCCGGGGTTCAACGAGCGACGTGCTCATCGAGGTCACCGGAGAGCTCAACTCACTCGAGAGAATCGCGTCGATCCCGCTCCGCGAAGGCGAGGGCGGCCGGGTCATCCGGTTGAGCGACGTGGCGACGATCGAGCGGGGCATACGGACGCCGGTCGAGACGATGGCGTTCTCGGATTCGAATCGGGGGGTGCTCGTTGCCGCGAGGATGTCATCTGAAGCGCAGGCCGAGGCGTGGGCGGCACAAGCGGGGCTCGTCGCCGATGAGTTTCAGTCGGAGCGAGCCGGAGTCGAGGTCGCCCGCGTCTTCGAACAAACGGCCTACACCACCGATCGGCTGAACGAACTTGGCGCGAACTTGCTCGCCGGTGCTGGGGTCATCCTTGTTGTGGTCTGGCTCACGATGGGGATTCGCCAGGCGTTCATTATCGGCGCCGCCCTGCCCCTTGTTGTTTCGCTCACCGTGACATTGATCCAGATGAGCGGGAACAGTCTCCACCAGATGTCGGTCTTCGGGATGATCATCGCGCTCGGTCTCCTGATCGACAACGCGATCGTCGTCACCGATGAGGTCACCGCACGCCGTCGCAACGGCGCCGGCCAGGTCGAAGCGATGGGTGGCACCGTTCGCCATCTCGCCGGTCCGCTTGGGGCTTCAACGCTCACCACAGTCCTCGCGTTCGCCCCGATTCTCTTGCTCCCAGGGAGCGGCGGAGACTTCGTCGGGTCGATCGGGCAGAGCGTGATCTACGCGGTCGTCGTTTCGTTCTTCGTCTCGCTCTCGATCATCGCAGCTCTCGCCGGTCTCTTCGTTTCCATCAAACCCCAGGGCGAACGACGCTGGTGGATCGACGGGATCGGCAGCGCCCGTTTGGCGCGCGTCGTCGAAGCTGCGTTCAAGAACTTGTTCAAACGACCTGTCGCCGCGATCGCGCTCGCCGCCGTTCTCCCTCTCACCGGGTTTGTACTCGCGAGAACGCTGGGCAACCAGTTCTTCCCACCGGTCGACCGGGACATGTTCCACGTACAGGTTTGGCTCCCAAGCGAATCGTCGCTGGAGAGAACCGCCTTGGAGGCCGAGCGTGCCGATGAGATCATCGCGTCGTTCGAGGGCGTCGAGCGGACCCACTGGCTCGTAGGAGGGAGCTACCCGAGCGTCTGGTACAACCTCATCATGGATAAAGACGCGATGCCGTCCTACGCGCACGGCATCGTCGACACGACCTCGGCGCGAATGACAAAGTCCATTGTGCCCAGGCTTCAAGCCGAGCTCGACGCAAGGCTCCCAGGCGCTCAGGTCGTCGTGCGTTCGTTTGGCCAGGGCCCGCCGGTGGTCGCCGATGTCGAGTACCGGGTAAGCGGGCCCGACCTATTGACTTTGCAAGAACTCGGTGAGGCCTTTCGTGTAAGGCTCCAAGCCCACCCCGATGTCCTCCACACCCAGATGACGATGGAGCGGGCCGAGCCGAAGCTCTGGTTCGACGTCGATGAACAGCAAGCCCGTCTCGCTGGGCTGACCCTCAACGAGATCTCGTCTCAGCTGGAGGCCGCGTACGAAGGCGTGACCGGGGGGGAGGTCATCGAAGATCTCGAGGAGATGCCGGTCCGCGTCTCGTTCGACGAAGACGCGAGGGGCCGGCTTGCGACGATCGCGTCGACGCGTGTCATGAGTTCAGCCGGAACCACCATCGCACTCCCCGCGCTCGCCGAACCCGCCTTGAGGCCCGAACGGGGAGCGATCACGAGGTACAACGGATCGCGTGCGAACACGGTCAAGGCATACACCCGCGCCGGAGCCCTGCCGATCGACATCGGAGAGAGTGTCCTCGCAGAAATTACTCAGAACGGTCCCGAGCTCCCGCCCGGGTACACGATCAGCGTTGGCGGTGCGTCAGAACAGAACGACGACGCGACGGGCAATCTCGCGAAGTACGCCCCCGTGCTCGTCGTCCTCATGATCGCCACGCTCATCCTCACGTTCCGAAGCATTCTGCTCGCGGCCGTCTTGGGATGCGTCGCCCTGATGTCGGTCGGGTTGGCGCTCCTTTCGACGTGGACGATCTCGTTCCCGGTGAGCTTCAACACGATTCTCGGAACGCTCGGGCTCATCGGCGTCGCGCTGAACGACAGCATCGTTGTTGTTGCATCACTCAGAGAACACCCCACGGCAAAGCTGGGCGATCCCCGCGGTATCGCCGAAGCCATCATGGGGTGTCTCAGGCATGTCATCTCCACAACGCTGACCACGATCGGCGGCTTCCTCCCGTTGCTCTTGTTCGTAGGAGGAGATTTCTGGCCGTCGCTCGCGATCGTGATGGCCGGGGGCATCACCGGCGCGACTCTTCTCGCCGTGCTCTTCGTCCCCGCGGCGTTCAGGCTCATTGTGATGGGTGGGGCACGCTTCCGTGGCCAACCATTCACGGGGCGCGAATCGACGCGAGGTAGCAACGATGGTGCGGCACTCCGGGTGTCCGCGATGGCCACCGGGGCGTGACGAATTGACCTCTTACCGACCCTGACACTCAAACTTGGGAGTCTGAACACGCTGGGCGGGGTGACCCAAGTCGTTGGGTAGTGTGATGCCTGGGCCGTCCAGATGCGTCGAGTGTCACACACGCGGCGTGACGCCCAAGGCGTTTGGTCGTTAAGCTCCGCTCGAAAGGGCGGTGAACACAGTGACTGTATCCCGATGGCGTTTCCTCATTCGTCCTATGGCGGTCATTCCCGTCGCGGTCGTTGTCGGCTGTGATCAAGGCCCCGTCGCCGAGGCTCCGGAAGCGCCACCTCCCAGGGAGGTGAGGGTGGCCCCGGTGGTCGTCTCCGACATCCCGGTGGAGTACGAATTCGTGGGCCGCACCGAGAGCTCGCGGCGCGTCGAGATCAGGGCACGAGTGTCGGGCTACCTCGACGAGATCGCCTACGAGGAAGGTGAATTCGTCAACGAAGACCAGACGCTCTTCAAGCTCGATCCTTCGCCCTTCCAAGCGGCGCTCCGTGCCGCGAAAGCCGAACTCGCCCAGCAGCAAGCCCGACTCGACAACGCAGAGGCCCTGCTCGCTCGGATCGAGCCCCTCGCAGCGGCGGACGCCGTTTCCGACAAGGAACTCGACGACGCACGCGATAGCGTCCGCGAATCCGCCGCGGCGGTCGAGGCCGCCGCGGCCGGGGTGTTCGAGGCTGAACTCGACCTGAGCTATACGACCATCATCTCGCCGGTGACGGGGCTCACCGGTGAGGCCACGGAACGCGAGGGGGCCTACATCGCCGTCGGCAGTGATCCGCTGACCTATGTCGCCAGGATCGACCCGATGTGGGTCGAATTCAGCATCACCGAGTCACAGCTTTTGCGAGGGCAAAGCGAGGAAAGAAGCGGCTCGATCCAGTACCCAGCGGACAGAGCGTTCGATGTCTTCATCGAACTTTCCGATGGTACCGTCGTGCCGAACCCCGGTCGCATTTCGTTCGCAGACGCTTCGGTAAGCACAAGCACTGGGTCTGTGCTCTTCCGTGCGGTGATTCCCAACCCGCAACAGTCGCTCCGACCCGGGCAGTACGTCCGGGTGTTTGTCCGTGGCGCGTATCGACCGGATGCGATGGCCGTTCCGCAGACCGCGGTCCTTGAAGGGCCCAAAGGGGCGTTCGTGTGGACCGTCGGTGATGACGGGACCGCCGAGCAGCGTCCGGTGACCACCGGCCCCTGGCACGGCGATGCCTGGATCATCGAAGACGGGCTTCGCCTCGACGATCGGGTGCTCGTGAGCGGGCTCGTCGGCATGCGGCCTCAGACCCCGCTCCGCATCATCGGTGAGGGTGTCCCCGAGGCGCCGGCCGACGCAGCCCCCGGGGACCCGTCGTCGTGAGCAACTCCCTCTTTGTCCGCAGGCCGATCCTCGCGTCGGTGCTCTCGATCGTCATTGTGCTGGCGGGCGCCGTCGCTGGATTGAGCCTGCCCATCAACCAGTATCCGGACATCGCACCGGTGCAGGTGACCGTTACCGCGAACTACCCCGGTGCCGACGCCCAGACCGTTGCCGACTCGGTCGCTGCCCCGATCGAGGCCGAGGTTAACGGGGCCGACAACCTGCTCTACATGGAGTCGACAAGCACGGCAGCGGGGCAGATGTCCCTCACGGCCTACTTCGAACTCGGCACCGACCCCGACACGGCCGAAGTCCAGGTCAACAACCGCGTCAACATCGCCCTCCCGAGCCTCCCCGATGCTGTCCAGAACACCGGTGTTGAGGTCGAGAAACGATCGTCCAGCATCCTCATGCTCATCTCGGTCTACGCGACCGACGATCGTTTCGATGAGCAGTACGTCGGCAACTACACCAACCTATACGTGCTCGACGAGCTCAAGCGGGTCAAGGGCGCGAACCAGTCTCAGATCATGGGCCTTCCCGATCTGGCGATGAGGGTCTGGCTTAATCCCGAGCGGATGGCGAGCCTGGGTATCACCTCGAGTGATGTCGGCTCCGCGATCTCCACACAGAACCAGCAGTTCAGCGCCGGCACCATCGGGCAGGCCCCGCTCGCAACCCCCTCGCAGCTCACCGTTCCCATGGTGACAGGGGGGACCTATCAGGATCCCGCAGGCTTCGAGAGCATCATTGTTCGGGCCGCCAGCGAGGGGTCCGCCGTCGTGCGGGTCGGTGACGTCGCTAGAGCAGAGGTCGGGATCGAGCAGTATCTGCTCGAGGCCAACGTCGCCAATGCCGCCGATCCTGCTGGGCGGCCGTCGTCGTTCATCGCTGTGTACCAGCAGCCCGGCGCCAACGCCCTCGCGGTCGCCGATCGGGTGACCGAACTCATGGAGAGTCTGAAACCCGCTTTCCCCGACGGGATCGACTACGCGATCTCGTTCGACACGACCGAGGTGATCTCCGCGTCGATCGAGGAGGTCGTCGTCACCCTTATTATCTCTGTACTCCTCGTCGTCTTCGTGACTTACGTCTTCTTGCAAAGCGTCAAGGCGACGATCATCCCGACCGTTGCCATCGTGGTCGCGGTGGTGGGCACCTTCGCCGGGATGCTGGTGCTGGGCTTCTCGCTCAACCTGCTCACGATGCTCGGGCTCGTGCTCGCCATCGGTATCGTTTGTGACGACGCGATCGTCGTGGTCGAAAACGTCGAACGCGTCATCGCCGAAGAAGGTCTGTCGGCCAAGGACGCAACGATCAAATCGATGGGCGAGGTCACCGGGCCGGTGATCGCGACCACGCTCGTGCTCCTGGCGGTGTACATCCCCGTCGCATTCTTGGGCGGTACGACGGGCGTCCTCTATCGTCAGTTCGCGGTCACCATCGCGATCTCCGTGTCCATCTCAAGCTTCGTTGCCCTCACCCTCACGCCGGCTTTGTGCGGAGTGCTTCTGGGTCCGAAGGGCAGCATCGCCGCCCCGTTTAAAGCGTTCAACGCAACGCTCGAGCGGATCACCTCGATCTACGCCGCCGGCGTGAAGGCCGTCATCCGAGTTTGGGCAGTAGGGCTCCTGCTCGTCGCCGCGACCGTCGTAGGGATTGTCTGGCTCTTTGGTGCCATCCCCGGAAGTTTCGTGCCCGAGGAGGACCAGGGGTACGTCTTCGCGGCAGTCATCATGCCCGACGGTTCGACGCTCGATCGCACCGATGCGGTCACCTCGGAGGTGACGCGCGTTTTCGCAGGCCATCCCGCGGTTCGATACGCGTCGAAGATCTCTGGCTACAGCTTCCTCGACAGCCAGTTCAAATCGAACGCCGGGACCGTATTCGTCTCGCTCAAGGACTTCGCAGAACGCAAAGGCAACCCCGAACTCAGTCTTGAGAAGCTGCTCGCTGATGTCCGCCCCGCGTTCATGGGCCTCGACGAAGGCATCGCGATCGCGATCAACCCCCCGTCGATCCCGGGCCTGGGCAACCAGGGCGGCTTCGAGTTCTGGGTGCAGAACCGCGGCGATGACGGACCGTTCTTCCTCGCTGAAAACCTGCGATCGTTCATGGGCCAGGCCAACGGACGCCCAGAAATCAGCGGGGTCACGTCCACGTACAACGCGTCATCGCGCCAGATCCAAATCGAGATCGACCGCGTGCGAGCCGAGACGCTCGGCATGCCCACCGATCAGATCTACGACGCCTTGGGGGATCTCTTTGGATCGTCGTACGTCAGCCAGTACACAAAGTTTGGACGCGTCTGGAACGTCATCGTTCAGGCAGATTCCCGCTTCCGAGACGATCCGGAGGATATCGAAAGGGTCTACGTCCGCCAGAACGAGGGCGAGATGATCCCGCTCTCAGCAGTCGTCGACGCCTCTTACGGCGCCGGCCCCGATCTTGTCCAGCGATTCAACGGCTTCCCCGCCGCGAAGATCACCGGCGATGCTCAGGCCGGATTCAGTTCCGGCGAAGCGATCGCGGCGATGGAAGTCACGGCGACGGACGTTCTGCCGGACACGATGGCCTACGCATGGTCGGGCCAAGCCTACGAGGAAAAGAAGACCAGTTCCGCCGTCGTTGGTGTGTTCGCCTTCGGCATCATCCTGGTGTTCCTCATCCTCGCGGCGCAGTACGAAAAATGGTCGCTCCCCCTCGCGATCATCACCGCTGTTCCCTTTGGCATCTTCGGTGCGCTCGTCTCGGTGTATTTCGCCGGGATGGAGAACGACGTGTACTTCCAGGTCGGGCTCATCACGCTCATCGGCCTGTCCGCGAAGAACGCTATCCTCATCGTTGAGTTCGCGCAAACCAAACACGAATCCGAGGGCCTGTCACCGGGGGAGGCCGCGATCGCCGCCGCGAGACTCCGTCTCCGTCCGATCCTTATGACGTCGTTCTCGTTCATCCTCGGTTCACTCCCGCTCGTGACCGCGAGCGGCGCCGGAGCCGCCGCCCGTCACTCAATCGGCACCGGCATCATCGGCGGCATGATCGGCGCGACGACGCTCGCCCTCTTCTTCGTGCCCATGTTCTACTTCCTGATCACGAGCGTGACCAACAAACTCACAGGTAAGGCATAAGGGGGATGGCGATGCGGAAACCAATCGCGATCATCCTCGGAGCAGCCGGCCTGCAGGCCTGCACCGTCGGACCCGAGTACGAACCCCCGGCGATGGCCGTTCCCGCCGAGTTCCGGTTCTCCATCGACGGAGCCATCGACGCGGCCGATACCGAATGGTGGAGGGGTTTTGAAGACCCGGTGCTCGACGCTCTGATCGACGAGTCGCTCGCCAACAACAACGACATCCGCACCGCGACCGCGAACGTCGAGCAATTCGCCGCCGTCATCGGGCTCACGAGGTCGCAGGCGTTCCCGCAGGTCGATTACGACGCCGGGCTTGGGCGCACGCAGAACTCGCGGGAGACGGGGGCCGCCGCCAGCGGGCGGGTCTCGGATTTCTTCGAAGCGAACCTCAATGTTGGCTGGGAAGTCGACATCTTCGGGCGCATCCGTCGAGCGACTGATGCCGCCGTTGCCGACACCCTCGCGGCCGAGGAAGTCAGGCGAGGAGTCATCCTCTCGCTGGTCACGAACGTCGCATCGACGTACATCGCGCTGCTCAGCCTCGACGAACAACTCGTCATCGCCGAGCGCAAGCTCGATACCCGCAAAGACACCGTTGATCTGTTCCAGCTCCGGCTGGACCGAGGGATCGCGTCTGCGCTAGAACTCGAGCAGGTAAAGTCCGAACTCGAGCGCACCGCGGCAACCATCCCGTCGCTCCGACGAGACATCGCGATCCTCGAAAATGCCCTCAGCGTTCTCTTAGGACGCCCCCCCGGCGAGATCGCAAGAGGCAAGACCATCGAGACCGTCGGCGTCCCGCCCATCCCCGCCGGGCTCCCGTCGGAGTTGTTGCTCCGACGCCCAGACCTCCGCGAGGCCGAACAGAACCTCATCGCCGCGAACGAACGCATCGGTGAAGCCGTCGCAGAGTTCTACCCCAGTTTCAACCTCACCGCGGCCTTCGGTTTCGCGAGCGACGAACTCCAAACGCTCTTCCAATCGTCGGCTTCTCAGTACACGCTCGGCGCGAGCATGCTCGGCCCGATCTTCACCGCAGGTTTCCTCGAGAACCAGCTCGAATCCGCCGAGGCCTCGGAGCGGGCCGCCGTCTCCGAATACCGCGAAGCTCTCCTGACCGCCCTCCGCGAGTCCGAGGACGCCCTCGTCACCAGATCGACAACGCTCGAAGAGAGCGCCGCCCAGTCCCGCCAGACCGATGCCCTCAGCCGATATGCCGACCTCGCTCAGAAACGGTACGACAACGGATATGTCGATTACCTCGAGGTTCTCGATGCCGAACGTGACCTGTTCGACGCGCAACTCGAGAAGGTCCAACTCCGCGCCGATGCGCTGACCTCGGTCATCGAGATCTACAAGGCGTTCGGCGGTGGATGGGTCGACCTAGCTGACAGCCAAACCGGGCCAAGGGCGACCGTCCAAGGCCTGTAGCGCCGGTAATCCGCCACCAATAGCGGACCTCGGAACCCTCGTAAAAACAGAATAGAATTACGAGTTTCGACCATTCTGGCCTGAGGACAACGATTTGATTCAAAACAAAATGATCTGAAGGTCTTTAAGTCCTATCATTGGGTATGGCAACGCTCACGCAGGGCACCGGATACGCGATTCAGGCACTCAGTTGTGTTGCCGCCGCCGCCGGAAAGCCGCAACTCATCCGCGAGATCGCAGAAAGCTGCGATCTTCCCGCGCCCTACTTGTCCAAAATCGTCCACCGGCTCTCGCGCGTCGGACTAGTCAAGACCCAGCGGGGCATCAACGGAGGAGTCACGCTCCTTCGCGAAGCGGTCGACATCACGCTTCTTGACGTCTGCCGAGCGCTGGATGATCCGGTCATACACCCGAGGTGCCTGCTCGGGGTTGCCGAGTGCAGCGACGCCCGGGCGTGCCCAGCCCACGCGTTCAATATGGAACAGCGGGGCAAGATCATCGAGTTTTTGCGAGCCACCACCGTCGCGGACATCGCGGCATTCGAGATGAAGCGTCGTTGGCGACTCCTCGCCACAGCCGGTGAGACCAGCGAGCCAGCGACGTCGGACGGCCCTTCGGAGCGAACCGAAGGGAGCGAACCATGATCGAAGTCCGAGACCAAATCGAAGCCCTCGAGCGAGCCGCAAGTTGCCGGCCGTGGTTCTTCGTCACCACGTCGAGTGATTCCGATCGAGCCCCCGTCGCGGCCGCACTCGCCCGCTTCGGATTCGACGTTGACGTCGGTGCACTCGATCTCAGCCCGTCTCACGCGGAACGGCTCGACATCGACAAGCACGTCCACGCCGTTGACGTGCCGACCACCGACGGAGCCGGGGGCGCGAGGCTCCGCACCGAACTCGACGCGATCGGAGGCACCACGATCCGAGTGACGTCCGTCGACCCTGATGACATCGCGGGCACCGTCCGAGTGTTCGACGTGCTGGCGATCGTGTGCGGCCTCCAAGAGCGATCCCAGACACGCGGGTAAGCAGAAGCGAAGCAATCGAGCTCGTCGATGACGAGCCGGTGGGCGTCCTCAGAGCATCGAAATCACGTCCAAGACATGGCTCGCATCGGCAGGCGTGATCTCTGTAGCCGTCACAGCCCCAAAGGTCCGGGTGAAGGTGTGGAGGCCCTCCGCCGCTTCGATCGGAGCGGCCTCTTCGGCCTCGAAAATCACGATGACCTCGTCGCCACTCGGGGCTCTCGCGAGCAGCACGCGGGGCCCCTCGACGTCGGCTCCCTCGTCGTACCCGCCCTGAAGCGCCGTCCAACCGATCAACGCAACCGGCGTTTCGAACGACGCCGTCATCGCGACGCCGAAGACGTCGTTCGTGTAGTCAGCGAACTTCTCAGGCGTATCGCAGACCACCGACGGCTCGAATGAACGCGTCATCATGCGGTAGTAGCGGCCCGCGTCCCGGCCGTTCGATGCGACAAGCGGGGCCTGTCCAACCGGCGGAAGGAATGTCACGACCGCGCCCGTCGCCACCACGAGCGCCGCCGCAACCGCTAGGTAACGGAACACCGGACGCTGAAGGAAGGGAAGCGGGGCTGGCGTCAACTCATCCAGGTTCGGAGCGACGGTCGCCGGCTCGGTCCGCACTATCGCGTCCTCGATCTCCCGCCACTTCGCGGCTTGCGCCCGCAACCCGGGATCGGCTTCGACGCGATCCCGCTCCTCAGGCGACGCCGTGCCGTCAACGAAGCGATCGAGCACGTCAGCCGGGCGATCGTCCGGGCTGTCGTTGATGCTTTGAGTTGATCCCCCGGGCATAACGGACCTCCGATCGTCGTTACTCAGGCGTTCGATACCGCCGCCGAGCGAGATTCACCATCCGGCGTATCGGAAAGCGACGACATCAAACGCCGACGTGCCCGAAGCACGTGGCTCCGAGCGGTGCCCTCCGGAATCGCCAGCATGACGCTGATCTGAGCGTACGAGTGCTCCGAAACGGTCTTCAATAGCAAGCACGCTCGCTGAAGAGGTTCGAGCTCATCGACCGCGTTGCGGACACGAACGTCAAATTCGCCCGAAAGTTTGACATCCACGGCGCTTGCATCCCCTGGTATTCGAGCCGCAGCCAGGTTCTCGGCCCTTTCGGCCGCCGAACGCCTATCGGGATCACCTCGATCCGCAAGGGCCGCATGCCGGCGAACACGCCGAACCGACGATCGACGTTGATTCTTCGCAACACCACGGACGATCGCGGACATCCATGCCCGGAAGTCCGTTCCAGGCGCGAAACGGTCCAATCGATCGAGGGCCACCAGCGCCGCATCCTGGACGGCGTCTTCAGCCGACGACCGGCCGACAATCGCCGACGCAACAAGGCAGAGCGTCGAGTAATGGGTCGAAAAAGCACTCTCAAACGCAGCACGCGACATCGTGTCTGTATGCCTGTCCGGTGAGCTATCTTCAACTCGAGCCAACTTCGCCATCCTCCGTGCGCCCCCATACGTTTGCAAACGCGAATTGTTGTCCCGCGGCGCAACCGATTTCTCTCCCAGAGCAATGTTGTCGCCGATCCGGTGCAACGCCTGCCTTGTCGGCGGACGTTACGAGTCATAGGGACGTCCCGTACAACGCGGACGCCGGTGTCGCCGCGTCGCTTCCGGCGAAACCCACCAGAGATGCGGTGCTCGGTGTCCCCGGGTGCTTCCAACGTCGTGCCGTCCGCAGGGCGAGACGACGCCTTTCGACTCCGTTGATCAGTGCGCGCTCACCCAGACACGCGCTCCGTTCGGTGTCGACAGAAGTTTGAGCAGGACGCGAATATCGGCCCGAAAGACGGCCTTTTTGCCTGGGGTCACGCCGTGGTTGCGGCGGCGGCCGAACCGTTGAACCCGCAGATCAGGAACCACAGGAGTCCGAAATGACCACCGCAAGCAAGCTCTTCGTGACCGCGATGTGCGGTTTGGCCGCGTCCGCCGCCCACGCCCAGACCAACAGAAACATCCAGATTCGAAGCGTCGATTTCACCACCGGCGTCCTCGAACTGTTCAACTTTGATGCGCAGGACGTGTCGCTCGATCGCTGGCGATTCTGCAGCCACGACTTCAACGAGCAACGTCGCTACACGGGAGGCAACGGACTCAACGGAGTCACGATCGAAGCCGGCACCTCAGTCTTTATTCACTTCAACAACGACGCGCCCGCGAATGACCCCGACCGTCTCGATCGGACCGATCTGGGCGGGAGCTTCGCTACCCCGCTCGACCAAGACGCCTACGGAATCCAGATCTACGCCCCGGACGCCAACACCAACAGTGTCTCCTTCGGGAACTCAACGCTCATCGCCGACCACGTCCAGTGGAACATCGGCGGCCAGGGAGCGGGAAGCTCCGAAGCCCGGACTCAGCAGGCCGTGAACGAGGGCCTCTGGAGCGGAATCGGCGATTTCGTGGCCACCCAGCCCGATTCGGACAGGCTCGATCTGGTCGATCTCTCGGGCGACGAAACCGACGACCCGACCGAGTACGCAGTGCGCCGCCCGAACACCGTCGTGAACGAAGCGACCGAAGGCGACCTGTCCAGCGACGCCGCGTCACCGACCCCCCTCGCGTTCAACTTCGGTTCGAACGTCGTCGAGGGCACCGTCGAGGAGTCCAACGCGGCCGAAGGCGACCGCGACTTCATCACCGTCACGATCCCCGCCGGCCAGGCCCTCACCGGGATCGAACTGCTCACCTGGGATCCGGACAACATCGGCTTCATCGCCGTGAACGACGGCGCCACCAGCTTCGTCCCGGGCAACGACACCAACGCGAACTTCCTCGCCGGCGTGCTCGTCGATAGCTTCAACGTCGGGGACGACCTCCTCGAGAGTTTCGTCAACCAGTCGGTCACTGTGAATGCCCTGGGCCAGGCCGAACTCGGCGCTGGCACCTACAGCTTTGTTGTCCAGCAGACCTCCCCGCTCGTCCAGGCGTACGCCCTCGACTTCCAAGTCAGTGAAGCCGACGGGTGCAACGCCGCCGACCTCGCCGCCCCGTTCAACGTGCTCGACCTGACCGACGTCGACGCCTTCATCGCCGCGTTCCTCACTGGAGGAGATCTCGCCGATGTCGCCGCTCCGTTCGGCGTCATCGACCTCAGCGATGTCGACGCGTTCATCAGCGCGTTCCTCGCCGGCTGCCCGTAAGCACCGGGATCCGTTGACTGACTCCGACACCGCGGCGACCCACGCGTCGCCGCGGTTGTCGTTTTGCATTCAACGCGGCGCGTGCGAACCCTCGGGCAGCGCCCGCTCGATCAGCTTCTCGCCCATGCGTGAGGCGGTCGCCGCGGCTCGCCCCTCGCGGTCGATCACTTCGACAACGATGGCGCCCTGCATCAGCAGCCCGAACTCCTCGCTGAACCCGAGCGGGTCGATCAACCCCGCGCGCTCGGCGAGGTCGCGCACCATGTCGCGGAGCGCATCGACGTTGGCGCGCGCCGCGACGTGACACGGATCGTTCGAATCCGGGAACTCACTGCACGCGTGAATGAAGATGCACCCGTTGAACTCAATGTCGCCGAACCAATCGCTCCACACGCCCCAGATCTCGCGCAGCTGCGCAAGCGGGTCAGTCCCAGCCCGCTCGGCAAGCAACTGCGGGAGACGCGCTCGCCACCCCTCGTCACGCCGCTGAATGCAGGCGAGCGCCAGGGCTTCCTTGCTCTCGAAGTACTTGTAGAACGTCGTCTTCGTGGTCCCGACCTCGGTCAGAATCTGATCGAGACCGGTTGCGTGGAACCCCTGCTTATAGAACAGATCGAGCCCGGTGCCGATGAGTCGTTCGCGTGTGCCCGAAGGATTATCCCGCACCACCGAAGCCCTCCTCGAAAGCCCAATTCTATAGGGCACGCAGGGGCGTCGGAAGTGCCACGGCGAGGGGTTCACCAAGAGTCAACCCCTGGTCGAGACCGATTCGCGATCAGCCCGGAGACACCGGCTGGTTGGATCCAACGCAAGCGTCCCCGAACTGCGTGAACGCCAAGACGTCAAAGAAGTCGATCGACCCGTTCCCATCGAAGTCAGTCGTGGAGTCCGCTGCTTCGAAGAGCTCCAAGAACCGAACGGTGTCCGCCGGCGTGATACGGCCAAAGGGCGGCGCGAGATCGACCGGGCGACATGCGGAACTCGTGCCAATACCGGTTGGCGCCAACGCCATCCCGATCCCGTCGCCGTTTCTTGAAACATAGTTGTAGTAGATCATCAACTCATCGGTCCCGGCAAAGGCCTCGCCTTCGTGGGCAATCGCGCCCGCGACCCCGTCGTCACACCGAAACACGAAGCCCGTCTCCGGATCATCGTTCAGATCGAACAACCACACCTGACTCTCGCGCACGCTACCCCCGATGACCGGGCCGTCGGCGTCTTTGAGCGTCGTGACCACGAAGGACCGTCCGCCCACAACAAAGGGCTCGGGCGATTGCACGTGCGTCATCCCACTCGAAGCCGGAATCTGGAGCAGCGCAGTCTGCTCCCAGAACAGTCCATCTCCCGGCGCATACACGGCAATCGCCTCCGCCGGTTCGCCCGGGAGTGCCCCCGGCAGATCGACCTTCGCGATCACACGCAACTCATCACCAAAGTCGGTCGCCACCCATCCGTATGGGTCGAATTTGATTCCCGGATCGTTGGTGATGACGAGAGGCGGTCCGCCAGCGGCGTCCGTGAGCACAATCTGCCCACGGTCCGGGTTCAGCCCAGCGATGGTGCTCGTGAACATCGACGTATTGTCGATCCAGCGGAACCCCGCGAAGTTGGGTTCAACCGGGGTGATCGGGTTCTCTGCGTCGGGCGCCGCTTCGTCGAACCAGGCGAGCAACGCTGATCCTGTGTCCGGGTTTGACCTCGCGTAGATCGCGTACGTCGTAGGTGAACCGGACCACTGACTGGGAAGCTGATTGATCCGATCGATGTTGCCCGAAGTGAGCTGGACCACGTCGAACGGCTCCGCCGCACCGAAACTGAACGTTGCACGCCACACCTGAACGCGGCCGGCACTCGACTTGTTGTAGAACACCGTCCACCCGCCCGCATCGAGGCCAAACTCGGGACCGTTCTTCGAATCGGTCAAAGGCGCCACGCCGACATCGATCCGCACTGACCGGTCGTCGCCCGCGACAAACAGACCTGTTGCCGGGTCGATCGACTGTGTCCAGATCTCACCGTCCGGCGTTTGATAGACGATCAGATTCTCTTCAACCAAGATCTCATGGTCGAGGAACCCGAGCCCCAGATCGATCGGCTGCGACTGGGCCGCGGCGCTACCGACCGCGACAACCAGCAACACAAATCGAAGCCCATCCAATCGCTTATCCACACACGCGTTGCACGACATAGACGATCCCCTCTGGACGCCATCGCCGAGCGACGACACGCCGGCCCATAGTGAAACGCCCGGCAAGCCTCTTGATTGCAGCGGTCGCCGCGAGTCTGGAAGCCCGTCTCCTGTGAATCTCCGCGCACGCCGCATCCCTGTCGTCCGACGTCACGGACGCACAGACGGGCGACGGTATGAGATACACCATCGGGCACGCAGAACCGTCGATCCGCGATCCCTCACGGGCGCCGCGGTGGGCGGGGAGGTCGCGGTGGCCGCGGCGGTCGCGGCGGTCGCGGCCTTCCATGCCGGACGCTTCCGAGCGATGACGCGATCGCCATCGTCCGACCATCACTCGATGCCTCACCTCGGGGGCGCGGGCGCGGTGGTGGTGGTGGGGGGGGGGGAGTCGGTCGCGGCCGCGCCGTCGCATGGCCGGCGTGGCGCACGTTTCCAAAGCCGGGCGGGAGAGGTTGAGCCATTGACGCCGCGACGACCGTCGCGACGGTGAGCGTCTTGATGAGTGACAGCAGATTCATTTGGTTCCCTCACTAACAAGCAACTCATCGAACGTGCCGACGCTCGTCATTCCGTGATCTGGCACAAATGTGAACGCGCTGTCGTCGAAGGCAACCGTCGAAAGCTGCCAGTCCAGATCGGCAGTGAAGCGAGGTGCACCGGGGCGATCGGTGTACCGCAGGCTGATCCGCGTCGGGGTCGGATGGACACCCGCGGACACCCAAAGCTGCCACTCGAGTCCCTCTTGGGAGAACGCCATGTGGTGGCAGGGTTCGCCGTCTATGGGCACAATGCCCAGATACGTCGAGGTCTCGACGGCGCCGAGCATGGAGGCGCCAGAGTCGTCGTACACGAAGTCGGCGCTCGGCAATGAGAGGCCGAGGTCGATCACCATGACGTCGACAGCGCCTCCAACCGAGGGCGGAACCGCGCACTGGAAGTACCGATGCGAGACCGGGTCGACGATCGTCGCGACCCCGTCACCGACGATCGCTGCGCGGAGACCGTTCTCGCCGAGCACCGTCGCACGAAGCTTCCCGGGCCTCTTCACAGCGATCTCGTGAACCTCGTGGACTTCGACGATCTTCCCCGAGTCGAGGACGCGATCGTACCACACCGTCGCGGTAAACGAAAGCTGCCGAAGACCACTCAGAAACTCCCCCATCCCGAGGACGATCGACTGGGACCGTTCGTCGACCGCGAATTCGGTCGTCGCGGACGCGTCTGAAGCCGCGAACATTGCAATCCCAGCCAATGCACCCACCGTCGTTCTGGTATTCATCGGAGTCCTTTCTGACTCAGCTCCGTCGACACTATCCATATGGATATTCTCCAGCGTAGCAAGAACCACGGGAGTGCAAAACCCCGTGGACGGCAAATCACCGGTGAGGAACCCGCCGAGACGCCGATCCGAGCGGTCGAGAAGGAGCCGCGGGGAAATTCAAGCTGTCATTCGCCCCGAGCGGTAAGACAAAGACGATCTCGCATGAAGGCCGGCGGGTTGGTCCGCAACGCTCGAGTGAAGTGGGTCTTACGAGGCAGTAGCGGCGGACAAACACGCGAACAAGTGATCCTCGGGTAACTCGCAGCAAATACGTCAAGCCCGACGTGTTGCGACTGTGAGCGCGCCCGGTGGTGCGAATTCCCCCAAAGCACCCCACGGCGGTGGCCCTCACGCCCACCGCCGCAGGGGCTTGAACAGAGTCGCGTCAGCCTTTGCCAGCAAGCCGATGGGCCAAGCCCGTCACGATCGCGATCTGGTCCGAGCCGAAACCGTCTTTCGCAAGCCAGCCCGCAATCCAGGCTTCCACTTCGAAGGCGTCCTTGCCCCCTCGAAGAGCCTCCCGCATCTGCTCCGCGGCCGCCACGCCAACGCGGAGCTTCTCTTGGGGAATGCCAGCATCGGCGAGCATCGACGCGAGACGCGCGGAGCCGCCACTCTTGGATGAAGGCGTCTTCAGGTGTTCGTAGTGAGCATCAGCGTCTTTACGCGACATCTCGCCACGAGCGACCGCGCCTTCCACACGACTCTTGACGCGAGCCCAATCGATGCCGACCTTGCCGCTCTGATCGATCGCACCACCACGCACCGCCGCGAGCTTCGCGTCGGCCTCGTCAACGGTCATCTCGCCCGCCTCGACCAGTCGCGCGAGCTTCGCCTCGAGATCACGATACCCGAATTGCCGCTTGAGCCGGCGCTCAAACGCCGCCATCAAGTCGGAACCTTCTTCCACAGTTAACTCACCGGCCCGAACCCGTTCAGCGAGTTCGCGTTTCTGTGTTCGCGTTGCGCCGTCCCATTCTGCTCGGTTGTCCAAACTCCGGGTCAGGTCCGCCAGAATCGCGTCCGCCTTCGCTTGCGACATCTCCCCCGACGCGACCGATTCTGCCAGGCTTGCCCGCTTCGCGGTCAAATAGGCCGCGAACGGGGACTGCCCAAAGACATCGATCAGGAACATCGACTCGGTCTTCAGATCAATCTCCTCGTGAATCACAGCAAGCTTGGCGCGAGCGTCATCGTCTGAAAGCGCGCCGCGTTCAACCGCCGCGTCGATCTGATCGCGAACACGGTTGAGATACGCCTCGATCTCGTCCGCCTCAGCCGAGTCCTCGAACACAAACCTCGAGTACATCTCGCGGAGTTGAGCGGGGTCCGCACCGGGCGCCGCCGCAGCTTGCCGAAGAACACGAAGCACGTCTTCGTGCCCCGATTCGGTCGTTCGCGCCGAGACGTGTGCGATCCCCGCCGCCCCGACCGCCGCTCCGACCAACAGCGCGAGCACACTCCACCATGACGGCGACCGACGATACCTGCCACGAACGCCCAGTATCCGAGCGATCCGGTCCACGAGAGGACCATCGGTGACCGCCAGAGCGCCCCGAGAAGTCGACCTCATCGTCTCGAGACGAGTGAGGGCCTCGGCAAACGCCCGAGCATCCGTTGTCCGCCGGACGGTGGTCGCATCACAGCAGTGCTCCCGCTCCGCACGAATCTGGCCCGAGAGCCACCACGTCACCGGGTGGAAGAAAAGCAGCGTTTCCACCAAGACCTGAACCGCGTTGAAGACGTGATCGTGTCGCCGGATGTGGGCGAGTTCATGCACCAGCACCGCTCGCAACTGCTCCGGACTCAACGAACAGAACGCCGAGACGGGAACGACCACCACCGGCGAAATCCAGCCGATGACCATCGGTGTCCGAGCGACAGAACTCCGCAGCAACCGCACCGATGCCCGAACATCCAAGTCCCGCTTGAGCCCGTCAAAGATGTCGAGCCACTCGCCATCCGGCCTCGATATCCCTCTCGTCCGGAGCCTCCGGGCCTGAACCCAGTGCATCGCGAACCGCGCAGCAAAGAAAGCGACGCCGCCAAGCCAAAGACTCACCGCCCATTGAGCGATGCCGCCGACCGAGCCCTGAGCCGCCGAATCAGCGAGGGGGGAAGCGGTCAGCGACCCGTTCGACGACGCAAGCGCCGCCAACGCACCGGTCGAATCTCCTCGCAGGCCAAGTACAAACGTGCCAACAAACGCAAGCAAACTCGCCGTCATCCCGGCGCACGCGACCACGTATCGCGCCGAAGACCAAACCCGGCCCAGCAACCCCAAGACCACCGCGACGATCACCCCGATCGCCGCGCCCTGCAAGAGGAAATGTAGCACCGCAGCACCAAGCGCTTGGGTAACGGAGGCGGAAGAGATGTCTGGTATCACTTCGACGCCTCCTCGAGCCCATCGAGCATCCGGCGGATCTCACGAAGCTCCTCCGGAGACGACTCCTTCATCGCGAGCGCTTGGAGCACAAGGTTCCCGGGCGAGCCGCTAAACGCCCGCTCCATCAAATCAGCCAACAGCGCCTTCTGAGTCTGCAGCCGCGGCCGCGACGCCTTGAACACCTGCGGGCGAACCGAGACGTCCTTGAGCAAAAGCTCCTTGTCCGTCATGATCTGCATGAGCTTCAGCACCGTCGTGTATCCCACGCCTTGCCGCTCGCCCAGCACTTCATAGACCTCACGCACCGTTGCCGAGCCCAGGTCCCAAATCACCGTGAGAATCGCAAGCTCAGATTCCGTCGGCTTCTTCATCGCATCTCCAATCAAGCGACGCGCCAGTCTGACGAAAGACTTCGTCACAATACACGAAATCGGCTACCCACCAGCGCACAAAGCTGTGGGCGGCGGCACAAACTATCCCGCCTCCGGCATCCAGCCGTGTGGCCTCGGGAAAGTACTGGGTGGCGGGAGTGCAATCGGAGGCGATGCGCGTGTCTGCCAGCCCAAGCAACTCCTTTGGCGGACCATACCGAACCAAACGCCGACCTCTTGCGCCCTCTCATCCGGGTAGTTTCGACCGATCAAAGGGCATCTTGGGGCGAGTTTGATATTGACCCGCGAGACTCGCTGAGCGGCCTCGCTGACAAGGTTGAGGCCACAGTCTTCGCGAGTCGATTCCGGCTCGACCGCTCGTGACCAGCTCGAAAGCGACGACCCGACCCGAGCGCCGTGCTCGGGCGGTAGTCGCCGCGCACATCCGCCCGCTCCGGGCATGATGAGGGAACAAGACATGACGCATCTCACTCGCAACGCCGTCCTCGCCGCCTCGCTCGCGCTCGCCTCTCCAGCTCTGGCGGTCGACGTCGATGGCGTCATCACCGTCGACAACGCCTATGGCTTCGGCTTCGGGAGCGCGGCCGGGATGACCACGTCGTCGTACTTCGGCGGTCTACGCAACACCAGCGCCGCCGACATCACCAACGGGCTTCCCTCGCTCTACACCGCCGGTGACGCCAACGCCGGAAACGGGTTCACCAACGTCGGTGTCGGCCCGGAGCTCTACGACCTCAATGGTCTCCCCGCGAGCGACTACATGTACATCGTCGCGTGGTCGGATGACACGTCGCTTCAAGGAGTGCTCGGTTCGTTCACCGTCGGCACCCAGACGGTCGGCACCGTCGACAACGTCGGGTGGGAGGTGTACGCCACCGGTCTCGATCGCGACTCGAACATCATCGGCGACACCCTGACCAACAGCGCCGCGGACATCGCGCTGATCAACTCGCAGATCGCGCTCGCCAACGTCGCCGGTGGCGGCGCCGGCACAAGCGTCGGTTGGGTCGATGAGAACGGGATGCTCCCGGGCGGTGGGTTCGGCTCCGGCGCCCTCGTCTTCGGCGATGACAACACCGGAGGGGTGGGGGGGACGCACCCGTTCGGCGCGATCAACGGAATCTCCAGCGACTCACGTTGGATGTGGTACAACGAAGACCCCGCAACCATCACAAACCCGTTCCGCGCCGGCCCCGAAGGCAGCGACGGGCACCACGAGTTCCTCATCTTCAGAATCCCGGTGAGCAACATCCCGGGCCCCGGGAGCCTCGCGGCCTTCGGCCTCGCAACCCTCGCGACAGTGCGTCGCAAGCGCTAAGTCGTCCACCCACGATGCCGGCGAGCGCCCCGAGTCGGGCGCTCGTCGGTGTCTTCGCACGGCATCGGACAGAGATCCAAATAAACATCGAGCAAAGCACAATCGCTTAGCCGACAATTCAAGCTTGGGATCCGGGGCAACCCACGGTATGCTGTCAGCGCGATCCGTTCCTTCGGATCGATGAGTAGGAGAGAGACAAATGAACACGCTGGTACCCATCGCCGTTGTCGGTTTGGCCGCGAGTCTGTCTAGCGCCGACTTCGTCTTCGAGACCCAATACGAACTGCAAGACGGCGCTCTCGTCGCCACCAACCTTGGCGACACCGAGTCCTACCGGGCGTTCCTTGCCGACGTCTTTGAACTCTACGAGCCGTTCCGGGGCAAGAAGCTCGCCGAGCAGATGGAAGCGCAGCGCAAGCACGAAATCAGAACCTCGGGCACCATCGGAGAGTTCGGGGAGATGGGCGATGACGTGCGGTTCAACCCGCTCGCCACCGGCGGAACGGTCGACATCCCGTCCGGCGGCGGACTCATCGACGTCGACACGCCCGGAGGCATGATCGCGATGGAGATCAGCACCGTCGGCGTTGAACCCATCGTCTTCCGGCAAGACTTTGGACCCGTTCAGACGAACCAGCGCGTACGCCTTGCAGCAAATCCGAGCGAGTTCTCATTCACCTGGCTCGCCCTGCGGCCTTGGGACACAGACCTGCTCGATGTCGATGCATCAGGGCGGACACAGACGCTTGAGGTACGCCTATTCGTGGTCCCCGCCCCGGGCGTCCCAGGTGCGCTGCTGGTCGGCTTCGCATGTGTTTCGTCGAGACGCCGCCGGACGTCGTGAGCGACGATTCGTCGGCGAGCATATGAAGAAAGCCGCCGGGATCTCCCTCGGCGGAAGCAAAGCTCCGTGACCGGGCCATCGACAATCATCGATATCAGCAGCCGGTTGCGATCAAAACGCCATCCCGGTGGTCTATCAAGGAGTCAGGGATCGCGGCGAGTGCGAAGCCGGAAGTTCACAATTTTCCGTGTACTCTTTCGTGACTACGCCGCCGCTCCGAGAAGAATCGCGTCAGAACATGCCATTGTCGTTGGCCGATTCCGCAGGGATTTCCTGCCATACATCCCAATGCTCAACGATCTTGCCATCGTCCAACCGGAAGAGGTCGTAAATGGCAAACGGCTTCGCCTCTATCTCGCCCTCGCACTGTGCAAGGACGAAGTTGCCTTCGCCGAGCAGACGGTGAACTTTGCGATACGTGACCTTACGGCGTGTTTCTACCAAGCTCTCGAGTCCGTCGTCAAACAACGGGTTGTGCTGGCAAAACAGCCCGTCACGCAGAAAGGTACTGACGAGAGCCCATTGTCCTCCTACAAGCACGCTTGACACAAAATCGTTGACGACTGCCTTGTTCGACTCGGTCGCATGAAGATCTGTGACTTTGAAAGAGCCGTCGGTCTGCGTGCGACCGCCTACGGGATTCATCGACAGGGGTGCAATGCAATCCCAGTGCTCGTCAATCCGGCCGTCGACGACTTTCCAGATGTCAAAGACCACAACAGTATCGGCGCCGAGTGCTGCCGCGTTCGAGAAGGTGATATGGGTGACCACAAACGGTCCGTCGTGGAACATCCTGTGGAGCTCGAGGCCAAAGCCTGCTTCCTTCAAGACAGGCTGCATCTCAAGGATGAACTCGGGACCGGTCGGAGCGTTCGGGTTGTGCTGGACATAGGCCCCCAACACCGGTTTCATCGCGTCTGCGTCGTTGCGACTCAACGCCTCAAGGAAGGTCTCGACTACGGATCGTGGATCAGACACGTTGTTTCCTCCTTGGACACAAACTCAATGCATCCACCCGTCGGGGGGTGAGCCATGAAGCGCCGCGCGGCGTCGGGAACTGCATCCTACCGGCTTCGGGTTGATTGTGCAACGAACAGTGTAAAACAGGTGCTGTCCGCGTTGACGGCGCATACGTTCTCGACCTACGGTTGTCGCTTTGCTCGCCGAGACATCGTCCGATTTGGGCAACGCGGAAGTAGCGATCAACGGCATCGCGATTTAAACGCGAATGGCAACGGACGTTGATAAATTGACTCGGATCGCCTAGACTTCCAATCCCGACGGAGCCTTGGTCAGATCAGCGGTCCGCCCATTGGGAGGCGATTTTTGACAGGCGAGCGGGTGGTCCTGTGTGAGCAAAGCCCACGATCACCGACTGATCGGAGCCGATCGGTCAAGCCTCGTCTGTCGGCCGGCGGACGGGCGCTGCTGCTGGCGTGAGTCAGGGCCGCAAACATCAAACAGAGTCTGGAGGCCGCAATGGCAAAGGTAGATATCAAGGACAAAGTCGCACTCGTTACCGGCGCCAACCGTGGCATCGGGAAAGAGATCGTCCGCGCGCTCATCGGTGGAGGGGTGAAGAAGGTATATGGCGCCGTACGGAAGCCCGCGTCCTTAGACCCGCTCGTCGATGAGCTCGGTGGCAAGGCCCTTGTCCCGGTGGCGTTCGACCTACGTGACGAACAGTCTGCTCGAGATGCCGCGAGCGTCGCATCGGACGCACAGATCATCGTTGCGAACGCGGGAGTCATGGGCAACGCATCGGTGCTGAGTGACGATGTATTCGACACCCTTCGATATGAGCTCGATGCAAACCTCTTCGGATTCATCCGTCTTGTCCGTGCGTTTGTCCCGACGCTTGAGCGAAATGGAAACGGCGCGATAGTTCAGTTGAATTCGGCAGTCTCACTGAAGTGCTTCGCTCCCGAATTCACCACGTACTGTGCGTCCAAGGCCGCGTCCTACTCGGTCACGCAAGCTCTCAGGATGCAGCTGGGCGAACGAGGTATCTCGGTGTTTAGCGTTCACCCTGGTCCGATCGCCACAGATATGGCGCATGACTCAGGCTTCGAGGATGTCGCGCATCCGTCACACCTCGTTGCGGATGCGATTGTGGCCGCATTGAAGTCCGGGAGTTTTCACGTCTGGTCAGACCCGACGTCGAAGTTAATCGGCGACGCATACGCCAGCTTTGCGAGCTCCGTGATCGAAGCGGAGTGGGATCTTGAGTCCCCCTCTGGTACGACAGGGTAAACCCGGGCAAGAAGGTCCCGGTCACCTCTCTGCCGCTGAACGCGGCGAAGAACGCCACGATGGCTTCCAACCCGGACAAGGCCGGACACTTCGTCCGAACGAAGTGGAAGAAGACTGTTCCGATCGCGGAAGCGATTCGGGAGAAGGGACTGTTCGGCAACCAGAACTCTGCCGCGAAGCCACGGGCGAAGAAGTGGCAGCTCACCGTTGAGCGGTGGGTGGCCGCCTTCCACGAATCGCTGTAGCGTCCTGGATCGCGCTGTTGGATCAGGGTAAGTTGATTCCACCCCCGACCGGCATCCCTCGTCGAACTGGCCGCCCCGTCAACCGAGAGTCGGAGAGAGTTTGAGAGGTTCGGTCGAGAGCCGGACCGGAACGCCCAGCGTCGCGATCGACCGCCCCATGCACCCACCAGAACGGAGAGTCGGCCAGCCGCTGCTCGCCGCCGCAAGTCCCGCACGGTCCACCCCTTGCGAGAGCCACCCGGGCGGACTTGGCCCGCCGAAGCCGTAAAGCAAAACCGCCACGGTTTCCCGTGGCGACTGAAAGCTCCCCGAGTAGGACTCGAACCTACAACCTAGCGGTTAACAGCCGCTCGCTCTACCATTGAGCTATCGGGGACCGAATTGTTTCCGAAATCAAAGCATCGCCTCAACCGCGGAGAGCCAGAACAGTATCGCACCCAGGGCCACCGTCAAGCGGAAGCCCGCGTTGGTCGACCATCGGTCGATTCGAAAGGGAAATCGCGTGCTGAAGTTCATCAGAATCGCCGTCGCCCTCGCAGCCCTTGTCACCGTCCTCCTCCCGACGCCCGCCCTCGCCCAGCGGGCCGACCTCTCGTGGAAGTGGATCGACGGGGCGACGTCCCGCTACCGCATGGTCGAGTCGATGGCCCAGTCGATCTCGGGAGCCGCCTCAACCGACCTCTCGTGGGTCCGGACCGTCGAGTTCACCCAGACGGTCGAGTCCACGTCGAAGGGATCCGTCGTCTCCCGAACGTACGACCGTGTCGCGGTCGAGCTCGACGAGGCCGGCAAAATCACGAAGTTCGACTCCGATGTCGCTTCGACCTTTGGCAACGCCGCGCATCCCATGATCGCCCCGTTCACCAAGATGACGGGCAAGATCCTCCGGGTCGAGCTCGACGCCGACAGCATGGTTACCGGCGACGACGGCCCGCCCGAGTTGTTCGAGGCCATGCTTGGACCGCTCTCGCAGTCGAACGCTGGCTTGGCGGGACTCGCACCCACCGGTGACCAAAGCACCCGCCTCATCGAGCAGACCCAGTCCGCCCTCGACATCATCCCGGGCCGTCGCGTCCGCCGCGGCCAGTCCTGGATCGTCGACATCCCGCACGCCGTCCCGCTCACGGGCGATCTCGCCTCCGATATCTCATGCACGCTGAAGAGCGCGCGCCGAAATCGCGCGTCGATCCTTATCGAAGGACACCTCAGCCAGACCGACGGCGAGTCTGGTCTCGCCTTGCTCAAGCTCAAAGAGGGCGTCATCGAGGGCACGATCGAGTTCGATACCGAGGAAGGCCAGATCCGCAAACAGCAGATCGAGATGGTCTCGGAATGGTCAACGACCAACGAATTGCTCGAAGCCCTCGGCGCCGAAGAGACCACCCAGTCGCTCCGCCAGAGCGTCGAACTCGTCAGAATCCGCTAGCTCTACCCGATCACCCGCCGCCGGTGATTCACGTAGTCCCAGAGCACGAATCGATCCAGATCGCGTCCGGCCGTGAACACCACGCGGCCCGAGGTCTGCTCAGCCATCCGATGCGCAAACGCGATGTCATCCTCGTCCTGGCTCCAACTCGGGATCAGGAAGATGTTGATCGTGATGCCCTCCCGAGCACACGCCGCGGCTTCCCGCATTGTCGCGCGTTCGGTCAGCGGATCGGGCGGGTACAGCATGTAGAGCTGCCGCCCATCACCGGCGTTCTTCTTCACGCCCGTCTCCGGACCGTTCTCAAAGTGCGCCGTCGGCAGACCGTCCGTGATCAACATGATCTGCTTGTTGGGCGTGTCCTGGGCGGCCAGCTGCCGCCTTGAGAGTTCGAGCGCGTGCTGGATGTTCGTGAAGTGGGGGTGCACCATCGACTCGGAGATCTCAGGGTCGGACATATCAACCCGAAGCCGAACCACCGGCTCGCGGGTCGTCACCGGCTTGGGCATCACCTTCGCAAGTTCCCCGGGCGGGACCGACTTCGCGAACGTCGACATCTCGAAAACCTGAAGGAAATCTCCCGGGTACTCGCTCCGGATCAGCCCGTCGAGCGCGATCGCCATCCGCTTGCACGCAACGTATTGCCCGCCGTAACTCATCGACCCGGACATGTCCACGATCAACGACGTCGCACACTTCGGCGTGTTCCGGGTCAGATGGACCTCGATGTCCTCCGCACCGATCCCAACGTCGCGTGTGCCGCCGGGTCCTTTCGCCGAGGTGCCCGAACGCACAGCAGCGTTCACCACCGTCTGCGGAACGTCGATCTCCGCCGGAGAATCGCCAAACTCGTACCCCCTCGTCTTCGCGAGCTCGACGACACCCTCGCCCACAACCGGTCCCCGATGTTGACCGGTCCTCGCCGCGTCCAAGTCACTGAAGATGTCATCGAGCAGTGTCGCCTGAAACAGCTTGTACGTCTTGGGCGACGCCCGCCAGCTCCCTTCTCCATCGCGCTCGAGCCCCTGCCGCTCGGCCTGTTCACGCAGGTAGTTCTCCACCTGTTCCTGCAAGCCCTGCAACTGCTCAACGCCCGCCTGGTCAACAAACCGGCTGAGCTCGTCGAGATCGATGATCCCGATCTTCGCGTCCTTCTTTGCCTCGCGAAGCTGCTCAAGCAGCTTCTCGATCGTTTCGAGTTCCTCTTTGACGTCGATCGCTTCTTCAACCGATAACGATTCACGCCCTGTGAAGTTCCACCGCGCCGCCAGCTCTTCCACCTCGTACTTGTTCCCCAGCCGATCGAGCACGCCCATGATCTCACCGGCAAGCGCCCGGTCTTCCCGTTCAGCCGCGTACCAGACCCGCTCAAGGTCGCGCATCTGCTCCGACTTCGCCGCCTTCGAGAACGCCTCCAGAATCTCAGCGTCGCGCTCGCCCGTCGGAGTCGAAGGACCGACGCCCTCCACGGCGTCCCGATAGGCCTTCGTCGCGAGCGCCTGGACCGAATCTGTTTCGTAGGTCTCGAGGATCTTCCGCCAGCGCTCCTCCAGCATGTCGATCAACGCGTCGATACCGGGCCCGAGTCCCGCGATCTGGCTCGGGTCGATCTCCACCGCATCCCGGAGTTCTTCCTCGGTCAACTCTCGGTACTCACCGAAGCGAAGGAAGTGCTCCATCGCCGCCCCCGCGACGTCGGGCGGCGGCGAGGTCGGCGAAGGAAAACGCCGAGGGTCATAGCCCTGATAGCTGTGGAAGAGACCTCCGAGCGTTCGCTTCGATGACATAGCAAACGGTAGCTCGCCGCCGGGCACGGAGGTCAGATGGTCCTGTCGGATTCCCGTCGGGACGCAGTACGACGCCCCGACTGTGACACGGCAACGAGCCCGCTGCTGGTCGCAACCGCCATCGCGACGTTGAGCGCGACGTCGTCCGAGTCCATCCATCCCAATACCGCGCCTGAACCGATCAGAACGGCCCATCCGAGTGCGATCCCGATGCCAATAGCGAGCGTCACTTTCGCCGATTTTCCGCAGCACATAGGATCGGATACCTCCGACTCCGATGACGCCACTCGCGTTCCGACCCGTCACAAATCGAAGGCTACGAATCACGTCTCATACTCAAACCGCCCGAACCGCTCCCCCCGACTGATGCGGTCCGTCGCCCAGAGCCCCGCCAGCACAAACTCCACGCAGCTCGCCCGCACCGCCGGATCATCCGCCGCGTTCACCTCGAACGCCTTCTCCCAAACCTCAGGAACCCGCTGCAACACCTCGGCATACACGCGGCTGGGCACCATGTCGCCTACCTCGATCTTGACGCCTTTCGCAAAGATCTCCGCGATGTTCCCCAGCCCATGCTCGTCGACGTACTCCTCAAAGACGCCCCCGATCGCCTCTGCGAGCAACGCATCAAGCACCTGCCGCTCGGTCATCTGGTGCGTGCCCATCATGTCCAGCTCAAGTTTGCCCACCGCCGACGCGTGGAAGTGTGCAAGATCACTCACGCGGCACACCGCCGGCGTCTCGCCAAGCCGGATCGCCCGTTGCCGTGCGCTCGCGACCATCTGCTTGTAGTTCGCAATACTGAAGCGGGCGCTCACGCCCGAATCTTGGTCCACCCACTTGCTCTTTCGCCCCCGGATCGAGATCTCCTCGACGATCTCCTTCATGAACCGCGGCACGACCACCGGATACGTCTCGGGCGACTGCGCTTCACCGAGATCCAATCCGTCTTTGAACGCCTCCGCTTCCGTGATCTCGATCGCCGCGTCACGGCTCGCTGGATAGTGCGTCCGAATCGTCGTGCCGATCCGGTCTTTGAGCTGGGGAATGACCTTCCCCGACCGGTTGTAGGTTTGCGGGTTCGCGCTGAACAGCACCATGACATCGATGTCGAAGCTGATCGGATACCCACGGATCTGAACGTCCCGCTCTTCCAGAATGTTGAACAAACCCACCTGCACGAGATCATCGAGGTCAGGCAACTCATTCATCGCGAACAAGCCCCGGTGCATCCTCGGGATTAATCCGAAGTGCAGGGCGTCTTCACTGCCCATGCTGACCGAGCCAACGCTCGCGTCCATCCCGAGGATCTTCGCCGGGTCGATCTCACCGATGATGTCCGCAAACTTCGTCCCCGGCGCCAGCCGCTCCGCGTACCGGTGGTCTCGGGGCCACCAAGCGACCCGCGCGTCTTCGCCCTTCTCCGCGAGCACTCGCTTCCCAGCCGACGTGATCGGCGCTTCCGGATCTTCGTGTACCGGGCACCCCGGGATTTCGAGGTAGGGCAACTCTTTGTCGAGGAAGCCGACGAGCATACGCATCAGCCGGCTCTTCGCCTGCCCCTTCTCGCCCATGAACAGCATGTCATGCCCGGCGAGAATCGCGTTCACGATCTCCGGGATCACCGTGTCCGAGTATCCGACGATCCCCGGAAACAGCTCTTCACCGCCCGCGAGGCGGCGGCTCACGTTGTCCCGTAGTTCTTCTTTAACCGACCGCGATCGCCAGCCGCTCGCCCGGAGTTCGCCAACCGTCGCCGGACGCCTTGTGGAATCGCTCATGACCCATCATTCGCCCCGGTTTCGGCCGCGGACGCCCCGGATCGGAATTGGTATCCGGTGCGTACAACTCCCCATGCCCGTCCTGGTGTGTGGTCTCGTGCTCGCGATCTGTGCCGCCGTCGCCCCCGGCGGGCCGCTGTTCGAAATCCGAGGGGCATCCCCAACACGCGTTGTGGTGACCACCGGTCCCGATCTACCCGAGTCCGACCCGCCCGATGCCCCGATGCTTCGGGCCCTTCTGGGGATCCGCGCTGTATACACCACCGCGCGAGACCTGCGCGTGACGAAGGCCGCCCTCGGACGGCCGTTCGACCGCGATCTCCCGAGCGTGCGCACGCTCGCTTATTTCCACCTGATCCTCTCTGGCGAGCCCGACGCCCCGGTGCGCACGCTCGCGATACTCGAGAGCCCCTCGGGCGATCGATTCGCCAGAGACATCATCACCGATGACACCGCCCGGATGAACGACGGCGCCCTTCGAACGCTCAGAAAGACCTGGCAGCGTGCCGCGGCTGCGCCAACGGCGACGCCCGACCATCGCCCGGGACGTGTTTTCGATCTCCCTCAGCCCTACACCCCGTCCCCGATCTCGCTCACGCCGCGTGTCATGACCGACCGTTTCTTCCGTGGGCGTTCCTACCCCGACAACTGGGACCAGATGGACCGCACCCTCACCGATGAGACGTTCTCGGTCCGATTGCCCGCCGGATTCGATCCTCTCCGACCGTCCGGTCTCCTCGTCTGGCAGAGCCCCACGCCGAAGGGCGCGATTCCCAGAACCCTCCACGCCGCCGCCGATGCCCTGAATCTCATTTGCATCGGCGCCCATAACGCCGGCAACTACCGCAACAGTCCCGAGCGAGGTGATCCCGCCGATCGCTTCCAACTCGTCCTCGATGCGATCGAGACCTCTCAACGTCTGTGGTGGATCGACCACGAGCGGGTCTACATCACCGGTGTCTCGGGCGGCGGACGCATCTCGAGCATGATGTGGGCGTGCTTCCCCGATATCATCAAAGGCGCTGTCGCGATCGTTGGGCTCAACAGCCCCCACACCATCCCGATCCGCCCGGGATTTGTCTCGCCACCCAACTACATGCGTCCAGCGCTGAAGTTCCGGAAGATGACCAAGATCCAGCGCCTCGCCGGGATCACCGGCACCGAGGATTTCAACGAGCCCGAGATGGTCCTCCGCGTTGAAGAACACCAGGACGATGGGATGGCGGTCAGGCTTTGGAATCTCGAGGGCATGGGCCACACGTTCCCGCCGGATGAGACCTTCCTCGAAGCGATGCAGTGGGTCGACGCTCCGGTTCGTGAACGGCGAGAAGAGCGCCTCGAACAAGCCGCCTCCCTGCTCGGTTCCTACCTCGAGGCCAAGGGCGAACTCCCGCCCGCCGGCAGTTCCGAACGCGAGCAACTCGTCGAGGTCACCCGCCTCGCGCCGTGGACCGAACCGGCATGGAAGGCGGCCGAACTGCTGGGCATCGTCGAGCCATCACAGATTCCTTAGGCAGTCGGTGGCTGGTCTTCGATCTCATCGAACTGGAGCGCAAGGTCCGCGGTAACGTGTGCTTCGATCAACTGACGCAACCGCGCACGTACCCGTTCGGCCGTGTCGACGTACAGCAGCACCGCCACGAGCGGGCCGACGAGGCACACCACCATACCTACTGTCGCCCACAGCGCGATCGCCCACGTACGCCCCCGGACGATCCGAGCCAACGCCGAGTCGCGAAGCTCTTTCGACGCGTGACCCATAAACGTCATCACCGCAAAGTGCTGCACGCAGAGCGTCACGACCGCTGCGAACGAACTGAGCACTATGACCACCTGCATCGGGCCCTGCCACTGCGCCACCGCTGGCAGCACGATGAGCCACTGGCCCAGCAGCGTCACTCCTGTGAACACGGCGTGCGCAAACACCGCCGAACGCACGACCCGGCGCCCGGGGGCGAGCTTTGACCCGTCCCTCGGCTCGGTAAACATCCACCACCCATGAGCCGTGACGAGCGCCGCGACAACGCCAGACACCGCCAGCACCACCTCGAACACAGCGGGTGGCAGGCTGAACGGTGTCTTTACCGCAACGCCTTTGATGCCAGTCGCGACGTAGAAGATCGCGATCTGCAAGAACATACCGACCTGCACCACGCGCAGGCCGTTTCTCGCTGTTGTCAGGTAGTCGATGCTCGCGAGCAGCAGGCTCCCGCGCCGCACCGTCTTCTCGATGGGCGTGTCGCACACCGGGCATCGGCCGCTCAGAGGTTCCCCCAGCAGCCTGTACCCGCACGAGACGCACGCGATGTCAACGTGCAGCAGTTCGTCTTGGCTGGCCACCGAAGTCACACTCTCAGCGTAGCCGGTTGCGATCTCTCATCGGGCTCACGACGAGGATGCCGCGGTCTTGAACGCCGCCAAAGCCCGATCCCGGGCGACTTTGTGGTCGATGATGGGCTCCGGATACCCCAGGGTCGCGAAGAGGCCGGCCCCGCTCGGGTCGTGAACCGCTTTGCCAGTCAGCTCCGCCAACTCGGGCACGAACCGCTTGATGTACGAGCCGTCCTTGTCGAATCGCTCGCCTTGCGTCGTCGGGTTGAAGATCCGGAAGTAGGGCTGGGCGTCCGTCCCGGTGCTCGCGCTCCATTGCCAGCCCCCGTTGTTCGCCCCGAAGTCCCCATCGACGAGCCGGTTCATGAAGTACCGTTCGCCCCAGCGCCAGTCGATCATCAAGTCCTTGGTCAGGAACATCGCGACGATCATGCGTACGCGGTTGTGCATCCACCCGGTCGCGTTGAGTTGGCGCATCCCCGCGTCAACGATCGGGTACCCCGTTTCACCTCTGCACCATCGATCAAAGACTGCCTCATCGCGGTTCCACTCCACCGAGTCCATCTCGGGACGGAACGCCTTGCGCTTGCAGAGTTTCGGAAACGCAACGAGCAAGTGCTGGTAAAACTCACGCCAGATCAGTTCTTCAATCCAGCCAACGACGCCCGAACTCCCGCTGTCGGTGCGACCATCGTTTACCTCGAGCGCCGCGTCAACGCACTGCCGGGGACTGATCGATCCCACGGCGAGATACGGACTGAGCGTGCTCGTTCCATTCACGCTCGGAAGGTTGCGACGGTCTTTGTACGCGCCGATCCTCGAAGCGGCGAACGCCTTCAGCCGGCGCCGAGCCTCGTCCTCGCCGGCGTCCCACAGGTCGGGCCTGACGCCCCGCTCGTCGTCACGAGCGCCGATCTGAAATCCACGAACCGACGCAGGGATCTCGTCAGATTCGACATTGATCTCAGGTTGCTTCTTGGGCAGCCCGGTCGAAGTGGGGGCGCCACCGTCTTGGTACTTTGCACGCCAGTTCTTTTTGAAGGGCGAGTACACCGTGTACCACCCACCGGTCTTTGTCAGGACGCTCCCCGGCTCGAAGATCACCTTGTCGAGCGAAGCGTCAACCTCAAGCCCAGCCTCTTCGAATGCCTCGGTCACGTTCGCATCGCGAGACTGCTCGTTGAGCTCAAACTCGGTGTTGAAGCAGAGCGATGTACACCCGGTCCGGCGAGCAAGTGAGAGCAGAGCATTCGGAACGTCGGCGAACCGGGGCACTTCAACGATCTTGAGCGGTACGTTGCGCGCCGCAAGCCCGGTCTTGAGCGAGGCCACGCTCCGCATCACGAAATCGACCTTCGGATCACCCCAGTCGTGCTCCCGCCACTGCTCGGGGCACACCACAAAGACGCCCACGACCCCGCCATCGGGCGAGGTCGTGGCGTGCTTGCACGCTCGAGTCAAAGCGGTGTTATCGCGGACACGAAGATCCGAGCGGAACCAGACAAGTGATCGCATCGTCTGACAGTACTCAGCCTTCAGCGGTTTCGGGTGAGTCGCTCTCACCGACGGCGGGCTCAACGAGCACCTGGACTTCCCACCACTGCCGGTCTCTCGGCACGCCCGGGCTGTTGTACCCCATCCAGCGCGAGCGACCTGTTGAGACGATCTCGTCGTTCTCTTTGATCATCGCTTCGAGCTTCGCGATCGCGTCCTGAACCGTTCGCTCCGAGCGGGGACCATTGAAACCGATGGAAACCACCCAAACCGGTTCCGTGTCCCTCACGACAACGCCCATCTCCGCGTCGCCCACCGGGCCAAGCTCGCGACGCTGGTACAAAAACGACATCGTCGTGCCGTCCTCGTCTATGTCCATCTCAACCGGCGCCGTCATCGCGATGTCACGATCTGAGATGTGGCGGAACAAAGGCCAGAACCCGCGCTCGCCAGCCGAACGCGATCCGCCGAACTCGGCCCTGCGAATGCTCGGGTAGTGTTTGAGTTCGATCGCTCCCGGCGCCGTCGGACGGGGGTACCCATCGGGCAGAGGAGACTCTGTGAAGCTCCGGCCAGCCCGGTACATCCACTCACGCCGCTCGTCGCGGACGACTGTCGGGGCGGTCGCGTCGCCGCCAAGCCTGGTGATCTTGGCGTTCGAAGCGTCCGCCAACTCGACGTGCCCGGGCTGGACTTTGCTGTCCGGGGCCGCGGCCACGGTCACCGTGCCGCACAGGGCCAGGAGGCTAAGAGCTGCGATTCGGGCGGTCTGCCTTGGATCCATCGGGTGTGCCTTTCTGAGAGTGGGAACACCCCAATTTCGCTCTTGTTCCCCGGCCGGATGCCCAGCGCGATAGCGTTTCCTGTGACGACCTGCCCGATCCACGCCGACCACCGGGGCATCGCCTGCCCAGCAGGGGACTTCTGGATCGATCCCTGGAAGCCGGTCGACACCGCGGTCGTCACCCATGCGCACGCCGACCACGCCCGCCCGGGGTCCAAACGCTACTTCGCCGCCGAGCCCAGCGTCCCCATTCTGCGCCTCAGGCTCCAGAAAGGCGCCGATATCACAGGCATCCCCTACGGCCAGCCCTTCACACTGGGCGATACCCAGGTGAGCTTCCACCCCGCTGGCCACTGCTTTGGGTCCGCCCAGGTTCGGGTCGAGCACGCCGGTCACGTCGCTGTCGCGGCCGGCGACTACAAGCGAGAACGCGACCCGACCTGCGATCCGTTCGAGGTCATTCCTTGCGACACTTTCATCACCGAGGCGACCTTCGCGCTGCCGGTGTACCGATGGGACGACCCAGCCCAGACCGCCGACGACATCCTCGACTGGTGGCTCGACAACCAAGCACGCAAACGCGTGTCGGTCCTCGCCTGCTACGCCTTGGGCAAGGCCCAACGCCTCTTGGGCATGCTGGCCGAGAGGTGCGACGCCCGGGGCATCGCCCGGAAGCGGGTCTTTGTCCACGGCGCCCTCGATCCGCTCATCGGTGTGTACCGCGATGCCGGCATCGACATGCTCGACACCTGGAAGCTGGGCGAGTCGGGCCGCGCGAAGGGCAAGGTGAACCCGTTCCGGGGCGAACTGATCCTTTGCCCGCCCTCCGCAATCGGCAGCCCTTGGATGAAGCGTTTCGGCAAGGCGACCGAAGTCGACGCCGCGATGGCCTCGGGTTGGATGCGCGTGCGGGGCGTACGCCGACGACGCGGCTACGACCGAGGCTTTGTTCTCAGTGACCACGCCGACTGGAACGACCTGGTGCGCACGTGCCAGGAGACCGGTGCGAGCAAGGTGTACTGCACCCACGGCAACACCGACGTTCTGAGCAAGCACTTGCAAGAGTTGGGGATCGACGCCGAACCCCTGGAGACCGAGTTCGGGGACGACGACATCTCAGAATCTTCAGTCGAAAGCGGGACCGAGTCGTGAAGCGCTTCGCCCAGCTCTACGACGAACTCGACCGGACGACGTCGACCGATGCAAAGCTTCGTGCGCTCCGCTCATACTTCGAGGAGGCGCCGTTGGGCGACGCCGCCTGGGGTTTGTCGTTTTTGGCGGGCCAGAAGATCAAACGCCTCGTGCAATCAGGAACGCTCCGCGAATGGGCGAGGGCGAAGGCCGATTTGAGTCCTTGGCTCTTTGACGAGTGTTACGCGACGGTGGGGGACTTGGCAGAGACGGTCACGCTCTTGACGGCGTCCAGCCAAAGCGGGGGTGAGGCCGAGGAACTCGGGTTGAAGGACTGGGTCGAGGGGCGCCTGCTCACCCTTCGGGGTCTCGCCCCCGAATTGCAGACCGCGAACCTCGACGCCTGGACCGAGGGTCTCACCCAAACCGAGTTGTTCATGGTTATCAAGACGCTCACCGGCGGCATGCGGATCGGCGTCTCTCGAACGCTGGTCGAGCGAGCGATCGCGGCGATGGTCGGTGTCGACCAAGCGGTCATCGCCCGAAGGCTCATGGGCGAGTGGTCGCCCACCGAAGCCTTTATGCACCGGGTGTTCAGCCAAGACCCCGCCGACGCCGAACGCTCTCAGCCGTACCCGTTCTTTCTCGCGTCACCGATATTGCCACACGAGTCGGTCGAGAACGAGCCGGCGTACGTCGAGGGTGAATTGGGCGACCCGAGCCGGTGGTTCGCAGAGTGGAAGTGGGACGGGATCCGGGGCCAGCTCATCAAACGCGAGGGCGAGGTCTTCCTCTGGAGCCGCAAGGACGATAACCTGACCGAGCGGTTCCCCGACCTGACCGACCCCGCCGCGAGACTCGAGGACGGGGTCGTCCTCGACGGTGAGATTCTCTGCTGGGACTTCGACGCCTGGCTCCCGCTCGACTTCGGAACGCTCCAGACACGAATCGGTCGAAAGGCCCTCGGGCCCAAGATCCTCTCTGACGCACCAGCGGTCTTCCTTGCGTACGACCTGCTCGAACGCGACGGGGACGATCTGCGGGAACAATCGTACGAGCATCGACGCGAGCAACTCCGCCAAGTCGTCGACGCCCTCGTGAGCAAAAGGGTCTTTATCGACGAGAGCTTCCCGGTTGAGTCGTGGAGAGGGCTCGAAGCGTTGCGACAGACGAGCCGCGAGCGACGCGTCGAGGGCGTGATGCTCAAGCGAGCCGGTTCGGTCTATCAGGCCGGCCGACGCCGGGGCGACTGGTGGAAGTGGAAGATCGAGCCGCTCACCATCGATGCCGTGCTCACCTACGCCCAGCCCGGTCACGGCCGGCGGGCCAACCTGATGACCGACTACACGTTTGGAGTGTGGGACGGAGACGAACCCGGCCAGGGCGAACTCGTCACGGTGACCAAGGCCTACTCCGGGCTCACCGATGCTGAGTTCGCGGAGATGGACCGTTGGATCAGGAAGAACACCATCGAGCGGTTCGGCCCGGTGCGGCGGGTGGAGCCAGTGCACGTGTTTGAATTGGCGTTCGAGGGGGTCAGGGCGAGCAGCCGGCACAAGTCGGGAGTGGCGTTTCGCTTTCCGCGGATGAAGCGGTGGCGAAAGGATAAGAAGGTTGAGGATGCGGATACGCTGGTGCTCGTCCGTGAGATGACGACGGTATGAAGACAGGTCGTGATGCGATTGCATCTTGGTTCACGTCGCTAGGCTGGACGCCCTACGCCTTTCAAAGGCGAGCGTGGTCGCTCTATGCCGATGGTCGCTCCGGCCTCGTGCACGTCCCGACCGGAGCCGGCAAGACCTACGCCGCCTACGGCGGTCCGCTCATCGAGCTTATCAACGAAGCCCTCGACAATGAGCCCCGACCGTCAGGGAGTGGGCCGGCGGACGAACCGACTCCAGCTACCGAGGGCGGATCGGAGACACACAGGGCTTCCGGACCGCTCGCTCGCGCTCGAGGCTCCAAGAACTCCAAAGACTCGAAGAGCTCCAAAGCGCTGAAAGGCCTCCGAGTCCTCTACATCACGCCGCTTCGCGCCGTGAGCCGCGACGTGGAGCTTGCTCTGAAACGACCGCTGGGTGAAATGGGTCTGCTCGACGAACGCGTCACGATCGAGAGTCGGACGGGGGACACGTCTTCAAGCGTGCGTGCTCGACAGCAGAAACGCTTGCCCAATGTCCTTGTCACCACGCCCGAGAGCCTCTCGCTCTTGCTCACCAGGGCGAACGCAGCGGAGCTTCTGGGCACCTGCCGCTCCGTGATTGTCGACGAATGGCACGAGCTGCTCGCGAGTAAACGCGGCACCCAGGTCGAACTCGCCCTCGCCCGCCTCCGCAAACTTGCCCCGGGTCTGCGCACCTGGGCGCTCTCCGCGACGCTCGCGAATCTCGAGGAAGCCGCCCAAGCGGTTGTCGGCGTCGACGATGCGCCCGAGGTCGTCACTGCCGATCTCGATCGCCCCGTCGTCATCGAAACAGTGCTCCCCAAGCCGGGCGATCCGTTCCCTTGGGCGGGTCATCTGGGCCTCACGATGCTGCCCAACGTTCTCGAGCGCGTCGACGAGGACGACGAGGGTGTTCCCGCGCGAAGCACTCTCGTCTTCGTGAACACACGCAGTCAGGCCGAACGCTGGTACAACGCCATCAGCGTCGCCAAGCCCGAGTGGGAGGGGGCCATCGCCCTTCACCACGGCTCGCTCGCTCGGGACGAGCGTGAACGCGTTGAAGCGGGTCTGAAAGACGGCTCGATACGCCTCGTCGTTGCGACGAGTTCGCTCGATCTTGGCGTCGACTTCGCGCCCGTCGAGCGCGTCATACAGGTCGGGTCACCGAAGGGCATCGCCCGACTTATGCAGCGAGCCGGGCGGTCGGGCCATCGCCCGGGCGAGACCGCCTACATCATTTGCGTTCCGACGCATGCACTGGAGATGGTCGAGGTCGCCGCGGTGCGCCGTTCGATCGAAGCCGGGAAGATTGAACCCCGCGATACCGAGAATCGCCCGCTCGACGTGCTCAGCCAGCACCTCGTGACCCTCGGGCTTGGAGGCGGCTTTGATCCTGACGATGTCTACAACGAAGTGAAAACCACGTGGGCCTACCGCGACCTCTCACGCGAGGAGTTCGACTGGGCTCTCGATCTCGTCGTCAACGGAGGCGAGACCCTCAAGGCCTACCCCGAGTACAAGAAGGTGGTGATGGGGGAAGACGGCAAGCACGCCGTCAACGACAAACGCATCGCCCAACTCCACAGGATGAACGTCGGCACCATCACCGGAGACGCCGTGATGGACCTGCGATTCATGAACGGGAAGAAGATCGGGTTCATCGAAGAGCACTTCATCGATCAGCTCCGCCCCGGGCAGAAGTTCGTCTTTGCGGGTCGCACGCTCAGCTACCTCAAGACCCACGATCTCACCGCGTTCGTGAAGCCGGCGACCGGGAAGACCAACTTCACCCCGGTCTGGAGCGGCACGCGGCTCCCGATTTCCGAGAGCCTGGGCCAAGCGGTCCGCCACACGCTGCACGCAGCACGCGACGCGGTGGAAGGGGGCGAACCCGGAGGCCTCGAACCAGAGCTTCAGGCCGCGGCTCAGCTCGTCGAGATCCAATCCAAGCTGTCCGTCGTCCCGGGCGAGCACGAGACGCTTTGCGAAATCTGCGACACCCGCGAGGGCCGACACCTGTTCCTGTTCCCGTTCGACGGCCGTCTCGTTCACGGCGGCCTCGGCGCCCTGCTCGCTCTGCGCTTGAGCCGTCTCGAATCGGCGACGTTCTCGATCGCCGCCAATGACTATGGGCTCGAACTGCTTACCCACAAGGGGTATCCCTTCCGGGAGCTGTTCGCGCCCTGCCTTTTCACCCACGCCGATCTCGGAACGGACGCCATCGAAAGCGTCAATCTCTCCGCACTCGCCCGCTCGCAGTTTCGAGAGGTGGCCCGGGTCGCTGGGCTCGTCTTCCAGTCGATCCCGGGCGCCAAACGGGGCAACAAATCGCTCCAGGCCCGAGCCGGGCTTATTTACGACGTCTTTGAGCAGTTCGATCCTCACAACCTCTTGCTGGAACAGGCCCGGCGCGAAGTGCTCGAAAAACGGTTCGAAACCAGCCGGATGGGGCGTACGCTCTCGCGGCTGGAGGCCGGCCCGATCGTCGTTCGCGAAACAACGCGACCCACCCCGCTCAGCCTCCCGCTCGTCATCGAACGCATCGGCGCGACGATGCTGAGCAGCGAATCGCTCGCCGACCGGATCGAGAGGATGAAGGCCGCGTGGGAATGACCGAAGGGCTCGCCGATCTGACCGGCGCCGTCGAGACCGAACTCGCCGGCGAGCCGGTCGCGCTGCTCCCACAGCGCGGCTTGTTCTGGCCAGGCGAATCGACGCTCTTCGTTGCCGACCTCCACCTCGGGAAGTGCGAGACGTTTCGCAAGGCGGGGGCGCCGATCCCCGCCGGCGTACTCGAAGAGACCCTCGCCAGGCTCGATGCCGCGATCGAGGCGTGCGCGGCCCGGCGTCTCGTCGTTCTGGGCGACCTCACCCACGCCCCGATCGGCGTCACCGAAACCATGATCTCAACTGTGAGTGCGTGGCGTGACGCGACAGACGTCGAGATGGTTCTCGTTCATGGCAACCACGACCGCCATCTCAAACGCACTGGCATGGTCGAGCTGGCGCAAACGTGGTCCATGGATCTTCTCAACCCAGGGGCTGTCTTGGGGCCATTCACCCTCTTGCACGAGCCCGAGCGGTTCGACGCGTCGCACGCCCTCGCGGGCCACCTGCATCCGAGCGTGTACCTGCGAGGCGGAGGCGACGCGGTGAAAACCCAAGTCTTCTGGACCAGCGGCGGGCCGGGCGCCGGCGGGACGACCGTCTTGCCCGCCTTCAGCTTCTTCGCGGCCGGCACGTCGATCACCAACGCAAAGGGCGACGGCGTGTGGGCGGTGACTCCGCAGTGCGTGATCGAACTCAGCCCGCCGGCGTAGCTTTGTCCCGAGCCAATTCGATCGCTTTGGTCACAAACGCTTTGTGCTTGCCGACGCCCAGATTCGACTCGACCGCGTCCGCGATCTGCCGATCTTGACCGATGAGGTAGGTGACCCGTCGAGTCCCCAATCCGAAGGGCATCATCGCCTCGTACGCCTTGATGACCGACTTGCTTGGGTCGGACAGCAACGGGAACGGCAACTTGAAACGCTCACGGAACTTACGGTGAGATTCCGGGCTTTGGGCGCTCACGCCAGCCAGCGTGAGACCGGCCCGCTCAATCTCGGCGTCGTCCTTCGTGAACAGGTCGCGGAACGTGCACGCTTCGGCGGTGCATACCGGGGTGAAATCGGCTGGGTAGAAGTACAGCACCAGTGGGCCGTGCTCGAGCAGCGCGGCGAGCGACGTGTCGACGTCCTCGTGGTTGGCCAGAGTGAAGTCGGGAGCAGGCATTCCTTGCGCAAGCATTCGCGAGCGTAGCGCATTCAAGCAAACGCCTCTCGGGGACCGATCGAAACACGGACGCGGCGGAGCCGCGGACCCTCACAGTTGCGGGGCACACCCACCTCCGGATGGCTATGCCGGCCTGTGCGCGCGAGGAGATCCGCGATGTCCGAGATCAGTTCGATTGCCGCCACAGATCGTCTCAGCTCGCTGCGGACCGCCGCCGCGGTACAGCGCCCTGTCTCCGTCTCGTTCTCCGGTGTGCGGCGTGGAAGCGACGCCGCGGACGTGGGATCGATCCAGACGCTCTTCGATCGACTCGCCCGCGCGAGGCCGAACCGGGGGCTCTCCCCCGAGTTCGACGTGGAGGTGCGTCGAACGACGTCGGCGATCCGGTCGGCGCTGAACTCCGCTCCGGGGTCGAGCGCGTTGAACGGGGGGGCGCTTCCCCTGCCCACGCTCGATGGTGCCGGGGGACTTAGGAGCGGGATCAGCGTCGGACCAACCACTTCAGCGATCTCTGGCGTTCGTGTCAACGGGCTCAAGCTCGCACAAGGCGAGAGCTTCCCGGTTGAGGTGCAGGTCGTCAACTCAGCCCAGCAAGGCCAGCTCTACCTTTCACTCGGAGCGTTCGGGACCCCATCGTCCCCCGGAGTTCTCGACCTCAACGGCACCGGAACGACCGCGAACTCGGTGTTCAGCATCCAAGTCTCGGGAGCTCTTGGATCCGTTGAACTGAGTTTCTCATCCGGCCAGTCGCTCACTCAAGTCGTCCTTGCCATCAATACGTTCGCCGGTCAAACAGGCGTCGAGGCCGTGACAAGCGGGCTCTCGTTCTCGAGGGGTGGGGTGATCCTCCGCTCGTCCGGATTGGGATCGGACGAGTTCGTGAGTGTCCGCGTCACGAACGATGCGGACCTCCAGGTCGCCGGTGGCGGAACGCAAGGACTCGGGGTCTACCAGTTTGGTGAGGGCGACCTCAACTTCGTCGATCCAACAAGCCTTGTGAGCTTCGCCAACGTGACATCGAACAGCATTCAGGATGACGGTCAGGACATCGGTGGCTTTATCAACGGAATCGAGGTCACCGGCCTCGGCACCACGATGTTCGCGGACCTCGGCGACGGGGCTTCGATCACGCTCGACGTCTTGCTCACGGCGCAGCCATTCGACGTCGACGCCCAGCGTCCCGGATTTACCTCTTTCACGCTTATCGGTGGGCCCGGCTGGGTTGATGGCGGCCAAGGGGGTGGTCCTTCGCCGAGCCCGTTCGATATCTTCGGCTAGACCAGATTTGATCGCTCCGAAACGGCCTCCGGCCGCACACGCGCTTGCGAAACCCGCGCCGGAGTCAATCCGGCGGGCTTCCGGTCGAGAAAGCTGAATTCGCGGCGCTCCAGGTTCAATGAAAAGGCCCTAGACCCCGAACGCTCGCTCGCGATATCTTCCTGGCGTGGAGTGCCTGAGCGTCGATGACATCCGTCCGGTGGCCGATGCGGTGATCACCTCGGCGCTGCGTGCTGTAGACCCTGCCGACGCGGTCCGCCGCGCGTGGCCTGAACACCTCGACCGCGCGTCGCGCGTTGTGGTCCTGGCCTCGGGAAAGGCGTCGGCGGCGATGGCCGAGGCGGCTCTGGAGCGGCTCGGGCCGCGCGCAACGCGCGGCGCTGTGACCTGTGTTCCAGAGCACGAAGCCAAGGTACGCGATGCGATCGCCAACTCCGGTGCTGGTCCAATAGAAGTATGTCCCGCCGATCACCCGCTCCCGACCGGGAGAAACCTTCGAGCCGCCAAGGCGATCGCCGACGCGGCGGGGCTCTGCAACGAGCAGGACACGGTGGTCACGCTTCTCTCCGGCGGTGCTTCGGCGCACCTGTGCATGCCCGCCGACGGGATCACGCTCGACGACATCCGTGCGATCTCGGATGCCCTTCTTCGTGCCGGGGCGAGTATCGAAGAACTCAACGCGGTGCGAAAGCACGCAGAACGGCTCAAAGGCGGCGGGCTTGCTCGTCTCGCGTGGCCGGCGGCGACATCGGTTCTCGTTGTGAGTGACGTCCTTGGTGACCCTCTTGAGTCCATCGGATCTGGGCCGACCGCCGGCGATACGACCACGTTCGCCGACGCCCTCGGTATCTTGGATCGGTACGACGCGAGGCGAGCCAGCCCGTCGGTGACCGCGCACCTGGTGCGCGGATCGAGAGGAGGGGAACCCGAAACACCCGATCCCTCCGATGAACTCCTGTCGCGGACCACGCATCACGTCATCGCGAACAACTCCGTCGCGGTCGAGGCGGCCGTCCGGGCGTTGCTCGACCTCGGGTTCCGCGTCGACACGGTGCGGCGCGACGTGACGGGGGATGCTTCCGACATCGGGCACCAGTTGGGTGAGTACGTCGCGGAGATCGCCCGGGAAGGCAAATCAGAGCGCCGTGCTGTCGTCGTCGGGGGAGAAACCACGGTGCGCGTCGGTGGGGCTCAAGGAAACGGGGGGCGAAACCAAGAACTTGCCCTAGCGGCCGCGCCCCCCCTCAAGGGATTGCGTCGCGCTGCGGTATTCAGTTTCGCGACAGACGGAATCGACGGTCCGACCGACGCGGCCGGTGGCATTGTGACGGGGGGGACAGCCGGGGCGGCCGACGCCCTTGAAAGCCCAATCGATCTGGCACTTGATGCCCACGATAGTTACACTTTGTTGAAGTCTCTTGGTGCACTCATCCGCACCGGCCCGACCGGGACCAACGTCAACGATCTCGCCGTCGGGCTCGTGATGGAATGAGCCGTTCGCCGGCAACAACGCCCGGCGGGAGCTTGACGATGACCGATGCAACGACTCTTCCCGAAACACCGGCTACAACCGGTGCCGTCGCCGATACGCACGATCACAACGCGCCGTACATCTTCCGGCTACTCGGCGCGATGCCCAAGCTCGGCGCTTCGGACCTCCACCTCAAGGTCGGCATCCCCCCAACGTATCGCATCGCCGGCAAGCTCAAGCCGATCAACGGGCCGGCTCTTTCTTCCAAAGCGGCGGACGAGATCGTCGAGCCTTTGTTCAACGAACAGCTCCGGACGGACTACGCCGAGCGGGGCAGCCTCGACTTCGCGTGGTCGTTGCACGACGGACCTCACAAGGGCGAGCGTTTCCGAATCAACCTGTTCCGCTCCGGAGGGCACACCCACGGCGCCTTTCGGCGAGTGAACGCCCACATCCCGTCGTACGCCGACCTGCATCTCCCGCCTGTGTACCACCAACTCGTGGAAAGGGCGGTTCAAGGACTCGTGCTCGTCGTTGGCGTGACCGGATCGGGCAAGAGCAGCACGCTGGCCGCGATGGTCGACCAAGTAAACGCGACCCGGGGCGTGAACATCATCACGATCGAGGACCCCGTCGAGTACCGGTTCACCCCCAAGAAGTCGATCGTCTCGCAGCGCGAAATCGGAGTCGATGTCGTCGACTTTCCTTCCGCCTTAAGGTCGGTGGTCCGGCAAGATCCCGACGTGATCTTCATCGGCGAGATGCGCGACAAGGCCACCGTTCTCGCCGCGATCCAAGCCGCCGAGACCGGGCACCTCGTCTTCGCGACGCTGCACACCGCGGACACGATGCAGGCGTTCGGACGCATCCTCGAGTTCTTCCCTGAGTCAGAGCGGGCCTTTGTCCGCAACGCACTCTCGAGCAGCCTCCATGCGATCTGCGCACAGAAGCTGATCCCCGCGACCGACGGATTTGAAACCGGTGTCGTCCCGGCGACCGAGGTGCTTCTGGCGAACGCGACCGTCCGTGACAAGATCCGCGAGGGTGAGGAGGAGGACCTCCCCGCGATCGTCAACGCCAGCGAGGGCGAGGGCATGCACAGTTTCACGTCGTCGTTCTATCGCTTGGTGAAGGACGACTGGATTGACCTGGCGGTCGCGAAGAAGTTCGCGCCCAACCGCGAGGCCCTCGACAGCATGGTCAAGGGCGTCTCGGTCAAGGCCCAAACGCTCGTCTCAAGGGTCAAGGGGCCGCGATAAGGCGGGATATTTGATCGCCCCGGGGGCGTTTGCCCCTACTTGACCGACACTGAGGTTTGGGATGGGGGCAAGAAGCCCAAAACCGCTATACTTATCGCGTTCGGGTGACATCGTTGGATGTGTTCGCCTCGAAACGTCGACGGTGACTCAGACACTTCGGTCGTTCCGGGTGGAAGACCGATCTCGCCTAATTCCGGGGGGCGAGCCATGCGAGTTCAAGCGCTTCTGCCAGAAGCGCTCAATGCGATCCATGCCCACGTTGCGCTCGTCAACGACTGCGGTGTCATTGTCGCTGTAAACGCGGCTTGGGATCGCTTTGCCGCGGATAATGCGTACGCGGCGGCCGGATCCGGTCTCGGCACCAACTACATTGAAGTATGCGAGGCCTCCGGCGCGACCGATCCGGGCGCTCGGGAGATCGCTGATGCGCTCCGCGACGTTCTCGACGGTCGTCGCGACGCGTACGAGCGCGAGTACCCCTGCCACAGCCCCGACGCCCAGAGGTGGTTCCGTCTGCAGATCGGCGGCTACACCGAAGACGGTCGGCGGACCGCCGTGCTTGCCCATGAAAACATCACAACGCTCAAGCTCGCCGAACGTCGGCTCGCCGATCGCAACGCCCTGGTGCAGGCGGAACTCGATCGGGCTCGGGCCGACCTTGTCAAGCACACACGGCTCGTCACGATTGGTCAGGTCGCGGCGAGCATCGCTCACGAACTGCGCAATCCATTGGGCGCGATCCGCAACGCGGCGTACTTGCTCAAGAAGAAGCTGCCTGCCGGATTGGAGGACCCGAGGCGGTACGTGGGGATCATCGAGTCCGAGGTCGCGTCGTCTGATCGGATCATCGGGGACCTCATGGAGATGGCACGAGGTCGTTCGCCCGAGTGCGCGCGCGTGTCGGCGGGACAACTCGTCCGCGATGCGGTCGCCCGGATCCCAGATGCCCCGATCGGCGCCGTTGAGTCCGCGTACGAGCCTGGTGAATACGCGGAGCTGTTCATAGACGAAGGGCAGTTCGCGCAGGTCCTTATTAATCTCATCAGCAACGGGTTACAGGCGTGCGAACGAGCCGGACGAGACAAACGTGTACATGTTGGCGTCGCGGCGACGCCGCAGGCCGCGGAAATAGTGGTGTGCGACGCCGGAGACGGCATCGACCCGGCGCATCGCGAGCGGATTTTCGAGCCCATGTTCTCGACGAGGGCGAAGGGGACGGGTCTCGGGCTCGCGATCTGCAAGCAGACCGTTGAGCGTCACGGTGGGACGATCACACTCACCGACACACCCTCACCTCTGGGTGGATGTTGCTTTGTTGTGCGCATCCCCGGCCCATCTGCGAATTCGCCCAACGCGCCCCTTCCCCAGGAGACGCAGACATGACCTCCGCGCCGCTTGACGAATCTGGAAAGGCCGCGGTTCTCGTCGTTGACGATGAACGCAACATGCGTTCCACGCTGGCCGAGATCCTCGAGGCCGAGGGGTACGACGTGGAGACCGCCGACTCGGGCGAGCAAGCGGTCGAGCGATGCGATGAACGCACGTTCGATGTCGTTCTCATGGACGTACGTATGCCGGGGATCAACGGCGTCGAGGCGTTTCGACGCATCCGTGAGCACAACGCGTCCGCACGGGTCGTGTTGATGAGCGCGTTCACCGTTGACGACCTGCGCCGCGTGGCGCTCGAGGAGGGGGCAGCGGCCTTGCTCCCGAAGCCGCTCGACATCGATACCGTGATCCGCCTGATCGACCACGACCAGGACACGACGGTCCTGGTTGTGGGCGACGATAACGATGCCGACGACGCGATCGGGTCGACGCTTCAACGCCAGGGATGCAGGGTGCATCGCTGCTCGAACGTGCTGCAAGCGCTCGAACTCGGCGGCCAGATTCACTTCGATGTTGTCTTCATCGAGGCGCAGCTCCCCTCGATGAGCGGGCTCGAGTTCTACACGATGTTCCGGAAGGTCACGCCCAGCGTGATCGCGGTCATGGTTTCCGACGGGAGTCTCGAAGACGACGCTCTCGCCGACGAAGCTGTCCGGAACAGCGCGTATACGATCGTCCACAAGCCCGTCGATGTCGATGCGCTCATCGGATTGCTCCATCGGATTTCGAGCCAGCGGACGTCGCACGATGTCCATAAGCCCGATCGTTAGAGCAGATTTGCTCGCTCCGTAGCGACCTCCGGCCGCACACTCGCTTGGGGAAGCCGCGCCGGAGTGAATCCGGCTGGCTTCCCGTGCCGCAAACCACACGCCCCAACGCTACAACCGCAGCGAAGACGCCCTAGCGCCCGAGTTGCCCGACCTCGTCGAACACTCGAAAGAGCCCGGCGATCGCGACGGTGTGCGTGATCTGCCCGGCCGCCACCATCCCTGCGACTCCTGAAAGCGGAACGATCGAGGCTTCGATCTGCTCGCTTGGGTCGAGATTGGTCTTCCCGCTGGGGGTTGCGTTCTCGACGAGCACAGTGAAGACACGGTTGGTGAGGAACGCGGGGTTGGCGTCGAACGTCGCGACGATGCGGGCGTTCTCGCCGACGTATCCGGTCTCTTCTTCGAGCTCGCGGACACCCGCAGCGAGCGGGTCTTCACCGGGGTCGACCATACCTCCTGGCAGTTCAAGAGCGTTGGCCGCGATTCCGAAACGGAACTGTTCGATCAGAACGAGCCCCGGGCCATTCTCGGTCGCGGCGTCCGCCGATGGTGTCAGCGCCGCGACGATGACCCAGTCGGCGCACTCGACGACAGTGAAGTCCCCGGAACGATCGGGAAAGTCGACGCACTCAAAGCGCTGCTCGTGCAGCGTGAGCACGCGCGTCCGGGCGAGTTCACGGCGGCGTCCGGCGATCCAAGGGGTGACGGTCATGTCGTAAGGCTATCGCGGTCCGGCGTCGTCGCGGTCCGCCATCGTCTACCGTGGGGGCATGGCTCAGGGTGACCCCAAACCCGCTTCCCGGCAGACCCGCCGACGTGAGACCGACCAGCCCGAGTCGGTGCCCGCCCTCGCGGCGCCCCCGATCGAGCGAGACAACCCCCTCACTCGCTCGCTGGCGGGCGTGCTCGGGATCGTCTTTTTGACGATGATGATCGCCGCGTGCGTGGGATCGCTGCCCTGGACCTTGGGAGCTCCGAGCGGGAGCGACGTTCCCAGGTACAGCGCCGGAGCCCCCTCCGCTGGGCGGATCAGCCCGGCGTGGTGGCCCCCGGACGAGCGGGAGAAGGAGCGGCTCAACGCGCTGGTGCCCGAGGACTTCGTCACCGAAGTCGCGGCGGCGAACGGAATCACGTTTGCCGAGGCACTCGCGCAGACCGAGGGGCCGGTCTACGCAGCGCTCGCGGAGCGTCATCCTCGATTTGTCTTGGGGTCTGACTTGCTCGGGCGGAGCGTGCTCGTCCGTGCGCTCACCGGTGGCGGGATCTCACTCGGAATCGGGATCGCCGCGGCGGTCATCTCAGTAACGATCGGGACGGTGTACGGGGCTGTGGCCGGGTACGCCGGTGGCAAGGTCGATGGGCTGATGATGCGCATCGTCGATGTCTTGTACGGGCTGCCCTACATCCTGTTGGTCGTTTTGATCGCCGTTGCGGTCGACGGCTTTATCGACGACCGCGTCGCGGCGGGGCTTGAGCTCTCGACATCGCAACGGACGGCGCTTGATATCGCGGCCTTGCTGATCGCCATCGGTGGGGTGAGTTGGCTCACGATGGCCCGAGTCGTTCGCGGACAGGTCCTGAGCCTCAAGAATCAGCCTTTCGTTGAAGCGGCGAGAGCGGTGGGGGCGCCGACCTCTCGGATTTTCGTGAAGCACCTGCTTCCCAACCTTGTCGGGCCGATCACCGTCTACGCGACGTTGACGGTCCCGCAGGCGATTTTGCAAGAGAGCTTCCTGAGTTTTCTGGGGATCGGGGTGAAGCCTCCGCTCCCGAGTTGGGGCAACCTCGCCGCGGAGGGGCTCTCGGAACTGAACACCTTCCGCAGCCACTGGTGGTTGCTCGCCGTGCCTTCGGCCTTGCTTGGTGTCACGTTGTTGGCCCTCAACTTTGTCGGTGAGGGGCTCCGGGAAGCGCTCGATCCCAAGAGGGCCCGCCGGTGAACGAGCACCCTCTATTCGAAGTCGAGGATCTCGCTGTATCCTTTGCCAACGGGAAGGGCCCGAGGCTGCAGGCCGTCGACGGCGTGCGGATGTCGATTTACCCGGCGCAGACCCTCGCGGTCGTCGGCGAGTCCGGTTGCGGTAAGTCGGTGACAGCGATGTCGGCGCTTCAACTGATTCCGCGACCCCCCGGGCGATTCGACGCGGGACGGGTCACCTACACCGACGCGGCCGGCGACCCGGTTGACTTGCTCACGCTCGACGAGCGGGCGATCCGCGACATCCGTGGCAACGACATCGCGATGATCTTTCAGGAGCCGATGACTTCGCTCAATCCGGTGTACACCGTCGGCGAGCAGATCCTTGAGGCCATTTTGCTTCACCAGCAGGTCTCGAAGACCCGAGCCCGGGAGATCGCGATCGAGTCGATGTCGGCGGTCGGAATCACCGAGGCCGCGAGCCGGCTCAAGGCGTACCCCCACCAGTTTTCCGGTGGCATGCGGCAACGAGTCATGATCGCGATGGCCCTCGCGTGCCAGCCGCGTTTGCTGTTGGCCGATGAGCCGACGACCGCACTCGACGTCACGATTCAGGCCCAGATTCTCGACTTGCTGAGCGAACTGAAGCGGGATCGAGGCATGGCGGTCATGCTGATCACCCATGACCTGGGTGTTGTTGCTCAGCATGCTGACGTCGTGTGCGTGATGTACGCCGGGCGTGTGGTCGAGTACGCGCCCGTCGCTGAGCTGTACGCGCACCCGCTCCATCCGTATACCCGAGGTTTGCTCGCGAGCATTCCCAAACTTGGGGAGCGAAACGACCGGCTCACAACGGTGTCGGACACCATCGACGCCGACGGTGCGTTCGCTCCCATCGGCACGGACGGGGCGCGACCCTGGTGGCCTTGGCACGACCCACCACCGGAGACGACCTACGCGTTGTGCCCTGTCGCTGGATCTCAGCGACACTGGGTCGGCGTTTGGTCAAAGTCAGGAAAAGACGAGCAAGACGTTCCTCGATGTGCCTTCCGCGTGGCGGCAGACACCCCGTATGTGGAGGGGTAAAAGCCCTATTAGCTGGCGCGCTGCCACCAAGTTGTCCACAAGCTTCCAGAGCCTTCGGGAACATTCTGGATAGAAAAGCTTCATTTGCGGATGCCCGGCTTATTTGAGTGGGTTGGTTGAAATCTCTGTGGTCAAACACCTTGTCGCCTTCATGCCCTCTACACACTTGCTATCGCTCGGATTCGTTTCTCCAATCTCAGCTTGACCTCGCAGTTCTCCACAGGCTTTGCACACACGATGATCGCTCGGACGCTTCCCGGCTCGCTTTCGCGGCTGGGTTGAGCCGACAATGAACCCATGCGGGTTCTGATCATCGCCGACGCTCTGTTCTCGACCCGTGAGGCCGCCATGCTTGGTCGTCTCGAGGTTGGGCTCGCCGACGAGGGCGTGCGACCGCTCGTTGCGATCCCGGCGGGGACCGAGGTGCCCGACCAGGTCGGGCGGATGGCGCCGGTGATCGCGTACGAACGTTCACCCCTCCCGCTGGGGTGGCGGTTCGCGGTGCGTCCGTTCCTTCGTGAACTTCGCGACGTGCTCGACGAATCGGAGCTGCGCCTCGACGTTGTCCATGCCTTCGGCGGGTCCGCGTGGCGGTTCGGCCTGGAAATCGCGCGTCAGCTCGACGCTGGCCTGACGTTGGAGGTGTGGCGGACAGGGCTCGTTGATCGGCTGAGGGGTGTCAAGCGGCTCGCGCACCACTCTGGCCACGAAGCCCGCGATGGTGAACGAGACCGCGAACGCGGCGAGATCCCGCTCGTGCTGACCGCACCCGATCGTGTCGTGGAACGGGCGATCGCCGATGCCGGCATCGGGATCCCGACGGTCCTGGCGCCTTGGGGAGTCCACGCCGCGGCCGAGCCGAGGGCGGTGTGCGGTGGATCGACCATCGGCGTGATCCTCGCCGGTGGCGGGCGTGACCCGCACCACGCCGCTGCGGCGTTTGAGGGCTGGGTCCGCTCGATCGAGGGCAGCAAGCCGATGCTGCTTTTCGCCGACGCGAAGCTCGCCGAACGCGCCGGGCTCTGGAAGCTCGCCGGGGCATTCGGCGTGCGAGACCGCGTGTCGCTGGTCGACGATCTTGAGCTTCGCCGGGATCTGGCGTTGCGGGCCGATCTGATGCTCCATCCCGATGCAAGGGGCGAGCGACGGACGCTCGTCCTCGACGCGATGGCGGTCGGGATCCCGATCGTCGCGGCCGAGGACGCCGCGGCGGATGAACTCATCGACGGACGGACCGCGCGGCTCGTTCGAACCCCGCAAGCGGAAGCATGGCGTGCGGCGATCTCCGCGCTCGTGACCGACCCGACTGCGGCGAGGACGCTCGGCGCTTCGGCGTTGGCCTACGCACGCGAGCACCATCGCGCGAGTGCGCACCTCGCGGCGACGATCGGGGCGTACGAGCGGCTCACGCTTGCCGAGCAGGCGCCGGTGCCTTGGCCCGGGGAAACATCGTGAACCGGCGTCCGAGAACGGCCCCTCGCTCGTTTGTAGTGAGCGCGGCGGGACTGACGCTCGATTTTGCTTGAACCCCGCTCAAGCTCGCGCATCATCGGGGTGTGTCTCTTACCGCTCTTGCCATAGTGATGTCAGCCGCGGCACCCGCCGACGCCGGGTTGCTGCCGGCCTTCCCTCCGACGCGAGCGAACACCCGAGGGCGCCAGGTCGAGTTGATCCGCGACCGCGTGGAGCCGGTGGATTGGCTTGTCACCCGCGATCCGCCGGTCGAGGGTTCGGGGCGGCTCTGGGAGGGCGGGGCGTTTATCGGCGGCGATATCGCGGCGTCGGATCCGGGTCGCGATCCGCGACAAGGACGATTCGGCGCACGCGGCGACGATCGGCGGGTTCCGGTGCGGGTTGGCGGGACGGTTCTTTCGCTCGATCCGTTCATCCCGCTCCGGCAGAATGGGCTTCGACGTCTTGAGGCCGCGCGGCGGGAGTGGCTCCGCGCACGCGGGTACACGGGGGGCGTCCGCACGTTCGTCAACCCTCGGAACGCGTACGCGGCGGAAGCTGAGGCGCCGGTTGCGGTGTTCCGTGCGCCGGCGAACCGGCGCCCAACGCCCGAGGGCGACACAAGCGACCGCGGTTTGCTCGCCGACCGGAGCTGACGCTGGACGAGTCATCAGGGGCGTGCACGCGGCGATTGACCGGGGCATACTGGTTCGATGAGCGGCCGCCTGCCATTCGATCCAACGCGCGCGCGAGGTCGAGCCGAGCCTTCGAAGCCGAAGGACGACGCTCCGCTTTCGGTGAGCCAGTTGGCGTCGTCGATCGACGCGGCTCTGCGTCGGGGGTTGCCCCAGCGGGTCCGGGTTCGAGGTGAGGTGTCGGGTTTGCGCGAGCGGACGCACCTGTACTTCGATCTCAAGGACGGATCGGCGGTGGTGAACTCGGTGATGTTCGCGTCGGCGTGGCGGAAGTCGAAGGTTCCGGTGGAGAACGGGGCGGAAGTGATCGCCTCGGGTCGCGTCGAGTTCTACGCCCCGGGTGGCAAGGTGTCGTTGATCGTCGATCGTCTTGAGCCGGTCGGGCGGGGCGCCCTCGAGGCGCAGCTCCGCGCGTTGGTAGAAGAACTCCGCGGCCTTGGTTGGCTCGACGACGAACGCAAGCGGGGTTTGCCGGTGTTCCCGCGACGCATCGCGGTGATTACGAGCCGATCCGGGGCGGCGCTCCAAGACGTGATCGATACGGCACGGCGCCGGTGTCCGGCGGTTGGGTTGTTGACGATCGACGCGAGGGTGCAGGGAGACGGCGCGGCCCGGGAGGTCGCCCAGGCGCTCCGATGGGTGAGCGACGAGGCGGGAGAGTTGGGCGTCGATTCCGTGCTCGTCACACGCGGCGGGGGATCTATGGAAGACCTCTGGGCGTTCAACGAGCGTGTTGTCGCCCAGGCGATCGTGGAGTGCTCGATCCCGGTGGTCGCGGCGATCGGGCACGAGACGGACACCACAGTGGCAGAGCTGGTGGCCGATGTGCGGGCCGCGACGCCGACGCAGGCCGCGATGCGTCTTACGCCCGATCGCGAAGCACTCGAGCGAGAGCTGTCGAGCCTTTGGCGCCGGGCAACGGGGCGGGTGCGCGATGCGGTCATGGGCGGTGGGCGGGATCGGCTCGACGCGATGGCCCGCCGACACGCTTCGGCGCTGCGCGTTGCCAATGCTCGGTTGGTCCGGCGTGTCGATGCGCTCGCGGTCCGTCTCGAGCGTGGGAGGCCGGCGAGTGTGCAGGCGAGGCGGGCAGCACGCGTCGAAGAACTCGCGTCACGCCTCGGTCGCGTCGGGCGACGCGCGTTGTATGACCGTCGGCTGGCGTTGCCCGGGCTCGAGTCGACGCTCGCGGCGTCGGCGTCGAGGCTGATTTCCGCTGAAGACGAGCGGCTCGCGGGGCTCGAGCGCGAACTGCGAGCGGTCGGCCCCGAGTCGGTCCTCGCCCGAGGGTTCAGCGTGACGACAACGGTCGACGGGCGTGCGGTGCGGACGACGGGTGACATTGGTCCGGGCACCGCGGTTCGGACGCGTGTCGCCGACGGCTCGTTCGAATCGGTGGTGGGGGGCGTGCCGACTTCGGACCCCGGACGAGCGAAAAACGAAACGCCCCCGGCGCCTCGAAGGCGCTCGAGGCGGGGGGGGGCATCGAGGGTGGTGGACCCGTCGCAGATGGATCTGTTTTCTTCGGGCGAGGGCGAGTGACGCGGCTCAGGGCGTGCAGTTCGCCGGTGGGTCCGGGTAAGGACTCGGGATCGGCGAGCAGTTGGCGTTGTTGGTGAAGGTGCCGGTGACGGTCCCGGTATCGAGGTCGGTCCCCTGGTTGGAGCAGATCGAGTTGTCGCGGATGATGGCGCCGTTGTTGGCCGCGATCGACTCGATTCTGACGCCTCCGAACGCGCTGGCGCTCTTGAGACCATTGTTCACGATGAGGTTGCCGCTCAGCGAGGCGTTGTCCATATGGAACCCCGGGCAGTCTTCGACGAGGACGCCCCATTTGCGGCTGTCGTAAATCTCGTTGTCGCGCATCTCGACGTTCGAGCCTTCTTGTATGTACACGCCGTAGCGCTTCGAGCCGATGATCAGGTTGTACTTGATCGTGACATCACCGGTGTCGTTGAGGACGTGGATGCCGTACCGGCAATTCACGATCTTGTTGAACTGGATTCTGTTGCCGGTGCCGGCAGAGCCGTGGGCGTACTCGCCCAGCCCGATTCCGCGTCCTTCGACGTCGCGGTTGGGGTCGCTCGGACCATAGATCTCGTTGCATTCGATGCGGTTGTCGTACTCGCCGTAGCCGTGGAGATCGATGGAGTCTTGCTGGTTGTCCTCGAAGTAGTTGTACTTCACGATGATGCCGTGGCTCGGGTTGGGGTAGATGTACTGCCCCGACCCGGCCGGATACTCCTCCTTCGAACCTTGGATGACGACGCCGTGCCGGATCTCCGGACCGGTGAACTCGCATCCATCGACGCGGCCGGTGTCGCAGCCGTTTGTGTAGGTGATCCCGTAGCCGAGGCCGCCGTACGCGGCGCAGTTGATCGCGTTGTCGTCGTAGTCGTAGCAGACCGCGTCCTTGAACCACGTATCGAAGACGCGTCCGTTGGTCACCTCGTTGAAATACACGCCTGCGCGGCGGAAGCGTTGGATAATGCAGTCTTCGATATCGATGTTGGTCGAGTCGCGGACGTAGACGATGTGGTCGAGGCCGGTAGTAGTGTTGTGGCTCTTGAGCCGCATGTTCGAGACGGTGACCCCGGATTCGTCTCGGATCTCAAGCAGGCGGCTCGAGCCCCCGAAGTTCGCGGCGACCGACGTGCTGGTCGCCCCGGCGCCGCGGAGCTCGATCCCGCTTTCGAGGTAGGCGGTTGTGTTGAGGTGGAACGTTCCCGCCGGCAGGGTGAGCACGTCGCCCCACGACGCCGCGTCCATCGCGTCGGTGATCACCGTCGCGTCATCGTCCGAAGCGTCGTTCGCTGTCGCCACCGTAACCGGGTCGGTCGGGCCCAGGCCGTGGAGGACTCGGAGGTCGGTCGCGGAGGTCAAGTCGTAGCTTGCGGCCAAGGCGGCAGCGGGTACGAGCGCAGCGATCGCGCCTGCAAGAGAAATGTGCATGTGAATTTCCTTGGAATGTGCGGACAGTCGGCGCTAGAGAAACGCCAGGAGGTGTGCGCTCGCGCATTTCCGCAACAAACAGCGCGATAGCTGTCTGCTATCGTATCAAACGTGCAGATGATTGTGCAAGCGCTTTCAGCACATATCGCGGGTATTGGGTTGGGGCCTTTCGGGTTGAGGCTCAGTCCGTCCCGTTCCGCATCGTGTTGCGGGCTTGCTCACGAATCGCCGCGGCTTCGTCGGGTGCCAAGATCCCGTTTCCGTCGAGATCGAATCGACCGAAGGCCCTCGAAGCATCGTTGAGAGACTCGGATCGCGAAATCACGCCGTCGCCGTCGGTGTCTCGCTCGCTGAAGGCGCGATCGAGGTTGGCTCGATCGCTAGCCCGTCGACGGATTGCCCAGGGCAGACGAGCGATCGCCGCGTCGAATGCGGCTCGGAACTCCGCGCGATCGAGGCTCTCGCTTTGATCCGAATCGAGCGTGTTGAAGCGAGCGTGGGCTTGGGCGTCGAACTCCGCACGAGAAACGCTACCGTCGCCGTCAGAATCAGCATCCCGGAGCCCGGCCGCTGGGTTCAGCATTGCGGCGGATGAGTCGTTCGACGGCCCGGCGCATCCGGAGCCTCCGATAGTGGCGAGGATCGCGATGGCAACTAACGGGAAGCGGGGCGTCGACATGGTGGCGTCCTAAACTGAAGTGGGCGAGCCGCGACCGTCGCGAGATCGCTACCGAGAACGCGGCGGCGCCCGACGGATTGCCGTTGACCCCGGAGAGATGTATGTCGACACCGCCCGCTCAGAGTGAACCACCGGCGTTCGATCCCTCAGAGATCACGGCGCTGGGCTACGACGCGGCGGTTGAGCGCCTTGAGGCGATCATCGAAGCGATCGAGTCGGGTGAGATCGGGCTCGAAGCGAGCATCGTGAAGTACGAGGAGGGGGCGGCGTTGCTCGAGCGATGCCGCTCGATCCTCGGGCAGAGCGAGCAGAAGATCGAGATGCTTGAGGCCCGGGTGCTCCGTGGTCCGGGCGACGGGGGCGGCTGAGTGTCTTGGTTGGCCGAGTACTTGCCTTTGGTCTTCTCAACGCTGTTCTTCGCTTCGATCGGAGCGTCGATCGGCTCGCTCATCAACGTGCTCGTCTACCGGATTCCTCGGGGCGAGGGTGTTGTGACCCCGCCCTCGAAGTGCCCGCATTGCGGCACGAGGCTGACGTGGCGCGAGAACATTCCAGTGTTCGGCTGGCTGTTGCTTCGGGGTAAGTGCCGGTTCTGCAAGAGCCCGATCAGCCCGAGGTATCCGCTCGTCGAGGCCTTCGTGGGTCTGCTGTTCGGCGCGGTCTACTTCGTTTGGTTCGGGCTCGACGCGTCGGGGGCCTTGGGTGGTTCGGGGGCATGGAGCCCGGAATGGGCTGAAAACGGCTTGTTCACCGCTTGGCCGATTTTCGTGGTCTTCTTGCTGCTCTTGGCGTCGCTCGTCGCGATGACGCTCATCGACGCCGAGACGTTCACCATCCCGCTGATTTTGGCGTGGATACCAGCGGTTGCGGCCGTTGTCATCCTGCCGGGGCACGCGCTGATCTGGACGCTCCAGCACGGCGCGCTTTCGGAACTGGCACCCGGCCTCTGGCTGGGCGAGAACGACGGTTGGCGATGGCGGTCGGCGTCGGGATGGATCTGGTCCCTTCCGACGCCAGCGCTCCGCGACTGGGGCTGGATCGGCGCGTCCTGTGGCGGCGTCGTTGGGTTGGGCGTGTCGGCGGTCCTCGTGCGGGCGGGCGTGCTCCGGCAGAGCTTCGCCGATTACGCCCAGTGGGAAGCGGAGGCGTTGCAGGCAAAAGGCGACACGAAGTCGGACGGAGTGACGCCCGACGCATCCGGGGCCGAGCTGTGGGTGCAATACCCGTACGCCCGTCGCGAAATGGTGAAAGAGATGGCGTTCCTCGCGGCGCCCTCGGCGCTGGCTTGGCTCGGATGGTGGGCGTTCGAGGCGTGGGCGATGGGAGCAGCGGATCCGATCGTTGATCCACGCACCGGTTTCGTATTCGCCGGGGTCGCGGCCCCGGCGTGGCTCGTCGTTCTGTCCGGGGTGCTCTGGGGCTACCTGATCGGAGGCGTGGTCGTCTGGGCCGTGCGGATTTTCGGGTCCTTGCTCTTCGGCAAAGAGGCGATGGGCATCGGAGACGTACACCTCATGGCCGCGGTTGGGGCGTGCGTGGGGTGGATCGATGCGACGATCGCGTTCTTCCTCTCGCCGTTCTTTGCACTGTCGTGGGTGCTGGCGGGGATCGTGCTCAAGGGCAAGCTGAAGCGGGCGATGCCGCTCGGCCCGGCGCTCGCCGCGGGCACGTTCGTGGTCATCTTGGGCAAGCCGGTGCTGGAGGCCGGGCTGACGCTGTTGTTCGGCTCTACGACCGGCGTTGACTTACCGTAAACTGGACTGCCCGACCGGCGAGGGGCCGGGCCGGAACACGAAGGGAATCGGCATGTTCCAACGGATGCACACACGCTTGACACTCATCGCCGGCGCCGCCGCGGCCCTCGGGGGCTGTGCCGGAGTGCCTCAAGACGAATACGACCTCGCGGTCCAGGAAAACACGCAGCTCCGCGAGCGGCTCGCCCAGGCTCAGAACGCCCTGGAACGGGCCGAGACCGACAAGCGCGTGCTCAACGAACGGGTCGCGGATCGCGACACCGAGCTGAGCCGCCTCCGCGGTGAAGTCGTCAACGCCCAGACCGAGGCCGCTGTTCGCCGCCGGACGGGCGGGACAGACGCCGACGGCTTCGAGAGCCGTGGGGACGCTCGGGTCGTGACCATCGCTGGCGACCTGCTGTTCGCATCCGGCCAGGCGACTGTCCGCAAGGCGGGCCGGGCGGAGCTCGACCGGATTGCAGGTGTGCTGAACGATCGGTTTTCGGACAACCTGATTCGGGTGGAAGGACACACCGATTCGGACCCGATCAAGAAGAGCGCGTGGAAGACGAACGAGCGTCTGAGCTCGGAGCGGGCTCTGGCGGTCGAGGCGTATCTGGTCTCCAAGGGCGTCGACGCGGCTCGGATCTACTCGGCCGCGATGGGGTCTTCCCGTCCCAAGGCGGACAAGCAGACGAGCCGCCGCGTGGAGATCGTGGTTTTGGAAACCGAGGCGACGTCGGGCTGAGGGGCGCTATACTGGCCTCCTCCGTTCGCCGAAGGCTCAGTTCGAGCCGCTCAGCGAGCGGGACATTTCGGGCGATTGGCGCAGTTGGCTAGCGCACCAGTATGACACACTGGGGGTCACAGGTTCGAGTCCTGTATCGCCCATTTCCGCGACTCGCATCGGGTCGCGTCCCCCTGCAAATCGGTGTTCTGAGTCCGTGAGAGCGTGTTCGCTCTCGGTCGTTGCATCATGGTGCGACGTGCTGCGGTCGGGTGCTTCTGTGACACACGGCTCGCGATACAGGACCCTGGCCTGTATCCCGGAAAGTTTTTTCACGCTCGCGGCCTGCGGACACGATGGGGAACGCTCGCAACCCCAGAACCGGCGGTCTGGGTGCGTGTCTCCCGGTAGATGATCGAGGGGTATTCAGCTTTTATGTGCCAAGTGACCGCACAGATGTGTTCTTAAGGAATCGGAATCATGATCGGTCCGACGCCTTGGATCAAGTCGCGAAACCGCGGGCGAACGATCCGCGCGCAGCTCTATCCTCGTGCCACGGACGATTTCGCACGAAGCACCGGAACGTAAGCCGCAACTCGCTCGTGGCACGGGATTTATGAAGCAACGATAGTGGGCGGATATGCGAGCACGTGGCCCACGAGTTCCACGCGGCAAACCGTTGGGGCGGCTTGTGTTGTGGACACGGGTGCGCCAGCTGGCGCGAAATCGTCCACGGGAGACGACCGCGAACTCGGAAAGCAATGAGGCGACCCACAATCTTGCTGCACGGCAAGCCCATTTGGGAGCCCTGGTCAACCTGATACGCACATTCCGCGATAGACAATGACGGGGTCTGGTGCGGCGCCGAAAACACCCACTTCGATACTGAGTGAACCAAATTCCTGAATGAAGGTAGTGAACTCCATGTAGTTTCGTCCGTCAACCGTACGATCACGTCGGAAGCCGGAGTGCTCTTGTCCGTTGACGGTTATTGTACTCGATTCGAACCCAGCTGCAAGAAGCTGGCTTTCAAGTGCTTTGCACGACAAGGTTCCTTCGGACTCGGAGTTCTTAACCATCGCGAGCACCTCGCTTGAGAGTTCGCGGGAAATACCTTCGCCGGAATCGCGGCAGCCCGACAGCACACAGACTGCGCAAATTGCTATAGCGATCACGTCGGCTAGAGAAGGGCGAGCCATCATGGAACTTGAACCAATCGTCGAATATCCACTACCGAAAAGCCGCCGCCGACCAAGAAGCCGCTCAGTGATGCATCGCCACCCCAAAAGACCTGCCACGCTTCGAGATGGAAACCACCAACAAAGACATCGTATGCAACCAACGCGGGTCCAATGCTGAAGACGGACGCTCCGACACCAACATAATTAATGTAAAAGCTCTTGTCGTAGCGATGGCGGTACCCAGTCGAGTTGAACCGGATCGGCCATTGACAGGGTGCACGTTTACCTTTGAAATCAATCGCAAGGGTGACCCGTCCCATGCCCGCTTGTATGCCGCCGCCTCCATCAGCGGTTATTCCCCATCCTTTTCCCGTCGCTCGAACAGCGAACCTGCATCCGTCTTTGCCGATACCAACGGCCGTAATTGACGCACTTTGCTCAACGCTCGCACCGATATGCCACATGCTCACATTCAGTGTGCCTTCCCACGTGCACACCGAAAGGCCAAGCGGATCACCCAGGGTGACCTGCCCCCGGGTTTGATGCCAGAGTCTATGTGAGTCTTTGGTCATTGGTTCCGTGCTGCTGGGCCGCCTGGAGCGGAGCGGAAGGCGGGCCAGCAGCGATCGCTTCCGGTGCCGGCGGTCGGTATCCCAGCGACGA